>NZ_JBHXMN010000041.1:0-1036 GCF_042720495.1 Nocardia sp. NPDC058480 | reverse complement strand
CTAGTGCCTCGTCCAGGAAGGTTGCCTCGGTAACTGGTCGAGTTGATCGCGCGCCCGCGACCGGTGATGCTCCCCGGTGGAGGTGGTGCCGGTGGCCAGGAAGCCGGAAGTGTTTGTGCGAGAGGTGACCCCGGACGAGGGTCGCCGGTTGCAGAAGATCACGAAGACAAGCAAACAACCGATCAGGATGCGGCGTGCGATCGTGGTGATGGCCTCGGCACAACGTCAACCGGTCCCCGCGATCGCCCGGTTGATGCAGGTCAGCGAAGCCTATGTGCGGCAAGTGATCCACGACTTCAACGAACGGGGGTTCGAGGCGCTGGACCCAAAATGGAGCGCGGGCAGACCGAAGAAGGCGGACCGGGCAACGCGTGAACGCATTGCCTGTATCGCCCGGTGCTGCCCGCGAGACCTCGGCTGGCCATTCTCGGTCTGGAGCCTATCGAAACTACGAGAAGTGCTGGCCACCAACAAGATCGCCGAGATCAGCCGTGAAACACTGCGCAAGATCTTGAAAGCAGAGGGTGTGTCGTGGCAGGCGGTCAAGACCTGGAAAGCCGGCACTGATCCCGAGTTCGCCACGAAGATGAACCGGATCCTCGATCTCTACGACCATCGACCCGCGGACGGGCGGGTGGTCTGTGTCGATGAGTTCGGGCCGTTGAACCTGCAACCCCGCGCTGGTCGCGGATGGTTTCCGCAGTCCAAGCCCAGACGGTTGCGGGCGACCTACCACCGCACCCAGGGTGTTCGGCATCTGCTCGGCGCGCTGGATCTGGCTACCGGGAAGATCCACTACCGGATCCGGGATCGTAAGCGGTGGCAGGAGTTTCTCGGGTTGTTGAAGTCGCTGCGTGCCCGCTGGCCCGACGGCAAGCTTTATGTCATCGCCGACAACTTCTCCCCGCATAAGCGGGCCGAGGTCCGGGACTGGGCCGCGGCACATGAGGTGGAGTTGGTGTTCTTACCGACGTATTCGTCGTGGTTGAACTGGATCGAGTCCGAGTTCGCGGCGCTGCGCTACTTCGCGTTGAAC
>NZ_JBHXMN010000040.1:0-1216 GCF_042720495.1 Nocardia sp. NPDC058480 | reverse complement strand
GACGTGATCTTGTCGTGGCCGCCGACGTTCAGCAGCTTCGAGATGTCCAGCGTCTGGCCGGCACCCGTGAGTTTCAGCGTGTCCGTGCCCGCCCCGCCATGGACACCTGCGCCGGCCCCGTCGAAATATTTGACATCGGCCACGCTGAAGACGTCGTTGCCAGCGCCGCCGTAGTACGCGGTATCTCCGACCAACTCCTGCAACGCCGGCCGATCGAACACCTGGCTCGCTGCTTGGGCGGAAAACGAGAAATTGTCCACCCATGTCAGCAATTTATGCACCGGAACATTGCCTTGTTGATCGAACTCGATCGACGTGAATGACAGACCTTTCGGCATGTCGATTGCGACATGCTGACGAATCCCGCCAGACATCGTAATCGCACTACTCTTATAGATCACCTTGCCGGCACTATCGAGGAAGAGCAGTACCAAACTCTCGGTTGTCGTGACATCCCCGACGTCGCAAGAAAATCGTGTCGCGCTGATGCCATCCTTCAGGTCGAGCCTGACTTTTCCCGTAATCCCGAGTGCCGTCGTCGAAGGAGGCGCCGACAGTCCGTAGGTCGGATCGAGTTTGAAATCGTTGCCTGTATATAGCCCTTGACTCCATTTATCGTGACCAGCGTCCCGAATTCCGGTCAGCGTGAAAAACGCCAGCTCACACGATTGCCCCTCGAACAAAGGCACCGACTTCAGCGTATCGAAATTCTCATGAAACTCGAACGACGCCAAGGTCCGATATTGAGAGGCATTGCCCGCCGAATCGATGATCGCCACGGCCGGAATGGCTGTGGTGTTCTTCGGCCAGGGATACGTCGCGGTGCCGGTTGCGATTTCCTCGGCGGTCAACGTCCGCACAAATACACGCGTGCCAAATTTAACTTCCAGTTCCGAACCTGCCTGAACCTGCGAACCATCGAATTTCACCACGACAACGTCGCCCACTATGGCGAGGCTGGTTGGCGGCAACACGAATGGTTTCAAGACGACATCCGTCGAGTGGATCTCACCGGTTCCCCCCGCCGCGCTCACCACACGTGTCTGGATCGTCCAGTTGCTCGTGTGCGTATTGGGATCAGTCGCCACCCACGTGCCATCCGACTTCATCAGTGCATCGAACCAGCTGCGGCCGCCGTCCGTCGACACCTGCACCTTCTCGCCGGCTGCCAAGGCCACGGTCAGGTGGCCGCTCAACAACCGGCCCGCCGTGCCGT
>NZ_JBHXMN010000039.1:0-1263 GCF_042720495.1 Nocardia sp. NPDC058480 | reverse complement strand
ACCTAAGTGGGTTCGGGCCTCCACGACGTCTTACCGTCGCTTCACCCTGGCCATGGGTAGATCACTCCGCTTCGGGTCCATAATGTGCGACTAAAAACGCCCTATTCAGACTCGCTTTCGCTACGGCTACCCCTCAACGGGTTAACCTCGCCACACACCGATGACTCGCAGGCTCATTCTTCAAAAGGCACGCCATCACCCCACACAAACAAGTTTGCGAAGGCTTTGACGGATTGTAAGCGCACGGTTTCAGGTACTATTTCACTCCCCTCCCGGGGTACTTTTCACCTTTCCCTCACGGTACTAGTCCGCTATCGGTCACCAGGGAGTATTCAGGCTTACCGGGTGGTCCCGGCAGATTCACAGCAGATTTCACGGGCCCGCTGCTACTCGGGTATCTTCTACGAGAGCCGTTGAGTTTTCGTCTACGGGATTATCACCCTCTACGACGGGCCGTTCCAGACCACTTCGACTAACCCAACGGTTTCTTACTCTCGCTTGATCCGGCAGAATCAAGAAAGAAGACCCCACAACACCGAATACACAACCCCTGCCGGGTATCACATGTACACGGTTTAGCCTCATCCGCTTTCGCTCGCCACTACTCACGGAATCACTGTTGTTTTCTCTTCCTGTGGGTACTGAGATGTTTCACTTCCCCACGTTCCCTCCACACACCCTATATATTCAGATGCGGGTAACACGACATCACTCGTGCTGGGTTTCCCCATTCGGAAATCCTCGGATCTCAGCTCGGTTGACAGCTCCCCGAGGCTTATCGCAGCCTCCTACGTCCTTCATCGGCTCCTGGTGCCAAGGCATCCACCGTACGCTCTTAAACACTTACTAACAAAGATGCTCGCGTCCACTGTGCAGTTCTCAAACAACACACCCGCTCAAACCTGGTCTCGACGCCGGCCAGAGCAAGCTCTGCGGTACGTACGAAGATCCGAGCGGATCGTTTGTTTTGCCAGAAAAAACACTTTCGCGTGTTCTTTCAGGACCCAATAGTGTGTCGGTATACCCATCGCGGATAGTCACTGAGGACCACCCGTATGCGATGAAAGTTGTCAGTGTTCCACCCATGAGCTCCAGCCGGACCACGAATGGGTCCGAAACTGTCTCTGCCAACCACTCACCAACCTGTGTTGGGAATGAGCTGGAGAATTGCTCCTTAGAAAGGAGGTGATCCAGCCGCACCTTCCGGTACGGCTACCTTGTTACGACTTCGTCCCAATCGCCGATCCCACCTTCGACGGCTCC
>NZ_JBHXMN010000038.1:0-1328 GCF_042720495.1 Nocardia sp. NPDC058480 | reverse complement strand
GCCGAGCGTGCCCTGAACGCGATGGTCTTGCATGGCTTTCGGGACCAGGTGCTTCCCGGTGGCTGGTTTGTTGTCGTACCCCGGTGCCACACTGTCGGTCATGCAGCTGCGCTACAACTTCCGCCTCTACCCCACGGTGGGGCAGCAGCAGTCGTTGGCGCAAGCATTCGGCTGCGCCCGAGTCGTGTTCAACGACGCCCTGGCCATCCGGCAGCAGGCGTTCCGGGAGGGCCGCCGGGTTACTGATTCGGAACTGTCGAAGTTGTTGACGGAGTCGAAGAAGACTCCGCAGCGAGCGTGGTTGGGTGGGGTGTCGGCGGTGGTGTTGCAGCAGGCCCTGGCTGATCTGAATACCGCCTACCGTAACTTCTTCGGCTCGGTCACCGGCACACGGAAAGGGGCGAAGATCGCCGCGCCGCGGTTCCGGTCGCGTCGCGATCATCGGCAGGCGATCCGGTTCACCCGTAACGCCCGGTTCGCGGTCACCACGGGGGAGAAGTTGCGGTTGCCCAAGATCGGGGACGTGAAGGTGGCGTGGTCGCGTCGGCTGCCGTCGGAACCCTCATCGGTCACGGTGATCAAGGACGCGGCCGGAAGGTATTTCGCGTCGTTCGTGGTAGAGGCAGAAACCCGGCCGCTGCCCGAGGTTGATGCCGTGGTGGGTATCGATCTGGGGTTGAGCTCGTTCGCGGTCCTGTCCGATGGGCGGGTCATCGAGAACCCGCGGTTGTTTCGTCGGGCCGAACGCAAGCTCCGTAAAGCTCAACAAGCACTTGCACGGAAGCAGAAGGGCTCCAGTAACCGGGGCAAAGCCCGGGTCAGGGTTGCCCGCGCACACGCAAAGATCGCTGATCAGCGCCGCGATTTCGCGCACAAACTGTCCACGTCGATTGTCCGTGATAACCAAGCGGTGTTCGTCGAGGATTTGTGTGTGAAGGGGTTGGCGCGGACTCGTCTGGCGAAGTCGGTGCATGATGCGGGTTGGGCGATGTTCACTCGCATGGTCGGGGAGAAAGCGGCCCGCTTCGGACGGTATTTCGCCAAGGTCGACCGGTTCTTCCCATCGTCGCAGCTGTGCTCGGCATGTGGGGTTGTCGATGGTCCGAAACCGTTGTCGGTGCGGTCGTGGACGTGTGGGTGTGGGGCTGTTCATGATCGGGATGTCAACGCCGCCAAGAATATCCTCGCCGCTGGTCAGGCGGAGAGGTTAAACGCTTGTGGAGTGCGGGTGAGTCCGGGGCTTGTTCCGGCGCTGTGCGGTGAAGCAGGAACCCGCCGAGAGCGCCCGAGGACGCTGGTAGGAGTCCCCGTCCTTTAGGGCAGGGAGG
>NZ_JBHXMN010000036.1:0-1334 GCF_042720495.1 Nocardia sp. NPDC058480 | reverse complement strand
GGGCCTTGACCCCGGAAACTGGACACGGGGGTTTGTGATTACGCGGCTTGAGCCATGTTATCGGGCGCGTGAGCGGATTCGTAGTCGGCAGGGCTGAGATACCCGCAGTAGGAGTGCCTTCGTCGAGTGTTGTAGCGGGTGATCCACCGGAACACCGCCAACCGCGCCGCCCGCGGTGATTCCCACCGGGCAGCGCCTTGCAGCGTCTCGCGTTTCAGGGTCGCGTTGAACGATTCCGCGAGGGCATTATCTGCGCTCGAGCCCACCGCTCCCGTCGATTGGGTGACACCCAGTGTCGTGCAGAGTGTCGCGAAATCCTTTGCGGTGTACTGACTTCCGTGGTCTGCATGGAAGATCGATCCAGCGAGGCTGCCGCGGGTCGCAGCGGCAGCGGCCAGGGCGTTTTCGACGAGTTCGGTGCGCATGTGGTCAGCGATCGACCACCCGACCAGGCGGCGGGAGAAGCAGTCGATCACCGTGGCCAAATACAAGAACTCGCCGTCTCCGCAGGGCAGATAGGTGATGTCACCGACGTATTTGGTATTCGGCGCGTTCGCGGTGAAATCCCGGCGCACCAGGTCAGCGGCCGGGGTGTCGGCAGGCTCGGGCACCGTGGTGCGGTGCCTGCGGCGAAGCCGTAAACCCTCGATGTTGTTCTCGCGCATGATCCTTGCGATCCGTTTGTGGTTGATCCGCTGCCCGGCGGGTGCGCCGGCGTTGAGTTCAGCGGTGATCCTGGGCCGCCCGCAGGTGTTGTCCTGGTCGTGGACGGCACGGATCTTGGTGGCGAGATCAGCATCGGCGTCGGCACGGGCGGCTCGTTTGTCGGCGGCACCGATCCACGCGTAGTACGAGGACCGGGCGACTTCGGCGACCTGGCATAACCGCTTCACCTCGAAGGTGTGAGAGTGGTCGGCGACGAACTGGAAGCGGGTCACCAGCGCGTCTCCCCGGCGAAATATTTGGCCGCCGATCGCAGGATGTCGCGCTCGGTCTCGAGCTTTGTCTTCTCGGCCTTGACCTGGGCGAGCTCTGCCCGCAGGCGGGCGGCTTCTTGCTCGGGGGTTTCATCGCTGGCGGGCCCGGGCACCGACGTTGTTCGGGGTTTACGGATCGGGACGCCGGCGTTTTTGAGCCACGCGGTCAGCGAGCCGTGGGAAATGCCGAGGTCGGTGGCGATCCCGGCCACGGTCGCGCCAGCGGTGTCGCGGTAGAGCGCGACCGCGTCGCGGCGGAACTCGTCGGTGTAGTTCTTCTTGGGCATCGGGTAGATCTTCTCGCTTTTCTGGTCTGAGACCAAGATCAAGCGTGTCCATCACCCGGGGTCAAGGCCC
>NZ_JBHXMN010000035.1:0-1359 GCF_042720495.1 Nocardia sp. NPDC058480 | reverse complement strand
GTCGGTGTAGTTCTTCTTGGGCATCGGGTAGATCTTCTCGCTTTTCTGGTCTGAGACCAAGATCAAGCGTGTCCATCACCCGGGGTCAAGGCCCGAAAGCCTTGTCGTCCTCGTCCAGGTCGCTGCCCCGCTCGGGCTGTTCAGGTGGGTTCCGAATCTGACGAAGCCGCCACAGTTCCAGCTCGCGCTGTGCCTCCTCGAACACCTTCAACTCCACAGGTCGATTCTCCTCTCCCGACAAGGACTGCCGCCCGACCCAAGCCCACAATAGGGAGTAGGTCGAGAGTTCTGCGACCTCGTCATCTTGCCTCGCCAGCAGCACATTGCGCCGGAGTCGTCTCTGCCCGCTGACCTTCCGTGATTCAGCGACACGCCCGCGCCGCCGGTTCCGCGTGAGAGTCGGGGCTTGCACACCGGCAGACGACCGTGCCCGGATGGTCGCGCCGGCGCAGAGAATTCGCTCGATAAGGTCCATCAGGTCACGTACCGTGGCTCGGTGGGCAAGTATGAGACTCCTGCGCGCCTCCGCGCTGTCCTCGCTGACGTCGAGCGATTCCGAGCGGCGTTCGAGGCGTGGGCTTCCCTGCACGTGTGGGTGCAGAAGAATTCCAACGGTGCAGGCGAGTACGAGGTTCGAGACGGTGTCCCGTCCGGGGCTCTCAGCAGGGCACGACGGGACGTCGCGGTAGCAGCAGGCCGAGCTGGCCTCGCCGCGTCGATTGTTATGGATAGCCCGTTCTACGACAGCAACGGATGGAACGCCGATCAGAACCTCATCCACCGCTGGCAAGCCGTCGCATACAACACCCGGATCGAAGAGATCCTGGACTACACCGACATGCTCGCCGGTCAAATTGCGGCGCTCGTTCAGAACGCTGAACACGACACCCCACCCCAACTCGGTCCTACTGAACTTCATGCACTGATCTGGGGCGCCGCAAAGAAGCTCTGGCAGATCGGCGAGTATCGGCGCGCGGTGTCTTCCGCTGCCGATGCCGTGGAGTGGTACGGCCGCCAGCAGACCAGCCGCCATGACATCGAGGGCGTAGTGGTATGGCAGGAAGCGTTCTCAGACAAGGCGCCCGAGCCGGGTCGACCGCGTCTGCGCTGGCCTGGCGACCCAAAACACAAGTCGGTCACCTCGATGAACCGAGGGCTCCTCGGCTTCGGTGTGGGCGTGCAGCAAACGATCCGGAACCAAGCCGCACACGGGCAGGGCGAGCAAGAGTACACGCCTCAGGAGGCCCTGGAGCGACTCGGCGCGCTTAGTGGTCACGCCCGTAAGTCGTTCGGGGGTCAGTGTCCGAGGTAGAGATCGCAGGCGCAGTCAAGGGCTTCCTGGGGGCTGCCTGCGGTGAA
>NZ_JBHXMN010000034.1:0-1677 GCF_042720495.1 Nocardia sp. NPDC058480 | reverse complement strand
AGTGGTCACGCCCGTAAGTCGTTCGGGGGTCAGTGTCCGAGGTAGAGATCGCAGGCGCAGTCAAGGGCTTCCTGGGGGCTGCCTGCGGTGAAGCCGGTGGGCAGGATCTGGTTTTCGTATTTGCCGCTGCTGGCGAGGTAGAGACCGAATCCCCAGGTGGAGGCCGAGCTGCCGTAGCGGAGCCGGATGAGAGGCAGCCGGTGGCCGTCGGCCAGTTCGCCCTCGACGTAGGCGAATTGGCCGTGGTATCGGACGTGCAGGCCGCTCAGCTGAGGCCAACGCTCGGCGGCGTGTTGGCGCAGCCGTTGGGCCAGGGAGGTCTTAGTCGAGTCCGGGATCGCGGGCATGAGGTCATCTTGCCGCTTCCCGCGTGTGGATCCGGCTCCGGTGACGGGATCGAGCAAGACCGTTGCGGTCGGGTGCGCCGAAAGAGGTTGTAAATACACTGTTTTCGTGCCGGTTGCTCATGCTCGCCAGATTGTGTTGACTGCCTCCGAGCGGCGCAGGCTCGAGAAACTGGCTTACTCCCGCACCGCTGGATTCGCGCTGGTCGTCCGTGTCCGGATCGTGCTGGACGCCGCCCTTGGCTATTCCAACAACAAGATCGCTCTTCGGCGGCAGATCCATCTCGACACGGTGCGCACCTGGCGTGGCCGATACGCAGACCACGGGTTCGACGGGCTCAAAGACCGGCCCCGCTCGGGCCGGCCCCCGCGTTTCAGCCCGCTCCAACGCGCCGAGGTCACAGCGCTGGCCTGCCAGTTGCCGGCCCAGACGGGCGTGCCGTTGTCGCGGTGGAGCAGCAGCGAACTGTCCGCTGAGGCGGTCAAATCCGGTATCGCCAAGGCTATTTCGGCCTCTACCGTGCGCCGGATCCTGTCGGGTGCCGCGCTCAAGCCCTGGCAGCACCGGTCGTGGATCTTCGTCCGCGACCCCGGCTTCGGGCTCAAAGCCGCCCAGGTGCTGGACCTCTACCAGCGGACCTGGGACGGGCAGCCGTTGGCCGATGGCGAATACGTGATCTCCTCCGACGAGAAGACCTCGATCCAGGCCCGCTGCCGATGCCACCCAACCCTGGCACCAGGCACCGCCCGCATGATGCGCGTCAACCACGAATACGACCGGGGTGGATCGTTGTCCTACCTTGCCGCCTACGACGTCGGCGGCGCCCGCGTGTTCGGCCACTGCGCGGCCAAGACCGGGATCGTGCCGTTCATGACCCTCGTGGAAAAAGTCATGACCAGCGAGCCTTACGCCTCGGCCAAACGCGTGTTCTGGGTGGTCGACAACGGCTCGTCACACCGCGGCAAAGCCGCCTGCGACCGGCTAGCCGCACGGTTCCCCAACGCGGTCATGGTCCATACCCCGGTGCACGCGTCCTGGTTGAACCAGATCGAGATCTACTTCTCCATCGTGCAGCGAAAAGTTGTCTCTCCCAACGACTTCACCAGCCTTGACCAGGTCGAAGACCGGCTCATCGCCTTCGAGCGTCGTTACAACGAGACCGCTCGGCCCTACGAATGGAAGTTCACCCAGACCGACCTCGCCGACCTACTGGCCCGGATCGAGCGGCACACACAGAACGAGCACTCCCAGCAGCACACCGGCTGCGACCACCAGCCTGCCGCACAACCAGCAGCCGCGTGAACCCCCGAAAAACCTACGACCAGGACCACT
>NZ_JBHXMN010000033.1:0-3807 GCF_042720495.1 Nocardia sp. NPDC058480 | reverse complement strand
GTGTCAAACGGATACCTCGTCGCGGGCTTGGAGGTCGGCGAGTACCAGGCGCAGCAGTTGTTCGGCACGGATGCGCTGCCAGCCCAGCATGGCGTGCGGACTGAACCTGGCCTCCTCGAACAGCGCTACCAGTTCGTGTGCGCCGTCGTCGTGCAGCACGCCACTGTCGAATGCCCGCTCCAGCACTTCCCTCGGGGTATCCGAAATCAACGGCGCCGCGGCACGATCCGCCGCCAGTCCGGCCTCCATCGCCACATAGCAGGCGATCACCGCGGTGCGCGCGTCCTGTCCCGGTGCGTTCATCGCCGCCAGGCCCATCTCGGCGGCCCTGGTCAGCGAGTGGACCGTATTCACCACCTCCTCTTCGGTCAGTTGCGCCCCGTCGACCACGGGGGCCCGCCGCCCGGCGACAGTGACGCCGACGAGACCGGCCAACGCGATACCGATCAGCACGACCGCCAGCCCCACCGCCCCCAGCAACGCCATCCCGCTCAGGCGCGCCGGCTCGACCGCCGAATCGATCACCTGCACATCGACCTCGCCCGACACCGGCGGCGCCCACGCTTTCGCCGCGGTCACCGGCGGCGCCGAAGTCGGCTGACGCCTGGCACCGGGCAATACGAACAGCATGGTGACACCGACCGCGAACGTCAGCGCGACAGCACTGAGCGCAATCGGGGTCAGCACCGCGAAACGCCTGAACGACAAGCGAACCCCGAGATCACGCTCGACCGCGGGCATCGCCAATGGCAGCCGGTGCTGACTGACGATGGCTCCCGCGAGCAAGATCACCACCGAAACCAGCAGCAATACCGGCATCAATGCGACAGCCACCGGCGAGGTTCCGCCGGATTCACTGGGAACAACCGTCCCAGGTAAACGCCCCTGCAGCGCGACAATCGCCCCGACAATCAATGCGACCGCCGCGACCAATCGGCCTATTGGCGCCAAAATCTTTCCCACAGCAATACCGCCGAACCCCTGGAAGCCACCCGAAATGCCCACATGGTGGCATTTCCGATGGCTTCCAGGAACCGACCGCACAAAGGTTTGGTCGAACTCCCTCAGCGCCTCCCGATTCCTTGTACCCCGCAACATCCCCTTTCACGGGGCAAGGAATATTCCGGTGCCGGGTCGGGCGATCAGCTCTGCCCGGGACGTCCCCACACCGTCGGGTCCGGTGGCGGCCAGCCATCCGCTCCGGGGAGCGGGAGGTCCGGTACCGCGCTCGGTCGGTCGGTCGGATCGGGCACCGCGTGCCATCCGCCCCGAAGCGGGCGCGAGGACGACGGTGGCGCCGGCGCGTCGGCGGTTGGTGGGGCGGGGGCCGGGCTCGACGGCGGCGTCCGGTGCGGTGGCAGGCTCGGCTCGGTGGAGCGCGACCGCAGTACCCGCACGAGGACGACGACCACGACGATCACCAGCACCGGGACCAGCAGGAGCGCGAGCCACGAAAGGTAGCGCACCAGCTGCAGAAGCCGCTCGGAGGCCGGCGGAGCCTCCGGTGCCGGACTCATCGCGAGCACCGGGCCCACTAAATCATGGACGGCGAGAAGGACATTGCTCACCGGGCCCCCTCCCCGAAAACCAAGCGCTGCAATCGGATATGTCACCAGTGCGCACGCCGCCCGACACCTCCGCATCATTTCCGCGACCGTTCCCGATACACGGGCCGGCACCCGCGACCGGATGCGTCAGTCGGCGAGAAAGCGGGCGGCGTTCGCGTGCGCCCAGTGGTTGAAAGTGGTGGCGGGGTGGCCGGTGATGTCCTCGACGCTGGTGATAGGCAGGGATTCCGGGGTCGGGACGTAGTCGAGCAGGACATTGTCGACGTACCAGGTCGTGTTGTCGCCCATGGTGGGTCGCAGGGCGGCGATGGTTTCCTCGCGGGTCGAGGTGCGGAAGGTGATGTCACGGTCGAGCGCGTCGGAGAGGTGTGCGACCAGGTCGGCGCGGGACAGGATCTCCGGGCCCGCGAGCGAGTGCGCGCGGCCGAGATGTCCGTCGGTGAGTAGGGCGGTGGCGGCGACGGCGGCGATGTCGTTCATGGCGATGGGCGCGCTCGCGCTGTCGGGGTGCGGCTCCCAGACGGCACCGTTCGCACGGATCTGCTGGGACCACGTCAGGGTGTTCTCCATGAAGTCGGCAGGCCACAGATGGGTCCAGGCCAGGCCGCTGCCCTCTACGGCCTTACAGACACTGCCCCACCAGCTTTCGGGTTCACCGGACAGATCGACGACGTGTCGCACACCGGCTGCCCGCGCCAGCTCGAGCACCTCGGTGACATTGTCCGGCGACGGTGCCAGGTACATCCGGTCGACGCCCGCGAATGCGGCGGGCAAGCTGTCCAGCCTGCCCAGATGCCCCTTGGCCACCTGAACCCCGGCGGGCAGCGCGGCCTTGCTCGGGTTGATCGTCAGCGCGCGAATGTCGGTGGCACCTCGCGCGATCAGCTGGTCCACGACCATGCGCCCGATATTGGCCGTCGCCCCGGTAACCAGGATTGTCATCGGTTCCCCTTCGTCTCGGATCGTTGAACTCCTTCGATCCTGCCAACGAAATCCGACCGGCGCACATAGGCATAGGCATATTTCCGGCAACCGTATCAATATCTATGGTGTGGCAAGGTAATTCGCCCTTTGTGTCGAAGTGATGATGTTTTTCCGGTATCACCGCTGGTGGGTTCCACGGAATCGTTGACGATGCGAAAATGTTCTCGGACCGAGATCCGGTCCGGCAGAGGATGTTCCGCCGGATTGGCGGGCAGACTGGAGGGGCAGGATGCATTTCTCGAAATTCAGCGCGATCGCCGTTCTCGCGACAGGAGCTGTCGGCCTCGCGGCCACCACCACCGCGCAGGCAGCACCATCCGCAGCGGTTCCGATCGTGCAGGGCGTCGACAGCGGCGTCGCGTTCACCGCGAGTCCGCTGGCCGATGGCTCCGGGCTCACGGTGTCCGCCCCGGACGGCACGTTCGGTGTCGCCGGTGGTGCGGTCACCCTCACGAACCAGGAGGGTCGGGTGGTCGCCGCCGTGCCGACCCGCATCATCACCGGCGCAGGCGATTTCGATCTGGTGGCAGGCATCTCCGCCGACGGACGGTCAGCGACGCTGACTCCCGCCGCCGCACCGGCCGTCGTCACCGCCAACTCGGCCGAGTTCGTCGACGCGGCCGGTGACACCCAGGCCCGCAAGCAGCACAACGCGGGCATCGGCGCGCTCATCGGCGCCGGTATCGGCGCAGTGCTCGGCTTCTTCCTCGGCGGAGTCGGCGCACTGGTGACCATCCCGATCGGTGCGGGCATCGGCGCCCTCATCGGCTACTCGACGCCGTAGTGGCACCGCGTATTGGCCGACCCAGCGAGGGTCGGCCACTACGGGCCGTCAGCTCAGGTGATGAACCGCCTGCTGCCTGAAGACCGGTGTCGCAATCCCTTCGAAGCGCGCCTTCAGCTGTAGCGCGGGATACAGCGAATAGTGCCGGGACTGATGCAGATTGCCGCCGTGGAACCACAGGCCATGCTGCTGAGTCGGCTTCCACATGTTCCGTAGCTCGCCTTCCCACGGCCCCGGATCCTTGATGGTGCCGGATCCGAATCCCCAGCACTTGCCCACCGCATCGGCGACGTCCTGACCGATGAGGTCGGCCGCCCAGCCGTTCATCGAGCCGTAGCCGGTCGCGTAGACGACGAGGTCGGCAGGCAGTTCCGTGCCGTCGGTGAGGATGACGCTGTGCTCGGTCAGTTCCCGCACCTGCCCGTGGGCCAACGGATGGCACCGTCGGCGCCGACATCGATGTATTGACAT
>NZ_JBHXMN010000032.1:0-5475 GCF_042720495.1 Nocardia sp. NPDC058480 | reverse complement strand
GGCCACGAAGTGGCCGGTCCGCGGCCGGGTCGCCGATCAGGGCTCGAAAGCGCTGAGCCGAAGGCTCTAGTCTCGAGCCCTGATCGGCGGCCCCTCAGGGCCGCGGACACGCGCGCGCCAGCGCGCCAATAAACACAGCGTCCAACCGTCTGGGACTACCGAACAATTCGATCCCGGCACATACCCACGCGCACACCCTGCTAATCTAAAACGGTAACGATTTCCATTACGATCTACAGCTTGCCCGCCAGGAGTGCCGCGTGAACCCTCGATTCGCCCGCTTGTTCGCCGGTCTCACGGCAGGAGTGGCGGCCGTGGTCGTCCTCAGCGCCTGTGGCACCAGCTCCACCGATTCCGGTACCCCGCAGATCGTCGCCTCCACCAATGTGTGGGGTTCGGTCGCGACCGCCGTCGCCGGGCCGGATGCGCAAGTGACCTCGATCATCAGCGATCCCGCCGCCGACCCGCATTCGTTCGAGACCTCGGCCACCGACACCGCCAAGATCAGCGACGCGGATCTGGTCGTGTTCAACGGCGGCCACTACGACGAGTTCATCGAGAAGGCCATCTCGGGTAAGGACAAGCGGACCGTCGAGGCCTTCGAACAGCGCGTGAACAAGGGCGACGAGAACGAGCACGTCTGGTACGACGTGAGCACCGTCGCCGCCGTCGCCGACCAGATCGCCGCCGAACTCGGCCAGGTCGACGCGGCCCACGCGAATGCCTACACCGAGCGCGCGGTCGCCTTCAAGAATCAGCTGATCGGCGTCAGCACCATCACCGGCACCATCGCCACCCAGACACCGAACGCGCCGGTCGCCCAGTCCGAGCCGCTCGCGCACTACCTGCTGCTGGCCGCGACCGCGCAGGACAAGACCCCGCGCGAGTTCCAGGAAGCGATCGAGCAGGAGACCGACCCGGCCCCGGCCGCCGTCGCCGCCACCCGCGACCTGATCACCGGCAAGCAGGTGAAGGCGCTGATCTACAACTCCCAGACCGAGGACAAGATCACCCAGGACCTGCGGGCCACCGCGCAGTCCGCGGGCATCGCTGTTGTCGAGGTCACCGAAACCCTGCCCGCTGGAATGGATTACATCCAGTGGCAGACCGCCAACGCCAAGGCGCTAGCCGCGGCCCTGCGCTGAGGACATCCATGACCGAAGCCACCGCACTGTCGGAATCCACCACCGCGCGCGACGTCGATGCCGCCGACGCGGCGATCCGGCTGCGCGCGGCGACCATGGCCTTCGGCGACCGCACCCTCTGGCATGACCTCGACCTCGACGTGCGACCGGGTGAGTTCATCGCCGTCCTCGGACCCAACGGCTCGGGCAAGACCTCGCTGCTGCGGGTACTGCTCGGCACGCTCGGCTTGAGCTCGGGCAGCGCGCAGATCGCCGGACGGCGCGCCGGGGTCGGCAATCCGGGCATCGGCTATATCCCGCAGCAGAAGACCATCGACGCCGGCGTGCAGCTGCGCGGGGTGGACCTGGTGGGACTCGGCGTGGACGGGCACCGGTGGGGGCTCGGCTGGCGTGGTCGACGCAGCCGGGCCGAGAAGGTCGACAGCGCCATCGCCGCGGTGGGTGCCGGGTCGTTCGCGCACGCGCCGCTGGAGACGTTGTCCGGTGGTGAGCAGCAGCGGTTGCGGGTCGCGCAGGCGCTGGTCGGCGACCCGTCGGTGCTGCTGTGTGACGAACCGCTACTGAGCCTGGACATGGCGAATCAGCGGCTGGTGGCCGAGCTGGTCGACAAACGCCGCCGCGAACACGACACGGCGGTGCTGTTCGTGACGCACGAGATCAATCCGATCCTGCCGCTGGTGGATCGGGTGCTGTATCTGGTCGACGGCGGGTTCCGGATCGGCACGCCCGATGAGGTGATGACATCGGCGACGCTGTCGGAGTTGTACGGCACCGAAGTCGAGGTGTTGCGGGTGCGCGGGCGCCTGGTTGTGGTCGGCACCGGTGACGACATGGACGCGCTGGGCGGTACTGCCTGATGGACAAGCTCACCAAGGTGTTCGAGCAGATGTTCAACTTCGGCACCACCGCGAATCTGCTCAACTATGACTTCGTGCAGCAGGCGCTGCTGGCGAGTGCCCTGCTGGGGTTGCTGGCCGGGCTGATCGGGCCGCTGATCGTCGCCAGGCAGATGTCGTTCGCGGTACACGGGACCAGCGAGCTGTCGCTGACCGGAGCGTCGGCGGCGCTACTCGTCGGTGTCGGGGTCGGATTCGGGGCGATCGCCGGTTCGGTGGTCGCGGCGGTTCTGTTCGGGTGGCTGGGTTCTCGTGCGCGCGAACGCGATTCGGTGATCGCGGTGGTGCTGTCGTTCGGGCTCGGGTTATCGGTGCTGTTCCTGTGGCTCGCACCGGAGCGGGCCGGGTCGAAGTTCTCGCTGCTCACCGGGCAGGTCGCCGGAGTCGGCTATGACGGGCTCGCGTTGCTGGTCACGTGTACCGCGGGCGTGCTCGCCGTACTGGCTGTGGTGTATCGGCCGTTGCTGTTCGCCAGTTCCGATCCCGAGGTCGCGATCGCGCGTGGGGTGCCGGTGCGGGCACTGTCGGTGGTGTTCGCGGTACTGCTCGGCATCACCGCCGCGTTCGGGGTGCAGATCGTCGGCGCACTGCTGGTGCTCGCGTTGCTGATCACACCCGCCGCGGCGGCCGCGCAGGTGACCTCGAGCCCGATGCGCGCGACCGTGCTTTCGGTGATCTTCGCCGAGATCGCCGCGGTCGGCGGGCTGCTGCTGTCGCTGGCACCCGGCGTTCCGGTGTCGACCTTCGTCACCGCGATCTCGTTCAGCATCTACCTGGTGTGCCGGGTAGTCGGACATCGCAATCGGCAACTCGCACACGCGCGCTGAACCGATAGAACACAATCGATTCATGATCGATTTCTCTGTGCCGGACGATCTCGCCGCCCTGCGTGATCGGGTTCGGAACTTCGTCGTCGAGCAGATCGTGCCGTTCGAGCGCGATCCCCGGCTCACCGCGCACGGCCCGACCGACGAATTGCGGGCCGAACTGGTTGAGCTGGCCCGCACCGAGAAGCTGCTCACTGTGCAGGCGCCGGTGGAATACGGCGGGCTCGGACTCAGCCACGTCGAGCAGGCGCTGGTGTACGAGGCGGCGGGTTGGTCGACGCTCGGGCCGGTCGCCATGAACTGCGCCGCGCCCGACGAGGGGAACATGTTCCTGCTCGGTAAGATCGCCGATCCGGAACAGATCGACCAGTACCTGATGCCGGTGATCCGGGGCGAGCAGCGCTCGGTTTTCGCGATGACCGAACCCGGAGGGGCCGGGTCGGATCCCGGGCAGCTCAGCACCGAGGCGATCTTCGACGGCGAGAACTTCGTGATCAACGGTCTCAAATGGTTGATCACCGGGGCCGACGGCGCCAAGACCTGGATCATCATGGCCCTGCTCGCCGAGAACCCGCACCTGCCCGCCGGGCCGACCCTGTTCATCACCTCCGGTGACGAGCCGGGCATCGTGATCGAGCGGATCATGAACACGATGGACCGCAATTACGTCGGCGGGCACGCGGTGGTGCGGTTCGACAACCTCACGCTGCCGCCGACGGCCGTGCTCGGCCGCACCGGACAGGCCCTGCGGTACGCGCAATTGCGGCTGGCACCCGCCCGGCTGACCCACTGCATGCGCTGGCTCGGCGCCGCCGCCCGTGCCCAGTCCATCGCGCTGGACTACGCGCGCACCCGCACCGCCTTCGGCAAGCCGATCGGCGAACACGAGGGCGTGTCGTTCATGCTCGCCGACAACGAGGTGGCGCTGCACCAGTGCAGGCTGACCATCTGGCACGCCTGCTGGCTGATGGACCAGGGGCAGCAGGCCAGACACGAGTCGTCGATGGCCAAGTCGTACGTGTCCGAGGAGCTGTTCAAGGTCACCGACCGGTGTGTGCAGGTACTCGGCGGAATCGGGATCAGCGACGAAACGGTGGTGGAGATGTTGTTCCGGGATATGCGCGCATTCCGGCTCTACGACGGACCGACGGAAGTGCACAAGTATGCGATCGGCAGACACTTGCTGGCCGGTCGCTAGTACGATTCGATCCCATGAGTTCGGAATTGCTCGTCGATGTCGAAGGCGGCGTCGCCTTGCTGACGCTCAACCGACCTGCCAAGCAGAACGCCGTCACCCCGACGATGGCCGCCGAGCTGAGCGCCGCGCTACGACGCTGCGATATCGAGGACGCGATCCGCGCCGTGGTGATTACCGGCACTGCACCGGCCTTCTGCGCGGGCGCGGATCTGGCCGCGCGCGGTGGCGACGTGAGCGCGACGCTCGATCCGCCGCCCTGGCAGGTTCGCAAGCCGGTGATCGCGGCGGTGAACGGGCACGCGGTCGGCATCGGTCTGGCGCTGGCCTTGCAGTGTGACCTGCGGTATTTCGCTCGCGACGCGGTGTACGGGCTGAACCAGGTGCGTCGCGGGGTGCTCGCCGACGGGTTCGCGCACTGGACGGTGCCGCGATTGGCCGGGTTGGCCAACGCCGCCGACATCATGCTCACCGGGCGCACGTTCGACGGTGACGAAGCCAAGTCCCTCGGCCTGGCCAATGCCGCGCTGCCCGCCGACGAGATCCTGATGACGGCGATGGCGGTGGCGCACGATATCGCCACCGGCACCGCTCCCCTGCCGGTCGCGCTGACCAAGCGGCTGATCTGGGAGAGCCTCGGCATGACGCCCACGGTGGTCGGGCAGCTCGAATCCGAGCTCAACGCGCAGGTTGCCAAGAGCGTCGACGGTGGCGAGGCGATGGTGGCGTTCAAGGAACGTCGCCCGCCGAACTGGACCGGCAGCGTCAGCGACGAATGGCCGGCCTGGGACGCTCCCGGCGAGCGCCCGAGCCTGGACTGAACTCAGAAGTTCCCGTTGCAGGACCCGGCTAGATACAGCAGCGCCAAGAGCAGCATGCAGATGGTGCCGAAGATGCCGGCGATATAGCCGATCACCACCTGTGAGCGGCCACTGAGCGCGCCGTAGGACGCGTCGATCTCATTGAGTGCCCGCTTGCCGAGCACCCACGCGACCGGCCCGAAGATCCCGCAGCAGAACGGGCTGAGCAGCCCGAGGACAAGGATCAGGTTGGCCTGCGGGTGCTCGACCGTCTCACCGATCGGCTGATTAGGGATCGCCACCCGTCGAATCTTACTGTGCCGGAGGGCCGCTGACGCGAACTACGCACCCACCCGCACGCCCCCAAATCCGCCACGCCCACACCCCAGCCACACCGCACACCCCGAAGACCACACCCCTACCGCACCACCAGCCCCACCGCACACCCCGAAGACCACACCCCTACCGCACCACCAGCCCCACCGTGCACCCCCGAAGACCACAGCCCTACCGCACTACCAGCCCCACCGTGCACCCCCGAAGACCACAGCCCTACCGCACTACCAGCCCCACCGTGCACCCCCGAAGACCACAGCCCTACCGCACTACCAG
>NZ_JBHXMN010000031.1:0-5770 GCF_042720495.1 Nocardia sp. NPDC058480 | reverse complement strand
CGCCATCAGCGCGTAGCCTCTTTGGAGGCCTTTGCCGGCCAGGGGGCCCAGAAGCGTCTGACCGCTGCTCAAACTAACCGTTACCGATTAAGTAGGGGGCCCGATGACCGGGCCGAATCCGGTCGATCGCGGTAAATCGGGCTCGAAACTGCACGTTTTGTCCGACCGGGCCGGGATACCGCTGACAGTGGCAGTCTCGGCGGCGAACACTCCTGACGCGGCTGCGTTGCGTCCGTTGGTGCGGGCGATTCCCGCGGTGAGGTCCAGGCGCGGTCCACGTCGGCGCAGACCGGGGAAGCTGCACGCGGACAAGGCGTATGACAGTCGCGAGTTGCGGGACTGGGTGCGTGATCGCGGCATCGGTGTCCGCATCGCCCGCCGAGGGATCGAGCCGAGTCAACACTTGGGTCGGCACCGGTGGGTCATCGAACGCACCATCGCCTGGCTGGGCGGTTACCACAGGCTCTCGATCCGCTACGACCGCAAGGACACTCACTATTGCGGGTTCCTCACGCTGGCAGCGGCGTTGACCTGCTACAAGAAGCTGACGAAGGCCCGAGCAGCCACATGAGACACGCTCTAATACTCCAGCCGCACTTCGTGATGTAATCGGTGTCGCCGCTGGTAGTGGGCTTGTTTGGCCCGGTATTGGTGGCGTCGCCGCCAGATCGACCATTGCCAGACCAGGTCGAGGGTCGGGTCGGTAGTGATCAGGTGTGCCAGGAGACGTCGAACTTCGCCGAAGGTGAGCGAGATGAGGCCGCTGCCAATGCTTTTGGGGCAATAGCGGCCGTCACAGCGAGGTAGGTATGGGCGAGCATGGCGAGAGTGACATGCCGATACCAGGCGTCGTAGCGCCGGACCTGATACTGGTCGAGCCCGACCTCGGTTTTCGCGGTCTGGAAACAGTCCTCGACAGCCCAGCGAGCACCGGCGACCCGGACCAGTTCCTCATCACTGGTACCGGTCGGCGCGCAGCACATGTAGTACGCGATCTCCAACTCGCCCTTGGGATTCGGAGACAGAGCGCGGCGGGCGAGTAGCCACCGGCTCCATCCTGGTGCAGTGGTCCACTCATAGACCGGCAACGACGCGACGGCCCAGTCGAACATCCGTGGCCCTTTCGCGCCCGCCCCGCAGCTCAACCGTTTCCACGCCTGCTGTGGGGCGTGCGCAACAAGGTGATCTGCGCGGGTGCTGCCCGCGGTGACCGGGATCGTCTGGTTCTTCGGGACGGCGACCACGTACCCGATGCGGCGGTCTTCGAGCCAGGTCCGGAACTTGTAGTCACCGCCGTAGGCTTCATCCGCGGTCACCCACCGCGCCGGCACTCCAGCATCCAGCGCTCGGGCCAGCATCTGTTTGGCCAGCGTGGCCTTCGTAGCAAACTCCACGTTATCGGGCACGTATGCCTCGCGGCAGCGGTCACGATCACCAGCCCACGACTTCGGCAGATACAGTTCCCGGTCGATCAGCGTGCGACCCTTGCCGGTGGTGTACGCGCAGAACACCCCGAGTTGGCAGTTCTCGATACGACCCGCCGTTCCGGAGTATTGGCGCTGTACCCCAGCTGATTTCAGCCCCTTCTTGATGAATCCGGTCTCGTCGACCACCAGAACACCGTCCGGGTCACCCAGGTACTCGACCGCGTAGGCGCGCACGTCGTCACGTACCCCGTCGGCGTCCCAAGCTGCATGGTTCAACAGCCGCTGCATCCCATCCGGCGTCTGGTCACCGGCGGCTTCGGCAATTGTCCAGCCATTCTTCCCGGCCAGCGGCGCCAACAGGCCGCGCACGTACGCGCGGGCCCGTAATCTCGGCTCTGCCCGGTAGAAACGGCCAGCGACTCGCCCGAACAGGTCATCCAGCCCGGCCACCCACGCGACCAGGTCCTCATCGATCGACACGACGGAAGATGTTACCGCACAACATAACTAAGTGCGGCTGGAGTACTAAGCGGCATGCGCGGATACGCGAGAGATCACGCCACCAATCGATACGTGTTTGAGTTGACGGGCGAGAGCAGACATCGATGGCGCAGTCCACATCGCCTGCATCGCAGGCGGATTCGGCTGGACGTGGACCAAGCCGGATGTGACGCGCTTCTGCCACGCCACGGGATGGAGCCTTCTCCACGAAGATCGAGGCCACGGTCCCACCTTGCGAACAAACCTCGACGTCCACACGCCGCAATGCAGCGTCGACTTCAGCAGCCGAATCGTGGATCGTCAGCCTGGAGGCGGCGGGCTCATCGACGAACTGGCCGTCTACGTCGCAGGTTCCGAACGGGTGAAACCCGCGAAAGCCCAGTCTGCCGCAGCTCATTGCCAACTCCGGGATCGTCTAATCGAGGAGTTGGGACCAGTATCCGAATATGTCTTCAGCTTCCATTGCTTCAGCGTCGAACAGATGTGAAGCAGGCTCCAGACTGTTCTCCACATAGTCAGCTACGGCCCGCGCAGTAGGCGGGCGAACAAACCGAAGCGGAATCCCCTGCTCCGCAGTCGCACCCGAAGCGAGGGACTCCGCCCCGAATACTGCGATCTCGGCCAACCCGGCTGGATTGCGTTCTTCCTGCTTCCGACGGTTGGGCGCAAGCAACCAGTACACTGCGTCCCACGCCCGAGTGGAGAAAGTCCGGTCAAGAATGCCAGGCCGCTGCCCCACGATCTGACGAGCGACCGGGGCCAGCTCCACCCAGATCGGGTCATTCCAGTACTGCGAATCCGCGCCATCGCTCGTAGCCAAACTGCCGAAGAACTGGATGGCGTTCTCGGCGGCTCCACGATCGCGCATCGCGCGTTCGAGCAGCGGTTCGTAAGGAACTGCCTGGTATCGAGCATCGAGGGCCATCCCCAGACCATAAGACTCAGCTCGAGCAGGCCCTACCCGACATCACATAATCGGCATGAGCGGATCTTCGACGACGAAGCCGTCGACGGCCGCTCCGAGTGTCACCACGTTGTCACAAGTACCCCGAACAACCCCAAATGTGGCCGGACAGAATCGGCAGGTCACGGTACGTCGGAAGATTGACGAGTACCGTCATGAACGGTCCGAGGCTGCCTCCGGAGCAGAAGGCCGCAGGTTCGATATGAGCGGGCGGGCTGCGGTGCTCGCACGGACACGATCCCCTATCGGCGAACACGATTGGACACTACGGCGGCGGCGATCAGCGCTACATAGTTGTCGGTCCAGCAGTCCGATTCCTTGGTAGCGACATCGATACCGCAGCCTGCACAGACGAGGTTGGGGCCGTCCTGGCCGTCGAGCCCGCAGCAGCCGTTGCACCGCTTGGAGTCGGGATGGCGAACCGTTCCGGGCGCGTCGTCGGGATGCAAAATGAACTGCGTGGAGTCGTAGTTGATCGCATAGGTGCCTTGCGCGACTAGGGGGTCAGCGATTCGGTGGTCGGACAGGTTATCGCCGGACTCGAAGCACTGCGATTCTTGGAGATCGCCAGTGAGAGGGTGCTCGCACTCGGTGCAGGCGAAGAAGATCACCGGGCCAGTATGACGGGCACGCAGCTCGACGACTGCATCGGCCGCTTCAATCGGCCCGTCCGCAGTCCGTCCGCAGCAATCACGGATGTGCCCACATACAGCCAACGATGCCACCAGTAAAAGCCAGGTTCCATGCCGGTCACCGAGAACGCGGCAAGCGGCAGAAACGGATGGTCGAGTTGGGCTGTCGTAGTGTTGAGTGTGGGGTGATAGTCTGGCGCGCAAAGGAACTCGGATTCTGCACGTGGACGGGGAGCGTTCAGGCGCATCTGCTACTGCCGTGTTAGCGTCGGGCACGTGGGGACAACAACGCAGCAAACTGACTCCGGCGGCGCGGCCGCGTACGACTCGATCGCCAAAGCCTACGCCGAGGAGAACGCGACGAGCCTCCTCAACGAGTACTACAACCGGCCTGCGATCCGGAACCTGCTCGGCGATGTGACGGGTAAGCATGTGCTGGACGCCGGGTGCGGCTCGGGTCCCACGCTCGTCGACCTCATCGAAGGCGGAGCGACTGCGGTCGGAATCGACGGCAGCCAGGTCCTGATCGACATCGCCACAGCCAGAGTTGGGGGCGCCGCAGAGCTACACGTCGGGGACCTGGCTGACCCTCTTCCGTTCGGCGACAACACATTCGACGCCGTTGTCTGCTCCCTCGCGCTGCACTACCTCGAGGACTGGCACTCCCCGCTGGCGGAGATGCGCCGCGTGCTCAAGCCCGGAGGCCGCCTAATCCTCTCGGTCGAGCACCCGCTGGTCATGTGGTTCACGCAACTTCAGGCCGGCGAGACCACAAACTATTTCGCCACGCGCCAACGCAAGGTGACCGATATGGCCGGGCAGACCGCGGACCTCACATTCTGGGATCGGTCCTTGTCGACGATGTTCCAGACATTCTTCGACAGCGGATTCCGTATCACCCGCGTCGAGGAACCGGCACCTGCCCCGGAAGCGGTGGAGCGGTTCCCCGAGTTCTTCCAGGACCGCGAGGACCCGAGGTTCCTGGCCTTCCTGTTCCTGGTGTTGGAGGCCTGACTTCTACGCTGCGGCGGGCCGGTTCTGGGCGATCATCGTGCCGCGCACGGCTTCTGCGATCGTCGCTTCGCCGTGCACCCGGCTCCATCTGATGGTGTGGCTTGAACCTTGCGTAGGAATCAGGCCGGTCTGGCCCCAGCCCGCCGAACTCCGAACAGTCGGACAAGCTCGCTCATCGGCAGTTGAGTGCGTTCGTCGAGTGGTGCCGCGGCCCTCAGGATCGCTCGATCAGCGGCAAAGTAGTGCGGCAAGTCAGTGGACCTTCTGGCCAATTGCCCGCAGTACCTCCGAGAGCCAAACCAGGTGGTATCCGATCGCTCGATCCGGATCGGCCAGTAGATCCGTCAGATGCTCCCACGACCACGAGAGTTGGCCCAGCGCCAGATCGGCCGGAGTGTGGTTGACGTCGTACAGCGCATCCGGCGGAATCGACCAGAAGTAGTCCTGGTCCAAGCGGATAGCGTCGCCGTCGGTGGCAGCCTCGACATGATCCATGAGCAAGTCGATGGACCTGCGCAGCTCAACCAGGGACACATGCAGTTGCCATTCGGTCACCAGCACAATCATCCCCGGATCCAGACAACGCCCTGAAGTGGAGCCATGAGCGGCTTTCGACCGTGGGCAACTCCACTGGAGGACGCCTCCCTCCGTGCCCCATTCGTGCCCCGAGCCAGGGTCAAAGGCGGTGAATCCGGGTACCCCACGCGCAACCTACAGACCAGGTCAGACCGTTATTCCGGCCTGTTCGCCTGCTTCCCAAGGGGATGGCGCGTACTCACGTGCGATCGAATTGCTGAACAGAATCCGCGGTGAGGTTGGTGTGGTCAGCAGTTCAGGTCGCAGCTGGGGGCGAGACCGCGACAGATGCTGTTGTCGCCCAGCTCGCGCCCGTCACGCTTCGAGAAGATGTCGAAGCGTGACGACCAACTTGACGAGAACGCCGACCAACGTCTATAACTGCTGGTCATAGGGGTAATGCGTTGAAAAGCGTTGTGTCCGGAGGCGGTATCGACCAGTACACCAATCACCTGGAAGATCGAAAACTGCCGGTCATCGGCATATAGCGCGGCGAAAGCCAGTGCCCTGGAAGGTCCTGGCGGACGTTTCTGTGCCGGCCAGCACAGCCTGCGCGCTGGGGGGCCTTGACCCCGGGTGATGGACACGCTTGATCTTGGTCTCAGACCAGAAAAGCGAGAAGATCTACCCGATGCCCAAGAAGAACTACACCGACG
>NZ_JBHXMN010000030.1:0-13705 GCF_042720495.1 Nocardia sp. NPDC058480 | reverse complement strand
CGAAAGCGCTACGCCGAAGGCGTTAGTCTCGAGCCCTGATCGGCGACCCCTCAGGGCCGCGGACACGCGCGCGCCAGCGCGCCAATAAACACAGCGTCAAACCGTCTGGGACTACCGAACCCAAAATCCCAGCCCCCGCCCTTCGAGCCCAGCGCACCAAAACCACAACTGGCAGACTCGATAGCGACACACTTCGACTATCAGAGGTATCGATGCCGCAACCCCGTTGGATTTCTCGTTCTGCACTGTTGATCGCGGTCGCCGCGGGGCTGACTGCGTGCGGAGGCGCGGAACCCGCCCAGACCGGCAGTGCGGGCACCACCACCTCGGCCACGGCGACAACCACTCCGGCTGGGACGCTGACGATCAGCCCGTCCTCCGCCGCGCAGCTGTGCGACATGATCCGGCCCGAGCTGTCGAACTTCCGGGTGCAGGGGCCGACGCTCGGCAGGATTTCGCTCAACGCCATGGTGCACGATTGGGGTTTTCGCAACGGTGGCATCAATGGGCACGTGCTCGCCGACAAGGCGATGATCGACCGGGTAACCACCGAAAGCTGCCCCGAGGTACGGACCGAAGCGCTCACCGCCCTCGAATTGCCCTCTCTCGCTGCGGGGTTGGCGTTCTGATGCGCACCCTCTACCCCGAGATCGAACCGTTCGAGCAGGGACTCCTCGACGTCGGCGACGGCCAGTCGGTGTACTGGGAGGTCAGCGGCAACCCCGACGGCAAGCCGGTGGTGTTCGTGCACGGCGGTCCCGGCGGCGCCACCGGACCACTGCAGCGGCGATTCTTCGACCCGGCCGTGTACCAGATCGTGCTGTTCGATCAGCGCGGCTGCGGAAAGTCCATGCCGCACATCGCCGATGGCGCCGCACTGGACACCAACACCACGCCGAACCTGATCGCCGATATGGAGTCGCTGCGGATGCGTCTCGGAATCGAGCGCTGGCAGGTGTTCGGCGGTTCGTGGGGGTCGACCCTCGGTCTGGCGTATGCGCAAGCACACCCCGAGCGGGTGACCGAACTGGTGTTGCGTGGCATCTTCTTGTTGCGGCGCAAGGAAATCGACTGGTACTACAACGGTGCCGCGGGCAGTGTCTACCCTGCCGAGTGGGCGAAATTCCTGGCACCGGTGCCTGTCGAGGAACGCGACGACGACCTCGTCGAGGTGTATCACCGGCTGCTGCACTCCCCCGATCCGCAGGTCGCACTCGATGCCGCGGTCGCCTGGTCGACGTGGGAGGGCGCGACGAGTTCCCTGCTCCCGCAACCGGATCGGGTCGCCGAAACCGCTGAAGCACGCTTCGCCCTCGCCTTCGCCCGGATCGAAAACCACTACTTTCGCCACGGCGGATTCCTCGACGAGGGACAGTTGCTGGCAGACATAGATCGGATCGCCGACATCCCCGGCGTGATCGTGCAGGGCCGCCACGACATCGTGTGCCCCGCGGTGAGCGCATGGGATCTGCACACTGCGTGGCCGTCCTCGACCCTGCACATCGTCGAGGACGCCGGGCACACCGCGCACGAGCCAGGCATCACCCACCACCTGGTGGAGGCGACCGACACGTTCGGAAAGCGAGGCTGACACCATGGCGATCGAGGCCGGAAAAGCCGTCGTCGCGGCACTACGCGAGGACATCGACCGGCTGTTCGCCGCCGAGCCCGACGTCCGCGCCGATGCCTACGATTCGGTGCACCAGATGCGGGTGGCCACGCGCAGGCTGCGCAGTGTCCTGCGCTCCTACCGTAGGTTGTTCGACGCCGACGAGGCCGCCGCCACCGAAGCGGAGCTCAAATGGCTGGCCGACCTGCTCGGCGTGGCTCGCGACGCCGAGGTCCGCGCCGAGCGGTTCACCGACCTGCTGTCCGGCTACGACGCGGTCCCGACCGAGGTCACCGATTCCCTGGTCGGCGCCTCCCGCCAGGCCTACGCCGATGCCCACGCGGAGGTACTGGGCGCACTGGATGGCAAGCGCTACCGCCGCCTGCGCAAAGTCCTGAAAGCCTGGCGCACCGATCCCCCACTCGCACCGGAACTCGCCCGCGACAACGCAACCGACGTCTTCGACCGAGTGCTGCGCCGCGACCGCAAACGGCTGCGCAAGCTGGTCTTCGCCGAACCCACCGCCACCCCCGCCGACCGGGTAGAGCTCCTCCACGACATCCGCAAGGGCGCCAAGCGTTTACGGTATTCCTGCGAGGCCGCGACCACCGTCCTCGGCCCTGACGCCGCCGACCTCGGCGCCCGCGCCAAACGCCTGCAATCCGTCCTCGGCGACCACCGAGATGCCGTCGAATCCCGCGAAGCCATCCTGGCTGTGGGGACAGACACGCACGGCCCCGCGGCCACCGTCTACGAACTACTGGCCGACACCGAAGAAGCGGCCGCGGGCCGCGCCATAGCCCACTACCCCGCAGCCGCTGCCTTCATCTCCGCGACGATCTAGTCCCCAACGATCAACGCGCCCTGGCATATTCGAACCCGATCGTCCGAGTTCCCGGGTCAGCGACAGCCAACCGCACCGCGACCGTCTCCCCTTCCGGCGGCTCCCCCTCGCATCGCGCGAGGATCGGCGGTTCGCTGACGAAGATCTCGGCGGGCCGGGACCCGTTGGCATCACGCAAGACCACGGCAGCGAACTCGGTGCCGACCCGAGGCGCGAGAACAGTGGCCTCGGTCAGATCGACGCACGCACGATCCACCTTGTTGGCCACCGCGTCCGTGCGCCGCATCGTCTCGGCAGCGCTCTTCACCCCGTCCACCACCCACTGCGGCACCTCGACCCCCGCGCTGTGCGCCAGGCAGATCTCGGTGGTGAACCGATCGGCCAACCGCCGCAGCGGCGCCGTGACATGCGCGTATGGAGCCCCGATCGCACTGTGCGTCAACTGCTCCGGCGACGGATCGTCGAGTTCGGCGAGCAGCGTGTAACTCGCCCCACGCAACAATCCGGTGGCTTCCGACATCAACACCAGCGCCGCGGGCGTATTCGCGTCGAGCCCTGCGAGCATCCGCCCCACCGGCACCTCAGCAGGCCAGTCGACCCCCAACGCCGCTGCCGTGCGCCGCATCGATTCGATCGCGCTTCCCGGCGGCGGTGGCATCGTCCGCAGCAAGCCGATCCCATTGTGCTCCACCATGATTCGCGCAGCACACATTCCGGTGAGCAGCGAGACCTGCTCGTTCCAGTCGTCGGCGGCGGTCCGCGGCTCCAACTGCAGGCGCCAACCGTCACCGTCGGGAACCACTTCCTGCGCGGGCAAACGCAGCGAGATAGCACCTTGTTCGAACCCCTCCTCGATCCGCAGCCGCCCGAATTCGGGCAGCGCGGTCAACGACGGAGGCAATGTTCCAGCGTCGGCGGCGGCCTGCACCTGCGCGTAATCGAACCGCTCCCGAGAGCGCACCAACGCGCGCGTCACCGAAAAGCTCAGCGGCACAGCACCATTGTCGAGCTCGATGGTCCACAACGCGGCAGGCCGGTCGACACCGGGCAGCAGACTCGCGGTGCCCTCGGACAGCACCGTCGGATGCAGCGCGACATTGCCGTCGGGCAGATAGAAAGTTTGCCCGCGCACTTCGGCCTCCGCGGCGAGCGCACTGCCCGGCACGATCACCGCACCGAGATCCGCGATCGCGTAATGCAGGGTGAAGCCGGTGGGAGTGCGTTCGATATGCAGCGCCTGGTCCAGATCCAGCGCGCTGGGCGGGTCGATGGTCACGAACTCGATATCGGTCCGATCGACCCGGGTGCCCGCGAACGCGTCTACCGCGTCGCGGGCTTCGGAGACGGCCTCGGTTGGATATTCCGAGGCCAGTCCGAATTCGGAACGGATGGCGCCGAAGTCGACCGGCGCCGAGACGATCCGCTGATGGAGTTGCAGACCAATGGTCCGACCCCGATCCGGCGAACTACTCGTCCTGTGTTCGAAGTCCATCTTCGCAGAGTAGCGAGTCCTACTTCAGAGCGAGCATGGTGCCGTTGAGCTGATCGAGCGGGCCGTACACCGTGAAAGTGACCCGGCCGTTGGGGACGGCCGAGGACACGGTCGCGGCCGCGTCGAGTGCCTGACCGAACGAGGCCGCCGACGGATGCGGCAGACCGGCCACGGTCAGGCCGAATCGGGACTGGTGCACCCAGGCGGTATCAGCCGGGCTGAGGTCGACCTGCACCCCGCCTGCGAGCGGGGTCACCGCGACCGCGCTCGCCGAACCGGCACCAAGCGTTGCGAAAACCGCAGCGGCTCCGGCGATCAGTGCACCGGCGACAATGGAACGAACTACCCGCATGTAAATGTGACCTGCTTCCGCGATCGAATGTGTTGGGCCCGAGGAAGTGGCAGCGAGCCCTGCCGACGGCGATCACTCTATGACCTCGCTCACGTTCCCGGCGAGTTCCAGCGCAATTTCGCCGTCAAGACACACGAGCGCGGCGACATCGCGGGCAATTGTTACTGTGGCGGCGGCGCACTCGGCAGCTGCCGGGTTGTGCGGCACTCACGTCGATAAATGGGAGTTTGCGAACGTATGTCGTGGCTGATTTTCGATTACCTGTCGCCGATCCTCGGACCGGACGCGGCCAGCTATTGGGCGCATCTGCTGGCGATTAACCCGGGGTAGCTCACCGCTTCGATCCAGAACATGCCGCTTCCCGATAACCACAGGGGAAGCGGCGTGTTTCCTGGGCCGCTAGCATCCCGCTGCGTGAGTAGAACTACCGCCGCCATCGCGGCCAGCGCCTCCGTCTTCGCCCTGCTTCTGGCCGGCTGCAGCGACGACTCTTCCTCCGCCGGCGCCCCCTCCACCACCCCCGCGCCCGCCTTCCAGGTCGAAGCCAGCAAGGCGGGCATGTTCGTGGTGAGCTACCGCAACGCCTTCCCCAAGCTGGCGCAGGGGCGTGACGACGCCGCCGTGGCCGCGGTGCTGAACCATTCCTGCTCCGAGATCAAGGCGGGCAAGTCCGAGGCCGACACCATTGCCACGATCCTCGCGGCGGCCAAGAACGGCGACACCGCCGCGACCACCGAAGAGGCCACGGCCGTCTACCAGATGTCCAAGCTGATGTGCTGAGCCCTGTGCGGCGAAGCGAGGCGGCGGTTCCCGGTGGGAACCGCCGCCTTCTCGTTTCGTGGGCGGGCGAGCCGGCCTGTAAGCCGGATCCTGTCCCCGATTCGCATCGGGGGGCGACCATCCATCTGGACACACCGTTGCCGGGTGCCTCGAGCGGTCCACCCGCAGGCTCGGGCGAGCAGCCCTCGAACACCTGCGCAGCCGCACCGTTGCCGATGCGACCTTTGACCTTGCTCCGGGCGGGGTTTACCTAGCCGCCCCGGTCACCCGGGGCGCTGGTGCGCTCTTACCGCACCGTTTCACCCTTACCGCACTCGCGTGCGGCGGTCTGTTCTCTGTGGCACTGTCCCGCGGGTCACCCCGGGTTGCCGTTAACAACCGCCCTGCTCTGTGGAGTCCGGACTTTCCTCGGTACCGGGCAGCGGCACTGTTGGTGCCCGTTCCCGTTACCGCGGTCGCCCGACCGACTCACCCGCCGGTACAGAGTACTCGCTACGGTATTGACTCATGGAACGTGTCGACGTCAGTTTCCCCTCGGGTGACCAGCAGTGCGCCGCGTGGCTCTACCTGCCCGACGGTGCGCCACGGCCGCGGCCGTTGGTGATCATGGGACACGGGCTCGGGGCCACCCGCGAGATGGGGTTGGATCGGTATGCGCGGCGGTTCGTCGCCGCGGGAATGGGGGTGCTTGCCTTCGACTACCGAAATTTCGGTGCCAGTGAGGGTTCGCCTCGCCAGGTACTCAACATCGCCCGTCAGCGGCAGGACTGGAAGGCCGCAATCGCCTACGCACGCAGCATCCGTGGCTTCGATGCCACCCGGATCGCGCTGTGGGGCACATCCTTCGGCGGTGGACATGTGCTCGCGGTGGCGCCCGATGACGATTACCTGGCCGCGGTGGTGGCCCAGGTACCGTTCACCAGCGGGTGGGCATCGTCGATGACGAAGGGCCCGATCAGCCTGACCAAGGTCGCCACCATCGCGGCCACCGACCTGCTCATCGGCCCGATCCGCCGCAAACCCATCCGCATCCGACTAGCCGGGCGCAAACGCTCCGCGGCGTTGATGAGCGCCACCGACGTACCGGAGGGCTTCGGCCGACTCGCCGAGGAGAGCGACAGCTACGACCCCAAAGTCGGTGCCCGCATTGCCTTCTCGACACTGTTCGACTCCCCCGGTCGCCGCGCCAAATCCCTGAAGGTCCCCGTCTTCTACGCGATCGCCGAAAACGACTCGATCGCCCCCGCCGGGCCGACCCGCAAGGCCGCCCAACGCACCAAACACGCTGTGGTCAAGCAGTATCCGGTCGGCCACTTCGATGTGTACTTCGATGATGTCTTCGAGCAGGTAGTGCGCGACCAGACCGACTTCCTGGTGTCGGTCCTTCGCCCCTGAACCGCCCGGATACGCCATGGCAGTGGGGCACCATGGAGTGATGGAACAGGCACGAAGGGCTCAGCACCGAAATGGTGCTGAGCCCTTGTGGTTTCGCGGGTGGATCAGATGGGCTGGAAGCCCGCGCCTACGCCGCCTGCGCGGTTGAGCACGTCCAGGATCACCTGGATGGGCTGGAAGTAGGCGGGTGAGTGGATCGGGTTGGCGCCACCGGTGCAGGGGACGTCGAAGTCGACGGGACCGAGGCCGGTGAGGCGGCCCTGGTTCATGCCGACGAGACGGTCGCCCACGACGACGGGTCCGCCGGAATCGCCTGGCTGCGAGCAGTACTGGTTGATGGAGGTGCCTTCGAGTTCACCCCACACCATCCCGCAGCTGCGACCGCTGGTGCGGCCGTCCGAGCACACCGTGGCACCGGGGCCGGGCGCGCCACCGATACCCGCGACGGTGGTCTGGCCGATGGTGCGCACCGGCAGCACCTTCGACGCATCCAGTTGCAGCACAGCGAAATCCAGGTAGTCGCCGTCGTCGGAGTACGCGACGGTACCGATCACGCCTGCTGCGAGCGCCTGCTCGGCGCCGACGCGCGAGCCGGTCGGCGCGCAATGTCCCGCGGTGAGACCGACGAGGCGGCCCGCCCCGTCGTGGCCGATGGCCGTGAGCGAACAACCGGAGTTGTTGTCGAAGACGATGCCCGAAGCCGCGCCGAGCACCACGCTCGGGTCGGCCGTCACGCTACCCGCACCCGCGGACGCGGTGAGCACCCCCGCGATGGCCGCCGCAAACGCCGCCATCCGTAGAAACCTCATCAAGTACCTTTCCTGTGTGGCCGCGCATCCGCACGCCCGAGAATCTGTCGGGCAATGCGGCGTCGTCGTTACGCCGACCGTGCGCCGGGGCGACCGTACCGTGCCCGGGCGAGGACCGGCTAGCTCACAGGTATGAGGTGTCGTTCACCAGGCGCACCGAGGCGCCCCCGTCGGGATAGAACTCGGCGATGCAGAGCGACGCGAGGTCGAGGTGCAGGCGGTACAGCAGCGACGGGCCGACACCAAGCGCCAACTGCAACAGGGTTTTGATCGGGGTCACGTGGCTGACCACCACCACGTTCTGGCCCGGGTACAGCGCGACCAGATCGCGGCGCACCCCTTCGACGCGTTCGCGCACCTGATCGAAACTCTCGCCGCCGGGTGCGGGAATCGAGGGGTCGCCGAGCCAGTCGCGGTGCAGGATCGGATCGCTCTGAGCGGCTTCGGCGAAGGTGAGACCTTCCCAGTCACCGAAGTCGGTCTCGGTGAGGCCGTCGAGAATGCGCAGCGGCACATCGAGGGCGGCCGCGGCGGCTTCGGCGGTGGAACGGGCCCGCTGCAGTGGGGAGCTCACCACGGCGGCGATATCGCCTTTGGCGGCAAGCATTTTCGCGGCACGCTCGACCTGTTCGCGACCGAGGTCGGTCAGCGGCGGGTTGCCACGACCGGAGTAGCGGCGCTCCACCGACAGCGCGGTCTGGCCGTGACGCAGCAGCAGCAAGCGGGTCGGCTTGCCGACGGCGCCGGTCCAGCCGGGCGTAAACTTGATCGCGTCAGCCGATTTCGGCACCGCGACTTCATCACCGGCGGCATGTCCGGCGGCGACGGCCTCGCGCACGGTCGCGGTGAGCTCACCGTCGTCCATCGCCTCGTTCGCGAGCCGGTCGGCGTGTGCGTTCTCGGCGCGCGGAATCCAGGTGAAGCTCACCCGATCGAATCCGGCGACCAGTACCCGCGCCTGCTCGGCGAGCGGAATCATCGAGGCGTGCTTGATCTTCCAGCGTCCCGACATCTGTTCGACGACGAGTTTGGAATCCATGCGCACCGTGACAACCCGCGCGCCCAATTCGGCCGAAGCCGCCAAACCCGCGATGAGACCACGATATTCGGCCACATTGTTGGTGGCGACGCCGATGAACTCCTTGCGTTCGGCGAGCACCCGCACGTGATCGGCGGCGAACACCACCGCGCCGTAACCGGCCGGGCCGGGATTGCCGCGCGAGCCACCGTCGGCTTCGACGATCACCTCGCTCATCGGCGCACCGCCGCGATCACAGCCCCGATTCCTTGGTACGCACCATGATCGCGCTGCACTCCGGGCAGCGCAGGACCGCGTCGGGCGCGGCCTTGGCGATGCGCTGCATCTCGCCGCGGTCGATCTCGATCCGGCAGGCGCCGCAGCGGCGAGCCTGCAACAGGGCCGCGCCGACACCGTGCGCCGCGCGCTGCTTGTCGTAGACGGCGATCAGGTCGGCGGGGAACAGGCCGATCAGCTCGGAGCGATCCTTCTCGCAACGCTGCTGCGCCACTTCGAGATCGGCCATCGCCTCATCGCGCAGGCGTTCGGCATCTTCGAGGTCGTGGTCGGCCTTGCTGAGCCGCGCACCCGCGTGGTCGTGGTCGGCGAGCATCGCCTCACGCTGTTCCATCACGGTCAGCAGCTCGTCCTCGAGCACCGAGCGGCGACGCTCCAGGCTGCCCAGTTCGTGCTGGATCTCGGAGAGTTGCTTGGCGGCGACGGTGCCCGCGGTGAGCATGCCGCGGTCGCGGTCCTCGCGCTTGCGGACGGCGTCGACCTCACCCTCCAGCTTGCGGATGTCGCGGTCCAGATCGTCGATGCCGATCTCCACCGCCACGGCCGCGTCCTTGTAGCCGTTGCGCTCGGCCGCCAGTCGTGCCACTTCCTGCTGCTCGGGCAGCGCGGAACGGCGATGGGCGATGCGCGTCAACTCGGCATCGACACCTGCGAGCTGCAACAGCTTGGTCTGGACCGACGGTTCGACATTCAACGCGCACGAACTCCTACAACACAGTGGACGGATGGATCGATCAACCGTACCGCGCCGCAGGGTGTGATCACGCCATGACCCGAAGACATCGCCGAACCTCGCCGATCCCGGCGGCGAGAAACTAGCCGCTGACCGTCCACGGGTCGGTGCGCAGCGTGCAGACGCGGGTCTGCACCGCGGGCAGGGCGGTGTTGACGAACTGTTCGGCCTGGCCACACCAGGGGAATTCGGTGGCCCAGTGGGCGGCGTCGATGAGGGCGGGGCCGCCGCGGCGGAGGTGTTCGTCGACGGGGTGGTGGCGCAGGTCGGAGGTGAGGTAGGCGTCGACGCCGGCGCGGATGGCTTTGTCGAGGTAGGAATCACCCGCGCCGCCGCAGACGGCTACGCGTTCGATGATGCGTTCCGGATCACCCGCGGCGCGCACACCCCAGACGGTGCGGGGCAGCCCGACGCCGACGCGGGCGGTGAATTCGCGCAGGGTTTCGGGCTGTGGGAGTTCGCCGATACGGCCGATGCCGAGTGACGACGGCAGGGGTGCGCGTTCGGTGACGTGGTAGGCGGGTTCCTCGTAGGGGTGGGCGGCACGCAGGGCCGCGAGGACTGCGAGGCGGGAGGTCGGGGGCGCGACCACCTCGACGGCGTCCTCGGTGAGCCTTTCGACCGTGCCGATCGCGCCGATCGCCGGGTTGGCGCCCGCGATCGGCAGGAATTGGCCGGTGCCCGCCGTGTACCAGGCGGCTTCGCGGTAGTCGCCGATCGCGCCCGCGCCTGCCGTGAACAAGGCCGACATCAAGGAAGCCGTGTGGGTCTGGGGCACCTGGATGACCCATTTATCCACGGAGGCAATCGGTTTGGGATCCAACGGGCCGGTGACGGTGAGGCCGACGGCCGCGGCGAGCGCATCGGAGACACCCGCGTCGGCGGAGTCGGCGTTGGTGTGGGCGGAGAACAGGGCGCAGCCGGATCGGATCAACCGGTGCAGCAGAGCGCCTTTCGGCGTATCGGCGGCGACGGTGTCGACCCCGCGCAACAGCAGCGGATGATGGACGACCAAAGCCTGTGCGCCCCAACCGATCGCCTCGTCGACAACCGCGGCGGTCGCGTCGACGGCGAACACCACCTTGGTGACCTCCTGTCCGGGGTCACCACAGACGAGCCCCACCGAATCCCACGATTCGGCCAGTCTCGGCGGGTACGCCGCGTCGAGCACCCCGATCAGTTCGGCCAGGTCGGTCACCGCCGCCTCCTTCGTCGCGTGGGAATGGTCTTTGTCGGGGTCACCACAGTGCTGCGTTCAGAGCATCGATCAACCGGTCGACTTCGGCGGCACCACGAACCGCTACGCGGAGGTGGTCGGGACCGAGTCCGGGGAAGGTGTCGGCGCGGCGGACTGCGATGCCGCGGTCGGCGAGGCGCTTGCGCAGCAGCGCGCCGTCGGGGACACGCAGGAGGAGGAAGGGCCCGGTGGCCGGGGTGTGGACGTCGAGGCCCAGCGCGGTGAGGCGGTCGATCATCGCGGTGCGGTCAGCGGCGATGCGGTGCGCGTGCTGCCGGGATTCGGCGACAGCGGAGGGTTCGGCGGTGGCGATGATCGCCTCGAGCTGGAGGGTGCCGAGCGGCCAGTGCGGGCGGCCATGGGTCAGCCGAGCCAGGACTTCGGGAGCACCGAGGGCGTAGCCACAACGCAAACCGGCCAGCGCCCACGTTTTTGTGAGGCTGCGCAAAACGATGACATCGGGCGCCGAAAGACCGGCCAACGACTCTGGCTCACCCGAAACGACGCGGCCGATCGGACTCGCATCGGGGAGATTCCCACCCGAGCGCGTATCCGCGATGCCACCGGATCGAACGTCGGCCGAATCACCAGCGTCGGCTCTGTGCTGACCGAACAGACGGCTATCCGACGCGCCATCAATGCCGGTCGAGCCGGCCGGCGACCGGCGCGAGGTGCTCTCGCCGGAGTGCGAGCACCGACCAACGACCGCGTCGGCGAAGGCTTCGTCGATCACGACGATCCGGCCGGGGCGGCGAAGTGCCTGAATCGTCTCGGCGGGATGCAGGATCGAGGTGGGGTTGGTGGGGTTGCCGACGACCACGAGGTCGGCTTCCTCGGGGACCAGGGTCGGGTCGAGGGTGTAGGGCCGTTCCAGGATCACCCGGGTGACCGGGACGCCTGCCTCGCGCAGTGCCAGTTCGGGCTCGGTGAAGGACGGGTGGATGACGGCGGCGAGGCGGGGTGCCAGGCGGGGCAGCATCGCGAACCCCTCGGCGGCGCCCGCCAGCAGCAATACTTCGTCCGGCGCGCGGCCGTGGCGGGCGGCGACGGCGACGCGGGCGGTGTGTTCGTCGTCGGAACTCGGGTAGCGGCCGAGATCGGTGAGACGGGCGGCGAGGCGGTCGCGCAGCCAGTCGGGTGGGGCGACGCCCTGGACGTTCACCGCGAAATCGAGCATGCCAGGGCGTGCCTCCACGTCGCCGTGGTGGCGCAACATCGCGGGGTCGACGGAGTCCTCGAGCACAACTGAACACCCTACGTGGCGGCGATTCGGCGCCACGGGCGACAATGGCTCCCGTGGGTCCACTACATGTCTCGTTCATTTGCACAGGCAATATCTGCCGGTCACCGATGGCCGCGAAGATGTTCGAGGCGCATCTCTACCGAGCCGGTCTCGCGAACCGGGTGCGGGTGAGCAGCGCCGGGACAGGTTCGTGGCATGTCGGCGATGGAGCCGACCCGCGCACCGAGGCCACCCTGCGCCGCGCCGGCTACCCGACCGAGCACACCGCGGCGACCTTCGGTCCCGAGCACAGTGACGCCGACCTGATCATCGCCTTGGACACCGGGCACGATCGCGAGCTCGCGCACCGCGGCGTCCCCACCGAGCAGCGCAGGCTGCTGCGCAGCTTCGACCCCGCCGCCGACGGCTCCGACGTGCCGGACCCGTACTACGGCGACCAGTCCGACTTCGACCTGGTTCGCGACCAGATCGAGGCCGCCATCCCCGGCCTGCTGGACTGGGTCCACGCCGAACTCGACGCGCGCAACACCGCCGACGTGCCGCTCTGATGCGCAAGCTCACTTTCCTGCTGCGCCCCAGCTGGCTGATCCTCGCGGTGATCGTCGCCGCGTTCGCCTACCTGTGCTTCACCGTCCTGGCGCCATGGCAGCTCGGCAAGAACGACAGCACCGAACACCGCAACCAGCTGATCGCCGACTCCGTGCAAGCCGACCCCGTAGCCGTGACCGATGTTCTGGACGGCGACACCAGCACCCACACCGAATGGCGCAAGGTGACCGCGACCGGCACCTTTGTCCCCGAGTCGACCGTCCTGGTCCGGCTACGCCACCTCGACGGCGCCCCCGGTTACGCGGTCCTCGCCGCCTTCCGCCTCGACGACGGCCGCACCCTCCTGGTGGACCGCGGCCTGGTCGCCTCCGTAGACGGCACCCGCCCACCCGCGATAGCTGACCCACCCGCGGGCCCGCAACGCATCGAAGCCCGAGTCCGAGCCTCCGAAGGCGTAGTCCCCGACAAGACTCCCACCACGCAAGACGGCTACCGCCAGGTGTACACGGTCGACACCACCCAGGAATCCACCGTCCTCGGCACCCCCCTGACCCCCATCCCGACCGGCACCGACAAGGGCGGCTACCTCCAACTGGCCACCGACCAACCAGGTGCCTTCACCCCCACCCCCCTCCCCCAACTCGACGCAGGCCCCTACCTCTCCTACGGCCTCCAATGGCTCGCCTTCGGCCTGATGGCCCCCCTAGGCCTCGGCTATTTCGTAGTAGCCGAACTCCGAGCCCGCCGCCGAGACCGAACCCAACCGTCCGCGCCGGCAAACCCCCCACCCACTCCAACGACCGACCCCGCGGCCACCACCCAACCGACCACCGAAGCCCGCCTAGCCGACCGCTACGGCCGCACCTGATCTCCTCCGCCTCCCCGAATATTCAGCGGGTCGTCCGGTAGCTCGACTGTCAGCTCTCGGCCTTGCGTCATCCGCGCAATAGGAGGGAGGTAGTTGGGGAGTTACCCATGTGCTCACCTGATCAGCTGGACGCGTCCCACCGCACCCAAGCCACCACCCCCGATCACACCGTGCGCCCCAAGTCCGCCCTACCGCACTCCCAACCCCACCGCACACCCCGCAGCCCGCAGCCCTACCGCACTCCCAGCCTCACCACACACCCCGCAGCCCGCAGCCCTACCGCACTCCCAGCCTCACCACACACCCCGCAGCCCGCAGCCCTACCGCACTCCCAGCCCCACCGCACACCCCGCAGCCCGCAGCCCTACCGCACTCCCAGCCCCACCGCACACCCCAAATCCGCCATGACCGCACTCCCAACCCCGCACCCGCGACCCCTGGGGAGCGGCGGCCACGAAGTGGCCGGTCCGCGGCCGGGT
>NZ_JBHXMN010000029.1:0-21676 GCF_042720495.1 Nocardia sp. NPDC058480 | reverse complement strand
CGAAAGCGCTGAGCCGAAGGCTCTAGTCTCGAGCGCTAACCGGCGGCCCCTCGGGGCCGCGGACACGCGCGCGCCAGCGCGCCAATAAACACAGCGTCAAACCTGCCTGGGACAACTGGGCAACGGATCCCGACTCCCCCGCCCAACCTCTACCCACCACAGACGCCCAGTGTCCCGCCTCACAGCGCCACCCACCCCGACAACCGCGATCCGCCCACCACTAAACTCGCCCCCATGACCAGTGCGTTCCCGACAATTCCCGCCGACCTCAAGCCCGCAGACGGACGGTTCGGCTGCGGCCCCTCCAAGGTCCGCCCGGAGCAGCTGCAGTCCCTGGTGACTGTCGGCGCCTCGGTGTTCGGTACCTCGCATCGACAGAAGCCGGTCAAGGACGTGGTCGCCCGCGTTCGCAACGGCCTGCGTGAGCTGTTCTCCCTGCCCGACGGCTACGAGGTCGTGCTCGGCAACGGTGGCACCACCGCGTTCTGGGATGCCGCCGCCTTCGGCCTGATCCGCGAGCGTTCGCTGCACCTGACCAACGGCGAGTTCTCCTCGAAGTTCGCCTCGGTCGCCAAGGGCAACCCCTTCATCGGTGACCCGATCGTCGTCAAGGCCGAGCCGGGCAGCGCGCCCGAGCCCGTGTCGGACCCCTCGGTCGACCTCATCGGCTGGGCCCACAACGAGACCTCCACCGGTGTGTCCATCCCGGTGTCGCGTCCGGTCGGCTCGGAGAACGCCCTGATCGCCATCGACGCCACCTCGGGCGCGGGCGGTCTGCCGGTGAACATCGCCGACTCCGACGTGTACTACTTCGCCCCGCAGAAGTGCTTCGCCGCCGACGGTGGCCTGTGGATCGCGATCATGAGCCCGGCCGCGCTCGCCCGCGTCGCCGAGATCAAGGAATCGGGTCGCTGGACCCCGGAGTTCCTGTCGCTGCCGATCGCGGTCGACAACTCCTCCAAGGACCAGACCTACAACACCCCGGCGCTGGCCACCCTGCTGCTGTTCGCCGATCAGATCGAGTGGATGAACGCCAACGGCGGCCTCGACTGGACCGTGAAACGCACCCTGGACTCGTCCTCGCGCCTGTACTCGTGGGCCGAGTCGAGCTCGTTCGCCACCCCGTACGTGACCAACCCGGCGCACCGCTCGCAGGTTGTCGGCACCATCGACTTCGACGACGCGGTCGACGCGGCCCAGGTCGCCAAGATCCTGCGCGCCAACGGCATCGTCGACACCGAGCCCTACCGCAAGCTGGGCCGTAACCAGCTGCGTGTCGGCATGTTCCCGGCGATCGACCCGGAAGACGTTTCGCAGCTGACCCGTTCGATCGACTGGGTCGTCGGCCAGCTCTGAAATAAGACCGACATCGGGCCGGTGTGTGGCGAACTCTCAGAGTTCGCCACACACCGGCCCTTTGCATACATTCGCAAAATTCGCCGAGTTTTGACAGATCTCGGTACCGAGATTTGATGTTGATCTATCACCAAAACCCCTGTACACAAGCGGAATTCGTGTGGTGAGCCGCTCAGATTAGCCCCCTGGGCAGGGTTGGCGCGCGATTTAAGTCGTGCGTGTCTGCTGCCACGGCCAAGTAATGTGCACTACTGTCAAGGAAAGTGGGCGGTGTCGTAGCCGACGCGATAGGGAGGTAACGTGCGTGAACTTCGAGTGATCGGGGTGACGCCCGACTCCACGCACATCGTGTGCAGCGACACCGAGTCCGGTACCAAGTTCCGGTTGCCCGCCGACGACAAGCTCCGCGCGGCGGCGCGCGGCGACCTCGCACGATTCGGCCAGATCGAGATCGAAACGGAGGCGACTATGCGTCCTAAAGATATTCAGGCCCGTATTCGCGCTGGAGCGTCCGTCGAGCAGGTCACGGCGGAGTCCGGGATGCCGGAATCCAAAGTCGAACGATTCGCCTACCCTGTACTACTCGAGCGCGCCCGCGCCGCCGAACTGGCGCAGAAGGCCCACCCGGTGCGCCCCGACGGCCCCGCGGTGGAAACGCTGCACGAGATCGTCACCGCGGCCTTCGCCGAGCGCGGCCACACCATCGAACAGGCCGAGTGGGATGCATGGAAAGACGAAAAGGGTTTCTGGGTCGCCCAATTGCAGTGGCGACACGGGCACTCCGAGATCGCGGCGCACTGGCGCTACCAGCCCGACGCGCACGGCGGCTCGGTGTCCGGTCTCGACGATCCGGCCAACGACCTGATCGATCCCGACTTCGGCCGCGCGCTGCGTGGGCTGGCGACGATCCTGCCCACGCCGGTTCCGGCCGCCTCGCCGGTGCTCGAACCGCCGACCCCGGTGGAGCCGCGTCCGCGCGAGCAGATCGCCGCACCGGCCGCCCGGCCGCAGAGTCGTCCGGCGCCGAACGTGGACGAGTACTACGAGCAGCGTCAGGTCGCGGCAGGCGGTGGCACGGCGGCGATTCCGGCCGCGCCCATCCCCGCGGCACCGATTCCGGCCACGCCGAAGCCCGCCGCCCCGGTACCCGCGGCGCCGAGCCAGCCCGCGGCACAGCAGGAGAAGCCCGCTGCTGAGGAACCGGCCGCGGAGAAGCCCGCACCGAAGCCTGCGCGAACCAAGCGAGGCAAAGCGCCTATGCCTTCATGGGAAGACGTCCTGTTGGGCGTCCGCAGCTCCGGAAACTAACCAACGCCAAGCAGTCGCGAGTACATGGGTAACTCACCGGGCACGAGCTGACATATCACCGACCAGACAGTCGGCCGCCGATGTGACGGAACTCCCGACTGGGTCTGGCTTGATACGCGCAGTGGCGGCACAGATGGGAGGTGGCTGATGTCCGCGGCTTCTTCGATCTGGTACGTCGATACTCCTGATCCTGTCGCGGTGCTGACGGGAAACGTCGAGTCCGATCCTGTTGCGGCGGCGGCGTTGGCCGGGCAGTTGTATCCGGACCATGATGTTCAGCCACACATGGTCGGGACGCTGAGTGGTTGTGCGGCGCCGGATCGGGACGAGGTCTACATCGGGTGTTATCCCGGGTTGACCGTGGTGTGTACGGCCGAGGCCGCGCTGGTCCGGCCGACGAAACTGCCTGATCTGCTGGTGCGGCCGCTCGCTTCCGAGCACACCTATCTGGTGTCCTACGACTCGAAGCCGCACTGGGGCGCGTTCGCGCATTGGGAGCGTGGCGAGTTCCGGCGGTCGTTCAGTTCCACCAGGGTGGACATTCTCGAGAACGAAGGGCTCCCGATGGTGTGGGAGCGAACGTTCTGGGCGGGTGAGCATCCGGTGCCGTGGCGGGGTGCGGATCATCCCGCACCGCAGTCGCTGCCGTTCGATCCGCCGGATTTCGCCGACGCCGCCAATGCCGAATGGCTCGGCTTCCGCTACCTGACCCCGGCCGCTCCCGGCCGGCTCGCACCCGGTGACCTCGCGGTCTGCGGTTTCACGCTGTACCCGAAAGGCCAGGCGCCCGAACAGCAGCAACTGCTGGTGGGCCGCCCCGGTGCGGCGACGCGGCGCAGGCGCGGGCTACTCGGGTGGCTGCGCGGTGTCGATCGGGTGGTGTGAGCCCTCAGCTGATCTCGTCGATGATCACGGCGATCCAGCCGAGCACCACCGCCGCGGCCGCACCGGCCAGCACCCACCGCACCACCGGCGTGAACCGCCACCGCCAGGCCGTCGGCGCTACCCCGCCCGCGGCCACCACGTTCACCGCGATCGCCAGCAGCGGATTGACCGCGGCCAGCGCACAGCCGAAGGCATACACCGCGACCCCGCCGAGCAGCGCGACCAGCACGACAACGGTGCCGCCCGCCGCCCATGGCACCGAATCCGCTTGCGCCCGATACGGACCCTCGCACTCCTGGGTCATGAGATACGCACACGTTCGTAGAACGCCATGGCCGCGGCGGTCGCGACATTGAGCGAATCGGTACCGGGCGACATCGGGATGCGGGCACGAATATCGGTGGCGCGCATGGCTTCCTCGGTCAAGCCGGGCCCTTCGGCACCGAGCAGCAGCGCCACCCGCTCCCCCGTCATGGCCGTCGCTAGATTCACCGCTGCGGGATTCGGCGTCAACGCGATGATCTGGAAACCCTTGTTCCGCACGAGGTCCAGACTCTCCGGCCACTGCGGCAATTGCGCGAACGGCACCCGGAGCACATGCCCCATCGACACCCTCACCGCCCGCCGATAGAGCGGATCGGCACACCGGTCGCCGAACAGCACCGCGTCGGCGCCGAGCCCCGCGGCGTTGCGGAACATCGAACCGAGGTTCTCGTGATCGTTGACGCCTTCCAGGACCGCCACCGTGCGCGCGCCGTCGAGCACCTCGTCGACGGTGAGCTCAGCCGGACGCGGCGCGACGGCGAGTACCCCGCGGTTGAGATGGAAGCCGACCACCTCCGCCATCACCGCCGCGCTCGCGCGGTAGTACGGCAGGTCCCGATCGGCGAGGTCGTCGGCGAGGGTTTCGAATCGTTTCCCCACGCCGAGCAGTGCGCTCGGCGTGAAACGTGAGTCGAGCATCCGCTGGACTACCACTACGCCCTCGGCGATGACCAGGCCTTTTCGGCCCGGCAGGTCCGGCCTGCGGTCGGCATTGGACAGGTCACGGAAGTCGTCGACGCGCGGGTCGGTGGGGTCCTCGATATCGATCACTTCGGCCACCGGCTAATCCTGGCATGCTGGAAGCATGAAGATTGTCCAGTTGATCTTGAACGTGCTCTGGGTGGTGCTGTGCGGGTTCTGGATGGCACTGGGGTACCTACTCGCGGCACTGATCTGTTTCATCCTGATCGTCACCATCCCGTTCGGGATCGCCTCGCTACGGCTGGCCGGGTACGTGCTCTGGCCGTTCGGCCGCACGGTAGTCGACAAACCGAGCGCGGGCGCGGGTTCATTGATCGGCAATGTGATCTGGTTCGTATTCGCGGGTTGGTGGCTGGCGCTCGGCCACGTGTTCACCAGCATCGCGCTCGCGGTGACGATCATCGGCCTGCCGTTCGCCTGGGCGAATCTCAAGCTGGTGCCACTGTCGCTGTTCCCGCTCGGCCATGACGTGGTGTCGGCGGATGCGGCGCGGCCGTCGAGCTGATCACTCCGATTCGGCGACGATCTGGTTCATGATGCCGACGGCTTCCCCGAGCACCGCGATCTGCTCGGGGCGCAGGCCGGCGAGCTGACCGGTCATCCATACCTCGCGGGCATTGGTCTCGTCGGCGATCAGCGCGCGACCGGCGGACGAGAGCGAAACGATGATCTGTCGGCCGTCGGTCGGGTGCGGGCGACGCTGGACCAGGTCGAGGTCGGAGAGCGAGGCGATGACGCGGGTCATCGACGGTGGTTGCACGCGTTCTTTGCCTGCCAGCGCGCCGGGCGTCATCGCGCCGTCACGAGCCAGCGTCGCCAAAGCCGACAGCTGAGTAAGCGAGATCTGCGCGTCGGTACGGCGCCCGCGCAGGTGTCTCGTGAGCCGCACGACGGCCAGTGAAAGATCACCGGCCAGGGCACGGACGTCCGATGGCGTTGTCACAGTGCAGAACTCTACGGTAAATCCGGCTGGGCTGATGGGTTTCACACGGCTACTGTTTGGGTATGGATGCCGGACCTGTCAGTCCCGAGATACCTCAACTGCCCCGAATCCTGGTCGACCCGCGCCCCGTTGTGCTGGGTGGCTTCGCCCTGTGGGCCATCGCGACGGCGGTGGTGTGGATCAACGCGAGCTGGGCCGATGCCCGCCCGGTGTGCCTGATGGGGCTCGTTGTGGGCGTGCTGGGGTCGTCGATCTTCCTCTTGCAGCGTCGTTCCGCGCGGCGCGGGGACAAGGGCGCTCAGGTGGGGCTCGACACCGACTAGGCCACTGCGAATTCGTCGCTGGTCCCGGTGATGGGGCGGAGCGTGCCGTCGGCGCCCAAGACATCGGCGTAGTGCACGAATCGATGCACGCCGGGTTCGGCGGTCGTGGGGATATCCCACGTGAAGCGGGCGATCGAGACCGCGGCGCCCGCTGTGCGCCAGTGGAAGCGGACGTCCCATTCGCCTTCGTTGGCCACCCGCGCCCAGCCCGCCGCGGTCTTTCGCTGCACGTGCAGGAAGGTGTCGCCGCGGCGCGGATTGTGTTTCGGGTGGGCCGAGACGAATTCGACGGCCGCCTGTTCGCCGCGTCCACACGATGACGGCTGGATCAGGACATCACCGAAGCCACGGCCCTGCGGGGTCGCGTCGGGCCCTGGCACGGCGGCGAAGTTCGGCTGTAGCGCCGAGACATCGCGCGGTGCCGGGCCGCGCCCGACCGCCTGCCCCGTGGCGAACGCCTCCGCCAGTCTGGTGAATTCCTGCACATACCCACACAGCGTGTAGCGGCCGAACAGGGTCGAGGCGCCCTCGTAGTGCTGCGCATCGTATTCCTCAGGTGTGGTGACGTATTCGTGGTAGCTGTTCGAATAGCCCTGTAGCAGCACCTGTTCCAGCTCGACGCCGAGTACCGCCGCCACCGCGCGTCGCACGCGCAGCCCGGCGACGATCGTGAATTCGGCGCCCGCGGCGGCCAGATACAGGTCACCGATGCGAATCAGCTGGATCGGCACCACATTCGGCACCCACGGCACCGGCGGCATCAGTCCGAGTGGGGCGAAGATCGCCTTCGGGGCCTGCGCGTCGGCGAGCCAGGCGGGGTGTGGATGGTCGATGCCGCCGAGGAAGTCGACCAGCGGGTTGCGCACACCTTCGGGGATCGGGCCGCCGGGCAGGCCGGGGCCGTCCTCGACGCTGCCCGCCGCCAGGGAGACGCCCGCCGCGGCCGGGGAGGTGCGTCGCGGGGCGCCGTCGGGGGTGAAGCGGCCGTCGATCGTGAGCGCGGCGAGGTCGATGTAGCACAGCATCGAGGCGACCTCGGCCTGCTGCGCGGTACCCTGCGCCGCGGCCTCTTTCGCCGCGTGGTGCTGGCGTTCGCCGAGGATCCTGGTGTTGTCGAACTCATTGTCGGTCGGTCCATGGCCGGGTTGGAGGTCGAGGTTGGGCGACATGTCGCCGGCATTGGTCTGCGCGAAGGCGGCGATGAAGTCGGCGCCGTCGAGGTGGCGCACGCCGTGTTCGAGGTGTTCGGCGGCGTAGCTGGCGTAGCCCTTGTTGTCGGAGCTGATCAGGCGGTTCGCGTTGGTCATCGAGGTGTTGTGGGTGGCGAACCAGGTGAGCGTGCCGACCTGACGACCCTTCCTGGCGAACGCCAACGTGGTCACCGCGGGGTCGATCGCATCGGGGAACACCGTGCGATCGGCGGCCGGATTGCGGTCGAAGGCCACGCGCGAGCGGTTCACGCTGGCGTCGTGCAGTTGTGCGCGGCCGAGGGAGATGGCACCAGGCGCGAAGTCCGCGTCGGCCGCGATGATCGCCTCCACGATCCCGTCGACCTCGGCGTCGAAGACCTGCTGCTGAAATCCCAGCGTCGCCAGCGTGTAGGCGTAGTCGTGCGCGGAACCACCACAACTGGCGTGGGTATGCGTGGAGGTGAGTACGACATTTCGTTCCGAATACCGATCACCGAAACGGCGCGCGAGCGCGAGCAGCACCGCGCCGTGTACCGAGCCGAACACCGCGCCATTCTCCACCGCGACGAACGCGATCCGATTTCCGCCCGCACCGATCACGAACGCACGAGCGCGCGGGCGCAGATGAATTCCCGCCGTGGTCTGTTCGAGTTGGGAGTAGCCCATCATGCCGCATTCCGCGGCCGGGCCCGTGAGGTCGGCGATACCGAGCCCGAATTCGAATCCATCCGGATTCGCGTGCGCGACGGGCATTCCCATACTCGAGAGGACGGGCAGCGCTGTGGCACCCAGTGCCGAGGCGGCGAGCATGGTGCGGCGGGACAGGGACATCGGGCGACTCCTTCGCGACTTCCATCTGGGAGACAACCACATAAACTGGTCAAATGTCCAGGATTTTCCGGCGGACCGGCGAATTGACTGTTCGTGGCGCGAGCGCTTAACTCGCACAGTGTCCTCCCGATTGAGCGTCGAAGAACGACGAGCCCACCTGATCGAGGCAGCGATCGGTCTCGCCGAGAAAAAGGGCGTGGCGGGCGTGACCACGCGCGATGTCGCCCAAGCGGCGGGCGTCTCGCTAGGTGTGGTGCATTACTGTTTCGAAAACAAGGACGCGCTGATGACCGAGCTGGTCAAAGCGCTGTCTATGGAATTGCGGGATTCCGTTGATGCCGATGAATCGGTATGGGAAGACGCCGGAACAGGAAAAGAAGCATTTCAGAAATTGGTGCGCCGCGGATTGGAACTGATGTGGCGCAACATCGAAGCCACTCCCGAACGGCAGTTGCTGACCTACGAGACCACCACCTACGCGTTGCGCGAGGGTGAGTCGACTCCCGCCAAGCTGGCGATCGCGCGCGAGCAGTACGGGTTCAATGACAACACCGTCGCCGATGTGATCGACCATTGCCGCGAGGCGACCGAAACGCAGTGGACCACGCCGGTGACGGCGCTGAGCCGGTTCATTCTCAATGTGATCGACGGGATTGTGCTGCGGTGGCTGGTCGATGACGACAGTGAGTCCGTGCAGGTTCAGCTCGATCTGCTCGCCGAGATGATCACCGCCCACGCGGAGTAGTCCACTACTGGCCTCGCGGCACCTGTACGTGGACCACATCGCCTTCGCACCACCACGGGACGCGGACAGTGCCCGAGATCGCGCCGCGCAGATGCACTTCGAGAGTCTCGTGCAAGACCAGGTCGCCGGTGGCGTCCCGCGGGGACCACAGCTGGCGCAGCACCACGCCCAAAGGTTCCGCGGCCCAGGTGCTTCGGCGACCGGTGCCGAGCACCTCGGCGCTGATCTCGTCCGAGACCAGCGGTAGGTCCAGCAGGGTGGCCAGCGCCTCGGCGTGCGCCGTGTCACCGACGACGAGGCGCACCGAGGGGACGACCAGGCCGAAGCAGGGCTGATCGAGGACCATGACGGTGCTCGCGTCGACGACGTCGCCGGACAAGGCGCGGATCTGCTCGGGGAGATCGAGTTCGCGCGGATCGAGAACGCCCGCCGCGACCGCGGCGGCCAGGCGGGCATGGGTTCGGGCGATTATCTCGGGGGCAGGGGTTTTCGATGGATCGGCCAGGGCGTCGAGGAGTTCCTCGGCCAGCTCGGCGGACATGATGTCAGGGCGGACGAGCACGGGGCGCAAGGTGTCGAGATCAGCGCCCTCTATGCCGATCGCCTCGAAAACTGGTAGGAGCCCGGCGAATTCGTTGTCGTCGGGGTGGTGGAGCCGACCCAGCGGAATGCCGTCGATGTGAGCGTGGCGGTGCAGCCACCAGGTGGTGTAGCCGTCGCGATCGGCGAGCAGCGCGCGGGTGCGTGGCTCGGACAGCAAGTGGCGCAAGGCTTGCGGCCAGCGGTCTTCGTCGACCAGGTCTAGATCCCGGACCGCTGTCAGCTCGCGTGGATCATCGGAAAGGCTGTTCCACCAGGACTGTTCGTCGTCGAGGTCGTGGTCGGGGCCGATCGGCTCCGGGTCGGTGAGTATCGCGAAACCCCAGCCGACACCGATCGCGCGCAAGGCCCGCTCGCCGTACTCGGCGACGGTGGTGTCGGCGATGGTGCCGAAGGGCGAGTCCGCGGCCAGGATGTCGGCCAGCGGGGCTCCTGGGAGCAGTAGCTCGTCGGCCGGGCGGAGTTCGCCGGTGTCGTCGGGCAGTTCGAGCAGGCCGAGCCAGTCCGGTAGCGAATCGGCGGAGGCGAAAGGTGCCAGTTGGAGGACGGCGGCGACGGTGTCCGGGTCGGCCGGATCGTGCTCGAGCAGGTCGCGCAGAGCCGGATCGGTGAGCAGGTCATCCGAACTCGCACTGCGGGCACCCAGCCGACCCAGGAGCGGGTGCGTGGCGTCCGGGTGGGCCAGGCGAGCCCAGTGCACCGGCACCGCCACCGTGAGCTGATCATCGAGCACCACGGTCCGCGGCCCGGTCACCAATCGCCCGTCGGTCAGCGGCACGGCCAGCGCGCCGAATTCCTCAGCGGTCCTGGTATCGACAACGAACGGTTCCAGCGCGGCGTAAAGCCGCCGCCACCACCGTGGTTCACGTTCCAGCCCGCTCGACAACTCGGCCAGTGCGGCCGGCCCGAGCCGATGGACATCGAGGACCGCCAGCTTGTCCTGACCGGCGCGTCCGGACAGCTCCGGAATCACCAGTGGCCCGGTGATCTCGGCCAGAATCGTCGCCAATTCCGGTGTGAGATCGGGAAATACGCGCGCCCGGGTCGGCGTGCTACATGGCAAGTCCGCTCCGGCGGGTCCGTACGTGGCCGATGCTTCCGACGCGAAGGGGTCGGGGAGGTCGCCGCGCAACGGTGCGGACTCACCCGGCCCGAACGTCGTCGCGAGGCCGGAGCCGTCGTCCCCGTCAGCTGCGAGGAGATCCATGAGGTCTGGAACATCCTTGCCGATCGGCGCGGTTTCACCGGGGACAGCGAGGCTGTCGTCACCGGGCGCTGCCGATTCGCCAGTTGTGCCGCCGGGCCCGGCATTTCGCGGTGTGGGTTCGATGGGGTCCCACGGGTCCGCCGGTTCGGTGTTGCGAACGGCACAGACCGGCAACCAGGGGTTGGTGCGAAGCTCGGCGATCACGGCTTCGCGGAGGAGACCGTCGGCTTCGCTGCGGGCGAAGCCGGGGGTGGGGACCAGGACGAGGCGGTCCCGGGGCGGGAGCGCGCGGGCGAAATCCGCGTAACCCGTTGCCAATTCGGTGAGGCGGGCGCCGGGGAGGAGGCGGCGGCGATCGGGTTGCATGGGGATGTCGGCGACCAGGATCGCGGGGAGGGAGAGTTCCTCGTCGGAGCGCGTGGGTGCTCGCAGGACGTCCGGGGCGGTGGCGACTGGGCGGCCGTCTCGCAGTGGGAGTAGCCAGCGGGCCCTGGGAGTGCGGTACTGCCACCACGTTCGGCGTGCTCCGGACGGGAGGGTGATTGTCAGCTGGGAGAAGGTGCCGGTCTCATCGGCGGTGGCGGTGGCGGTAGCGGCCGTGGCGGTAGCGGCATCAGCCGTGGCGGCAGCGGCCGTGGCCGTGGCGTCGGCGGCTGTGGCGTCGGCGCCGGCATCAGCTGCGGCGTCAGCGGCAGCGGCGGTGTCAGCGGCAGCGGCGGTGTCAGCGGCAGCGGCGGTGTCAGCGGCGGAGGCGGCACGAGCCCGCGTTGGGTCGGGGCGAACGGCGTCAGCGGGTTGGGCAGTGGCGAGGATGGTTATTGCGCTGGTGCATTCGTCGGTGTCGATTCGGATGCGCTGCAGGGCAGGCAGTTCCAGGAGGAGGTCGGGGGCCTCGGCTCGCATGGCGTCGAGGAGGGCTTCGGCGTCGATGTCGTCGCGGAGGTGGACGACGATTTCGGTGTCGGTGCCCGCTGGCGGGGTGGTCGGGACGGGCCAGGCCAGTCGCAGGACCGGGGGTGCGATCGCGGCCAGGTCATCGGGGACGCCGATGCCGATGTCGTGCAAGGCGTTCAGCGTCGCCACGCGGGAGAAGCGGATGGATCCGGTCGTCGAGCGGATCTCGATCTCATCGCCGACGGACCGCACCGCGGTGAAGCCGACACCGAAGCGACCCACCTGGGTGGTGTCGGCCTTTCCGGAGGCACGCAGCGCTGTCAACGCGTGCACACCGGAAACGCTCAGTGGCGCACCGGTGTTCGCGACGTGCAGGCGCCCGTCGAGCACCCGCACGAGCAGCGCACCCGCGACACCGGCCTTCGCCGCGGCGTCGGCCGCGTTCTGCGCGAGCTCGGTGAGCAACCGATCCCGGTAGCCCGCGGCCACCAGATCCGCCTCACTGGCACTGTCCTCCCGCAACCGCGTCGGCGAATCCCGCCACGCCGCAAGCACTCCGGCCCGCAGCTGCGCGGTGCCGAACGGGTCCCCCGCTCCGTTCAGCGCGACACCGACGATCCGTGCTCACTGACATCAGCAGACTCCGCACTCTCGCCGGATCCCGCACCGCTTGCCGCAGCATCGTCTTCCGCGGGCGCGTCAGCACTCACGTCCGCTGTCTCGGCGACTGGCGCAACATCCGTGCCCGACGCAACATCGGGCGACGTTGCGGCCACGCCCGAAGCGACATCCGCGACCGGCGCGGCATCCGTCTTCGACGCAACCTCAGCAACCGGCGCAGCATCCGTCTCCGACGCAACCTCAGCAACCGGCGCAGCATCCGTCTCCGACGCAACCTCAGCAACCGGCGCAGCATCCGTCTCCGACGCAACCTCGGCAACCGGCGCAGCCTGAGTATCCGCAACGGCGTCAGCGTCGAGCGCAACATCCGTGCCCGACGCTGTGTCGGCGGCCGACACGACCTCGGCGGTCGGCTCGCCGTCGGTGTTGGGCCCGGCATCGATGGCGAGGTCGTTCGCGACAACCTCGGCAACTGATGCGATCTCAGCTGTGACGACCTCGTCAGCGGACTCCGGCAGCGCGCCCTCGACGAGCGCCGAACGCTCGGCCGCCACCGCGGCGACTGCTTCGGCCTCGGCGGTTTCCTGCTGATCGCCCGCCTGCTCGGCCGCGGCCTCGCCGATCTCGGTCAACGAGTCAGCGGGACCCTGCCCGGTCGCGGCCTCGGAGACCGAGGCGATCGTTTCAGCTGAGACCTCGACGACATCGATTGCCGGGTCGGTCGTCTCGGCGACAACCTCCACGACCACCGTCGCGGAATCGGCATCAGCGGGCTCAGCCACGACATCGCCGACCACCGTCGCGGGATCGGCATCAGCGGGCTCAGCCACGACATCGCCGACCACCGTCGCGGGATCGGCGTCGACGGGCTCAGCCGTGGCATCGCCGGTCACCGTTGCCTGATCGTCGGCGGCCTTGTCGATCGCGTCCTCGACAGCGGGGCGGACGATCTCGACGAAATCGACCGCGTGGTCGTCGAAGGCCTCGTACAGGGGGGAACCGTTGCCGCTGGGGGCGGCCACGTCGGAGTGCGCGCCGCAGCCGTAGGCCACGTTCACAACGTGCCCGTCGGCGCCCATCGCATTGCCGCAGACGCCGAAGGACTCGCGCAGCGCGCCGGCCAGCGGCAGGTAGAAGCCGCACAAGCCGCAGGTCGACGGGGCGGCCTTGGCCATTTCGGTGTCGGGGCCGAACTCGGTGAACCAGCGCTCGGCGGCATCGGCGCGGCCTTCGACGCTGAGTACCTGCACGCGGCCGAGGCCGACCTCGCGGGCCACCTCGTCGATCACCGGATCGCCCGTGGCCACGTAGCCGGGGACCAGGCGCGGGTCGTCGGCGGGCGTGGCGAGCAGGTCGCCGGGGCCGAGGTCGCCGGGGCGGACCCGCTGGTCCCACGGGATGAAATCGGGGGCGATCAGGGCACCGATGGCAGGCAGCAACGCCGACTCGCTGACCGTCGCGTGGTCGGCGCCAGGGGGCGCGGCGACGACGACGGCCCACTGCCAGCCGCGGTAGCCGGGCAGGGTCGCCTCGAACCGGTGGGTGGCCGCGGTGTCGTCCTCGGCGCTCACCCCCAGATGGACTCCTACCCCGTCGGGTTCCAACGCGACGAGCGCACGACGTGCGACCTCGGCCGCGTCGGCCAGAACGGGACGCACGCCGGACTCCGAAACAGATACTGCGCTCACGGCATACATTTTGCCGTATGAAGTGCAATCGCAGTTCGTTGGCCGTCGCAGTGCTGGTCAGTGTGCTCGGCGCGGGTGCTTGTAGCGGATCCCCCGAGCCCGGACCGCCGCGCTTGCGAGTCGAGGTGATCGGCTCGTCACCGCACGATCCGCAGGCCTTCACCCAGGGTCTGGAGGTGGTCGACGGCGTCCGCTACGAGAGCACCGGCATGTGGGGCGTGTCGACCGCGCGGGCCACCGACCAGCGCACGGGCACCGAAACAGCTCGGGTCGACCTGCCCGGCCGGGTGTTCGGCGAGGGCATGACCAGGGCGGGCGCGATCGTCTGGCAGCTGACCTGGCAGGACGGCTTCGCCATCGCCCGCGACCCGGTCACCCTCGCCGAAACCGGTCGCGCCGACTACGCGGGCGAGGGCTGGGGTCTGTGCGCGCAGCCAGACCGGCTGGTGATGAGCGACGGCACCGGCACCCTCACCTTCCGCGACCGGGTGACGTTCGCCCAGACCGGTTCGGTGACCCTGTCCGGTTACCGCGATCCGAAGCCGAACGAGTTGGACTGCGCCGAAGACGGCACCGTCTACGCGAACAACTACCCGTCGGACGAAATACTGCACATCGATCCCGAGACCGGCCGGATTCTCGCCGTCATCGAGGCGGGCGGGCTGCTCACACCCGCCGAACGAGCGGGCGCCGACGTGCTCAACGGCATCGCTCACCTGCCCGGCACCGATCGGTTCCTGCTGACCGGAAAGTACTGGCCGCGCATATTCGAAGTGCGGTTCGTCGCGAAATAACACGATGTGGCCGACATTGCCGCGGCGCGAGTGAACACGCACAGCCCGAGTGCGACAGAATTGGACTTGTGACGACGCCCCGCGATCCATCCGGTCCCGACCGTGGTCGCCGGGACGGTACCGCCGCCGATCCGCACCCCGGCTACGGGCAGTACCCGCCGCGCGCACCGCGCAAGGTCTTCCCCCGGCCCGAACGGCCGCTGCCCGCCGAGCCGCCGACGGTCCGGTCGAAAAGCCTGTTCCACCGCAACCGCCCCGCCGACCCCGCCGCGCCGACCACCCCGGTGCCGAACGCAGGACGTGCCGGGCGCACACCGGACTCACGCGATCAGCCCCCGAACGCAGGACGTCCCGGACCCACACCGGACTCACGCGATCAGCCCCCGAACGCAGGACGTCCCGGACCCACGCCAGACCCTCGCGATCAGCATGAGAAGGGCCTGCCGATCCCGTCGCGCGACGAGCACGCACGACCGGTTCCACCTCGCGATGAGTATCCGGCTCCGGGCCGCGATGACCGAGGTCGGCACGCCGACCTCGGCCCCGAAGGCACCCGCCCCTTCCCGCGCGACGAAGGCGCCGACGACCCGGTCAACCAGCGCGTCCCCCGCAAACTCACCGTCACCCGGGTAGCCGCCATGCGCAGCCGCGAACTCACCGAACGCGGCATCGCCACCTTCCAGCGCGCCGCCAAGGCCGACGGCGCCGATCAGTCCGGCCTGACCGCGCTCACCTACGCCACCATGGCGAACTTCGCGCTCGACGCCGCGATCGCCGTGGCCCTGGCCAACACCCTGTTCTTCGCCAGCGCCACCGCCGAATCCAAAACCAAGGTGGCCCTGTACCTGCTGATCACCATCGCCCCGTTCGCGCTGATCGCGCCGCTGATCGGCCCGCTGCTCGACCGCCTGCAACGCGGTCGCAGGCTGGCGCTGGCGACGACCTTCGCCCTGCGCGTGGGTTTCGCGCTGCTGTTGATCTTCAATATCGACACCTGGGGCCTGTATCCGCTGGCCCTGTGCATGATGGTCGGCTCGAAATCCTTCGCGGTTCTCAAGAGCGCGGTGACTCCGCGCGTGCTGCCACCGGATATCGACCTGGTCCGCACCAATTCCCGGCTCACTGTCTTCGGGCTGGTCGGCGGCACCATCGGCGCGGGCTCGCTGGCCGCACTCGCCGCCCTGATCGCCGGTTCCACCGGCGCGTTGATCTTCGCCATCGGCATCGCCATCGCGGGTGCGTATCTCAGCCTGCGCATTCCACGCTGGGTCGAGGTGACCGAGGGCGAGGTCCCCGCGACGCTGACCTATCACGGTCCCGATGCCCATACCGAGGTCATCGAACGCGGCCAGGAATCCTCGGTGCCGCCACGGAAACGGCGTCAGCCACTCGGGCGCGCCGTCGTTACCGGCTTGTGGGGTAACAGTTCGATTCGCGTGCTCACCGGCTTTCTCACCTTCTACATCGCCTTCGTCGCCAAGGGTTCGGGCGGCAGCCCCACCGAACAGGCCGCGATGCTCGGCCTGGTCGGCGCGGCGGCGGGCATCGGCAACTTCGGCGGCAACGCGACCGGCGCCCGGCTGCAACTGGGCAGGCCGTCACCGGTGGTCCTCGGCTGCACCGGCGCGTGCGCGGTGGTCGCGCTGTTCGCGGCGTTCACCGGAAACCTGTTCGGCGCCGCCGTGGCCGCGCTGGTGGCCTCGGCGGCCAGTGCCCTGGCGAAGGTATCTCTCGACGCCGCCATCCAGGACGACCTCCCGCCGGAGTCGATCGCGTCCGGCTTCGGGCGCTCGGAGACCGTGCTGCAACTGAGCTGGGTGGTCGGCGGGGCGGCCGGTGTGCTGATGCCGACCGAGTACTGGAAGGGTTTCGCGTTGATCAGCGTGATCCTGCTGGCCGGACTGTTGCAGACTTTCGTCAGCTACACCGGGCACTCGCTGCTGCCGGGTCTGGGCGGCAATCGCCCCCAGCACGTCGAGCAGGAAGTACCCAACACCCATCCGAGAGGGACAGGAGACCCCACCTGGTGAGCAAGCTCAACGCTCGAACGATCGTCGCGCTGGTCGCGGCCGGACTGTTCGCGGTCGTCGCGGTGACCGCGGTGTGGGTGGGGGTGGCGGTATCGAAGGCGCCAGCGCACAACCCGCAGCTCACCGCGTATGCGAACGGCACGACGATCACCGTCGACCCGTTCATGTACTGCACGGTGCGGATGGAGAACTGCCGGTACGGCGAGACCGCGCCGCTGGAGGTCCCCGACGGTGCGCCCGTGCAGCTGTCGCTGCCCGACGCGGTCTCCGAGTCACCCTGGCTCATCCAGCTGATCTACCAGCGCCCCAACGGCGAACAGCTGGACCGGGTCCTCAGCTTCGCCGATTACCCGGACCGCGCCAGGGCACTCACCATCGAGTCGAAGCCGGAACCGGACCTGCGCCTGATCGGCATCGAAGTGCAGCTGCCGATCCTGGCCCGTGACATCGCCACCGGGCAGGAAAGCTACATCCCGCACGCCGCCTGGTCGATCGTCACTCCCGAGCCCGCGCCTCGCGAGTCCTGAGCCGAGAGAACCGGCCCCGAACGAATGTCGTTCGGGGCCGGTTTCTTTCACATCTCAGTGGTCGAGTTCGCGAGCCACGGCCCGCACCACCTCGGAAATCCGCTGGGACATCTTGCGATCCGGATACTTGCCCCGCCGCAGGTCCGGCTGCACCGTGCTCTCGAGCAGCGTGATCATGTCCTCGACCAGGCCGTGCAGCTCGTCGGGCGTCTTGCGTGGCCCGGCGTCTTTGCGCTCGGGCGCGCGCCCACGGTCACGATCGCGAACGACAGTCGGCGGAGCCTCGAGCACCGTCACGCTGAGCGCCTGCGGGCCACGGCGACCGGCGGCCATGCCGAATTCGACACGCTGTCCGGGCTTGAGTCCCTCGACGCCCTCGGGCAGCGCGGACGAGCGCACATAGACGTCCTCGCCCTCGTCTTGAGACAGGAAGCCGAAGCCCTTCTCGACGTCGTACCACTTCACCCGGCCGGTCGGCACTGCGCTCACCCGTTCATCATTCGGCACCCGAACCCTTGTGGCCCGGGTTACACAATTTTGCTTGTCGCGAAAAGAACGCGCCCCCCAACAAGGCGGGACGCGATGTGATGCGAGTCTACCCCGGTGGCTATATCGCGAGCACACCAGTTTTACGGTTCACCCGTGACGAACTCACCAGATCCGGCCTCGCCCGGTCCGCGACGCTCCGGCGATCGCCTGCTGCACGTGGCTCTCGTCCTGTTCGGAATCGGAATTCTGGCGGTGATCGCGATCTTCGTGACGCCGATCGTGTCCGACAGCGATCCAGGGCTGTGGCTCTACGGCCTGGCGATGCTCGTGCCCGTCGGCTTCCTGCTGGCGCTGATATTCGCGCTGTGGTCGGGCCGACGCGCACGTTGAGGCGTCAACCGATTACCTCGCCATCGGTAATCCAACCAAACATGTGATCTTCATCACATAACGGCACGGTCACGAAGTGAGCGCACAGCCGTCGCGCACATTCGCCACCCCAACTACCTGCGCGGACACATCGGGGATCACCCTGAGACGACCCCGAGACCCACCGGGACCCGCCGGTTACCAAATAGTGACATTCGCCGCTGACCGTCGTACCGTTTCTCTCAGCCGGGGTAACCCCCGGAACCACCGGCCCGCCGCACCGAACCTCACCCCGCGGGTACCGGACCCCGATTGGAAACAAGGGGTGAGGGCGGACCGGGAGACCTCTCAGTCCGGGCCACATGCAGGTGCGAACGAGAGGAAGAAACCCGATATGAGTGGACGCCACCGCAAGCCGACTTCCACCGGGCGCACAGCTGCCAAGGTCGCCGTCACCGGCGCGATCTTCGGCACCGCAGCTGCAGCCCTCGCAGGAAACGCCAGCGCGGCCCCTGACTCCGACTGGGATCGCCTCGCACAGTGTGAAGCCGGCGGCAACTGGGGCATCAACACCGGCAATGGTTACCAGGGTGGGCTGCAGTTCTCGCCCTCCACCTGGAACGCACACGGCGGTGGCGAGTACGCCGCCTCCGCCAACAACGCCACCCGCGAACAGCAGATCGTGGTGGCCGAAAAGGTTCTCGCTTCTCAGGGTTGGGGCGCTTGGCCCTCCTGCTCCTCGCAGCTCGGCTTGAGCAGCGGACCGTCCGAGCGTGTCGCTCCCTCGGCGCCGAGCTGGGCCCCGCAGGTCACTGTGCCGCAGGTACAGGATCCGAGCCAGGAAGTGTTCTCGGCCGTCGACCGCGCACTCACCGTCGTGCAGCAGCAGGGCATCGCCGTGCCGCAGCAGGCTCTCGACTTCGTCAACTCCGCCAAGGGTTCTCAGCTGGACCCGGCCGTGATCGACTTCTTCCAGGCGAACAAGGGTCTGCTGCCCTCCTGATCGCCGGTAGACACAACAAGAGCCCGCATCCTCGAGGATGCGGGCTCTTGTCTTTCTCGTCCGAATTACACCCGGTTGATGGTGGTCTGGGGATGCACGTACGGCAGCGTTGCGGCCGGGACGGGAAACTCGGTGTCCTCACCGAAAGGCGAGAGGTTACCGGCGCGGGTCGACGACAATTCGGTCACGGCGTGCTCGCCGTCGGCCACCTCGGGCCAGCCGTTGTCGACGTAGGGTTTATTCGATTTGTTCACCACGGCCTCATTCTGGCATATGGATGATGTCGCACCCTTCGCTCAGTCCAGATCGAGGCGGCCTAGAACTGTAGGCTCGATCAGTGATCGCGACAGACTCTCTCGCCGATTGGCTCGGTGCGCGCACTGATGCCCAGCTGGTGAAATTGCTGCAGTTGCGGCCGGACCTGGCGGTGCCGCTGCCCGCGTCGATGTCGGTGCTCGCGGTGCGCGCCCAGCAGCGGGCGTCGGTGTTGCGGGCCGCCGACGACCTCGACACGCTCGAGTTCGCGATCATCGAGGCGCTCACGGCCAATGAGGACGCCCGCACGATCGGCGCCGAGCTCACGCGGCTCACCCGCACCACCCTGCACGCGCAGCTCAAAGATCGCGTGACCAAGACCGCGTTCACCGCCGCGCTGACCCGTCTGCTCGACCGCGCGCTCGTCTGGCAGGTCGGCGACGACCTCGACCTGACACCCAGTGCCGCCGAAGCCCTCCCCTGGCCGCTGGGCGCGACGACAGCGCTCCCGGACGCCCTCACCGAACCCGAGGTCGTCGCCGCGCTGGCCACGGCGAGTCCACCCGACCGCGCGCTGCTGGACAAACTCGCGACCACCGGCCCGCGCGGTCGCACCAGGGACGCCGCGCCCGGCACCGACCCCGAGCGTCCGGTGCCGCGTCTGCTCGCCGCCCGGCTGCTGCACTGGATCGACGACGAGACCGTGGAGTTGCCCGTCACCGTCGGCCAGGTCCTGCGCGGCGAACCCGTCACCGACCCGCACGCGCTCGCCCCGCCCAAACCCGCACTCGTCAAGAACACCGCCACCGAGGTGAATGCCGTCGGCGCGGGCGAAGTGGGCGAGCTGCTGCGCGATGCGGGCGACCTGATCGACGCACTCGGCAAGCTGCCCGCCCCCGCCCTGCGCGCAGGCGGACTCGGCGTGCGCGAATCGCGCAGACTGGCCAAACAGACCGGCATCGACGAGCTACGTACCGGCTTGCTGCTCGAGTTGCTGGCCGCCGCGAAACTCGTCGAAAAGGGCCTGCCCGAGCCGACCCCCGACCTCGACGCCACCGACGACTTCTGGGCACCGACGCCCGCCGCGGATTCCTGGCTCGACGCCCCGCCCGCCACCCGCTGGGTAACGCTCGCGCAAGCGTGGCTCGAGCTGGATCGGATGCCGTGGATGATCGGCATGCGCGACGCCGCCGACAAGCCGATCGCGGCCCTGTCGGCGGAGCTGCGCGTCCCGCACGCGGTGCGCGACCGCGCGGCGATCCTCGGCTTGCTCGCCGAGTACCCGACCGGTACCGCCATGACTCCCGCCGACATCGGCAAGCTGCTGGCTTGGCGAATGCCACGCCGCCGCAGACACTTCCGCCTCGAAGCCGTCACCGCGACCCTCGCCGAAGCAGCGATCGTCGGCCTGCTCGGGCGCGGCGCCCTCGACTCCGCCGCCAGGGCCCTGCTGCACGGTTCGGTCGCCGACGCCGAATCGGAAATGGCCGCGGCACTGCCGAAACCGGTCGACCACGTCCTGGTCCAGGCCGACCTCACCGTGATCGCGCCCGGCCCGCTCGTCCCGGAACTGCGCGGCAAGATCGCCCTGGTCGCCAACGTCGAATCAGCGGGCGCCGCGACGGTGTACCGGGTCAGCGACGCCACGGTCCGCCGCGCCCTCGACGCCGGACTCACCGCCGCCGAACTCCACGCCCTGTTCGCCACCCACTCGCGCACCCCCGTGCCGCAGTCGCTGACCTACCTCATCGACGACGTGGCCCGCCGCCACGGCCAGCTCCGGGTAGGCATGGCCCAGTCCTTCCTCCGCAGCGACGACCCGGCCCTGCTCGCCCAGGTCCTCGCCGCCCCCGTAGCCGAAACCCTGGCCCTGCGCGCTATCGCCCCCACCGTGGCGATAGCCCTGGCCCCGCTGACCGAGATGCTCGACCAACTCCGCACAGCGGGCTTCGCCCCCGCGGGCGAGGATTCCGGCGGCACCATCGTCGACCTGCGCCCCCGCGGCGCGAGGATTTCGGTTCGCCCCCTGGCTCGCAGGCCCTACCGGCCGACCCCGCCCAACGACGACCAGCTCTCCCAGCTGGTCACCGAACTCCGCGCGGGCGAACGCGCCGCGGGCGCCCGCACCGGCCGTTCGGTCCGCACCGACGGCACCCGCACCGGCACCGCGGCCACCCTCGCGCTACTCCAGCTGGCAGCGCGAGTAGGCCGCCCGGTCAACATCGGTTACGTGGACGCCCAGGGCGTAGCGACCCAACGAGTAGTCGAACCGCTCCGAGTAGGCAACGGCCAACTGGACGCGGTAGACCCCGTCAGCGGCGCCACCCGCCACTTCACCCTCCACCGAATCGCGTCGGTGGCCCTGCTCGACTAACCGCAACCTCCCCCACAACCAACCACCCCGCACACCCCAAAACCGCCATGACCGCACCACCAACCACCCCGCACACCCCAAAACCGCCATGACCGCACCACCAACCACCCCGCACACCCCAAATCCGCCATGACCGCACTCCCAACCCCGCACCCGCGACCCCTGGGGAGCGGCGGCCACGAAGTGGCCGGTCCGCGGCCGGGTCGCCGGTTAGCGCT
>NZ_JBHXMN010000028.1:0-29043 GCF_042720495.1 Nocardia sp. NPDC058480 | reverse complement strand
GAGCGCTAACCGGCGACCCGGCCGCGGACCGGCCACTTCGTGGCCGCCGCTCCCCAGGGGTCGCGGGTGCGGGGTTGGGAGTGCGGTCATGGCGGTCTTGGGGTGTACGGGGTGGCTGGGGTGCGGTCATGGCGGTCTTGGGGTGTGCTGGGTGGCTGGGGTGCGGTCATGGCGGTTTTGGGGTGTGTGGTGTGGCTGGGGCGGTCTTGGGTGCGGTGGAACATGGTCGGCTTCAGGCGGGCGATCGCAACGCCGGTCAGGCACAGGGTGCCGCCGAGGAGGGCTGTTGGGGTCGGTACTTCCGCGAGGAATATCCAGGACATGAGGATGGCCAGCGCGGGTACGGCGTAGCTCGAGGAAGCCGTCACTCCGGCGGGGGTGTGGGCGAGGGCGTAGGCCCAGAGGAGGAAGGCGAGGGCGGTTGATACCAGGCCCAGGTAGACGACGCCGATGGTGGCGGAGAGTGGTGCTCGGGCCAGTTCGTGTGCCATTTTCGGGGCCCACGGCAGTAGAACGACGGCACCGGCCACCGCGCCGAGGGTCGTGGCGGTCAGCGGGTCGGTGGACCGCAGTACGAGCTTTTGCGCCACCACGCTGATGCCGTAGAGCAGGGCGGCTGCCACCGCGAGTGCGACGCCGACGCGGTCACGTTGGCCTGGCCCGGTGAACGCGATGATCGCGGCGCCGCTGAAGCTGACGGCGATACCGACGACGAGCAGCGGCGGGAAGCCTTCGTTCAGGAACAACCCCGCGAGCACCGCGACCACGATGGGCGCGATATTCACCAGCAGCGCGGTGGTGCCCGCGTCCAGATGCTGTTCGGCGGCGTTCACCAGCACCGTGTACAGCCCGAACCACAGCACGCCGTAGGCCAGGGTGAGCCACAGCGCCAGGCCGCGCGGCATCCGGCCGCCGCGAAACGCCAGCACCAGCACCAGCACGATCGCGCCGACGAGCAGTCGCCCGGATGCCATCGCCGCGGCCGAGACGTAGGGCGCGATGCCGCGAATGATCACGAACGACGACGCCCAGGCCAGCATCACGGCAACCAGGGCGAGCGCGGGCAGGCGGGACGTCATACGTCCACGGTGAACCACTCGAGTGGTAAGCACAAGCGGGTATTCGCCATCTATCATTCAGTAATACTGAAGTGAGGAGTTGCCGTGATCGACACGCATCGCTTGATGATCTTCCGCTCCGTGGTCGCGACCGGCTCGGTGGCCGCGGCGGCGTCGACGCTCGGCTACTCGCCGTCGGCGATCTCCCAGCACCTCGCCGCGCTCCAGCGCGAAACCGGCTTGCAGCTGCTGGAACGGGTGGGCCGCGGGGTGGAGCCGACCCCGGCGGGGCGGGTGATCGCGGGCGAGGCCGCCAAGGTGCTCGACGAGCTGACCGCGCTCGGGTCGACGGTGTCGGACCTGCGGGCGGGCAAGGCTGCCCGGATCACGATCAACTCGTTCAGTTCGGCGGGCACCAACTGGATGCCCGACGTGGTCGCCACCCTCACCCACGAATTCCCCGACACCAGGGTCCGGCTCCGGATCGTCGACGAACTGGCCGCGGTATCGGACAACCGACCCGACATCGCGCTCACGGTTCGCCTCGACAAACCCGCCCAGGTCTCCGGCTACACCCATCGCGACCTGATGACCGAGCCCTACGTAGCCGTGGTCCCCGCCGACCACGAACTCGCGGCCCGCACCACCGTCGACGTGGTCGAACTCGAGCAATACCGCTGGATCGACAACGACACCAGCCACGGCCCGTGTCGGCAGGCGATGCTGAATGCCTGTGCCGCAGCGGGTTTCACCCCTCGGTTCGTGGTGGAAACCACCGACTATCCGTCAGCGCTGCGATTCGTGGCGCGCGGTGTCGGCATCACCGTCGTCCCTCGCCTCGGCGCCATGGACCTGCCGCCCGGTTCTCGCGCGCTGGAGCTGACCAACCCGACTCCGCGTCGCACGGTCTGTGCCCATATCAAGGACTCCGAGTCGTGCAACCCGGTCGTCACCCGGACGATGGAATTACTGCGGGCGGCAGCGGGTTAGATGACGGGCGATCAGGCGGGTGGGGGCTCGGCCAGCCAGCCGCCCATCGCCACTGTGCGGAAATGTGTTGTGAGGCCGAAGTTCTCATCGATGACGTGGAGTGCGATGGCGGGGTCGGGGGCATAGTCCATGACGCGGTGGGGTGGCGTCACCTCCCATTCGCCGCCGAGGACGGAAGCGGTGCTGGGGCAGCTGATCATGGGTTTGCCCGCGAAGGTCGTCGCGATGGGGGAGTGGGCGTGGCCGGTGAGGATGCCGACAATGCGTGGATCGCCCGCGACGACGGCGGCCAGTCGACCGGGGTCGGCGAGCGCGATCACATCGACGACGGGACTGAACACCGGCTTGGGCGGGTGGTGCAGGGCCACCAGGATGGGGCCATCGGGCGCCTCGGCGAGCGTCGCGCGCAGCCAGTCGAAGGTGTCCTCGCCCAGCAGACCGGGCGATTCGCCGGGGATGCTCGAGTCGAGCATGACCACGGTGAGCGCGCCGACCCGGTGGACGCTGTTGATGGGGGTGGTCGAGGCGGGCTCGTCCAGCAGCGCGGTGCGGAAGTTCGCGCGGTCGTCGTGGTTGCCCGGCAGCAGGTACACGGGGATGTCACCGCCGCGCAGGGCCAGTCGTGCTTGCGCGTACTGCTCCGGCTTACCGGAATCGGTGATATCGCCGGTCACGAGAATGACGTCGGGCTTGCGCGGCAGGTCCGCCAGGTAGCCCATCACCGCCTCCACCCGTTCGGTATTGCGCGCGCTGAGGTCGAAGTGGGTATCGCTGAGCTGAGCCGCCAGGATCATCGGCAGTCGCTTTCTTCTCTGGGATCGCTCCGTTGCGTCAGAGTGTGCCGGTATGACTCATCGGCACCTCTCCAGGCTAGATGACCTGCGTTTATCCGTCTTCATGAGCCGTGCCACGGGTCGAAACCCAAGACGTGGTCTGTGTCACTCATCACCGCTGCGATGTCGCGGTTGTGGTGCGGTCGGCGAGCGTTTGTAGTACACGAAGGAAAGTACGGCGATCGGCGGCGGGGACCTCGGCCAGTAGCCGCTGCTCCTGCTCCTGGATGTCGTGTTGGGCGCGGTCGCGCAGGTCGGCGCCGTCGGCGGTGAGCCGGATCAGGTTGACGCGCCGATCGGCCGGATCGGGCTCGCGCAGGATCAAGCCGCGCTGCTGGAGGTCGTCGAGGACGGGGATGATCCGGGTCTTGTCCGCCCGGATCGCCTTGGCGAGCGCGGCCTGGGTGTGGACGGGCCGCTCGTCGAGTCCGAGCAGTACCACGTACGCCCACATCGTGAGCCCGTGGCGGTCGAGGACGGGCCGCTCCGCCTCGGTCAGCGCACGGCCGAGTGGGACGAGCATGGCCGCGAGATCCGGGCGGGTCGCTTTCGGCATGGTCGAAATCTACCGCCGGGCGGATCGTTCGATAACCCTTGGCAGATGATAAGCATGAGCGTACGGTCAGCGTATGCATACTATTTCGGAGGAAGATCGACTGCTGCTCGCCCGGCACGAGCGTGCCGTGCGGCTGAGTATCGACGCGGTCGAGGCGGCGTCCGAGGCGCCGTTGTCGATCGAAACACCCTGTGCCGGTTGGGATCTACGTGCCCTGCTGGAACACATGGGCACTCAGAATCGCGGTTTCGCCGCGGCCGCTCGCGGTGCGAACGACCCGGCGGTCTGGGTGGTGAACCACGCCGTCGATCCGATCGGCGACTATGTACGGTCCGCGCACGAGGTGGTCGAAGCCTTCGCCGCGGGCGAGGCCCGCACCGTGTTTCTCCCGGAGATCCCACCGGGTCACTTCCCCGCCGCGACCGCCCTCGGATTCCATCTCATCGACAGCGTCGTCCACGCCTGGGACGTCGCCCGATCGGTCGGCCACGTCATCGACTTGGACGCCGACCTGGCCCCCGCGGCCCTGCGCATCGCCGAAGCGGTCCCCACCGGCCGGGCTCGCCTTCGCCCCGGCGCCGCCTTCGGTCCCGCGCTGGAGGTCGCGGATACGACCGCGACCCTGGCCCGCATCCTGGGAATCCTCGGCCGCTCACCCGAGTGGCTGCCGAGCCGGGCGTAAGACGTGTTCAGCCGGAAATCAGCTGTGCGGCGGTGTACAGAAGTCGCGCGGCTTCGGCTGGGTCGCTGGTGAACGGCTCCCAGAAGTCGGGTCCGGGGACGGCCTCTAGGTCGAGGACCGGTGGGGTCAGCCAGTCGGCGTCGAGGCCGAGCTTCCAGGAGTGCAGGTGGGTGCGGGGGAGCGCGGCGGTGCGCTCGAAGAGCGGGTCGCCCAGGATCGGGTGGCCGATCCAGGCCAGTTGCACGCGAATCTGATGGCGACGCCCGGTCACCGGCCGCAGCGCGAGCAGCGCGTGCTCGCCGTGCCGGGCGACGGTGCTGAACAAGGTCCGCGACGGATAGTTCTTCGCGGGCAGCAGGTCCGCCTCGTCGATGAACCACCGATCACCCGCGCGCTTGATCGCCTCCCGCGGCGCCGCGATACGCACCCGATTCTTGCGCCCCACGCTCAGCGGCAGATCGATCTCGCCACGATCGGGCAGGTCGGTGCCCGACACGATCGCCAGATACGCCTTACGGGCGGTTTGATTGTTGAACTGCCTGGTCAACGGTCCGTGCGCGGCCAGATCGATAGCCAGCAGCACCAGCCCGGATGTCACCTTGTCGATCCGGTGCACCGGATACAACTGGGTCCCCGCCGCCTGCGCCAGCTCCACCAGATCGGTGTCGTGGCGTTCCCCGGTCACCGAGATCCCCGACGGCTTGTTCAACGCGAGCACCGTGTCATCGGCGAACACGGTGTAGTCCTCGCGCACGCTGCGCCAATCCAAGTCCACTACGACACCCTAGGCAATGGTGTGCCTGTTTCGCTCGACGGCTGGTCAGCGGGCTGCCATGCCGGGACTTCGGATATCGCGATCATGCCTGCCGCAGGCGGTGTGGGCGCAGGCGGTTGAAGCCGCGCACACGGACGCTGCGCAGGTGCCGGATGGCGAATTCGGGGTTGTCGTCGAGAGCAACGGCGGCGGCATCGTCGATGAGGATGTTGCCCGGTCGGGCGACGCCGGTGAGCCGGGCGGCGATATTGACCACCGAGCCGTAGAGGTCCCCGAAGCGTTGCAGCACCTCGCCGTAGGCGAAGGCGACGCGCAGTTCCGGGGTGCCGCCGACGAGCATGGTCGACTCCTGGATGGCCAGCGCGATGCGGGCCGCGGCGGCCGCGGTCTCGGCGGCGTACATCACCTCGTCGCCGACATTCTTGATCACCCAGCCGCCGTTGTCGGTGATCGCGGAGGTGGTGGTCGACTCGAAAGCTTCGAGCAGCGTGGACAATTCGTCGGGATGCAGGTGCCTGGTGAGCCGGGTGAAGCCGACCATGTCGGCGAATCCCACCGCCAGTGTCCGCATCGAACCGTCGCCCTGCGCCTCGGTCGACCTGGCGACCGCGGCCGCCAGATGTCTGCGCCACACATACGCCTGCAACTGCTCGATGCCGGCCATCGTGGATTCCGTTGCGGCCCTTATCCGTTCCTCCAGGGGAACCGCGGGATCGGCCGCGGCGGCGCGCACCTTGATCTCGGCCAGCACCAGATCGGCCTGCCACTCCGCCAGCCGCGCCATGCCCTGACCGATCGTCCGCGCGGCCGCGGCCTGCTGCCGAATATTGGACGCGGCAACAACTTTCATGCTCCGAAAGTTGGTGACCGCGGTGATGTCGATCTGCGTGAAGTCGACCTCGTCGTCATCATTGGCCGGAAACCCCAGCGCCGTCCACAACCGCCGCGATTCCGCCTCGGGCACCCCCGACTGCTCGGCCACCTGGGTGCGCGTATATCGCCGCGGGCCACCGAGCAGGGCCTGTTCGACACTGCGCTGCACCAACTCGGTCATCTCGGGCTCCGGCATACCCAAACTGTACGACTGTGCCGCGCGCGCGAGCGCCATCCTCGTTCCCGCATTGGCAACGTTCACAAATCCGGGCGCCGCGTCCCCGCCGGTGACACCTGGCACAGCGCACCGACCCTGGTATCTGTGACCTGGTCGCTTACCTGTCGGTGCGCGAGGGATGGCAAAAGTGGGTACTTGTCTCCTGCGATGGCCCGACATGACACTCGGTCCTGGGAGATCGTCCGATCGCCCGCGAGGATCAGGAGTCGAGATGATCAAGGAATCGGTGACGGTACTCGGCACCGGATCGATGGGCAGCGCATTGGCCGGTGCTTTCCTCGCCGCGGGCTACCGCACCCAGGTCTGGAACCGCAGCCACGAACGAACAGCGGCCTTGGTGGAGGCAGGCGCGAAAGCGCACCCTGACATCGCCGATGCCGTCGCCGCGAGCCCGGTGATCATCTCCTGCCTCACCACCTTCGCCGCCACCCGCGAGAGCCTGCTCGGCACCGACGGTTTGGCGGGCCGCGATCTCATCACGCTGAACAGCGGAACACCCGCTCAGGCAAGGGAATTCGCCGAGTTCGCGCACGTCGAGGGCGTCCGCTTCCTCGGTGGCGCGATCAAGAATGTGCCTGCGGCCGTGGGCGATCCGCACACTCTGCTGTATTTCGGCGGCGATCGCGATGTCTTCGACACCCACGCCGCCACCCTGCGCGTACTCGGTGGCGATCTCGAATTCCTCGGTGCCGAACCGGATCTGGCCGCGCTCTACGAATCCGCCGTCGGTGCGACCCTGCTCCCCGCGCTGCTCGGCTTCTTCGAAGGCGCGGCGGTGCTGGCCTCGCGCGGGCTGCCCGCTTCGACGATGGTGCCCCATTCGGTGAAGTGGCTGCAGATGATCGAGTCGCTGCTGCCGGTCCTCGCGGGCGAGATCGACGACAAGGACTACACCCGTCTCGGTTCGTCGGTCGAGCTGTTCCACACCGCCGTCGCCGACGATGTGCGGCTCGGCACCGAGACGGGTGTCGACCTGTCCTGGCACGCACCGATGCACGAGCTGCTGAGCCGGGCGGTCGCCGCCGGGCACGGCGCGCAGAGCATCACCGCGGTGATCGAGCAGTTGAAAACGCCTCAGCGCAGCACGCTGTAGGTGGCCGACAGGGTGAAGCTGTGCTCGCCGACCTCGCAGCTCACCGTCCCCTGGTAGCCGACGCCGCAGGTGGTGTTCTCCCGCGTGATCCGGTGACCTTCGGGGAGCACCTTCGCGGCCGGGTGGGTGAAGATCGGGCGGTCGGCGTCGACGAAGTGCGCCGCTTCGACAATCCCGACCCGGAGCTGGTCGGTGCCCGCGGGCGCGTCGATCGGGACGGCGTCACATCCGGCCGGGCCGTTGTTCCAGTAGATGGCGCAGTGCCGTCCGTCGGGCGTGGTGAAGAAGACGCTGCCCGCGTATTCGGGTTCGGGAACCTGATACTCCACGGGGTCGACCGGCGTGTAGTCGCCGAGTCCTGATTGCGCGGCGGCCGGTCCGGCGGCGAGAAACCCGGCAGCCAACGCCACCCCGAACAGTGCCGTGAGTGCGGATCGGTGCGACATGAACGTCCTCCCTCGGTTCGTGTTACCCAGTACTTCGCCATGCTCACGACTGTCGTTAACGGTGCCTCGAAGGCGGTGAACCCAGCCTGATTCACCCTCGACGGGTGATGTCGTGAAGCCACCGAACACCGAGCATCGAGTGGACGAATCGACTCGAGCTGAGGAGCGGACTTCCGATGGCGCTGGACTACGACGATCGCACCGATTTCGAGAACGCCGACCGCGGGTTCATCAAGACCTTGACGCCGATGCGGATCACCAAGGCCGACGGCACGGTCATCTTCGACACCAGCGGCTTCGGGTTCCTCGACGGGCCCTGATCGCGCCTACCGTCGACATCACCCACACCGGCCAGCAGGAGACGATCGACGGCGTCCCGATCGTCTTCCAGATGACACCCGGTACCGAGGCACCCGCGGAGATGAACTTCTATTTCCCCCGCCACCGCGCCCTCTGCCTCGCCGAGAACGTGACCCACAATCTGCACAACCTGCTGACCCTGCGTGGTGCGAAGGTGCGAGATCCGCACATCTGCTCGCGCTACATCGACGCTCTGGGAGCATCCGCGCGAGGAGAAGGCGGCTCGCTATGTCGAGACGATCGGCGGTATCGAAGCGGTGATCGAGAAAGGTCGTGCCTACGCCGAATCCGGCGACCTGCGCTTCGCCGCCGAACTGCTCACCCACGCGGTCTTCGCCGAGCCGGGCAACAAGGCCGCGAAGGACGCGCTCGCCCAGACCTATCAGCAGCTCGGATTCGGCGCGGAGAACGCCACCTGGCGGTGCTTCTACCTGACCGGCGACCACGAGCTGCGTCAGGGGATCCAGCCGACCGCGATGGACCTCGGTGGCGGGATGGCGGCGGCACTGTCGGTGGATCAGCTGTTCGACACGGTCGCGATCCGGGTGAACGGGCCACGCGCGGCGAAGGATTCGTTCCGCATCGAATGGCACTTCACCGATCAGGACACCATCGTGCGCCTGACGCTGTCCAACGGCGTGCTGATCCAGACGCCGAATCCCCGGTCGAAGGCCGATATCGACCTCACCGTGAATCTCACCAAGCCGCAGTTGCTCGGCATTCTCGCTGGTAAGGGCCTGGACGGGATCGACTGCAGCGGCGACCCAGGCGTGCTGCAGCGGCTGTTCGGTGTGCTGGACACCCCCGACCCGAACTTCGCGGTCGTCACCCCGTGAACACCTGATCTCGCGGGGGACGGCCTGCGACAGCGCGTACATAGGTCCGCGGGTACCACCCACGCGACCCGAGCTTCTACGCTGTCTGCCATGTCGTCCCCCGATCTCGGTGAGTTCCTGCGCACCCGGCGTGCCCGCATCCAGCCGCAGAAGGTTGGCCTGACCGAATACGGCCGCCGTCGGATGGTCGGTCTGCGGCGGGAAGAGGTCGCCCAGTTAGCGGGGATGAGTGTGGACTATTACGTCCGGTTAGAGCAGGGCCGTGGCACCAATTTCTCCGACTCCGTGCTCGACGCCGTCGCCCGCGCCCTTCGCCTCGACGAGACCGAGCGCACCCATCTCTACACCCTCGTCCGGCCCGCGGACACCGACGCCGGCTATGCCGCGACCATCCGCCCCGGCACCCGGCTCCTGCTCGATTCCATCGCCGCCCCCGCCTTCCTGCTGGGCAGGCGGATGGAGGTGCTCGGCTGGAATCGGCTGGGAGACTTGCTCTCCGGCTTCTCCTCGATGGCAGAGACCGAGCGCAGTCAGGCCCGCTACATCTTCCTCGATCCCACTGCCGACACCTTCTACCCCGACTGGGAGGCGGTGGCGGCCGAAACCGTCGCCTCCCTGCGCCGCCGGGTCAGCCGGTACCCGCGCGATCGCACCCTCGCCTCGCTCATCGAAGAACTCACCACGCGTTCGCGCGATTTTCACCGCATCTGGTCGGGTCACCCTGTGCAGGACAAGGCCAACGGCACCAGGCTGATCCACCACCCGCGGGCCGGCCGCCTCGAACTCGGCTACGAGACACTGGAATTGCCCGGCGATCAAGATCAACTGCTGGTGGTCTACACGGCGGAACCGAACTCTGCCGCGGGAGTCGCCCTCGACGCGCTGCGTGCGGGTGAGCCGGTCGGCGTTCACTGACCGAGCGTCGGGAAGGCACACCGGGGGAGACTCCGCGGGCACTTCATGCGACGCTCGAAGTATGACGATCGACGAAATCACCGAATACGTGACCGATCTCGGCGGAGTACTCGTACTGCGGCCGACCGAAGGAAGCGAAGCTCCCGAGATCGCCTGGGGCGACACCTTCTTCTACTACGCCCCCGACGGCGTCGTCCCCGCCGGTCAGCCCTTCGCCACCATCGTGACCAAGGACTACCCCGGCGACGAGACTTCCGACCTGAACCGTCCCGGCAGGTTCCGCGTCAACATCGCCGTGAGCAAGACGACCTTCACCGAAGCCGCGGCCCCCACCGACGCGAGCATCGACGACACCGTCGTCGCCCACCCCCTCTACGCTGCCGCGAACTGGCTCGCGGTGGTCGATCCGGGCAAGGCCACCGAAGCGACGGTCCGCGAGATGCTGCGCGAAGCCCACGACCGGGCACGCACGCGATCGCAGCGACGCGCGGGCGAATAGCGGCGCGCTTCGCGATGAAATCGGTATGACCCCGGCGAATATCGCGAAAGCACGCTGTCCTCGTCGCGCGGCTGACCGCTGGCATCTCAGGTGTCTATCTGTTTGCTGATGACAGGTTCGTGGCGGTCTTGCTCATGGCGGGGATTTGTCGCATCCGGTGCGGTACCTTTTCAGATACCAACGAAAGGGGAGGTCATGTCAGTGCATTCCAGGCCCATGCGGTCGTTAATCAACGCCAGGCTCGGCCCCGTCGCATTGATCACCGGCGGATTGCTGTTGATAGCAGCGGCGCTGGGAATGCTCGGCCCCCTGATCGCCGCCCTGCTGATCCGCCGCAGCGGAGCGGGCCGAACCGACGCCATAGCCACCGCCCCGCTGATCCTGCTGACCCTCGCCGTAGCCCTTGCGATCGCAGCCGCCGTCACCATGTTCGCCGCCGCCCGTCGTAAGAACTCGGATAGGGGTGGTTCATAGGAAGGTCGTGACTACCTTTTTGTAGTCATGGGAGGTGACTACGAAAAGGTAGTCGAGTATCCTGACTCCCAAAAGGTAGTCAAGGAGGTGTCGTGGCCTATACCGGCAAGGTGACAAGTGCGGAATCGCTCGGCCGAATCCTGCAACAGGCGCGTTTGCTGAGCGGATTGAGTCAGCGTGATCTCGCCCAGCGGCTCGGCACCACCCAGCGCTACATCTGGGAGATCGAAGCGGGCAAACCCTCTATCTACACGGATCGGCTGTTCGCCATGATGCGCGAGACGGGGATGGAACTCACCGCCACCATCGAGCCGAAGGGCGACCGTGGCTGACCTCGTCGTCGAGCTGTACGACACCCACATCGGAACTCTCATCGGGACCTGGCGAAATTTCGACTTCGTCGCGGATCCGGCGGCGGTCGACAAATTCGGGATCGACAGCGCGATTCTGTCCGTGTCCATCCCGCTGGCGGCCATCGCTACTCGGCCTCGTAAGGACCGGAGGCAGAACTTCTTTCGAGAACTCCTCCCCGAAGGGCGAATGCTGACCCGAATGGCGGCGGACGCGGGAGTGTCCGAGCGGGATGTGATCGGATTACTGCGACGGTATGGACGCGACGTCGCAGGCGCACTTCAGATCTGGGATCCAGAAGCGCCCGGCGAGCCGAAAGACCCTGCGCTGCAGCCACTGTCCGATGCCGAGGTCGCGAACATGCTGGCCAATGTCGCGGATAACCCGTTGGGCAACACCAATTTCGGTGGCAAGACATCGTTGGCGGGTGTGCAGGACAAGATCGTCCTCGCGCGCACCGGCGGTGGCTGGAATCGGGTGATCGATGGGTACCCGTCGACGCATATCCTCAAGCCGGAGGCGCGCGACCACCCGACTGCCATCTACGACGAGGAATACGGTGCCCGCTTCGCCCGTGCGGTGGGATTGGCGGAGTTCAGTACTGCGATTGCGGAATTCGACGGCACGCCCGCTCTTGTCGTCGACCGGTACGACCGGTCCGCGCCATTCCCGTCCGGGCGAATCCATCAAGAAGACTTCAGTCAGGTGCTCGGCGCGGGCGGGGATCAGAAGTATCAGAAATTCGGTGGCAGAGTCAGTACCAGCCGCATCGCCGGTGTCCTGTCAGCTGTCGGCGATCAGACGTCGATGGAAAAGCTACTCAGGATGACAACGCTGTCCGTCGCGCTCGGTAACCTCGACATGCATGCGAAGAATATTTCCCTGCTGCACCACCTCGATGGGTCGACAACCCTCGCCCCCGCCTACGACGTCGTTCCGCAGGTGCACCAGCCCAACGACGGCGAGATGGCGCTCGCGGTCGATCGCGAATACCGCCACCGAGTCATCACACGAGCTCATCTCATCGCCGAGGGCAAAGCTTGGGGGCTGTCCGACGCTGAGCGCATCATCGACGACACGCTCGCCACCGTGTCCGACGTCGTAGCCACCGAAGTGCCGCATCCGTCAGCACATCCGACTCTGGCTGCGGACATCGCCCGATTCGCCGACAACCTGATCGCGGGCCGTGCGGCCGGTCGCCCCGCGGAAACGGGTGGGACATAACCGGATCGACTATCCTGGTGGCGATCAGGGAGGCCACTCATGCCCATCAAGTTCCGTCAGCGCAAATCCTTTGGACCGCTGAAGTTCAACTTCACCCAATCGGGCCTGTCATCCTGGGGCATCAAGATCGGCCCATGGTCCTGGAACTCCCGCACCCGAAAGAACAGCGTCGACCTCCCCGGCCCCCTGAGCTGGCGTCAACGCTGATCCGGCGCAGCCGGTGACCTTCACCGAGACAACGGTTCGTACCTCGCGCCATCGATCTGCCGAAGAGTCTCCCGTCGATCTGCCGAAGAGTCTCCCGTCGATCTGCCGAAGGATGCGGCGTCGATCTGCCGGTACTTGATCCGCTGGGCCGAGGTGAAGGATTAGGTCGGCGCCCGTCGATTGTCCGGTCAGGATCGTGCGTCGAACGTGCTTGTCGGTTTCGTCCAAGACAGGGTGGGGGAGTGTTCCCTAGGCTGACCGCAGGCAGTTGACGACGCTCTACTCAGGAGGAATGTGATGGCACGCGAACTGGTTTACACGGGATTCATGTCGCTCGATGGTGTGGTCGACTCGCCCGGCGGGAAGGTCGAGGGGCATCGCAGTGGCGGGTGGGTGATGGAGACCGAGTTCGTGCCGGAGGCGTTTTCGCTCAAGGGCAAGGAGCTCGCCGACACCACCGCGCTGATGTTCGGCCGTCGCAGCTATGAGGCGTTCGCCCCGATCTGGCGCGATTCCGCGGATCACGCCGCGTACAAAGAGTTGCCCAAATACGTTGTCTCCTCGTCGCTTACCGACGACGCGCTGATCGACGGGTGGGGCGAGATCACCATCCTGCGCTCGACCGAGGACATCGAGAAGCTGAAGCAGACCGAGGGTGGCCCGATCTACATCCACGGCAGTGCTGAACTGGCAGAGCGACTTTCGGACGCGGGCCTGATCGATCGATACAACTTGCTCGTGTTCCCGGTGCTGCTCGGCGCGGGCAAGAGCCTGTTCGGCCGGGCCGATCGACCCAAGCAGCAACTGCGCCTGCGTGATTCAGCGACCTACTCCAATGGCATCGCCAAGCTCGTCTACGACGTCGTTCGCTAAGTGAGATCCAGCGCGATCACACCACTGCCGCCCGTGCGCAGCTGCCGTGCCGTCTGTCCGACGAACCGGCGCAGCGCGCGGGCGAGGTGGGGCTCGTCGTAGTAGCCGAGCTTGTCGACGACATCGCCCGGCGCTTCACCCGCGCTCAGTAGCATCGCCGCGGTGCGCGCCCGCTCGATCTGGCGCACCGCCCCCTGGGTGAGGCCGGTCGCGGCCCGGAAGCGACGTTCGAGCGTGCGTTCGGTGATCGCGGGCGCCATGCCACGCAGCGTGTCGGCGACCAGGGCATCGCGGACCACGACGCCCTGGCCGATGAGCCGTTCGACCAGCGCTTCCGCGTCGTCGGCGCGCGGGGTCTCCCAGCGCTCGCCGTCCAGCCAGAAACCTCGATCGGTCACATCGGGCAGGACGATCCCGCTGTCGACCAGGGTCGGCGCGGTCACCGCACGCAACGAGGTGCCGACCGCGAACTGGATGCCGACGAAGTCCGCCCCCTCGGGAACGGGTGCGGTGCTCGCGCGAATCTCCGGCCCGGTGACCGCCGCGCAGTGCGCACCCTGCTGCTCCCAGAACACCAATCCCCAGGTCTCGGTCGCCACGGAAGTCATCTCCGCGACCTGCTCACTGCGGCAGGTCCACACCGACTCCACCCACGGCGAGTCCGACCACCGGGTCTCGAACACCAATCCCACCGCCACGATCCTAATCGCCACTACGACCGCTGGAGCTGATGCCCAGGGGTGAGGGGTGCGAAATCGGGGTTCGCGAAATTGTGTGCGGCCGATGATTCGGTGGATCACGCGCTCTCGGTCCGCGCTGGCCCGGCGCCGTGAAGACTATGTGGGGCAATGGCTTCCGGAGCCACTGCTCGACCGCGACGCCGGTGCCGACGACGGCGCGGCGAGCGTGGTGCCCGCACACCGAGATCGCCGACATGGTCGACCGCTCACCCGCCGAGGTTCGCCAGATCGCCCATCGCGCCAGAGCCCACGTGCGGGCGCGCAGACCACGCACCCAGGTCGACCCGCGGATCCGCCGCGAGGTGACCGAGCACTTCGTCGACGCCACGATGGGCGGTGACCTCGAAAAACTTCTCGCGGTGCTGGCCACGGAAGTCGCCCTCTGGACCGGCAGCGGCGGTGCCGGGAATCCGATTCGCTGATCGCGGCGTCTGCCTGGCGACTGTGCGACCGGTCTGTTCGAAGCTCACCCGGAACGGGTGACGCGGGTGTGACGCCGCGCTTCTAGCCTTGCCTCATGAGCACTGTGATCGGGCTCGGTGTGCTGCTGCCTGCGGTGAATCTGTGATGCGGGTGCCGATCTTCGAATCGCTGCACGGCTATCAGCGGGCGTGGCTTCGCCCAGATCTGATCGCGGGCCTCACCGTGTGGGCGGTGCTGGTGCCAGAGGCGCTGGCCTACGCGTCGATCGCGGGTGTGCCGCCGGTGGTCGGGCTGTACGCGGCGGTGCCCGCGCTGGTGCTGTATGCCGTGGCAGGCAGCTCGCGGCACCTCATCGTCGGCCCGATGTCGGCGACGGCCGCGTTGTCGGCGGCGATCATCGCGCCACTGGCCGGTGCCGACGGTGGCCGGTACATCGCGTTGTCGGCGGCGCTGGCCATCGCGACTGGGCTTATCGGCCTGCTCGCTGGGCTGATCCGGCTAGGTTTCATCGCCTCGTTCATCTCCGAGCCGGTACTCAAAGGGTTCATCGTCGGCTTGGCGCTGACGATCATCATCGGCCAAGTCCCCAAGCTGCTCGGCATCCACAAACACGACGGCAACTTCTTCGAACAGGCGTGGGGTGTGCTGCGCGGACTCGGCGACGCGCAGGGTCGCACCGTGGTGATGGGCGTGATCAGTCTGGCGTTGGTGCTCGGGCTCAAACGCTGGTTGCCGATGATCCCCGGGTCGTTGGTCGCGGTGTTGTACGGGATCGTGATGGTCGCGCTGTTCGACCTCGACACCAAGGGCGTGGCCATCGTCGGGCACATCGACTCGGGTCTGCCGCACGTCGGGCTGCCCGGCGGCGTCGGCTTCGACGACTTCCTCGATCTGCTCGGTCCCGCGATAGGTGTGCTGCTCATCGGCTTCGCCGAAGGTCTGGGCGCGGCGAAAACCTATGCGGCCAAAGCGGGTTACGCGATCGACCCCAACCGTGAACTGCTCGGACTCGGCGCGGCCAATGTCGGCGCGGGTCTCAGCGCGGGCATGGTGGTGAACGGCAGCTTGTCCAAGACGGCCGTCAATGGTGGTGCGGGCGCGAAAACCCAGGTCAGCGGGTTGCTCGTCGCCGTGTTGACCGTGCTCACCCTGCTGTTTCTCACCGGCTTGTTCGAAAAGCTGCCCGAGGCGACGCTGGCCGCTGTCGTGATCGCGGCGGTGATCGAACTCGTCGACATCGCCGCCCTGCGCAGGCTCTACCGAGTCTGGTCCCAACTGCTCGCCACCATCTATGGCCGCGTCGCCAGGGCCGACTTCATCGCCGCGATGGCGGCCCTCTTCGGCGTGCTGCTGTTCGACACCCTGCCCGGCTTGCTGATCGGCATCGGCGTCGCGACGCTGCTGCTGCTCTATCGCGCGTCCCAACCGCACGTGGCGGAGGTGGCAAAGGACGGCTCACTGTGGCTGGACGTCCAACGCCATCCCGACCTGGCTCGCCGCCCCGATCTGGTGGTGGTCCGGGTCGAGGCGGGCCTGTTCTTCGCCAACGCCGACTACGTCAAAGACCACATCATCGGCCTGTGCACGCCCCGCACCCGCGTGGTCGTCTTCGACGCCGAAATCTCACCCTCGATCGACGTCACCGCTGCCAAAATGCTGCTCGACCTGCGCAAACAGCTGAGCCATCGGCGCATCGATTTCCGCATCGCCCGCCCGGTCGCCCAATTCGGCGACGCGCTCGGTTCCGCCGAGGACGGCGACCGCATCGAGGTCTTCCCGACCGTCGCCGCCGCGACCGCCGACCTACCCGACAACACCGAGGAGCGCTGATGGCGGGGTCGCCGTCTATCACCCGGAGAACGGCACCGCGACCTTCGAGTGGACGCCGGTCTACTCCGGTCGCCAAAATGTCATCGCCCAGCAGTTCAAGCCCGGTCAAGTCACCTCGGCGCAGTACGTAACGGTCGAGGTCGCTGGGCGGGGCGTGAACACCGGAAGCTCCTGCCTGCCGCTCCCTTAGACCGCCGAACGCGATAGTTGGTCAATTCGACAACTCCGCATCGATGCTACCATTTTGGTATGACGACCATGAGTGTCCGGATCCCCGACCACATCGCCGAGGGGCTGAAGGCGGCTGCGGATGACCTGCACATCAGCGTAAACGCCGCTGTCGTGCAGGCCATCGAACAGTGGCAGGCCGCTCAAGGGCACCGTCGCCGCGTCGACACCGCGCTAACCGACATTCTTGGAGAGGATGCGGTGCTGCTCGAGCGGCTGGCCGACGCGTGACCGAATACCTCACTGTCGGCGACCTGTTGAAGGTCAACGCTGCGGTCCTTGGCGCTGAGCGGCCAGCCATCCGCGATGCCGGTCTGGTGGCGGCCGCGGCGGCACGGCCCGCAGCCACGGTCTTCGGCGAAGACGCCTACCCCGACTTGGCCGGCAAGGTGGCGGCCATGATGCATTCGATCGTGCATTCGCGTCCGTTCCTGGACGGCAACAAGCGCACCGGCTGGGTCGCGGCGCGCCTCTTGGCTCGTTTGAACGGCCATACCATCGCGTTGACCGAGAACGAGGCCTTCGATCTGGTCGTCGAACTCGCCACTGTAGACACCGAGGTACCAGCCTTGGCGAAGCGCCTGACAGTCGAACCGATCACCTGATCAACTTGTCGACCTGCCCAACAAGGTCGAGCAGCCCGTAGGCCAGGCCTGCTGAGCCCGTGGAAGACCTACCATCTAGGGCATCGGGTGGGGGCCTCGATCGTTTGTGGTACCCGCTCGTTTACCGGCTCTCGAGTCCGAGAACGCGGCCAGTGCTGTACCGCAATCGACAGCGGCTTCCTCGAATACCTGTTGGCACACCTGGGTTCGCCACGCCAACCCGGTCACCCGTACTTCGGCGACGCCGTCGGTGGCGACGGCCAAGACTCGTCCCGCGGCCTCGGTCTTCTTCCAGCCGTTGAACGCGTTGATCAGGTCGAACCGGGTCCACGGCACGGGATGCTCTGGTCGGGTTTCGCGAATGGCAAGGGCGGCTTTCGCGAAAGCGAGGCATTGGTTGAACGCGAACCGAGCAGCCCCAGCATGCCGTGCAAGCACGACCGACTGCTCGACCGTGGGGTCGAGGCAGTATCGGAAAGTTGTGTGGCGGCTCATCATCCACGAGTGTGACACAGGACACCGACACCGAATTCGGCGGACGCTTGCTGTCAAACGAACGTACCGCTCAGCGGTATCAGGGCTGCTGAGCGGTACGTTTTTCCAAGTCGGCACGGTCATGCCGAGCGGTCATCGTGTGTAGAAAGGCACGGTCTGCCTCTGGGACCCACATTGAGTCGACTGCGTTGCCGTTGTAGGTGGCGATGACGAAGTCGATCAAAGAGTTCAGCTGGGGATGGCCATTGATCGCTTCCCGCCATAGCAGTGCCATGGGATAGGCGGGCGTCGGGTTGGCGATGGGTATGCGGCGAATGTCCGGGTGCCACGGCGTCGTGGTTCCCTCGCCGCCGAAGGTAACCAGCGTCGTCGACTTCGCGATGCGGTCGACTACGTTCGCGAATCCGATACCGCCTTTGTGTTGCTCGGTAGTGATTGTGATGCCGCAGCTGTCGCTGAGCCGGCCGTAGAAGTCGCCTACCTCAGAATCGAATCCGGCCCCGGGCACCCACGCGGTCAGGCGCTCGAGGGCTTCGAGTTCGACGCGGTTGCGGTCCGCGAGCGGATGGCCTTTCCCGACGAGCAGATGCAAGGCATCGAGATACGCGGGAATGGCGCAGACATGTGTCGGCAGTGGACGGGTGCGCCAGTGCCTGCGAGCGAAGGCGACGTCGACCCGACCGTCGATGACGGCGTCCCTCGATGTCGTAGCCGGGCCCATCATGATGAGTTCGATCTCAGCGTTCGGGTGCTTCTCGAGGTAGAACCGCATCAGATTCGCGTCGGCGATCTGGGCGCCGTGCACCGCGACACGAAGCACCTGCGAATCGCGTACTGCGGCAACGGCGGTGTCGGCCGTCGCAAGTATCGAGCGGGCGTGGGGTAAGAAGCGGGTGCCGTGGGCAGTCAACGCCGCGTTGCCGATGCGACGCTCGAACAGTTGGGCGTTGAGGTGGCTCTCCAGCTTCGCGATCCGCTTGGACACCGCCTGCTGGCTGATACCCAACACGGCCGCGGCCAGTCCGAATTGGCCTTCGTCGCTGACTGCGACCATCGCGCGCACCGCAGACAGATCGAGATCCAACTCAGGCACCTGCTCTCACATCCAATGGTTGTTCGTCGACGCTTGTCGATTGTTCGACATAACCGCACTCTAGCTGGTCATATATCTGCGATACAGCCGGGCGTGAAGGCCATGCTCGACAACCAGGCGGCAGTGGCAGCGGTCGGAATGGGTGGGTTGATGGCAATGAGTCGGGCATCCTTCGTGCATTTGCACAACCACACCGAGTACTCGATGCTCGATGGTGCGGCGAAGATTTCGCCGTTGTTCGCGGAGGCGGATCGGTTGGGTATGACCGCGGTCGGCATGACCGACCACGGCAACATGTACGGCGCCTCGGAGTTCTACAACTCGGCCAAGAAGGCGGGCATCAAGCCGATCATCGGCATCGAGGCCTACATCGCGCCGGGCTCGCGTTTCGATACCAAGCGGGTGAAGTGGGGCGATCCGGGTCAGAAGGGCGACGACGTCTCCGGTTCGGGTGCCTACACCCACATGACCATGGTCGCCGAGAACGCGACCGGTCTGCGTAACCTGTTCAAGCTGTCGAGTCTGGCCTCGATCGAGGGTCAGCTGGGCAAGTGGGCGCGCATGGACGAGGAGATCATCGCCCAGCACGCCGAGGGCATCATCGCGACGACGGGCTGCCCGTCGGGTGAGGTGCAGACCCGGCTGCGCCTGGGCCATGATCGCGAAGCGCTCGAAGCCGCCGCGAAGTGGCAGGAGATCTTCGGCGCCGACAACTTCTTCCTCGAGGTGATGGACCATGGTCTGTCGATCGAGCGCCGGGTCCGCGAGGGCCTGATCGAGATCAGCAAACAGCTCGGTATCCCGCCGATCGCGACCAACGACTGCCATTACGTCACCAAAGACCAGTCGACCAATCACGAAGCGCTGCTGTGTATTCAGACCGGTAAGACGCTGTCGGACCCGACCCGGTTCAAGTTCGACGGTGACGGTTACTACCTCAAGTCCGCGGCGGAGATGCGCGCGATCTGGGATGCCGAGGTCCCTGGTGCGTGTGACAACACCGAGCTCATCGGTGAGCGGGTGCAGTCCTACGACGATGTGTGGGCTCACCGTGACCGGATGCCGATCTTCCCGGTGCCCGAAGGCCACGACCAGGCCAGCTGGTTGCGCAAGGAAGTCCTCGACGGTCTCGATCGCCGCTTTCCGGACGGTCCCTCGCGCGAATACCTCGACCGCGCCGACTTCGAACTCAAAGTCATTTGCGAGATGGGTTTCCCGGCTTACTTCCTCGTCGTCGGCGACCTGATCACGCACGCCCTGGAAGTGGGCATCCGGGTCGGTCCCGGCCGTGGTTCGGCCGCGGGTTCGCTGGTCGCTTACGCGATGGGTATCACCAATATCGACCCGATCCCGCACGGTCTGCTGTTCGAGCGGTTCCTCAATCCCGAGCGTGTGTCGATGCCCGATATCGATATCGACTTCGATGATCGCCGCCGCGGTGAGATGGTCCGTTACGCCACCGAGAAGTGGGGCAGCGACCGTGTGGCCCAGGTGATCACCTTCGGCACCATCAAGACCAAGGCCGCGATCAAGGACTCGGCGCGAGTGTTGTTCGGCCAGCCCGGTTTCGCTATCGCCGATCAGATCACCAAGGCGCTGCCGCCGCCGATCATGGCCAAGGACATCTCGGTCTCGGGTATCACCGATCCCGATCACGAGCGGTATAAGGAGGCCGCCGAGGTCCGCGAGCTCATCGGCTCCAACCCCGACGTCGCCAAGATCTATGAGACCGCGCGTGGTCTGGAGGGCCTGATCCGCAACGCGGGCGTGCATGCCTGCGCGGTCATCATGTCCTCGGAGCCGCTCACGGACGCGATTCCGGTGTGGAAGCGTGCCCAGGACGGTGCGATCATCACCGGCTGGGACTATCCGTCGTGTGAGGCTATCGGCCTGCTGAAGATGGACTTTTTGGGTCTGCGCAACCTCACCGTCATCGGTGACACGCTGGAGAACGTCAAGGCCAACCGTGGCATCGATCTCGACCTCGACACCCTCGCACTGGACGACGCTGCGACCTATGCGATGCTCGCCCGCGGCGACAATCTTGGTGTCTTCCAGCTCGATTCGGTCGGGATGCGCGAGCTTCTGCTCCGCATGACGCCGACCGAGTTCAACGATCTCATCGCATCGAACGCGCTCTACCGACCCGGCCCGATGGGAGTGGGAGCGCACTGGGCATACGCAGACCGCAAGAACGGCCGTGAGGCCGTCACACCGATCCATCCAGAACTCGACGAACCGCTGGGCGGCATATTGGGCGAGACCTATGCGCTGATCGTCTATCAGGAACAGATCATGCAGATCGCTCAGAAAGTGGCCAGCTACTCGCTCGGACAAGCTGACCTGCTCCGGCGGGCGATGGGAAAGAAGAAGCCCGAAGTGCTGGCCGCTGAGTTCGAGAACTTCCGCAAAGGTATGCGCGCCAACAGCTACAGCGATGAGGCAGTTACCGCCCTGTGGGAGGCGGTCTTGCCGTTCGCCGGTTACGCCTACAACAAGTCACACGCCGCGGGGTACAGCCTGGTCATGTACTGGACCGCGTACCTCAAAGCCAATTTTCCGGCCGAGTACATGGCCGGTCTGCTCACTTCGGTCGGCGACGACAAAGACAAGTCCGCGATCTATCTGGCGGACTGCCGCAAGAGGGGTATCACGGTACTGCCGCCCGATGTCAACGCCTCCCGGGTCGACTTCGCCTCAGTCGGGGACGATATCCGCTTCGGCCTCGGTGCCGTGCGCAACGTCGGCGCCAATGTGGTGTCGTCGATCATCACCGCCCGCGAGGAGAAGGGAAAGTTCACCGACTTCTCGGACTACCTGGGCAAGATCAACTCGCTGGCATGCTCGAAGAAGGTCACCGAATCGCTCATCAAGGCAGGGGGATTCGACTCGCTCGGCCATCCACGCAAGGGTTTGATGCTGGTCCACTCCGACGCGATCGACGCGGTGATGTCGACCAAGAAGGCCGAGGCGATGGGGCAATTCGATCTCTTCGGTGGGGAGGATGTCGACGAGTCGATCGTCTCCGTGTTCCACGTCAAGGTGCCCGACGAGGAGTGGGACACCAAGCAAAAACTCGCCCTCGAACGCGAGATGCTGGGCCTATATGTGTCAGGCCATCCCCTCGACGGCATCGCCACAGCGCTCACATCGCTTACCGACACCTCGATCGCCGCCGTGCACGCGGGCAAGGTTCGCCACGGCCAGAAGATCGTCATCGGCGGCATCGTCGCCGCGGTCGACCGCCGCGTCAACAAAAAGGGTGAAACGTGGGCCATCATCGAGATCGCCGACCTCGACGCTGCCACCGAAATACTCGTCTTCTCCTCGACCTACACCAGCTTTCAGCACGCTCTCACCGAAGATTCCGTCTTGCTCGTCACCGCGAACGTCACCGTCCGCGACAGCAGGACGTCAATCCTTGCCGTCGAGATCTCCACGCCCGACTTAGCGATCGGCGGACCATCGTCAGCCCCGATTGCCCTGACCCTCCCTGTGCACGCATGCACCCGCCCCAACGTCGATGCCCTTCGTGAGGTTCTGCAACGCCACCCGGGGGACACAGACGTACACATCGTGCTGATCGGCCGCACGACGAAACGGTTGGGCATAGACCCGAGATTCCGGGTTCACAAGACCCCAGCCCTCCTCGGAGACCTCAAGGCACTGTTCGGAGCCGATTGCCTGACAGCAGCTGCCGTTGCGGCGAAGGTGTAGATCGGGTTCGTGAGCTGTTGGCCTGGCTGGGAACAGGGCCCACCACCGGCGCTGAATCCGCGATACGTCGGCCAGGCAGCCGACCTGCGCAATTGCGGCAAAGGTTTGTGCCCTCGGCAGGACACACGAAACATGGGCAACAGGAAAACGGCTGGTCGTCGGGGCTTCCTATCCGATCTGACGATCGCAGTCCGACCGGACGGACAGGTCTGCGGCCCGCTTTTGATGTGTGCGTGTGGGTGAGTGCCACGTACAGCCGGGATCGAGATGCGCGGCCTCCGGCGAATACGACGAGGCCTTGGATCGCGGGCCTGCAGGAGCTGTCGTGGGCGCTGGCGTTTCACCCGGTGACGACGGTGGGGGTGTCGTTGCCGCGCCGGTATTGTCCGGGTGCGCGCCTGTATTCGCGTTTGAACGCTTTCGCGAAGGCGAATTCGCTCTGATAGCCGACCTTGTGTGCCACGCCCGCTAGCGGGGTGTCGGTGTCGCGGAGCAGTCGCGCGGCGGTGAGCATGCGCCAGCGGGTGAGGTAGGACAGGGGAGCCTCACCGACCGTGGCCGTGAATCGCCGGGTCAGGGTCGCCCGGCTCACGCCGGCGACGGCGCTGAGCTCGGGCACTGTCCACGCTCGTTCGGGCGCATCGTGAATCGCGCGCAGTGCAGCCAGCACGCACGGATCGGTGAAGGCTCCAGCCCATCCGGTCGGGGTGGGAGCTCGGTTCTCGAACCAGGCGCGCAGCGCGAACAGCAGCAGCGTTTCCAGCAGGGCCGGGACCGCGGCATCGGTTCCGGGGCGCGGTCGCGCCATCTCCCCGGCCAGGACATCGAGGATGCCACGCAATGCCGGATCAGCGCCGGGGCGCGCGGGAATATGCACGAACTCGGGCAGCTCGTCTAGCAGTGGATGGCTACGCTGGCGCCCCAACGCGTATGCGCCGCACATCAATTCACTGCGCACGCCCGGTCCGGTGATTTCGCGGGGTTCGCCGATGCGGGCCTGTTCGGTCACGGCGGGCGCGCACTACACCGACACCACCGGTGAGCAATTGTTCCTGAAGAAGGCGTTCGACGAGTACGGCCCGCGCGCCGAAGCCGCAGGTGTGACAATTCTGAGCGGTGTGACCAACAGCAATCTGCCCGGTGACCTGCTCGGCTACCTGGCCGCACGGCACGTGGCCGGGCCCGCCGAGATCGTCATGAGCTTGATCGCGCGGGGTGAGGGCGGGGGATCGCGGGGCAGCGCGGAAACCGTTCTGGCCGGACTGGACTGGTTCCGCTCGGGCGGCTGGCACTACGAGGACGGTGCCCTGCGTACGGGCCCGATGGAGCGGCATCCGTTCATGACCTTCCCCGAAGATCCGGAGCCGACCGCGGTCGCGAAGTTCCAGCAGCCGCCGGTTCTCACCATTCCCCGCCACACCGACGCGTCGTTCGTAGCGGGCGTGGTCGGCGCCGAAATGCTGTCCCAACTCGCGGGTTTCACCCCCGAACTGCTGGATTCACTGCCCGAGCCGGGCGCTGACCTGCGATACGACTTCGTGCTGGACGCCATCGGCGCCGACGGCACCGCCGTGCGCGCGGTACTCAGTGGACCAGACGCCTATCGCGACACCGCGATCATGGCGGTGGAGGCGGCCGCCCGCCTCGCGGTGGGCGACATCAAGCCAGGTGCTCTCGCGCCCGCCGAAGCGTTCGACCCCACCGAATTCTTGAATTCCCTTGCGGTTCACTCCATCACGTGGCGCATCAACCAGGGGCGGTAACCGGTTACGCCGACAGCCGGAGCGCGTCGGGGATGACGGCGAAGGCCTGATGCAAGCGTTCGAGGAGATCGGCTCGACCCCCGTTCGCGTCGGCGGCGACCCAGCCTCGGCCGGCGATGCTCCACGCTGTGGTGGTCAGCTCGGCGAGGATACGAGGGCGGAGGTCACCGTCGGGGAGACATAGCTGATCCGAGAGCTGTTGGGCAACTCGGGTTTCCACGCCGGAGCGAGCGTACTCGAGGTAACCGAGCAGGCCAGGGTTGGTGAGGACCAATTTGCGGGTGGCGACGTAGCGGGCGTCCCAGTCGTCCGGAAGCGTCGTCGCCGCGCCGGTGAGAGTGTCGCGCAGTGCGGTGAGCGCCGAGCCGGTGAATTCGTGCACGGCCAGCGTGTCGAGATAGCCGGTCCACAGCTCGGTTTCGGCTTCGACGGCCACGGCTTCCTTGGTCGGGAAGGCCCGGAAGAACGTGCTACGCGAGACCTCCGCGGCGTCAACCAGTTCCTCGACGGTGGTCGCGGCAAAACCCTTCTCGGTGAACAGCCGGAGTGCGGCGTCGGCCAGCGCACGGCGGGTGCGGAGCCGTTTGCGTTCACGCAGCGGTAGAGCACGGTCGTCGATCGGCATACCGGAATCCTAGCGCGAGACGAGCCTCAGGCACGAAAGAAACTCAGCATGAATTGGCACTTGCGCACGTTTGGTACTTAGTGTCAGAATCGTGCACAGCAACGAGCACACCCCGAACAAGGAGATCGCAATGACCACCACCACACCGGCCACCCTGAACCCGTCGGTCATCGGCCAGGCCGAGAAACACCACACCGCAGTACTGGCCCGCGCACTGGCCGGCACCACGCTGGACGAAAAGCAGTGGATCGTGCTCAACCAGGCCCTGACCACCGGTGCGCCGGTCGATTCGGCCGCTCACATCACCCGGGTCGCCGCCATGACCCAGTGGGATCCCGCCGACGTCGAATCCGCGCTGACCGCACTCCTCGAAAGTGGACTGCTGCACACGAATTCCGACGATCTGATCGCACCTACCGAGGACGGCACGGCGCTCGCAGGCAAGGTCCGCGCCGAATCGGGCGCCATCGTGTCCGCCGCCTACAACGCGGTCGATCCCGAGGATCTGGCCACCGCAGCCCGGGTCCTGGCCACCATCACCGCGCGCATGGCCGAGGAACTGGCCCGCGCCTGAACTGAACGGGAAGAGTTCTCACACCATGCTCAGAAGAACCGCCACGGCCGGCTTCGCGGGCTTGGCCATCGCCGCGCTGCTGCTCCCCGGCTGCACCGACAGTCACATCGACACCACACCAAGCAAAGAGGAAGTCATGTCCACCCCTGATTCGACCGCCGACCGCCTCGAGATCGCCGATCTGTTCACTCGCTTCGCCCTCCTGCTCGACGATCGCCGCTGGGAAACCGTCGGCACCGTCTTCGCCGACGATGTGAAAGTCGACTCGCCCCGAATCTCGGTCCAGGGTCTCGACAAGGTCGTCGACTACATGCGACAGGCCGAGGTCGAGGGGGAACACACCCAGCACACGACCACCGACCTGCTGGTGAACGTGAACGGTGATCAAGCCGCCGCCTCGTCGAACTCGATCGTGTACTACTACCGCGATGGCCGGCCGCCCCACCAGACAGGCAGCCTCCGACAGGCCTGCACGGTGATCCGGACGACCGCGGGCTGGCGAATCAGCGAGATCCGGGTAACCCCCGCCTGGATCCGCAAGGATTGACGACACCTTCACCGATTGACCGCTCCTGCGCTGTTCCGTCGGCCGACCCGCCGCCGGAACACCACGATGCGCGAAATCCATTTCAGAACAACAATATTCGGCCGAAGGGCGAAAGGGTTTCGCAACATGTCCAGCAGAACCATCAACGTCGGCATCGCGGTCTCGGTCATCGCCGTGGCGCTGCTGCTCACCGGCTGCAACGCAACAGGCACCGACACCGGGCCATCCCCGGGCACCACCGCCCCGGCCGCGAGGACGACTGAACCAGCTCGAGCCACTACCCCGACCTCCCTCAGCCCCTCGATCATCGGCCAGGCCGAGAAACACCACACCGCAGTCCTGACCCGCGCATTGGCCGACACCGCACTCGACGAGAAACAGTGGATCGTGCTGAATCAAGCACTTGCCGCGGGTGCGCCGGTCGATCGAGCCGCCCACATCACCCGCATCACCGGTTTGACCCAGTGGGATCCCGCCGATGTCGAAACCGCCCTGACCGCACTGCTCGAAAACGGCCTGCTGCAAGCGACTTCCAGCACTCTGATCGAGCCCACCGCGACAGGCACCGCTCTGGCAGACAAGATCCGCGCCGAATCCGGGAAGATCGTCGCAGCCGCCTACAGCGCCGTCACGCCCGAGGACCTGGCCACCGCAGCCCGCGTACTGACCACCATCACCGCCCGGATGGCCGCCGAACTCGCCCACCGCTGAACCGAATTCCCAACGATTCCCCGCTGCACAGACCGGAGCGGCGAGCGACTTCGGGCAACATCCACTACGAACATTCCCTCGGCAGTACACCTTTCGTGTTCCGATGTCACCGCCGCCGTGAGCTGATCACCCAGGACATGGCGGCCTGGTGCAAGGACAACATCGCCGGTCTGACAATCGAGCGCATGGGCCTGGCCGGCCACCACGCCACCGAGGACCAATCCGCCGCGATCGCGGCGGCCATCGCCCCGCTGGCGTCCGTAACACGCGGTTTTCTCCGGGATGTGACGACAGCGAATGGGTAGATACGGCGTTGACCCCTGGCGAGCGCAATCGGGCCGCTGTGACGGCCAGGCGTGCTCGATTGTCAGTCCGGTCGGGTCCGGGGTGTGTGCGGCGCGGTGGCGTCGGATCGCGCTGAGACGGGACCGCGATCATCGCCCGGGTTCTCGTCGAAGGTCGGGGCGGTTCGATCGCAGCTGAACGATGGATCGGGCCCTGTTGAATCGAACCTGCAACGGCAAAAGGCGGCTATGGCCTGCGGAAACGCTATCGCAGGTCGGTGCCCTCGGCAGGACGGACAAAACATGGGCAACCGGAAAACGCCTGGTTATCGCGGGTTCGTATTCGATCTGATTCCCGCGGATCGCCGTTCGGACCGCGACCGTGGACCAGTTCCCGGTGAGCGGGGTGCCGAAGTTGTGGAACATGGCTTCGCGGGTGACGATCTGGGCGATCGCCGGTCGGTGTCGCACGCGGCCAGCAGAATGTCGAACTGGTCGTAGAGCGCTTGCTCGCCGGGGCGGAGTAGTCGCGCACCGACGAATAGCCTGTGCTGATTCGGGCGGAATACGACCGGGTGCAGGTCGCGTACCGGAGCTGCCCGGGTGGGAGGTATGGGGCTCCGGCACAGTGTTGCCATGGGTTCGTCGGTCGCTGACTCTTTCACTGTCGCCACTTTCAATGTCAACGGAATCCGCGCGTCACGTCGTCGTGGATTCGATCAGTGGTTGCGGGCCAGGTCGGCGGATGTGGTCGCGTTGCAGGAGCTGCGTTGTCCCGCAGCCGATGTGGGAACCTTCCCGGGCTACTCGGCGGCGGTGGACGTCGGTTCCGTAGCCGGTCGTAACGGCGTGGCAGTACTGACGAGGGTTCCCGCCGCTGCCGTGCGGACGTGGGTGACCCACCCGCCCAGGTCCCGCGGACTCGGTGAGTTCGCCACGCAGGGACGCTATATCGAGGTGGATCTGGCCGATCGCCCGGTGACGGTGGCCTCTCTCTATCTCCCCAAGGGTGGTCTGCCCGCGCATCTCCAGCGCCCGGGATCGATGCGCGAACTGCCCGACGGTGGGGTCAAGTACGAACGGAAGCAGAGGTTCCTCGCGGCGTTCGCCCGCGAAGTGCACCGGAACCGGCTCGCGGCGCTGAGCGCGGGACGCGAGTTCGTCCTCACCGGGGATCTGAACATCGCGCACACCCGCCACGATGTGACCAACTGGCGTGCCGCCCGCACGATGGACGGATTCCTGCCTGCCGACCGCGAGTGGTTCAGTTCGATTCTCGGCACGCGCCGGCTCGTCGACGTGGTGCGACAGGTGCACGGCGATCGCCCGGGTCCACTCACCTGGTGGAGTTGGGCGGGTCAATCATTCACCAAGGATGTGGGTTGGCGAGTGGACCACCAACTCGCGACACCCGGTCTCGCCCGCCTCGCCACGTCTGTCGTCGTCGACAAGGAACCATCACCCGCCGAGCGGCTCTCCGATCACGCCCCACTCGTGGTGACCTACTCGGCAATGCCTGACTGAGAAGTTCTGGTGCCCTCGGCAGGACACGCAAAACATGGGCAACCGGAAAACGCCTGGTCATCGCGGATTCCTACACGATCTAGCGATCCCGGTTCGCCGGTGCCGATCCTATCGTGTTCCCATCTCTGTTGTAACTACATCAGGACGCGCAACATTGGGTAACTGGAAGACACCTGGTCATCGCAAACTGCTGTGCGATCTGACAATGCCAGTGCGCCGGTGTGGGCCGGTTGGGCCCTTCTCAGCGTGGTAGTCACGTTGAAGAAGGGCCGTGCGTCGCCCACCCACCGGCTACGGGGTTTGCCGTGTCCTGCTCGGCGCGGTACTCCGGCATCCGTCCGTCATGAGGTCGGCATGTGTGACTTGTCCGGCGCACGCGCCGGAGTAGGAAGCCGTTCGAGCGGCGGTTCGCTCACGCGGTAGCGACAGGCTGGCCGTTCGTCGGAGCCGGGACGGCGGGGGATGCTTCGTCCAGGTTGCATTCGTCGATCCACCTCGCCAGGAGGCTAAGTGGTCCTGGTCGTAGGTTTTTCGGGGGTTCACGCGGCTGCTGGTTGTGCGGCAGGCTGGTGGTCGCAGCCGGTGTGCTGCTGGGAGTGCT
>NZ_JBHXMN010000027.1:0-34558 GCF_042720495.1 Nocardia sp. NPDC058480 | reverse complement strand
TTAGCGCTCGAGACTAGAGCCTTCGGCTCAGCGCTTTCGAGCGCTAACCGGCGACCCGGCCGCGGACCGGCCACTTCGTGGCCGTCCCTCCCTAAAGGTCGGGAGTGCGGTGGTTGGGGGTGCGGTCATGGCGGATTTGGGGTGTGCTGGGTGGCTGGTAGTGCGGGAGGGCTGCGAGGTTGGGAGTGCGGGGAATTTGCCCTTGCGAGAAGGGGGTTCGCATTACGCTCTCGCTATGAGCCTTGTCGCGGTCGACTCTGGTCGGAACCTGCTCGACCGGTGGGTGTGGGTGTTCGGGCGCAGGCCGGGGTTGTTGTCGGAGGGGGCTCGGCGGGAACTGCTGATCAGGGGGTTGACTGCGACGGCGAGCGTGCTTTCCGTGCGGACTCGGCGGGGGGAAGGTGGGTATCGGTTCAGTGTGCGGGTTTCGGTGCCGGGGGAGTTGGCCTATGACGCGCGGGTGCGGCAGCGGGTGCGTAGCCAGGATCTGGAGTGGATGCAGACCGGCGATGTAGTCGGGTGTCGGGTGGACCCGGGGGATCGGGAGCGAGTGGTGTTGTTCGTGCCCGAGGTGCCGGAGTCGGGGCGCAAGGCGGCGGCCAAGATCTTGGCGAACGGGCGGCGGGCGGAGGCGACGGTGCTCGCGGTGGCGCCGATCGCCGCCGATTACACGGGGCGCGATGACCCGGTGCTCCGGCTCGATCTGGAGATGCGGGCCTGGGACGAGCCGTTGCCATGGCGGGTGCGGTTGATTCAGCCGGTGCCGCTGTCGGCGGTCGGGCAGATCGAACTCGGGACGCGGTTGGAAGCGGCGTTCTTCACCGTCGACCGCGGGGCCTCGGTCGCGATCGACTTCGCGGCACTGACTCGCTAGCGGCTTGACCTGCGGGAAATAGGTTCCGTTCGGTCCGCTACAGGTGGACGAACGTGAAGCCCGCCGCCCGCAGTGCCGGTAGCGCCGCGGCCATCCCGGCCGCGGTACCCGATCGGGGACGATGCATATGCGCGAGCGCGATGCCACCGGGAGCGGCCGCGCTCATCGCGCGCTTGACCTGGGCTGATGAGGCGGTGGCGCCGAAGTCCGCGTTCACGGTGAATCCCAGCGGGGTCTCGCCCAACTCGTTGACGATGGCGACAGCGACCTCGTCGTAATGCGCGGTACCGGTGCGGAAGAAGCGGGGCGCGCGGCCGGTGAGTTCGGTGAGCCGCTGATGGTTGTCCCACACCTCGTACGCGGCCTGCTCGGCTGAACCCGTGCCCGCGATCCCATAGGCGGAGCGCCCGGAGACCGAGAGCGGCTTGTGCACGCTGCCGTGATTGGCCAGCTCGAACAGCGGATTCGCCGCGAGCCGCTGGACCCGAGCCGGGTCGGCGTCGACCCAGCGCTTGTTGAGGAACAGGGTGGCCGGGATCTGCTCGACGATCAACAGGTCGATCAGCGCTTGGTCGATGTCACTGTTGCCTGGCCCGCCGCAGGCGTCGAAAGTGAGCGCGAACTGTTTGCCCGCGGCGGGGAAACCGCTGGTGATCCCGGGCAGATCGACGCCCCACTGATGAGGGATAGTGCCCGCGTGCCGGGCGGCTACCTGCGCGGGGGCCAGGGGCGGCGCGGCCTGCCCAGTGGCGATCGGCTGCGCGCTGACCGGTGCGGCAGGCTGCGGAACAACGCGGCTCGTCGTCTCGGGAGCAACCGAATCGCCTTGTGCGACAGCGCACCCCGTGGCAAACCCGGCGGTGAGAGTGGCGCAGGCACCGAACAGCCGACGCCGCGACAAACCATTGCTGCCCACAATCCACCCCTCAACGAATTTGTTCGCTGGGATGTTATCGCTGATCAGGCCCGTGTGCGCGTCGGGCGCGGGCGCGCAGGCCGCTCATGAGTGAGCGTGAGTAGCTGAGAGTTGACCGAGCGCCGGTAGTCCGGCGCCCGGTCCGACGACTCAGTGCTGCGAGATGGTGGACCAGCCCGGAACCTCGGCCGGCGTGCGGGGGCCGGGGCCGGTGTAGATGGCGGCGGGGCGCACCAGCTTGCCCAGCTGCTTCTGCTCGAGGATGTGGGCGCACCAACCGGCGGTCCGGCCACAGGTGAACATCGCGGGCATCATGTGGGCCGGGACCTCGGCGAAGTCGAGGATGACCGCGGCCCAGAATTCGACGTTGGTCTCGATGGCACGGTCCGGGCGACGCTCACGCAGCTCGGCCAGCGCGGCCTGCTCCAGCGCGGCGGCCACCTCGAAGCGCGGGGCGTCGAGGCGCTTGGCGGTGGCGCGGAGCACGCGGGCGCGCGGGTCTTCGGCGCGGTACACGCGGTGGCCGAAGCCCATCAGCTTCTCTTTGCGGTCCAGGATGCCCTTGACCAGCGCACGCGCGTCACCGGACTGTTCGACGGCCTCGATCATCGGGAGCACGCGAGCCGGGGCACCGCCGTGCAGTGGGCCGGACATGGCGCCGATCGCGCCGGACAGCGACGCCGCCACGTCGGCGCCGGTGGAGGCGATCACGCGGGCGGTGAAGGTGGAGGCGTTCATGCCGTGCTCGGCCGCGGACACCCAGTAGGCGTCGATCGCCTCGGTGTGGCGCGGGTCGGGGTCACCCTTCCAGCGGGTCATGAATCGCTCGGTGACGGTGTCGCACTCGTCGATCTTGCGCTGCGGGACGGCGGGCTGATAGATGCCGCGCGCGGACTGCGCCACATACGACAGCGCCATCACCGAGGCACGGGCGAGGTTCTCGCGGGCGGTCTCGTCGTCGATGTCGAGCAGCGGCTCGTAGCCCCAGATCGGGGCGAGCATGGCCAGGCCCGCCTGCACGTCGACGCGCACATCACCGGTGTGCACCGGCAGCGGGAACGGCTCGGCGGGCGGCAGGCCGCGACCGAACTCCCCGTCGACCAGCAGGGCCCACACGTCGCCGAAAGTCACCTGGTCGGTGACCAGATCCTGGATGTCGACGCCGCGATATCGCAGGGCGCCACCATCCTTGTCCGGCTCGGCGATGTCGGTGGTGAAGGCCACCACGCCTTCCAATCCGCTGACGAAATCCTGTGGTACCGAGCTGGTAGTCATGGTGACTCTCCTTGCAGGGGCATGCCGATACTTCCGAACCCTAGACCCGGACATACCGCAGAGTAATCTCGCCCCTATGCGTGACCTGGAGCCCTCGACGGCCGCCGCGCCAGACCTCGCCGCGATGCGTGTCGACTACGGCAATCCCCTGTTCGTTCCCGCCGATGAACCCGATCTCGACGAGTCCTGGGTGGCCGGCGGCTGGGAACCGTTGTTGCGCAGCTGGATCGAGCAGGCGCGCGGTCTCGGCGTAGCCGAACCGAACGCGATGGTGCTGGCCACGGTCGCGCTGACGGGCCCGGCGCCGCGCCCGGTGGCGCGCACGGTCCTGTGCAAAGGACTCTCGCCCGACGGCGTCACCTTCTATACGAACTACGACTCGGCCAAGGGCAACCAACTCGCCGCCGACCCGTACGCGGCGGCGAGTTTCGTCTGGCCGGCGCTCGCCAGGCAGGTCCACGTGCGCGGCGTGACCGAGCGGGTGTCCGCCGAGGTGACCGCGGCCTATTGGGCGGCACGGCCACGGGAGTCCCGGCTGGGTGCGTGGGCTTCGCAGCAGTCGCGGCCGGTGTCATCGCGGGCCGAACTGGATCGCGTGCTGGCCGAGACGACGGCGCGTTTCGCCGATGTCGACGACATCCCCGTGCCCCCGTTCTGGGGTGGTTATCTCCTGCGCCCCGATGAGGTGGAGTTCTGGCAGGGCAGGCACGGCAGGCTGCACAACCGCATCGTCGTGCGGATCGACGGGCAGACCACAACGGTCGAACGTTTGCAGCCGTAACGAGCGGTGGGCTTTGTCACTGCGCCCAAACATGGGATGACCGCACGGCAGTGGCTAATCTGCGGTGAGTGAAGCTGCTCGCCGACACCGAACCACTGCGTAATCGCGACTATCGCAGGCTGTGGACGACCAATATCGTCACCGTCATCGGCGCGCAGCTCTCGGTGGTCGCGGTACCGCAGCAGATCTTCCAGATCACCGGCAGTTCCGGCTACGTCGGCCTGGCCGGTTTGTTCGGCCTGGTGCCGCTGGTGGTGTTCGGGCTCTGGGGTGGCGCGCTCGCCGACGTGATGGACCGGCGCACGCTGCTCGTCATCACGACCGCGGGCACGGGTCTGACCGCGGTCGCGTTCTGGGTGCAGGCCGCGCTCGGTCTGAACAATGTGTGGCTGGTGCTCGGGCTGTTCGCCACCCAGCAGGCGTTCTTCGCGGTCAACCAGCCCACCCGCAGCGCGCTGATCGCCCGGTTGCTGCCGCCGGAGCAGATGGCCTCGGCCAGTTCGCTGAGCATGACCGTGCAGAACGTGGGCATGATCGCGGGACCCGTGCTGGCCGGGCTGCTCATTCCGGTGATCGGCCTGCCGATGCTGTATCTGATCGACTCGATCGCGCTGCTCGCGACGCTGTGGGCGGTGTGGCGGCTACCCGCGTTCCCGCCGACCGGTGAGCAGCGCCGGGCCGGGCTGCGCGCCGTGCTCGACGGCTTCCGCTATCTCGCCCGGCAGCGCATCCTGCTCGCCTCGTTCGTCGTCGACCTGATCGCCATGGTGTTCGGCATGCCGCGCGCGCTGTTCCCGCAGATCGCGCACGAGACCTTCCATGATCCGGCCGAGGGTGGGGTGGCGCTCGGTCTGCTGTTCGCGGCCATCGCGGCGGGGTCTGTGCTCGGTGGCGTGTTCTCCGGGTGGATACCGCGAGTGCGCAGGCAGGGGCTGGCGGTGATCGTGTGCATCGCGCTCTGGGGTGTGGCGATGGTCGGGTTCGGGCTCGCGGTGGGGTTGGCCGGGCACGTGTTCGGACTGGGCGTGTGGCTGTGGATCGCGGTGGTGTTCCTGGCGCTCGGCGGCGCGGTCGACATGGTCTCGGCGGCCTTCCGCACGGCGATGTTGCTCACTGTATCCACCGACGAGATGCGCGGGCGGTTGCAGGGCGTGTTCATCGTGGTTGTCGCAGGTGGGCCGCGGATCGGTGATGTTGCCCACGGTTTCGCGGCAGCGAGCATGGGTACTGCTGTAGCTGCTGCCGGTGGCGGCGTACTGGTGGTGATCGGAGTGGCGCTCGCCGCGCTGGCCTTCCCCGCCTTCGTGCGCTACCGAGTTGCTCGCGCTCACTCCGCCGTGATGGCGAAATAGCCTGTGCGGCAATCAGATTCGGTTATCGAATCCGCGCGCCGCGCAACCTTTCGGCAGCGCCGGGGTGACGGTGCGGAAAAGGGGATCGGCGCAGGTCCCCGGCCCCGTATCGACCTCACCGCCGCACATGGTCGGTGTGAGAACCAGACAGGACAACCCTGATTGCTTGTCCTGACCGAACAACAGCTAGCGTTAGCGCAAGCGCACCTGTGCCGACCGCATCGGTGCCTACGGTTCTAGCCTGAGAGGGATCCTTCCGTGCCCGCTGAGAACATCACCAACGTCACCGAAGACGCCAAGGCGGTACTCCAGTACCCCGGTGGCGAGTTCCCGATCTCGGTCACCAAGGCCGCGGAGGGTAACGACGGGCTCGACTTGGGCAAGCTGCTGGCCAGCACCGGTTACGTCACCTACGACCCCGGTTTCATGAACACCGCGTCGACCAAGTCGGCCATCACCTATATCGACGGTGAAGCGGGCATCCTGCGCTACCGCGGATACCCGATCGACCAGCTGGCCGGCCGCTCGACCTTCATCGAGGTCAGCTACCTGCTCATCTACGGTGAGCTGCCGACCCAGGCCCAGCTCGACGATTTCACCGATCGCATCCGTCGCCACACCCTGCTGCACGAGGACCTGAAGCGGTTCTTCGACGGCTTCCCGCGCAACGCGCACCCGATGCCGGTGCTGTCGTCCGCGGTGAACGCGCTGTCGGCGTACTACCAGGACTCCCTCGACCCGCGCGATCCCGAGCAGGTCGAGCTGTCGACCATCCGCCTGCTGGCGAAGCTGCCGACCATCGCGGCGTACTCGTACAAGAAGTCGGTCGGTCAGCCGTTCCTCTACCCCGACAACTCGCTGTCGCTGGTCGAGAACTTCCTGCGGATGACCTTCGGCTTCCCGGCCGAGCCCTACGAGGTCGACCCCGAGGTCGCCGCCGCGCTCGACATGCTGCTGATCCTGCACGCCGACCACGAGCAGAACTGCTCCACCTCGACCGTGCGCCTCGTCGGCTCGTCGGACGCCAACCTGTTCACCTCGGTGTCCGGCGGCATCAACGCGCTCTGGGGCCCGCTGCACGGCGGCGCCAACCAGGCCGTGCTCGAGATGCTCGACGAGATCAAGGCCAACGGCGGCGACGTCAAGGAATTCATCCGCAAGGTCAAGAACAAGGAAGACGGCGTGAAGCTCATGGGCTTCGGGCACCGCGTCTACCGCAACTACGACCCGCGCGCGACCCTGGTCAAGCAGGCCGCCGACAAGATCCTGTCGAAGATCGGTGGCGACGACCAGCTCCTGGACATCGCCAAGCAGCTCGAAGAGGCCGCCCTCACCGACGACTACTTCGTCTCGCGTCGCCTGTACCCGAACGTCGACTTCTACACCGGCGTCATCTACCGCGCCATGGGCTTCCCGACCCGCATGTTCACCGTGCTGTTCGCGATGGGCCGCCTGCCCGGTTGGATCGCGCACTGGCGTGAGATGCACTCCGAGCCGCTCAAGATCGGCCGCCCGCGCCAGATCTACACCGGCTACGGTGAGCGTGATTACTATGAAATCGGGAATCGCTGACCGGCAGTCACTGCCGAACAGCACGCGCCCCGCGTCTGCGGGGATGAGCCACTATCGAAGGGGATAGCCCGCATATGACCAAGCCGGAGATCGAATTCCAGGAGGGCCCCGCGCCCACCGAGCTCGTCGCTACCGACCTCATCGAGGGCGAAGGCAAAGAAGCGGTGCCCGGTGGCACCGTCGAGGTGCACTACGTCGGCGTCGAGTTCGACACTGGCGAGCAGTTCGACTCCTCCTGGGACCGCGGCGAATCCATCACCTTCCCGCTGCGTGGCCTGATCCAGGGCTGGCAGGACGGCATCCCCGGCATGAAGGTCGGCGGCCGTCGTCAGCTGGTCATCCCGCCGGAGCTCGCCTACGGCCCCGTCGGTTCGGGCCACGCGCTCTCCGGCAAGACCCTGGTCTTCGTGATCGACCTGCTCAACGCGAACTGATCTCAGCTTCTCGGCCCGTGTCTCCTCAGGGAGACACGGGCCGTTGCTGTTTCCGGGGTAAGGGCGCGGAGGTCTCGGCCCGCCGGGTAATGTGCCCCGCGTATGACGGAGCCTCGATGGCTCCCGCGTGATTCGTTTCCAATGCGTTGTCCATGACAGTGACTTGTTCGATTCGCCCGGGGCCGGGTTCTTCGGGAGTTTCGGGAGGGAGATTCTCGATCATGTTCCAACACAAGCTTGTCCGCCGTGCGCTGGCGGTGGCGCTGCCCCTCGCGGTGGGGCTGGCCGGGGCCGGGGTGTGCTCGGCGGAGGTCGATCAGCAGACGCAGTACGCGGCCGGGCTGTCGAGTGCGGGGGAGGGTTATCGCACCGCTGTCGCACCGGATCTGCGCACCGTTTCCGCGTCGGTCGACGAGGGCCGGTTCCTGCTCGCGCCGGACTCGGACCGGGTCATCGTCGAGTCGGCGACCGGCGATCCGATCGGGGAGATCCCCACCTCGTTCACTACGGTCAGCGGCAATGTGATCGCGCTGGCGACCGAGATCGCGGCCGACGGGCGGAGTATGACCGTCACACCGCGGCCCACCGCGGGCGCGAGCGCGGAACTGAAGACCATCGCGACCACGCCCACCGCGCAATTCCCCGACCCGGTCCAGAACGCCGCCGCCATCGGCGCGGGTATCGGCGTGATCGTCGCCGCCGTGGTGTGTATCCCGATGATCACCACGATGATCCTCTACCTGCCGTGCGTCGGCCTGGTGGGTCTGCCGAACGCGCTGGTCGGCGCGTTGATCGGCGCGGTGGTCGGGGTGGCCGCGCCGCATATCATCCCGCAGGTCCTGCCCTGAGCGTGAAAACCGTTGCGGCCCGGTCGACATCGACCGGGCCGCAGTGCGTTCACTCGCGGACGACCTCGACGGGGTCGGTGAGGGCCAGGGCGAGGGCGGACTGCTGGGACTGGCCGCGTGGGGGGAGGGCTTCGAGGGCCTTGGCGGTTTGGTTGTTGAGGTTGCCGACGATGTTCTGCAGGGCGCCTACGCCGCCGGTGAGTTGTTCGATGGCGGAAACCAGTTGGGCGCCACCCTGTTCGGCGAGGGTGGGCAAGCCCTTGGCGAGCTCGGCGCCCTGGGCGAGTTGGCCGCGGGCGCTGTTGAGGCGGGCTACGACGGTGCGCAGGAGGGTGCCGAGATCGGTATTGGGATCAACCGCGGCGCCGGTCAATTCGCTGAGGCCGTCGAGCTGGGTGCCTGCCTGGTTCGAAACTCCTCGTAGCGCTTCGAGTTTGGTGATGATGTCGGCGAGTTGGGGGTCGTTCGCGAAGGGGAGTGACTTCAGCAGCGGCAGGATCTGGTCGAGGCCCGAGCCCATGGCGGCCGCGCCGGCTTGGACGCCGGCGATGGTGACGCCGGTAGCGTCGAGAGCATCGGCGAGCTGGTTGGCCTGCTTCGCGGCCCCGTCGACGGTGTGGTTCAGCAGCTCGATGGCCGAAGTGAGTTGGCCCGCACCCTCTTTCGCGTAGTCGAGGAAGCCGAGCAGCTGGTCGGCACCGCCGCTGAACTGGTTCGCGCCGTCGGCGGCGGCGTTCACGCCCGCACTGAGCAGCTGGGCGGTGAACTGCACGGAGGTCATCTGGTTTCGTGCCTGCGAGACCGCGGCCAGGGCGGCGTCGACGCCGGACGCGCCGATCCGATGGGTCACCACATCGACCGCGCCGTTCACGGTGTTCGTGTCGGCGCCGTCGTGGGTGGTGACGGTGACCTTGGCGCGCTGGGGTTGCGGGGTGGCGAGGGTGGCCATGGATGCGGTGAGGTCGGCGGGCAGGGTGATCACGGCGGCGTAGTCGGCCGCGTCGATCTCGCCGGGCTTCGCGACGGTCCATTCGTAGCCGCCCGCATCCTGCACGGCCTTGGCCACGCGCTCGCCGGTAGGTCCGGAATCGGCGTTGACCAGCGCGATCCCGGTCGGTGCCGAGTCCTTGCCCGCGCAAGCGGCGACACCGCCCGCCAGCGCGAGGACGGTGGCCAGGCAGAGCAGACGAGCGCGTTTGTCGATCACGTCGGTGACGGTATCCCCGGACTTCGGTGGCGGGGTTGGGAGATGTCTGAGATTTCGTTGAGGAACCGATAGCCGACTGCCGATGCTGTGTTCTGCGGCATGAATATTCGTAACCCGTCGGCGATCGGGTAAGCCAATCGGGTCAATCGACATCGAGATCGTTCGATTCGTCCGGGGGGTCGGGGATTCTTCGGGGCGTCGGGAGTGCTCGACCGCGGTCGAGGTCATCTCCGCCACGGGCGCCAAGGTCAGCGAGGTCCCGCTGACGCTGGCCACGGTCAGGTCAACCCGGAGGTGATCCCGCAGGTCCTGCCATGACCGCGGTCGGCGGAGTCGGCGCAGGTTCATAGCGGAACGCGATCGGGGTAGCTGTCGGGATGCTCGCCGCCGCCCGGCGAGCGTCGCTGACCGATAGCTGCCTATTCAAACTATGCCCTGTGTCACAACATGTTTCGCAACCCAGTGGTGGTTCGGTACAACTCTCGAGTCAATCGACATCGAGATTTTTTCGATTCGTCCGGGGGGTTCGGGGATTCTTCGGAAGCATCGGGAGGGAGACATCGAACATGTTCAACCACACCATCACTCGCGCGGGTCGTCGCGCGGTCTTCGCCGCGCTGCCGCTGGTCGTCGCCGCCTCGCTCTTCACCACGGGCACCGCGGCCGCTGACGTCACCGTCGCGCGTCAGGCCGAGATCGCCGCCGGGCTCGCCGGCGAGGGCGTTTCCGAGGGCGTCGGCTACAAGACCTCCGTCTCGCCGGACCTGCGCACCATCTCCGCGACCGTCGACAACGGCACCTTCGTGCTGTCGCCCGACTCCACCAAGGTCGACGTAGTCTCCGCCACCGGCGCCAAGGTCAGCGAACTTCCGCTGACGATGGCCACCGTCGGCGGCAACAACATCGCGCTGGCTTCGGTGATCTCCGAGGACGGCCGCACCCTGCAGATCGCCCCGCAGATGTCCGCCGCCACCACCGACGAGCTCAAGAGCATCGCCACCAACCCCGAGGCCGCCAACCACGACCCCGTCCAGAACGGTGCGGCCGCTGGTGCGACCATCGGCTTCCTGACCGCGGCGATCATGTGCATCCCCGCACTGGCCGCGTTCATCGTCGGCTACTTCGTCTGCGCGCTCGGCGGCGGTCTGAGCTACGCGCTCACCGGCGCGGTGCTCGGCGCGGTCATCGGCCTGGTCATCCCGGAGTCGATCCCGCAGGTTCTTCCCTGATTATCGCTTCAGTCGCTAGCCGTTAACTGTGCGGTATTCTCGCGAGTGTCTTCACCCCGTGCCGGTCAGGCGCGGAACTCACGAGAGTGGAGGTTCGATGTCCGACACCGACGATGTCAAAGCCAAGGCCAAGGCCGAAGCGGAAAAGATTGAGGCGGAAGCGAAGAAGGCAGCGGCCAACGTGAAGGACGCAGCCGAGCGCGCGGCGGGCAGAGTGAAGGATGCCTTCAAGAGCGACAAGTAGTAGCGAGCTCAGCCCCGCACCCACGACCATCGTGAGTGCGGGGCTTTTGCGTTGGCTACCGGGCCGGTCGAGCGGGCAGGTCGATGACGAGGCGGGCGCCGCCGAGCGGACTGTCCTCGAAGTACGCCAGCCCGCCGTGTAGCTGGGCCTGCTGGGCCACCAGCGCGAGGCCGAGGCCCGAACCGCCCTTGGTGGCGTTGCTGCCACGGGCGAACCGCGCGAAGACCGTCTCGCGTTCGCCGGGCGCGACGCCGGTGCCGTTGTCGTCGACGGCGATGACGATCCGGCCGTGCGGCGTGCGATGCGCCGACACGACGGCGGCGGTGGCGCCGCCGTGCTTGACCGAATTGGTGAGGGCGTTGTCGACGGCCAGGCGCAGGCCGGCGGGCAGGCCGCGGGTCACCAGTTCGGCGTCGGTGTCGATGCGCACCGACAGACCCGGGTTGTGGCGCATGGCGTCGTGGGCGGCCTGATCGCACAGGTCGGCGACATCGGTGGGGACGTGGTCGGTTTCGGCGGTGAGATCGCCGCGGGCGAGCCGTTCCAGCGCGGACAGGGTGGTCTCCACCCTGGTCTCGTTGCGGGCGAGGTCGGCGAGGATCTCGCGGCGCTGTTCGTCGGTGAGGTCGAGGGTGCGCAGGACCTCGAGGTCGGTGCGGATCGCGGTGAGCGGGGTGCGCAGTTCGTGGGCGGAGACGGCGGCGAAATCGCGGGCGGTCTCCAGGGCGGCGGCGGTCTCGGCCTGTGCCTGGTCGACGCGGGCCAGCATGGTGTTCACCGCCTCGGCCAGCTTCACCGCCTCGTCGACACCGGAACCGTCGACCGGGTGCGTTGGCTCGTCCGGCGCGCCGACGGCGCTGCGGGCCGACACCTGCCTGGTCAGCTTTACGATCGGGCCGACCGCACGCCCGGCGAGCAACCAGCCGAGCGCCGCCGCGGCCGCCACCGCGATCGCCGCGCCCGCGAGTACCCAGCGCTGCTGGTCGTCGGTCGCCTTGGCCGCCTCGGTGGTCGGAATCGCCAGGGAGACGGTGCGGCCCGCGGGCTGGTTCTCGGTGGTGGTGAGCACCCGGTAGGGCTGATCGTGCAGTTCGACGGTCCGCGAGCCGGGGGGTAGGTCCGGTAGCTGGGTCGAGCTCGACGCGGTCACCTGGCCGTTGTCGCGCACCGTGAGCGCCATGGTGTTCTGCAGGCCGGTCAGGTTGACGAAACCCGTTGCCAGCACCGGTTCGATCAGCACGATGCGCGAGGCGATTTCCAGTTGCTGATCGGTTTGGGTGACATTATTGCGTTCGATTGCCTGAAAACCCACGAATGCGGCGATCGTAACGATGATGACGGCACCTGCCGCAGCCGCTCCCGCGACTCTTGTCCGGAGCGAAAACGATTGTCTGCGACGATGTTTCAGCGAAGGCTCGGAGATCATTTCGATTCCCGGAGTACGAAACCCACCCCGCGAATCGTATGCAGAATCCTTGGCGTGTCATCTATTTCGAGTTTCCTGCGCAGGTATCCGACGAACACATCGACCACATTCGTATCGGCTATGAAATCGTAACCCCAGACCAATTCCAGCAGTCGTTCGCGCGTCAACACCACTCCGGCATTCCGGGCAAGTGTGGACAGCAATTCGAATTCCCTTTTGGTGAGCTCGATTTCGCGTCCGTGCAGCAGCGCGCGATAACCCGCGACATCGACAAGCAGCGGCCCGACGGTGAGCGCGCCGGGTGCCACCGGTTCCGGCGTATCGGTGCGACGGCGCAGCAGGGCCTTGATCCTGGCCACCAGTTCGGCCAGCTCGAACGGCTTCACCAGATAGTCGTCGGCGCCCGACTCGAGTCCCGCGATCCGGTCGTCCACCGAGGCACGGGCGCTGAGTACGCAGATGGGCACGTCATTGCCCATCGCCCGCAGGGCCGTGACGACGCCCGCACCGTCGAGGACCGGCATGTTCATGTCGAGGACCACCGCGTCGGGTGCCTGCTCGGCGACGGCCCGCAGCGCGGCACCACCGTCACGCGCGACGAGTACCCGGAACCCGGACAGTCGCAGGCCCCGTTCGACGGAGGCGAGAACGTCCTCGTCGTCATCGACGACAAGAACGGTAGAGGAAGTCACGTAGTGATCTTAGGTGCTCACGGGGCGGGGGAGACCGGGTCGTTGTCCTGCTCAGGGGTGGCGGCGGTGGTGATGTTGCCGAGCGGTGGGTTGGCCAGGATGCGGTCGGCGAGGGCCGTCAGGACGTGGGGATCCTCGATGGTGGCGGGAGGTTCGACGTGTTCACCGGCGGTGAGCTGGCGGATCGTCTTGCGCAGAATTTTGCCGGAGCGGGTCTTGGGCAGGCCGGTGACGATGATCGAGTCGTGCAGGGTGGCGATCGCGCCGATCTGGGCGCGCACCCGGTCGTCGAGTTCGGCGCGCAGCTGCTGCTGATCGATATCGATACCCTGCTTGAGCACCACATACGCCAGCGGGAGGCTGCCCTTGAGCTCGTCGGGCATGCCGATCACCGCGCATTCGGCGACGGCCTCGTGGCCGGAGATGGCGGCCTCGATGCTGCCCGCCGACAGTCGGTGCCCGGCGATGTTGATCACGTCGTCGCTGCGGCCGAGGACGTAGAGGTAGCCGTCCTCGTCGAAGTAGCCGGAGTCGCCGGTGAGGTAGTGGCCGGGGAAGGCCGACAGGTACGAGCGGATGAAGCGTTCCCGGTCGCGCCACAATCCGGTCAGGCAGCCGGGGGGCAGCGGCAGCCCGATGACGATGTTGCCCTCGGTTCCGGTGGGCACCGCGTTGCCGTTCGCGTCGAGTACGCGCAGCCGATAGCCGGGCACCGGCACACTCGCCGAACCGGACTTCACGGGCAGTTCCTGCAGGCCGAGCGGGTCGGCGCAGATCGGCCAGCCGGTCTCGGTCTGCCACCAGTGGTCGACCACCGGAGTGCCGGGATGGTCGGCGAGCAGGGTGTTCGTCGCCCACTCGAAGGTGGCCGGATCGAGGCGCTCGCCCGCGCAGAACAGCGCGCGCAGCCGGGACAGATCGGAGCGGCGGGCCGCGGTGGCGTCGGGGTCGGCGCGGCGGATCGCGCGCAACGCGGTCGGGGCGGTGAACAGCACCCGCACGTCGTGCTCGTCGATGATCCGCCAGAAGGCGCCCGCGTCGGGGGTGCCGACGGGTTTGCCCTCGTAGAGCACCGTCGTCGCGCCGACCAGCAAGGGCGCGTAGACGATGTAGGAGTGGCCGACGACCCAGCCCACGTCGGAGGCGGCCCAGAACACCTGACCAGGGCCGACATCGTAGATGTTGCGCATCGACCAGGACAGCGCCACCGCGTGTCCGCCGTTGTCGCGCACCACGCCCTTCGGCTTTCCGGTGGTGCCGGAGGTGTAGAGGATGTAGAGCGGATCGGTGGCGGCCACCGAGACCGGATCGGCGGGCGCCACGCCCTCGACGCAGGCATCCCAATCCACCCAGCGGGCGGCGACGGTCTGCTCCGAGGACGGCAGTATGTCGGTGGCGGGCAGGGCGGCGGGGAACTCGATCGTGGTGAACTCGGGGCGCTGCTTGACGACCACCGTGCGCACCGACGCGGTCTCGGCGAGATCGAGCGCGGCCATCACGATCGGCGGGTACTCGACGCGGCGGTTGGGTTCGAGCCCGCCCGAGGCGGTGACGATCAGGACCGGCTCGGCATCGTCGATGCGGGCGGCCAGCTCGGGTGCGGCGAACCCGCCGAACACCACCGAGTGCACCGCGCCGATGCGCGCGCACGCCAGCATCGCGATCACCGCTTCGGGGATCATCGGCAGATAGATCACTACTCGATCACCGGCCACCACACCGAGATCGCGCATGGCCCCGGCGAACTCGGCCACTTTCCCGAGCAATTCGGCGTAGGTGTAAATCGTGGTGGTGTCCGTCATAGCGGAGACATATATGAGGGCCGGTCGATCGGCGTGTCCACCCTGGGCGACAGTGCCCGCCCGGACGTGGCGATCGAGGGCGTTCACACAGGTATTGAGGCGGGCGTCGGGGAACCACCTGGCCGACCGCTTGTCGGCGGCATCGACGATCTGCTGCGGTTCGACATCCCACTCGATGCTCTGAGCTGCGGCGGACCAGAAGTCGGCTGGGTCGACCAGGCTGGTCTGATAGACCGGCCGGTACTCGTGTTCGGTGTCCAACCCCGTGACTCCCTAGCCTCGCTTCGATGCCCGCTCGATAGATCCAGATGATTGTGGCAGACTTCACGCGACACCCGAGGGGGTGCCGCGACCTTTGGTTTTGCCTACAACGGGCTGGTCATGGAGCGGACCTCGACCGGGAGTCAGCCAAGAAGTTATTGATCCGTTAGAATCCGATGTCACTTATTCGGGCAGTCGTAGACGCAATTTCTCGGCCAGCCGTAGTTCTCGGCCAGCAGCCACTGGCGAGCCACCATCGCGCCTGTGGAGGTTCGCCTCAGGCGTACGGTACGAGGCCAGTTTGGAAAGTGAGTGGGAGATGCGTGACGCCGCTAGGTCCGGCAGCAAACGCTGGGCGCTCGGCAACTGGGACCTGCGTTGGAAGGTTACGGCTGTCCTTGCCGTGCCACTCGCGGTCGCGGTCGGGCTCGGCGTGTCGAGAATTACCTCCGAGTTCACGGAGGCCAACCGGCTCTCCAGTATCAACGAGCAGGTAGACACGATCCCGTCCGTCACCGCGCTGAGTGCGAGCTCGGCAAAGGTCACGGGTAGCCAGATGGTGCCCGCCGGCCCGGGGGCCACCCTCGTCACCGACCAGGACCTCGCCGAACTCGACGCCGCGATCGCCTCGGCCGAGGCTTCGCTCGGCCGCTTGGCCGAGTTGCCCGAGGCCCACGACGCGCTCGCGCGGATGGTGAAAACCGCCAAGGGTGTGCGCGCGCAGGGCAAGGCGCTGACGACCTCTACAGGTCCGGCGCTGGCCTCGGTCGAACAGGTGACCAAGGACGGCGTCACGATCGTGGAGACCACCGTCGCCCAGGTGAGTGATCCGGTGATGGACCTTGCCAAGCTGCGCCTGGTCGACTCGCTCAACACGCGTTCGGTGCTCATCGATCAGCTGGCCGGTCTGACCGAGCTCTTGCGTGGCATCGAGTCGGGCGCCCAGAAGTTTGTCAGCGGCCTCGCGACCGAGCAGCACCTGCTCGGCGTGTTCGCCCACCGCTTCCCGGAAGGCGACCAGACGGTCACCGAACTCGGGACACAAGTCGCTGTCCGGCAGGCACTGATCAGCCGTCCCGAGGTGGCGGCGGGAAAGCTGCCCGTCGGTGAGATGCGTACCTCGCTGTACGCCAGCCTCGCCGCCTACGAGGGCATCGTCGATGGGTCGACCGAGACCATCCAGACCGCCATGGACAAGCGAACCAGCGCCGCGGCAGACGGGGCCTGGGCCTATACCGCTGTCGTCATCGCGACGATCCTGGCCGCGCTCCTGCTCGCCGTGTTCGTCGCCCGCTCGATGATCGTGCCGCTGCACCGCCTCCGCCTGGCCGCGCTGCGCGTCGCCGAATCCGATCTGCCGCACGAGGTCGCCCAGCTCCGCAACGGTGCCGCGCCCGAGGACGTGCCGCTGGAGCCGATGCCGGTGCGCTCCGACGAGGAGATCGGCCAGCTGGCCCGCGCCGTCGACGATATCCACGGTCAGGCGCTGCGCCTGGCCAGTGACCAGGCGCAGATGCGTTCACAGGTCAACGACATGTTCGAGACGCTGGCCCGCCGGTCCAAGTCGCTCGTCGACCATCAGCTCACCCTCATCGAGGCGATGGAGTACGACGAGAAGGACCCGCGCCTGCTCGAGAACCTCTTCCGGCTCGACCACCTCGCGGCGCGCATGCGCCGTAACGGTGACAACCTGCTGATCCTCGCCGGTACCAAACAGCGCCGAACCAAGTCCGCCCCGGTCGAGATCGCCGACGTGCTGCGTGCCGCGATCTCCGAGGTCGAGGACTACGAGCGGGTCAAGCTCGGCGCCACGCCGCGCGGCTCGCTGGTCGAACCGGCCGCCTCCGATATGGCGCACCTGTTCGCCGAGCTGCTCGACAACGCGCTGCGGGCCTCCCCGCCGGAGACCGACGTCAAGTTCACCTTCGCCCAGGCACACGACCAGGGTCTGCTGATCGAGGTCGCCGACCGCGGCATCGGTATGCCGCCCGCGGAGATGTCGGAGATCAACCACCGGCTCGAGCAGACCGCCGAGCCCGGTCCCGACACCGCCCGCCACATGGGTCTGTTCGTGGTCGGCCGACTAGCCGAGCGCCACGGTCTCACCGTGCGGCTGCGCGCGACCTTCGACACCGCCCGCGATCCCGGCGTCACCGTCACCGTGCACGTGCCAGTCGGCCTGATCGTCTCGGGTGCGGGCGGCACCGTGATCCCGCCGCAGCAGTTGCAGAAGCAGCAGCCGAGTCCGCAGGCACCGCCGCAGCAGCAGAACCCGCAGCAGCAGCCGAGCACCATGCAGACCCGCGCGATCACCCGCACCCCGGGTGGCAACGTGATGGTCACCGTGGATCCCGGTGTCAGCGGGCCGACCCAGGCGGGTGCCGGTGGTGGGTTGCCGCAGCGTTCGCCGGGTAACTCGATGGCTTCGGGCATGGCCCAGGACGCGACCGAGCAGTCGTCGCCGTCGCTGCGTCCGCCCGCGCCCGGACAGACGAACGTGCCCCAGCGTGGCAAGCTCGCCGCGGCGAATCTGCCCAAGCGCAATCTGGCACCGGGTGGCCCGCAGCGTCCGCCCGCCGGGCCGGGCCAGCTTGGTCCGGTCGAGCAGAAGCCCGCTGGACCGCCGCAGACCGGTGGTGGGTTGCCGCAGCGTCAGCCGGGTGCCAACGGTGCGCCGTCGCGGGATTCCGCGCAGCCGCCGCGTGACACGGCACTGCCTCAGCGCGATTCGGCACAGACGCAGCGGGGGAGCACCCCCGGTGGTCTGCCGCAGCGTTCGCCGGGTGCCAACGGTGCCCCGCAGCGCGATCCTTCGGTCGGCCTGCCGCAGCGTGATCCATCGCAGCGGCCGCCGCAGCGTGAGCAGACCGGTGGTTTGCCGCAGCGTGATCCGTCGACCGGCCTCCCGCAACGTGAGCAGACCGGTGGACTGCCGCAGCCTGATCCGGCAACGGGTCTGCCGCAGCGTGACGCCGCGAACGCGCAACGTGATTCGGCGCCGTCGACCGGGTTGCCGCAGCGTGGCCAGGGAAGTCCCGCGCCGCAGCGTGATTCCGCGCCGGTGCAGCGTGATCCGTCGACCGGACTCCCCCAGCGAGGCAATGCCGCCGGTGGTTTGCCGCAGCGCGATCCCGCGCCGCGTCTGCCGCATCGGGATCAGTCCGGCGGGTTGCCCAGGCTCGATCCGACCGGCGGCCTTCCGCAGCGTGAGCAGACCGGTGGTTTGCCGCAACGCGATCCGGCCACTGGCCTTCCGCAGCGTGAGCAGACCGGTGGCCTGCCGCAACGCGATCCGTCGACCGGCCTCCCACAACGTGAGCAGACCGGTGGTCTCCCGCAGCGTGATCCGGCCAACGGCCTCCCGCAGCGGGCCCAGCCCGCCCGTCCGGCCAACGGCCTGCCGCAGCGCGCAAACCCTGCGCCGCAGCAGAATCCGGCCGACAACGGTCTGCCGCAGCGTGCTCCGGCCGCGGGTCAACCGCAGCGAGACGCGCCCAACGGCCTGCCCCAACGCGCGGCTGCGCCGAATGGGCTGCCACAGCGCGATCCCGGGGCTAGTGTTGTACCGCAGGCGAACGCTGGGCCAGGAGTGGCTCTGCCGCAACGGGATCGGGACCCTGCGGGGCCGGATAACGCTGCGTCGGCAGGGCGTGATCCGGGTCGGCACAGCTACCGGTCCAATCCGGTCAAGGCTGCGTCGTTCTTCCAGACCAGGTTGCAGCCGGCACCGGAAGGTGATTCCGTGATGGGCGGAACACCGATCTTCGCCGAGATGATGTCGTCGTGGCTCACGGACGAGAATTCCGACCGGAACCAGATGGCCGCCGCCTTCGAATCACCCGGTGACGACGGCTGGGAGGCTGCTCGCGCGGCCAGCGAAGCCCAATCCGAGGTACGTACCGCCGCCGGCTTGCCTCAGCGCAGTCCAGGCGGAAGGCTCGTGCCGGGTGGTGTGAGCGGCACCGCCGATCGCACCCCGCAGCAACGCGATCCCGCAACGATCCGGAACAGCCTGAGTCGTCACCAGCAGGGTGTCCGGGATGGCCGCGCAATGAAGGCAATGAACCTAACCGGAGATAAAGGAGACCGATGAACCCCGATCTAGGTGGTACGAACCGTCAGCTGGATTGGCTGGTTTCGAACTTCGCCAACGAGGTTCCTGGCGTAGCCCATGCCGTCCTGGTCTCGGCTGACGGACTGTTGATGGCCGCGAGCGCTCAGCTCCCGGTCGACCGCGCCGAGCAGCTCTCCGCTGTGACCGCCGGACTGGCGAGCCTTTCCGTCGGCGTGTCGAATCTGTTCGAAGGCGGTACGGTACTCCAGTCCGTCGTCGAGATGGAGCATGGATACCTGCTGCTCATGGCAGTCGGCGACGGCTCGTATCTAGCAGTCCTGACCAACACCTCGTGTGACATCGGTCAGGTCGGCTACGAAATGGCACTTCTGGTCGAGCGCGTTGGCCAGACGGTCCAGGCCACGCCTCGCGTCACGATGGGTTCCTGATGGTGGGATGGACATAGACGATCACCGCATGGGGAGCGCCGAGCCGAGCCTCGTCCGCCCGTACTCCTTGACTGCCGGCCGTACCAAGCCGGCGGTCGAGTTGGCGCTGGAGGCACTCGTCGCATCGCATCCGGTCGCCATGGAGCGGCAGTACGAACTGAACAACCTCGAAACGTCCATCGTGGAGTTGTGCAGGCAATCGCCGTCCGTTGCCGAGATAGCTGCCCAGCTGTACATCCCGATCGGGGTGGCCCGGGTACTCGTAGCCGATCTGATCGAGGCCGGTCACGTCCGGGTTTCGGCAACTTTGAAAGACGATTCCAGCGACGATGAACGTCGCGAGCTGATCGAAAGGGTTCTCAGTGGACTCCGGCGTATTTGATTCGACTGCGCAGGTCGACACCCGCACGGCCAAGCCGACTTCGGCGAAGATCGTGGTCGCTGGTGGCTTCGGTGTGGGTAAGACCACGATGGTCGGCGCGGTGTCGGAGATCGTTCCGCTGCGCACCGAGGCGTTGGTCACCAACGCCAGTACCGGAATCGACAACCTGACCGGTATTCCGCAGAAGTCGACCACCACGGTGGCGATGGACTTCGGCCGCATCAGCCTCGCCGACGACCTGGTCCTGTACTTGTTCGGTACGCCGGGCCAGTACCGGTTCTGGTTCATGTGGGACGACCTGATCAAGGGCGCCATCGGCGCCGTGGTGCTGGTCGACACCCGCAGGCTCGAAGACAGCTTCGCCGCTGTCGACTACTTCGAGGCCCGCGGGCTGCCGTTCCTGGTGGCGCTCAACGAGTTCGACGACGCGCCGAAGTACCCGCTCGAGGACATCCGCCAGGCCCTGGCGGTTCCCGCCGACGTGCCGATCATGTCGATCGACGCCCGTCGCCGGGAACCGGCCAAACAGGCCCTGGTCGCCTTGACCGAGTACGCACTGCGCAAGGTCATGCAGGGTTACTGAGCTGTTTCGCACGACGGACGGGGCTGCCGCGATGAAGGCCGCAGCTCCGCCCTCGTTCGGGCCGTGCTCGTTCAGGACTCGGGTTCGGGATCGGGCCTGGTCCAGCCCAGGATCATCGCCGGTGCGCAGCCACCGGCCAAGATCGTGGCCAGCATCATCAGTCCGCCCGCGTAGGCGATGCGATAGGCATCGGCTTGCGGTGAGAACGCGCTGCCGAAGATCAGGTACGCCAGCGGCGGCATGGTCAGCGACTGAGTGAGCGCGAGCCCCGCCGAGCGCGCCTTGTTGCGTTCGGTGATCTCCAGTTCGTCGAGCATCTGGTCGGGTGCGTGATCCTGGCCGCCCGAGACGATCCGCAGCATCGTCCAGCTCGGCAGGAACAACAGCGCCGAGACGAGCGCTACCCCCGGCGCCCCGAACAGGTCCAACGCGCGCATCACTCCGGCGAGCGCGATCCCGAGCAGTGCGATCGTCACGACGACCACGAGAATTCGCCGCCGCCGAAGCGGTCGCCAGCTTTGCAGCATCCCCGCTGTCCGCTGCTCCTGCACGAGCCAGCGCCGGACTCGATAGTTCTGATAACGGTCGATGAGTGTGCTGGTCATGGCATCTCGCCTTTCGTGCGTGGGTAGAGCTCGGCCGACAACGGCCCGAATTCCTTGCGGGAGAACACGACTTCGACCGGCAGCGCGAACACATCGCAGATGCGCATCGCCAGATCGAGGCTCGGATAGTGATCGCCGCGCTCGAGCGCGCCGATCGTCTGGACGTTGACATTGACGGCCTCGGCAAGCGCCGCCCGGCTCATCCGATGCTCCGCGCGCAACACAGCGATGCGATTGAAGATCGGCAGGGTTTCCCCTCGTCTGACTGGACTCACCTAACAGAGTGTTGTAAAAACACAACATAAAGTCAAGGTGTTCCAACATGTCGCCGTGATTCTGTGATCCGCCCGAACCGCGTCCGGCTACGCTCACGGCGTGCATATGTCGGCGGATGATTTGCTCGGCCAGTTGCTCGATGCGGGCTCTTTCGTGAGCTGGGATCGGGCGCCGATCGAGCCCGAGATATCGCCGCGCTATCGGCGCGAGCTCGTCGCCGCGGCCGATCGGGCTGGTACCGATGAGGCGGTGTTGACAGGGGAGGGGTTGTTGCGGGGGCGCCGTGTTGCGGTGATCGCCTGTGAGTTCGCGTTTCTGGCCGGGTCGATCGGGGTGGCCGCGGCCGAGCGGATCGTGCGCGCGATCGAGCGTGCTACCGAACTCGGGCTGCCGTTGATCGCCTCGCCGACCTCCGGTGGCACTCGGATGCAGGAGGGGACAGTCGCTTTCGTGCAGATGGTGAAGATCGCGGGCGCGGTGGCTGTGCACAAGGCCGCGGGGCATCCGTACCTGGTGTATCTGCGCGATCCGACGATGGGCGGGGTGTTCGCGTCGTGGGGGTCGTTGGGGCACATCACTTTTGCCGCGCCGGGCGCACTCATCGGGTTCCTCGGGCCGCGGGTGTACGAGGCCTTGTACGGCAGGCCTTTTCCGCCCGGTGTGCAGACCGCGGAGAACCTCTATCGCAACGGCGTGATCGATGGAGTGGTGACGGTGGAGGTGTTTCGCCGGATCGCGCACCGGGCGATGAGTGTCGCCAGCGGCGCCGTGGTTCCGGTGACGACCGAGCCGGGTTGGGCTGCGCCGGTGCGCAGTCCGGCGACATCAGCGAATCCGACGGCGAGCGCGTGGGATTCGGTGCTCAGCTCGCGCAGGCCGGCCAGGCCGGGGATACGGGACCTGCTTCGCCATACGACGCAACGGGTTCCGCTCAGCGGTACCGGTCGGGGTGAGTCCGATCGAACTGTACTGCTCGCCCTCGCCCGCTTCGCCGGTCAGCCGTGCGTCGTCTTCGGACACGACCGATCCGGTCAGGAGGGCGAGCACACCATGGGCCCGGCCGCATTGCGCGAGGCGCGGCGGGCGATGGTTCTGGCGCGCGAACTGCGGTTGCCGCTGGTGCTCGTGATCGACACCGTCGGTGCCGCCCTGTCCAAGGAGGCCGAGGAACGCGGCCTCGCCCCCGAAATCGCCCGCTGCCTGGCCGATCTCGTCACCCTCGACACGCCGACCGTCTCCGTGTTGCTCGGCCAGGGCACCGGCGGCGGCGCGCTCGCGCTGTTGCCCGCCGACCGGGTGCTCGCCGCCAGACACGGCTGGCTCGCCCCGCTGCCGCCGGAAGGGGCGAGTGCCATCGTGTTCCGCGATACCGCGCACGCTCCGGAAATGGCTGCGGCACAGGGCATCAGATCGGCGGACCTGCTCGAAGACGGTGTGGTGGACCGAATCGTCGAGGAGTACCCCGACGCCGCCGACGAACCGGTCGCCTTCGCCCGTCGCACTGTTCTCGCGATCGCCGCCGAACTGGCCGCGCTGCGCACCTGCGAGCCCGCCGAACTGCGATCGCTGCGACAGACCCGATACCGGCGAATCGGACTTGCCGGAGGCGGGGTACTGAGCCACCGGCAATCCCCTGACCAGCGCCCCGCTTTGTGACAGGGGGAAACACGCGACGCGCCGTCGTTGACGCCACGCCGAACCACTTCTACCTTCGAGAGGGTGACCTTCCGCAGCGAAAGCAGCCATGTCCCCAGCATCGTGCTCAATGACGGGAACGTGATCCCACAGCTCGGCTTCGGTGTGTTCCAGGTGCCCGCGGAAGACGTCACCGGGGTGGTGGCCGAGGCGTTGAAGGTCGGCTACCGCAGTATCGACACGGCCGCGGTCTACGGAAACGAGGAAGGCGTAGGCCGCGCCATCGGTGAATCGGGGATTCCCCGCGACGAACTCTTCATCACGACCAAGCTATGGAACGCCGACCAGGGCTACGACAGCACCCTGCGCGCCTTCGATGCCAGCATGCAGCGCTTGGGCCTGGACTATCTCGACCTCTATCTGATCCACTGGCCCGTACCGTCGGCAGGCCGCTTCGTCGACACGTTCCGCGCCTTCCAGGCGCTGAAGTCGCAGGGCCGGATCGGTTCGATCGGAGTCTCCAACTTCCGGGTGATCGACCTGGAGACCCTGATCGCCGAGGCGGGCGAGATCCCCACGGTGAACCAGATCGAATTGCATCCCACACTTTCCCAGCGTGACCTGCGCCAATACGATGCCAATCACGCGATCGCCACCGAGGCGTGGAGCCCGCTCGGGCAGGGCACTCTGCTCGACAACCCGACGATCGTCGGCATCGCCTCCGAACTCGACCGCACGCCCGCGCAGGTCATCATCCGGTGGCACCTGCAGCTGGGCAATATCGTCATCCCGAAGTCGGTCACGCCGTCGCGGATCGCGGAGAACTTCGACGTGTTCACCTTCGAACTCGATGCCGCCGCGATGGAGTCGATCGGCGGCCTCGACGCGGGCAAAAGGGTCGGCGCCGATCCGTCGACGTTCAGCGTCGGCCTGGTCTGATCCCGAGGTAGTCGGTCAGTTCGCGGGCCGCGGCCCGGCCTGCCCGGTTGGCGCCGATCGTGCTGGCCGACGGCCCGTAGCCGATGAGATGAATGCGCGGGTCGACGGCCACCTGGGTCGCCAACCGCCCGGTCATGGTGATCCCGCCGCCGGGTCCGCGCAGCCGCAGCGGCGCCAAATGATCCAGTGAGCTGCGGAAACCGGTCGCCCACAGGATGATGTCGGCTGCCTGGAAACTGCCGTCTGCCCACCGCACGCCGGTGGGCTCGATCCGCTCGAACATCGGCAGCCGCCGCAGCACGCCCCGCTCACGCGCGGCCCGCAGCCGTTCGTCGAGCGGCAGTCCCGTCACCGACACGACCGATCCCGGTGGCAACCCCGCGCGCACGCGGTCCTCCACCAGGGCCACCGCGTCGCGCCCGTCCTGCTCGGCGAACGGCGTCTCCCGCCACCGCGGCTCGGATCTGGTGACCCATGTGGTGGAGGTCACGAGCGAAATTTCGTCGAGCAACTGCACCGCCGAGATCCCTCCACCGACGATGACCACATGTTTGCCCGCGAACTCGTCGGCCGAGTGGTAGTCGCGAGTGTGCAGTTGGCGTCCGGCGAAGGTGTCGGCGCCCGGATAGCGAGGGATGAACGGGTGCTCCCAGGTGCCGGTGCCGTTGATCAGACCCCGCGTGCGCACGGTGCCCGCACCTTCGGTTTCCACCTGGAGTACCTCGCCACGGCCCGCGCAGCTCTGGCCGTCGGCGGTCCGATCACAGACCACTTTCACCGTCACCTGCCGTTGAACACGCAGGTCGAAGCGCTTTTCGTAGAGCTCGTAGTAGTGCGGCACCGCGGTGGCCGCGCGCGCCGACTCGGACCCGGCGGGCAGTGTGTCGGCGAAGGACATCCCCGGCAGGTCGTGCACTCGGTTCACCGTCGTCAGGGTCAGCGAAGGCCACCGGAACTGCCAGGCGCCACCGGGACCGGGTGCGTGGTCGACAATGCGGAAATCGCGTTCGGGCACCAGCCCGAGCTTGCGCAGGTGGTACCCGGCGGAGAGCCCTGCCTGACCCGCACCGATCACCAGGATGTCGAAATCGGTCATCCCGGAGGCCTGTGCTGCGCGGTGAAACGGTGCATCTGGGGCAGAATAGTCGGAAACCATGGGCGTCGACGCTATCGCCTACCTGGTGTTGTCGGCGGCCTGTGGCACAGTGTGAACATCCACGAAATCCGCTGAATCTGGGGAGGATGCATGCTCGGCGTGACCCGCGATGGTGACGTGATCACCATCGAATTACAGCGCGAAGAACGGCGCAACGCGCTCAACGAGGACCTGGTCGGGCAGTTGCGCGCCGCGGTACTCGACGCGGTCGCCAAGGGCGCGCGCGCCATCGTGCTCACCGGCCGCGGGCCGATCTTCAGCGCGGGCGCCGATCTGTCGGGGGTCTACTCCGAGTCGTTCCTGAGCAGTCTGCTCGACATGCTGCACACCATCGAATCCGTTCCGGTTCCGGTGATCTCGGCGATCAACGGCGGCGCGCTCGGTGCGGGCGTGCAACTGGCGCTGGCCTCGGACCTGCGGGTGATCGAGCCCGACGCCTACATCGCGGTACCCGCGGCCAAGCTCGGCATCTCGGTCGATCGCTGGACGGTGGCACGGCTGGCCGCCCTGATCGGTGGCGGCCCCGCCCGCACGATCCTGCTCGGCGCCGAATCCGTCTCCGCCGCAGACGCTTACGCTTACGGCTTCGCGAACAAGCTCGGCACCCTCGCCGACGCCAAGGACTGGGCCAAGTCCATCGCGGCACTCGCGCCGCTGTCGCTGCAAGCCATGAAACTGATGCTCAACGACGACGGCACCGGCGACCCGGCCAGCGCGCAGCAGCAGGCCGCGCTGGCAGCCGCGTGGAGCAGCGACGACGCCAAAGAGGGCCGCCTGGCCCGGCAAGAGAAGCGTCCGGCGAAGTTCGTGGGCCGCTGATGCGGATCACACGCTTGGCGGGTTCGGTGGCGAGCACCTTCGGTCTCGCCTGGATGGCACGCGCGGTGTGGGGCCTGCCCACCTCGATCGGCGCGGGCCCGTCGGCGATCGCGCCGACCGCGATCGGCAAGTCCTCCTACCGCGACGGCCGTTTCCACAACACCGAGCCGAGCTCCATGCTCGCCGCCGGTGCCGCACCGTCGCTGATCTGGTCGGGACTCACCAAGGGCCGGGTCGGCCGCCCCGCGAACCCGGTCCCGCTGGTCACCCCCGCCGCTCCCGAGCAGGCCGCCGAACTCGCGGTCACCTGGTACGGGCACGCGAGCGCGCTGGTCGAACTCGACGGCTACCGCGTGCTGGCCGACCCGGTGTGGAGCGAACGGGTCTCCCCGTCCCCGGTGGTCGGTCCCGCCCGGCTGCATCCGGTCCCCGGCGAGCTGTCGCAGCTGCCGACCGTCGACGCGGTGATCATCTCCCACGATCACTACGACCACCTCGACAAAGCCACCGTCGATGAGCTCGTCCGCACCCAGCTCGCGCCGTTCGTGGTGCCCACCGGCATCGGCGCGCACCTGCGGCAGTGGGGTGTGCCCGAATACCGGATCATCGAACTCGACTGGGGTGGCTCGGTCTCGCTCGGCCGTGACGCCGACGACCGCGGTCTCACCATCACCTGCGCCGAGGCCAGGCACTTCTCCGGCCGCGGCTTGGTCCGCAACACCACGCTGTGGGCGTCGTGGGCGCTGTCGGGGCCGACCAAGCGGGTCTACTTCGGCGGCGACACCGGCTACACGAAGGCGTTCGCCCAGGCAGGCGCGGTGCTCGGCCCCTTCGACCTCACGCTGCTGCCCATCGGCGCCTACGACGAGCGCTGGACCGATGTGCACATGAACCCCGAAGAGGCGGTGCGCGCGCACGCCGACCTGTGCCTGGGCGACGCCGCCTACGGCCTGCTGGTCCCGATCCACTGGGCCACCTTCAATCTGGCCTTCCACGGCTGGTCCGAACCCGTCCGGCGCCTGGTGTCGGCCGCCGCCGACGCGGGTACTCCGGTCGTAGTGCCCAAGCCGGGGCAGCGGGTGGTTCCGAATGACCTCCCACCACGGGATTCGTGGTGGGAAGATGTGGAATGACCCTCCTCTCGAAAGGAATATCGGCAGATGAGTCTCGTGGATACCTTGAAGGGCTTGCTCGGTAAGGGCAAGGAAACGGTCGAACAGAACGCCGACAAGATCAATGAGGCGGTCGACAAGGCCGGTACCTTCATCGATGACAAAACCAAGGGCAAGTACAGCGACAAGATCGAGAAGGGCAAGGAAGCGGCCAAGAAGGTCGTGCCTCCGCAGGCAGGCCCCGGCTCTGCCGCCGGCGGCGCCGCTCCGACCGATCCTGGACCCAAGGCCTGATTCCGGTGCGCGGGGACCGGTAGTCGGTCCCCGCCGCTGGCGATCGCGTCGATGGTCCGCCGGGAATTTCGGGGCGCACCGGGTGAACCGGACATCGAGGTTGAGCTCAGCAACCTCGACAAGGTCCTGTACCCGGCGACCGGTACGACGAAAGGCGAGGTGATCGCCTACTATTCGGCGATCACCGAGGCCGCGCTGCCCCATCTCGTCGGACGCCCGGTTACCAGGAAACGGTGGCCCAATGGCGTCGACCACGCCGATTTCTTCGAGAAGAACCTCCCCGAGCACGCGCCCGCGTGGATCCACCGCGCCGCGATCGAGCATTCCAGCCGCCGGGTGGCGTACCCACTGATCGATTCCGAGGCCGGGATGGCCTGGCTGGCGCAGCAGGCGGCGCTGGAAATCCATGTGCCGCAATGGCGTTTCGACGCGGGCGATCGCGGCCCGGCCACCAGGATCGTGTTCGATCTCGACCCCGGCGCCGGTGCCGGGCTGGCCGAATGCGCGCGGGTCGCGCTGGCCGTGCGTGCGATGGTCGCCGATATCGGCATGCAGGCGTTCCCGGTGACCAGCGGTAGCAAGGGCATTCACGTTTATGTGCCGCTGGATCGGCCGCTGAGTTCGCGTGGCGCGTCCACCGTCGCCAAACAGGTGGCCGCCAATCTCGAAGCGCTGCACGCGGATCTGGTGACGGCGACCATGGCCAAGGCGGCCCGCACGGGCAAGGTGTTCCTGGACTGGAGCCAGAACAACGCCGCCAAGACCACTATTGCCCCCTACTCGCTGCGCGGTCGCACCGAACCCAATGCCGCCGCTCCGCGCGACTGGGCCGAGATCGAAGACGCTGATGCGTTGCGCCAGTTACGTTTCGACGAGGTGCTCGCTCGTTGGAAAGCCGACGGCGACCTGCTGGCCGACCTCGATCCGGCACTGCCCGCCCGCCCCGACTCTCTCGCCAAGTACCGCAGCATGCGCGACCCGCAGCGCACGCCCGAGCCGGTCCCCGAGGCCGCGCCGGAACCGGGGCCCGGCAATCGCTTCGTCATCCAGGAGCATCACGCCCGCCGACTGCACTGGGATGTGCGTCTCGAGCACGACGGTGTCCTCGCCTCCTGGGCGGTGCCGAAGGGCCCGCCGACCGAGCCGAAACACAACCGCCTCGCCGTGCGCACCGAGGATCACCCCCTCGAGTACCTGCACTTCCACGGCTCCATTCCCAAGGGCGAGTACGGCGCTGGGGAGATGACGATCTGGGATTCGGGTACCTATGTCACCGAGAAGTGGCGCTCCGACGAGGTGATCGTCGAACTCGACGGACAGCGGGTGTCGGGCCGCTACGCGTTCATCCAGACCAAGGGCGACCAGTGGCTGATGCACCTGATGCGTGACCGATCCCATCGAGAACCTGTGGCCGACAGCAGTTTTCCACGCGGGTTGTCGCCGATGCTGGCGACCGCGGGCGATGTCGAATCGCTGACCCCCGCGAACTGGTCCTTCGAAACCAAGTGGGACGGGTTCCGGGTGATCGTCGAGATCGACGACGGCACGGTGACTGTCCGCAGCCGCGCGGGCAATACGGTGACCGCTCGGTATCCGCGCCTGGCCGTGCTCGGCGAGGAACTGGCCGGGCATCAGGTGGTCCTGGATGGCGAAGCGGTGGTGCTCGATGATGCCGGACTCTCGGATATCTCGGCGCTGCAAGCGGATTCGGCCCGCGCGGTATTCGTCGCCTTCGATGTGCTCTACCTCGACGGTACCTCCCTGCTGCGCAAGAAGTACACCGACCGCCGCGCGGTACTCGAGGCCCTCGGCAGGCTGTCGCCGTCGATGAATGTCAGTGCGCTGCTGGATGGTTCGGGTGCCGAGGCGATGAAGGTCAGTCGCGAGGAGGGGCAGGAAGGGGTCGTGGCCAAGCGGCTGGATTCGGTGTATCAGCCGGGCAAGCGCAGCCAGACCTGGCTCAAGCAGCGCAACTGGCGCTCACGCGAGGTGGTGGTCGGCGGGTGGCGGCGTAGCGACAAACGCCCGTTCAAGTCGCTGCTGCTCGGTATGCCGCACGAGGACGGCCTCATCTACGTGGGCCGGGTTGGCACCGGATTCGGTGACGAGCAGTCGCGCCGGATCGCCGCCGAGCTGGCCGGGTTGCGACGCGAGACCTCACCGTTCACCAACGAGATGACCGCCGACGAACGTCACGACGCGCACTGGGTCACCCCCGAGCTCACCGGCATTGTCCGCTTCCAGGCGTGGACCGACACCGGACGGCTCTGGCACCCGGTGTGGGACGGTGTGACGAGTTCACCACGATGATGCTCACCCGCGAAAGCTGTGATGTTGCTACGGTTATCGCGTTGTACCCGGTGTCGAATCAACGAGGAGTACGCGGTGGATTTCAAGAACCTGGCAGGCAAGGCGATGGACATGGCCGCCCAGCATGCGGACAAGGTCGACAGTGTCATCGACAAGGCCGGTGACGTGGTCGACGAGAAGACCGGTGGCAAGTTCAGTGGCCAGGTCGACTCCGCCCAGGACGCGGCCAAGAACGCCCTGCGCGAGAAGGCCTGATCGTCTCGGCGGGCCGATCACCACCGGCCCGCCGAATCGGCGCTGACTATTTGCCGCGCTGTCAGTTCCCGGCCATCAGGCCGGAGATCGTGTCGACATCGGTGACCAGCGCATTGCCCTGGAACGCGAAGTCGTCGTAGGCCCGCGCCATCGCTTCCTTGTCGCGACCACCGCAGGCGTCACCGATCACCACGGGCACGAAACCCAGATCGGTGGAGTGGGTGACAGTCGGCGCGATTCCGATCTCGAGCGCGACACCGGCAATGGCGTAGGAGCCGATCCGCAGGTCACGCAGCAGGGTGGCCAAGGGTGTGCCCTCGAACGCCGACATCGATATCTTGTCGAAGACCAGCTCGTCCTCGCGCGGCACCAGCTCCGGCACCAGCTCGAACGCGGGCGTATCGCGTTGCAGAATAAAGGCGACGTCGTCGACGGATTCGGCGTTCTGCCAGCCCATCAGCAGCCGCATCCCGTACACACCGGTCAGTCGCCGCGGCGGGAAGAAGTGCCGGAGGAAGATCACCGGATAGCCGCCGCGCCGGGCCGCTTCGACCACCCGCACGACGCGTTCGGTGATCTCCTGCCCGTCGGGCAGCTGTCCCAGAACACCGACCTGCATGTCGTAGACGATCAGCGCCATCCGGTCGGGCGCGCACAGATCGCCGAGGGTTTCGGGAATGTCGAGTCCGTTTCCTTGTCGCACCGACGCCAGTATCGTCGACCTTCGCGAGTCTGTCGAGACCCGCAGGCCCTGTCGCGAGCGACCAGGTGACCGGAATGCCCGGCCCCGGAAACCGAGTCGCCCCGACGTCGGTGTCGACGTCGGGGCGATTGGCTGATCAGTATGTGGTGCAGGCTATTTCGCAGCCCACTGGGTGGTGCCGGGCGGGGCGGTCCAGGTGTTGATCAGGTCCATGCCGGCGACGATCAGCGTGGGTCCGCCGACAATGAGGCTGCCGATGATCCCGCCGACGGAGGCGCCGGTGATGAGGCCGGGAAGCGCGCCGACGCCGCCGGCCGCCGCGCCGATCACCAAGCCGATCACGGCACCGATGGCCATGCCGACGAAGCTACCGACGGCGGTGGCGAGGCCGAAGGTGGAGGCGAAGTTCGCCTGCGCCGCGTAGTTTTCCGCGGGCGAGGCGACCGGAGTCAGGTTGGGCTTGGCCGTAGCGACGTCCTTGACCGCGGTCAGCTCGAGTACCCGGCTGTCCTCGCTCACCTTGTGCGGCAGCGGGTATTCGAAACTGCCGTCGCGGACCGAGAGAGGCAGCGACATCAGGGTCGCGCCTGCCTCGTCACGGATGTCGACCGCACCGCCGGTGATTGCGAAGGTGCCGTGGGTGAGAGTGGTGATGACGGTGTTACCGACCAGTTCGGTGCGGTACTCGACGTTCGGCGTCACCGGGTCGGCCCCGGCTACTCCGGTTCCCACCAGCGCTACCGCGAGCACCGGAATGGCAGCCGCGGCGATTTTGCGGATGATCATATGAACATTTCCCATCTGGACTTCATCAGGTGTGAGTGCTCGAACAGGCGCCGTGGTGTGACTTCCCCCGAGAAAGTTCGTGACCGGCGCGTGAAGCTGCCTAGCTCGATTTCCGTGACGAACCATATCGCGCAATAGGGTTTCGGGACAGTGAATTCGGGGTATTGCTCACAACCACAGAATACTGATAGTGCGCGCGGTGGCCGGCGCGCCGATGACCAGCGAGATCGAGCGCTCCTGGTTCAGCCGATGACGTTGCTCAACACCACGGCACCCGCGCAGACCACGGCGACGACACCCAGCGCGATCGCGTCCCGGCGATGCGGTGCGCTCGGCAGGGCGGTCAGCATCCCCGTGCCGCCACGAGCGGTGATCGCCTCGCCGAGTTCACCCGCGCGCCGCGACGACACCGCCATGCACGCGGTGAGGATGTCGATGAGCGGGTTGTCGGCGGCGCGGTGCAGCAGGTTGTCCTTGGGGCGCAGTTTGCGTGCGGCGCGCAGTACCCGGATCTCGTCGAGCAGCAGCGGCAATCCGCGCAGTGTCAGGGCCACCACCACGGCCCACTCGTCGACCGGCAGTCGCAATGTGCGCAGCGGCGCGCCGAGTTTCGCCAGGGCGGGAGCGATCTCGCCCATCGGGGTGGTGAAGGCGATCAGGAACGAGGCGGCCACCAGGACCAGCCCGAACACGAAGATCTGGGTGTAGCCGAGCACGGCCTTCATCCCGATCGGCGCGTTGATCAGACCGCCGAGCACCACAAGTCCCCAGAACCACCACGGCAGCCGGGGGATCGCGCCGAGCGGCAGCCGCGCGAGCACCCAGATCAGCACCAGGAAAGCCGTGATCACGCCGAGTACCGGCCAGGACGGCAGGAACATCAGCAGCAGGCTGATTCCGAACGCGGCGATCATCTTCGTGCCTGCCCACAGGCGATGCACGACGCTGTCGACCGGTACTTCACGCAGCAGCACTGTGCTCATGGGGTTGTGCCTTTCGGTGCGCTGGTGTGTGCGGTCGCGCCTTCGTCACCGCGGCGGCCCAATGGCAGGCCTGCCACGAAGGCCGACTTCTCGAGTGCGCGTTCGGTTCTCGGGATCGCGTGGCCGTCCGCCGAGACCGCCACGCCGCCGTCCAGGTGCACCGTGCGGTCGCAGACCATGGACATCTCGGCGACATCGTGGGAGATGATGATCAACGTCAACCCCGAATCCCGGAGCCGGGCAAGCAGTTCCACGATCTCGGCGCGGCCCTGCGGATCCAGGCCGGCCAGTGGTTCGTCCAGGACGACCACCTGCGGGCGGCTCGCCACCATGGCGGCGAGGACCACCCGTTTGGCCTGCCCGCCGCTGAGTTCCTCGATCGAGCGAGCGGCGAGGCGGCGATCCAGGCCCACCGCGTCCAGGGCCTGCCCGACCGCGCCGGAACCGGTCGCCCGCCCGCCCCAGTCGGCGATCTCGGCGCCGACGGTCTGCTTCTGTAATTGCAGCCGGGAGTGCTGGAAGGCCAGCGCGACGCCGCCGACCTGCTTGTCGACCGCAGTGCCGCGCAGTTCGCAGCGTCCCGAGCTCGGCGCGATCAGCCCCGCGATGATCCAGGCCAGTGTCGACTTGCCCGACCCGTTGCCGCCGACGATCAGCAGCGCCTCGCCCTTGTGGACCGACAGGTCGACACCGTGCAGGGCAGGTGCCTCCCACGGCGTGCCGTGGTTGTAGGTGTGGCGCACGTCGGTGAGTTCGAGGACGGGGGCGCCCATCGGCCTGCGGCGCTGGTCATGGGCGGGGTGGGGCCAGCTCGCGAGGTGGTCGACCATGCGGCCGCGGTCGAGGTGGATCACCCGGTCGGCGGCGGTCGCGTCGGCTTCGTGGTGGGTTACCAGGACCACGGCGGTGCCGTGGCGGCGCGGGAGTTCGGCCAGCAGGGCGACGAGTTCGCGGCGGCCGTCGGGGTCGATCATCGAGGTGGCTTCGTCGGCGATGAGCAGGGCGGGGCGGCGGGCGAGCGCGGCGGCCACGGCGAGGCGCTGCTGCTGGCCGCCGGAGAGGGTGGCGGTTTCGCGGGCGCCCATGTCGGCGAGGCCGACCTCGGCGAGTAGCGCGTCGACGTCGACCTCGGCGGCCGACGCCGCCGACAGACCCCACACGACATCGTCGGCGACCGAGACGCCGAGGGTTTGGCTCTCCGGACGTTGCAGGACCAGCGCGGTCCCACCGATCGCGCCCAACCCCGCCGAACCAGGACGGTCCACCGCACCCGTTGTCGGCGGTCTGCCCGCCAGGACTCGGGTCAAGGTCGACTTGCCGGATCCGTTGTGACCGACGACGGCGACGAACTCGCCCGGACGGATGGTGAGATCGATGTCGGCCAGCGCGTCGACATTGGTGCCCTCGTACCGATAGCCGACCCCGTGCAGGGCAACCGGCAGCGGTCCGACCGGCCGATCATCGGCCGGCGCGTCGAGCCGATCACTGCCCGGCAGCCAGGCGAGCCGATCGAGCACCGCCCCGAGGACGAACCAGGAGATCACCGTGCTCACCAGCACGCCGAGCGCCACCGTGGCGCCGATGTAGATCCACCACCAGCGCAGCACCACCTCGACGGTCTCGGCGGCGGTCCGGCCGAGCGGCTCCAGCGCGGGCACCCGGCCTGCCAGATTCTCGATGCCCTTCGCGGTATTCCGGAACGCGTCGAAGAACAGGTTTCTGGTTCGCGAGAAGACCAGCAGACTGCCGACGGAGAACAGTCCCCAACCCACGCCTGCGACGATTCCGAGCGCGAACACCGCGGGGAATCCGCCACCCCGGCGCTTCACCGTCCCGATGATTCCCGCCATGGTGGCCGCGCCCATGACGCCGAGCGCGGGCATCACGCCCGCGGCCACGAAGGTGACCAGCGTTGCCGCGATAGTCGCGGTGACCAGCGCTCGCAATCGATACCGCTGGGCGAGCAGGCCCAATGGCACTGCCGCGACGAGTTGTAAGGCGGCGGCCATGGGAACCAGGGAGCCGACGGTGATGAGGCCGACGGTGAGCCCGGCCATCACCGCGCCGCTCGCCAGTTCGATCGGGCGCAGGGGACCGCTGGGCAGACCCACGGGCTTGTCTCTCACGTGTCCAGTCTGCCAGGGGGTTGTGTCTGGGCGTGTGGGGCTGATGTGGAGGTTGTGTGGGTTTGCTGGGATTTTGTTGTGCGGTGTTTATTGGCGCGCTGGCGCGCGCGTGTCCGCGGCCCCAAGGGGCCGCCGGTTAGCGCTCGAGACTAGAGCCTTCGGCTCAGCGCTTTCGAGC
>NZ_JBHXMN010000026.1:0-41399 GCF_042720495.1 Nocardia sp. NPDC058480 | reverse complement strand
CGCCTTCGGCGTAGCGCTTTCGAGCCCTGATCGGCGACCCGGCCGCGGACCGGCCACTTCGTGGCCGCCGCTCCCCAGGGGTCGCGGGTGCGGGGTGGGGAGTGCGGTCATGGCGGTCTTGGGGTGGGCGGTGTGGCTGGTAGTGCGGTAGGGACTTTCTGGGGTGTGTGGTGTGGCTGGTAGTGCGGTAGGGACTTCTGGGGTGTGGGTTTCGCCCTATTAGAAGCTGTGTTCGGGGCCTGGGAAGGTGCCCTGGCGGACTTCGGCGGCGTAAGTGGCTGCGGCGGTGCGGAGCTCGTCGCCGACGTTGCCGAAGCGTTTGACGAACTTGGCGGTCTTGCCGCTGGTGTAGCCGGCCATGTCCTGCCAGACCAGCACCTGGGCGTCGCAGTCGGCACCGGCGCCGATGCCGACGGTGGGGATGGTCAGCTTGCGGGTCACCTGGCCCGCGATGTCGGCGGGGACCATTTCCATGACCACCGAGAACGCACCGGCTTCCTGCACGGCGATCGCGTCGGCGACCAGCTGATCGGCACCGTCGCCGCGGCCCTGGACCCGGAAACCACCGAGGGTGTTCACGCTCTGCGGGGTGAACCCGATGTGGGCCATCACGGGGATGCCCGCGGAGGTGATCAGCGCGATCTGCTCGGCGACACGTTCGCCGCCCTCGAGCTTCACCGCGTGCGCGCCGCCCTCCTTCATGAAGCGGATGGCGGTCGCGAGGGCCTGCTGCGGCGAGGACTCGTAGGTCCCGAACGGCAGATCGGCGACCACCAGCGCGTGCGGTGCGCCGCGAACGACACCGCGCACGAGCGGGATGAGTTCGTCGATGGTGATCGGCACGGTGGTGTCGTAGCCGTAGACGACATTGGCGGCGGAATCGCCGACCAGGAGCACGGGGATACCGGCTTCCTCGAACAGTCGGGCGGACGAGTAGTCATAGGCCGTCAGCATCGACCAGCGCTCGCCGTCGACCTTCATCTGCTGTAGATGCTGGACGCGGGTCTTGCGGCGTGGTTTGGCTTCGGCGGGAGTGGCACCGTAGGCAGGACTCTGCTCATCGGATACGGACATCATCGTCCCTTTCGTCTGGTTCCTCGAGGCCCATACCGGGTCCCCGGGCGTTTCTGACGATCCCAGTGTGCCACCTGCGCCCGCGCGGGTTTAAGGCCCGGCGCAGGTGTGATCGGTCACATCGTCGATTCGGCTACCGTGATGCGAGCCCATTCGGGCGCAGGTGTGCGCCGCAGGGCGCGGAAAGGTGGGCCAACTGTGCAGCGAGGCCGGCTCGTCGTGCTCCTCGGCGCTGTCTCTGCGTTGATCGTCACCGGCTGCGGCATCGGTGAGGAGAGCGCACCGCGCGCTGAACTGCCCCCGCCACCGCCGGGCCTGAGCACCTTCTACGACCAGCAGATCGGCTGGGGTTCGTGCGAGGGCTATGGCAGCCCGGAGGACCGGCTGCCGCCCAAAACCGAATGCGCGCGGATCACCGTGCCGATCGATTACGCGCGCCCGGACGGCCCGACCGCCCAGATCGCGCTCTCGCGGATCCCGGCCACCGGTGAGAAGGTCGGCTCGCTGCTGATGAACCCGGGTGGACCCGGTGTCTCCGGCCTGTCGATGATCACCGTCGGCAACCGCACCGAACTGGCGGAGAAGTTCGATCGGGTCGGGTTCGATCCGCGCGGTGTCGGCTCCTCGCTGCCCGCGATCGTCTGCCTGACCCCGCAGCAGGCCGACGCCGAACGCGCGGAGGTGCCCACCGACAACACCCCGGCCGGCATCGCCGAGGCCGAGGCCGACAACCGCGAATACGCCGACCGCTGCGCCCAGCGCTCGGGTGTCGACCTGCTCGGACATGTCGGCACTCGCGAGGTGATCCAGGATATGGATGTCATGCGGGCGGTCCTGGGTGACGCGAAGCTGAGCTACCTCGGCTACTCCTACGGCACCCGCCTCGGCTCGGCGTACGCGGAGAAATACCCGCAGAACGTGCGCGCTCTCGTCCTCGACGGAGCCGTCGACTCCTCCCAGGACCCGGTCCAGGAGTCGTTGCGTCAAGCAGCGGGCTTCCAAGGTGTGTTCAACGCCTACGCCACCGACTGCGCGAAGAACGCCGACTGCCCGCTCGGCACCGACCCAGCCCAGGCCGTGGCCCGCTTCCGCGAGCTGGTCGGCCCACTGGAGAAGACCCCGGCGTCGACCGCCGACCCGCGCGGCCTCAGCTACAACGACGCGATCACCGGCGTCCAGCAGGCCCTCTACAGCGACGACCTGTGGCAGATCCTCACCCAGGGCCTGTCGGAACTGCGCGGCGGAAACGGCGACACCCTGCTGCAACTGGCCGATATGTACGACGGTCGCCGCCAAGACGGCACCTACGCCAACACCCAGGACGCCTTCAACGCGATCCGCTGCGTCGACGATCCGCGCATCACCGATCCCGCGGTGACCGGTCGTCAGGACTCCGAATACCGCAAGGCGGCCCCGTTCCTCGACGACGGCAAGGGCACCGGCGCCGCCCCGCTGGAACTGTGCGCCGCCTGGCCGGTGCCCAACACCAGCACCCCGCATCGTGTCTCGGCCCCTGGACTACCGCCCACTGTCGTTGTCTCCACCACCGACGACCCGGCCACGCCGTATCAGGCCGGTGTCGACCTGGCTGCACAGCTCGGCGCCGACCTGATCACTTTCCGTGGCAATCGGCACACCGCCGCTCTCGTCGCGGGCGATCAGTGCCTCGATGCCGCGGTGATCAACTACCTCGTCGATCTCGCCACGCCCGCTCCCGGTCTCACATGCTGAGAGCCACATCTCCTCTCCGCGCCCCGTTGTGGCCGGTGAGATGTGCGAACGATGTGACGTGATCGCAAACCCGTCTGCGTATGTAACACGGATTTAACGCCGGGTGCTTACGCTCGCCGGTATGGATCGCCAGAAGGAATTCGTGCTGCGGACGCTCGAAGAGCGGGATATCCGTTTCGTCCGTCTCTGGTTCACCGATGTGCTGGGCTACCTCAAGTCCGTGGCCATCGCGCCCGCCGAGCTCGAAGGCGCCTTCGAGGAGGGCATCGGCTTCGACGGTTCGGCCATCGAAGGCTTCGCGCGCGTGTCCGAGGCGGACATGGTCGCCCGGCCCGATCCGTCGACCTTCCAGGTGCTGCCCTGGGCCAGTTCCAAGGGCCACCAGCACTCGGCGCGGATGTTCTGCGACATCACCATGCCCGACGGTTCGCCGTCCTGGGCCGACCCGCGCCACGTCCTGCGCCGTCAGCTGAACAAGGCCGCCGACGCGGGCTTCAGCTGCTACGTGCACCCCGAAATCGAGTTCTTCCTGCTGAAGAACCAGCTCAAGGACGGCTACGAGCCCACCCCCGCCGACAATGGCGGCTTCTTCGACCAGGCCGTGCACGATTCGGCACCGAACTTCCGCCGCCACGCCATCGACTCGCTCGAATCGATGGGCATCTCGGTCGAGTTCAGCCACCACGAGGGCGCCCCCGGCCAGCAGGAGATCGACCTGCGCTACGCCGACGCGCTCTCGATGGCCGACAACGTGATGACCTTCCGCTACCTGATCAAAGAGGTCGCGATCGACGAGGGCGTGCGCGCGACGTTCATGCCCAAGCCGTTCTCGCAGTACCCCGGCTCGGCCATGCACACCCACATGAGCCTGTTCGAGGGTGAGAACAACGCCTTCGCCGATCCCGACGATCCGAACAACCTCTCCGGCACCGCGCGCTCGTTCATCGCGGGCATCCTCGAGCACGCCCCCGAGATCAGCGCGATCACCAACCAGTGGGTCAACTCCTACAAGCGCCTGATCCACGGCGGCGAAGCTCCGACCGCGGCGTCCTGGGGCCGGTCCAACCGGTCGGCGCTGGTGCGGGTGCCGATGTACACCCCGAACAAGTCGTCCTCGCGTCGCGTCGAGATCCGCAGCCCAGACTCGGCCTGCAACCCGTACCTGACCTTCGCGGTGCTGCTGGCCGCCGGTCTGCGCGGCATCGAAAAGGGCTACAACCTGCCGCCCGAGGCCGAAGACGACGTGTGGTCGCTGACCGACGCCGAGCGCCGCGCCATGGGCTTCCGCACCCTGCCCGGCACCCTCGACGAGGCCCTACAGGCGATGGAGCGCTCGGAGCTGGTCGCCGAAACCCTCGGCGAACATGTCTTCGACTTCTTCCTGCGCAACAAGCGCCGCGAATGGGCCGACTACCGCTCGCAGGTCACCCCCTGGGAACTGAAGGAATACCTGAGTCTCTAAGCGATCCTGGCGGTTTTCGGCCGCCTTGATCTGGACTGACCAGAGGGTGCGACGAAGGAGTGCCCGCCGGGAGGGAAGATCGAGGCTTCCAGGCCGAAAACCCGCGGCGCCAGCCGCTAGGATTGCAGCTATGGTCCGGCCTCCGACTGCCCGCTCCGCTGTTCCCGGCGTCGGCCGGCTCGGTTTACTCGAACCGGCAGCGGCAGCTTCACTGCGCCAGCTCGGCTGGGACAACGTCGACGGGGTGCCCGTGCTCTGGGCACTGTCGCGTTCGCCTGATGCCGATCTCGCCTTGTGCACGCTCGTGCGGCTGCGCGAATCTCTCGAAGACGATTGGCCCGAACTGGATTCGGCGATCCGTTCCGATACCACGTTGCGCGGCAGGCTGTTCGGCTTGCTGGGGTCGTCGACGGCGTTCGGTGACCATCTCGTGGCTGTCCCGGCCTCGTGGAAAGTGCTGCGCCAGAACGAACTTCCCCGCCGTGCCGAGCTGATCGCCGATCTGCTCGACGCCGTCGACGCGGCACCGGAGACCGGACCCAACGCCGGGCCGATGCTGTTCCGCGCCGATGTCGCCGGTCCAGAGGCAGTCGCGTTGCTGCGCAGCAGGTATCGCGATCAGCTGATGCTGCTGGCCGCGGTCGACCTCGCCTCCACGGTCGAGAACGAACCGGTCCCGCCGTATCTGGTGGTCGGCAAACACCTGTCGGATCTGGCCGATGCCGCGCTCACCGCGGCCCTGGCGGTCGCGGTGGCCAGGGTGTGCAAGAACGGCCCGGTGCCGGTGCGCCTCGCGGTGATCGCGATGGGCAAATGTGGTGCGCGAGAACTGAATTACGTCAGCGATGTCGACGTGGTGTTCGTCGCCGAACCCGCCGACGCGACCGCGACCCGGCTGGCCGCGGAGATGATGAGCGTCGCCAGCGCGGCCTTCTTCGAGGTAGACGCCGCACTGCGCCCCGAAGGCAAAGCGGGCGCCTTGGTGCGTACCCTCGACTCCCACCTCGCCTATTACAAGCGGTGGGCGCGCACCTGGGAGTTCCAGGCGCTGTTGAAGAACCGGCCGATGACCGGCGATCTGGAACTCGGAAAGCAATACCGCGACGCGCTGATGCCGATGGTCTGGACCGCCTCGGAACGCCCCGACTTCGTGGCCGACGTCCAGGCCATGCGCCGCCGGGTCGAGGACCTGGTCCCCGCCGACCTGCGCGAACGCGAACTCAAGCTCGGTGCGGGCAGCCTGCGCGATGTCGAATTCGCGGTGCAGCTCCTGCAATTGGTGCACGGCCGGGTCGACGACGCGCTGCATGTCACCAACACCGTCGAGGCGCTCTCCGCCCTCGCAGCGCGCGGCTATGTCGGCCGCGAGGACGCCGCCAACCTCACCGCCTCCTACGAATTCCTGCGCCTGCTCGAACACCGCCTGCAATTGCAGCGGCTCAAGCGCACCCACACCCTGCCCGCCGCCGACGACGAGGAGGGCATGCGCTGGCTGGCTCGCGCCGCCCACATCCGTCCCGACGGCCGCCAGGACGCCGTCGGCGTGCTCGACACCGACATCCGCCGCAACGCCGTGCGGGTGCGGCGCCTGCACGCGAAGCTGTTCTACCGCCCGCTGTTGGACGCGGTCGCCCGGATGGACTCCGACGCGCTGCGCCTGAGCCCCGACGCCGCCGTCCGCCAGCTCGCCGCCCTCGGCTACGGCGCACCGGCCAATGCGCTCGGCCACCTCAAAGCACTCACCGGTGGCGTCTCGCGCAAGGGCCGCATCCAGGCACTGCTGCTGCCGACGCTGCTCGAATGGCTCGGTGACACACCGAATCCCGACGCGGGCCTGCTCGCGTACCGGCGGGTGTCGGAGGGCCTCGACGACCAGATCTGGTTCCTGCGTGAACTGCGTGACGAGGGCGCCGTCGCCCAGCGCCTGATGATCGTGCTCGGCTCCTCGGAGTACCTGCCCGACCTGCTGATCAACGCGCCCGACACCATCCGCATGTACGCCGACGGACCCGGTGGCCCGCAGCTGCTCAGTACCAACCCCGAAGACGTCGCCCGCGGCATGCAGACCGCGGCCGCCCGCTATGGCGATCCGAAACGCGCTGTCGCGGCGGCACGTTCACTGCGCCGCCACGAACTCGCCCGGGTCGCCTCGGCCGACGTGCTCGGCATGCTCGACGTCCCGCAGGTGTGCGCGGCGCTCTCGTCGGTCTGGGTCGCGGTGCTCGAGGCGGCATTGAGCGCGGTCATCCGCGCCTCGGAGGCCGAACGCGGTGGACCGGCGCCCGCCGACTTCGCGGTGATCGGCATGGGCAGGCTCGGCGGCATGGAACTGGGCTACGGCTCCGACGCCGACGTGCTGTTCGTCTGCGATCCGCGCCCCGGCGAGGACGAGGCCACCGCCGTGAAGTGGGCGAACGGGATCGCCGAGCAGGTCCAGCGACTGCTCGGCGCACCGAGTGTGGACCCGCCGTTGCAGGTGGACGCGGGCCTGCGCCCCGAGGGCCGTAGCGGGCCGCTGGTTCGCACGCTGGCCGCTTATCAGGCCTACTACGCGCAATGGGCCCAGCCATGGGAGGTGCAGGCGCTGCTGCGCGCACACCAGGTGGCAGGCGACCAGGATCTCGGCGTGCGCTTCCTGCACGTCATCGACCCGATCCGCTACCCGACCGGTGGGGTCTCGGAGGAATCGGTCCGCGAGATCCGCCGCATCAAGGCACGCGTCGACGCCGAACGCCTCCCGCGCGGCGCCAACCCGTCCACCCACACCAAACTGGGGCGCGGCGGTCTGGCCGACATCGAATGGACCGTCCAGCTGCTGCAGTTGCGCCACGCGCACGAGGTTCCCGCGCTGCACAACACCTCAACGCTGCAGGCACTCGACGTGATCGAGGCCGAAGGCATCCTCGAACCCGAGGATGTCGCGCTGCTGCGTGAATCGTGGATCACCGCCACCGCCGCCCGCAACGCCCTTGTCCTGGTCAAGGGAAAACCGACCGACCAACTCCCCGGCCCCGGCCAACTGCTGTCGGCGGTCGCCCGGGTAGCGGGCTGGCCCAACGACGACGGCAGCGAATTCCTTGATACGTATATGCGCATCACCCGTCGCGCGAAGGCGGTCGTCGAGCGCGTGTTCGGCGGCGAGTGAGGACATGACAGCGCGGACATGAAAAAACCCCGCACCACAGGTGCGGGGCATTTTCAGTTCACGCCGAAATCAGATGGCGCGGACGTCCTGGGCCTGCGGGCCCTTCTGGCCCTGGCCGACCTCGAACTCCACCCGCTGTCCCTCTTCGAGGGACTTGAAGCCCGAGCCGCCGATAGCCGAGTAGTGAACGAAGACGTCGGGGCCGCCTCCGTCTTGGGCGATGAAGCCGAAGCCCTTTTCGCCGTTGAACCACTTGACGGTGCCTTGAGTCATGTTTTAAAAGTCTTTTCCGTAGGTGAGCCATGGCGATCACTTGCGATCAGCCCAGTCTCAGCAACCCAGTATGCCATACTCGCCAGCAAACCGCGCCTAGCAGTTTGTCGCATCGCAGTCTGGGCGGAGTCTGTCAGGGGAAACCGGCGTGTCGCGTCGGCGGGCAACCCCGCCTGCGCTCCCTTTTCACATCGCGTCGCGGACTGTGTCACTGTGGGCGGTATGGGTGAGATGAACGAGGGGCGCGGCGGGCACGTCGACCTGGCCATGCGAGTGCTCGACGCGCATGTGGCGTTCACCAAGCAGCAGTTGCGCGAGCCTGCCGGATTCCTCGAGTTCGTCACCGAGGAGGTCGACGGCGCGCTCGACGAAGCCGCGGTGCTGACCCTCGCCGACGCCGTGACCCGCGAGCAGATCAAGGCGGTCGCGCACAAGTTCGCCGTGCAGGTTCCGGTCGAAGGGGCGATTCCCGAACTCGTCGGTGAGATCGCCACCCGGCTGTACAACCATCGCGCCAACGACGAGATCGAGGTCGGCGAGCTCGTCGACAACCGCCGCTTCGACGAGCTGGTCGACGCCGTCGCCGATCTGGACCTCACCCACCGCCTGGTGCGGCTGGTGCTCAACAGCCCGGTGACCGTCGACGCGTGCGTCGAGGCGGTCCAGCGCGCGGTGGTCACCGCGGTCGACGACGGCTTGCACCCCGACGGGGGCGGGCTGGCCCGAACGCTGCGCGGCGCGCTGTCGCGGTTGGCCGAACCCGCGATGCCCGCGATCGAGAGCGGCGTCGGCAGACTCACCCGCACCGGCGCGCGATTCGTGTTGCGCGGCAACAGCAGTGATGCCGACGAGGTACTACTCGACAGTGCCCGCGAGACCTGGCGCAAGCACACCGGCGACGCGGTCGGCTCGTACCGTGATCTGGTCTCGGCCAACGATGTCGAAGACATCGTTGTGCTCGTCTTCGAATTCTGGCGCACCTTCCGCGATACCGATTACTTCCATGCCCTGCTCGACGAGGGCGTCGACCACGTCTTCGACAAATACGGCGACACCCCCCTTGCCGAATTGCTGGCTGAGCTGGGCGTCGGGCGCGCGGACATGATCGAAGAGGCGCTGCGTTTCGGCCCGCCGGTCCTCGAAACACTCGACGAGCGTGGTTATCTCGACACCGTGCTACGCCGCAGGCTGGCTCCGTTCTATGCCTCGGACGCCTTCCGGGCCGCTGTGTCCGGGACGGGCTGAGCGCACCAGTTCCGTTCGGCCGCTGGCATGTCGGGATGTGTCGGTACGATCCGTGCAACGATGGGGCGCTTGTCCGCCACCGGATCTCGATCGAAAGGCTGCCGTGACACGTCTGTCCACCCTGCTCGACCAGATCGACTCCGGTGCTGTGCTACTGCCCGAGTTCCAGCGTGGTTACGTGTGGAACCGCGACCAGGTACGTGGACTCATGCGGTCGCTGTACCTCGGGTATCCGGTCGGTGGGTTGCTGGTGTGGGAGACCGGGTCCGAGGAGATCGCGGTGCGCGGGTCGACGACGGGCTCGGGGCTGCGGCAGTTGCTGCTCGACGGGCAGCAGCGCATCACCACCCTGTACGGAATCGTGCGCGGGACGGCGCCGTCGTTCTTCGAGGGCGACGAGATCGCGTTCACCGGCCTGCATTTCGATGTCGAGCGTGAGCTTTTCGAATTCCAGGTGCCCGGTCGCGATACCGCGCCCGCCTGGATCGACATCACCGAGCTGTTCGCTCAGGGCCCGATGCACTACCTGTCCAGGTTCCCGGACGAGTCGCCGGAAACCCTTGCCCTCTATCTCGATCGGCTGAACAAGGTTCGCGAGGTCACCAACCGCGAGTTCAATGTCGAGACCATCACCGGGTCCGATCGCACGGTCGACGAGGTGGTCGACATCTTCAACCGGGTCAACTCCGGCGGCACCAAACTCTCCAAGGGTGACCTCGCGCTGGCCACCCTGTGCGCGCAGTGGCCGCAGGCCAGGGGCAACCTGCGCGACCACCTGATCCGCTGGGACAAGGACGGCTACACCTTCACCCTGGACTGGTTGCTGCGCAACGTGATCGCGGTCGGCAACGGGCGCGCGCACTTCGACGCGCTCGGCGATCTGGCGCCCGCGGAATTCGAACAGGCGCTGGTGGACACCACCAGACAGGTCGACACCTTCCTCGACACCGTGGCGGGCAGACTCGGTCTCGATCACGACCGGGTTCTGATGGGGCGCTACGCGATTCCGGTGATCACCCGGTTGCTGTTCCTCAACGGCGGCCGTTTCGACGACGATCTGCACCGCGACCGGGCGCTGTACTGGTACGTGCATTCGGCACTGTGGGGTCGGTTCAGTGGCTCCACCGAGACCTTCCTGCAGCAGGACTACGACACCCTCGAACGCGGCGGCATCAACGCGCTGATCGGCTCACTGGAACGGCTGCGCGGCGGCTCGCTCGACCTGTGCGCCGACGATTTCGCCGGCGCCACCCGCGGCTCCCGGTTCTATCCGCTGCTGTATCTGCTCACGCGCGTCGACGGTTCGCGCGATCTCGGCAGCGGCTCGGAACTGGGCATCGAGCAGTTCGGTGAGCGCACGCCGGTGCAGGTGCACTACCTGTTCCCGAAAACCCTGCTGCGCGACGCCGGTTACGAACGCAACGAGATCAACGCGATCGCCAACTTCTGCTTCCTCAGCCCCGGTTCGGAGGCCGAACTCGGTGAGCGCGAGCCCGCCGACTACTTCGCCGAGGTGGAGCGCCGCAACCCGGGTGTGCTCGCCTCACAGTGGATTCCGACCGACCCGTCGCTGTGGCGGGTGGAGAACTATCGCGAGTTCCTGCGGGCGCGCCGCAAACTGCTCTCCGCCTCGGCCGATGCCTTCCTCGAGAAGCTGCGCACCGGCAAGCTGCACCGCCCCACCCTGCTGACGGTGGGTGTCGCCGGGGTGACCGTCGGCGATCCCGCGGTGGACCAGGTGAACGCGCTCGTCGACGACCTCATCGCCGATGGCTTCGGCTTCCCGCTGCTCGACAGTGAGGTCTCCGACCCGGTCACCGGCCGCGAACTCGCTGTCGCCGAAGCATTTTGGCCTGAGGGCCTGCAACCGGGCGTCGGCATGCCGGTGGTGCTCGTACTCGAACCGTCCAATGCCGACCTCACCCGCTTCGCTCAACTGGGCTACGCGGTGTTCACCTCCGTCGACGCCCTGCGCGGCTACGTCGACAACCTACGGGTGGAGGCCTCGGGTGACACCGGCGTCGACGGCCCGGCCGGCGAACTGGCCGCACTGGCCGACCGCTTGCCCGCCACCTGGGTCGGCAACTCCGAACAGGTCTGGTTCCGCTTCGCCTGGAACCAGCTGGAGCGCGACCGCGCCGACGGCCCCGACGCGCTGCTCGGCCCCGAACAGCTCGCCCTGCGCTACATCGCGCTGTGGGCACTCACCCGCACCTTCTACATCCACGCTTTCGACCAGGGCAACCCCGGCGAATGGCGCTACTACCTCGGCGACGCCATCGGCCCGAGCCCCCTGGTCCCGCGGGCCTGGCTGGCCCAGCGCGCCGTCGAATCCGGTGCGCTGGCCCCCGGCATGCCGCCCGGTGACGAAGACATCGCGATCGCCCTCGTCCACGGCGTCATCGAGACGGTCGACGAGGTCGCCACCGCGCTGTCCCACATCCTCGGCGGTCCCGGTCTGTTCGCCTCGCTGTGGGCGTCGGCGGGCGCGGCCGAACACTACGGCTACCCGCTGTCCGCCGACCAGGTCAACGACCTCATCAACCAGGTGGTCAACGACCCCGAGTCCCGAAAGATCCAGGCCTACAACTGGATCGAGGCAGGTCTGCCGCTCTAGGGTGTGCCGGTCGCACGCTGGAAGGTCGTGACGAAGTCGGTCAGTGCGGTGCGGTCCTCGGGGTCGGCCGGCCGGTAACCGCGATCGGCTTCGACGGTGATCGCGGTGCCGGCGCGCACGGGCAGCTCGTCCCAGCAGACCGGGAGTACCGGTAGCTGCACGGTGCGCTCGCCGACGGTCATGGTGATCGCCGAGGTGTATTTGTTCGCGACGGTCATCAGCTCCTCGACCGCCTGCTCGGTGAGCGGTCCCGCGGCATTGAATTCCTCGATGTACACGGCGGCAGTGTAGGCCTCAGAGAACCTTCAAGACACTCACAAGGGATCAGAAAGTGGGGCCACTTAGGGTGGCCGCATGATGCGTAAATGGGTGGAACGAGCGTTGCTCGTCCTGGGGTGGGGCGCGGTGGTCGCGGCGGTGGTCGGGATCGTGTTGCACGTCGTGGACTGGCGCCAGAAGTCGATGGTGTTGTTGGCGTCGGGGGCGATGTGGTTGATGCTCGGCGCGGTCGTGGGGCTGGTGCTGATGCTCCTCGCGCGAGGATGGCGCAGCTCGGGGGCAGCGGTGCTGGTGCTGGCCGGTGCCGCGTGGTTGGTGGTGCCGTCCTACATTCCGGAGGCCAGGGCCGCCGAAGGGCCGGAACTGGTGGTGATGCAGTCGAATATCCTGTTCGGCCAGGCCGACCCGGTCGCGGTGGTCGGTGCGGTGCGTGACAACAACGTCGACGTGCTCACCGTCGAGGAATTGACCATCGACTCGATCGTCGGTTTGCGCGGTGCGGGGCTGGAAGAGCGACTGCCGTACTCCTATCTGGAACCCGCCGCGTCGGGCGGTGGCGGCACCGGCATCTACAGCCGATACCCGCTGCGCGACACCAAGAAATACGACGGCTTCATCATGAGCAATATCTCCGCGACCATGGAACACCCGCAGCGTGGCCCGATGCCGGTGTTCGCGTTCCATCCGATCCCGCCGAACATCGACTTCGCCGCCTGGTCGGCGGAGATGCGCGCGGTCGACGAGATCCTGGCCGCGACCAGCGCGCCCGCGATCGTCGGCGCGGATTTCAATGCGACACACGACCATTCGGCCTACCGGGCACTGCTCGACGGTGCCTTCGCCTCGGCCGCGGACCAGACCGGCGACGGCGTCCTGCTCACCTACCCGGCGGACCGTCGGTGGGGACCGGTGATCGGGATCGATCACATCCTCGTCGCAGGTGGGGTGGCAGAACAGATCCGTACCCTCACCATTCCCGGCTCCGACCATCGCGCGGTGCTGGCAACGATCCGAATGGACCTGTGACAGCGGTCGTTTACCATGTGAGCGCTCGATAGCGGACCGTTAGGCGTCCGCGTCATTTTTTCCGGGGAGGACAGCGCATGAGAAGACATCGGTTCGGCGCGACCATGGCAGCTTTGGTGAGTATCGGCATGCTCGTATCCGGTTGCGGCGCGACAACAGTCGCGAGCGACCAGGCGCAGCCGATGATGGACAACCCGTGGGAGGTGGCGGGCGCGGCGTCGTCCACCGGTCCGAGCGGGTCGCGTCCCGGTGTGCCCGACACAGACAAGAAGGCGGAGAACGGCGACAACGGCAAGATCGACAAACTCGCCCTCAACGCCCTCGCCGATATCGAAGAGTATTGGCAGACCGAGTATTCGAAGACTTTCCGCGGCAACTTCAAGCCCGCCTCGAAGGTCATCTCGTGGTCGGCGCGAGCCAGCGAAGCGGAATCGGTGCAGTTCTGCAAGAGCAGCACCTACAAGCTGGTCAATGCCGCCTACTGCCCGCTCGATCACACCATCGGCTGGGACCGCACCGTCCTGCTGCCGCTGCTGGTCGACAAGTACAAGGAGATGTCGGTGGTGATGGTGCTGGCCCACGAATACGGGCACGCCATCCAGTCCCAGGCCGACCTGCTGCGCGGGTTCCTCACCGATGCGCTGGTCAAGGAACAGCAGGCCGACTGCCTGGCCGGTGTGTTCCTTCGCCATGTGGCAGAAGGCAATTCGAAGCACTTCACGCTCAACACCACCGACGGGCTCAACGGCGTGCTCGGCGCGACCGTCGCCGTGCGTGACCGCGACCCCAATGATCCCGACGCCGTGCACGGTTCGGCGTTCGAACGGGTCACCGCGGTGCAGATGGGTTACACCCAGGGTGCCAAGTCCTGCAAGGACATCAACGAGGACGAGATCGAGAAGCGTCGCGCCGGTCTGCCCGTCACCTTCGAAGAGGGGGAACGCGACGAGCAGCTGCCGGTGAACAAGGAGACGCTGACCACCCTGGCCGCCCAGCTGGGCAAGTCGATGCCGGTGAAGAACGCGCCGAAGTTCGACTACGCCGGTGTCACCCGCAACTGCTCGTCGACGACCACCACCGAGCCGGTCTCCTACTGCCCGGGCTCGAACACCATCGGCACCGACATCCCCGCCATGGCCAAGCGTGCCGGTGAGGGTGCGAGCACCAAGGAGGAGCCGCTGTCGGCGGTCGTCACCGGCGATTACAACGCCGCGGCGGTCTTCGTGTCCCGCTATGCCCTCGCGGTGCAGCAGGATCGCAAGCTGTCACTGTCGGGTGCCGATTCCGCGGGCCTGCGCACCGCGTGCCTGACGGGCGTGCTCACCACGAAACTCAGTGAGCCGAGCAGTGATCCGCGCCTGTCGGCCGGTGACCTAGACGAGGCGGTCTCCGGCCTGCTCGCCGACGGCCTCGCGGCCGCCGACGTCAACGGCAAGGTGGTGCCGAGCGGGTATCAGCGACTGGAGGCGTTCCGCACCGGCGTCCTCAGCGGCGAACAGGCCTGCCTCAACCAGTTCAAGTAACTCAGTGAGAAGCGGGCAGTGACCGCAGGGAGCTGAGGGTGTTCGCCACCGCGCGGGCAGCCTCGGCTCCCTTTGTCACGAAGTGGTTGGTGTAGTAGTCCACGTGCTCGCTGTGCTCGTGGAAGTGGTGCGGGGTGAGCACTACCGAGAACACCGGCACATCGGTGTCGAGCTGCACCCGCATCAGGCCGTCGATCACCGCGGAAGCGACGAAGTCGTGGCGGTAGATGCCGCCGTCGACGACCAGGGCCGCGGCGACGATCGCCTCGTAGCGGCCGGTGCGGGCCAGGCGCTGGGCATGCAGCGGGATCTCGAAGGCGCCCGGGACGTCGAACACCTCGACGATCTCGGGGGCGAACCCGAAGCCGGTGTATTCGGCGAGGAAGCCCTCGTGCGCCTTGGTGACGATGGAGCTGTGCCAGCTCGCGCGGATGAAGGCAACAGCGCCGGAAGACGTGGTCATGGGTCGTTAGTCTACTAGTGCCACCCGCCCGAGAATTTACTGATCGGTAACATGGGTCGACAGCCAGTCGGTGACATCGCCGAGCACCTGCGCACCCTCGGGTTCGTTGAACACCTCGTGGTAGAGCCCCGGGTAGCGCAGCACCGTCACGTCGGTCGAGCCCGCGTCGCGTTCGAGCAGATCGGCGCTCGACGGCGACGCGATCACGTCGGCGGTGCCGTGCAGCACCAGCAGTGGCGCGGTGAGCGCGCCGAGGCGCCGTTTCACCAGCGCGGTGTGTTCCAGGATCTCCACCGCGGTGCGCGCGGGCAGCTTGCCGCGGAAGACCAGCGGGTCGTCGTCATAGGCGCGTACCACCTCGGGATCGCGGCTGATCGTGGACGAATCCAAGGTCAGCACACCGAGATTCGGTGCGAACCGGGTGAGCAGGGGAGCGGCGAGGCGCTGGATCGGGTTGCCGAGCGGGATATCGAGGGGCGGCGCGGACACGATCACGCCCGCCACGTCGACCGGCCCGCGGGTCGCCAGGTGCAGGACCGCCAGGCTGCCCATCGAATGTCCGAGCAGGAACCGGGGGATACCGGGATGGGCGGCGCCCGCGAGCTCGAGCAGAGTCGCGACATTGTCGGCGGCGCCCTGCATCGAACCGATATTGGCCGCCGGCCCCTCGGACAGACCGTGCCCGATGTGGTCGAGCGCGTAGACCGCGAAGCCCGCGTCTGCCAGGGCGGCGCCGACGTGTTCGTAACGGCCCGAATGTTCGGCGACGCCGTGCACCAGCACCACCACCGCGCGCGGCGCCGTCTCGGGTTGCCATGCGCGCCAGGCGATCTTGCCGCCGTGGCCCGCGAACTCGCCGGTGTCGGTCGTCATCGTGGCGCTCCTCCTGCTTCGGGCGCCGCGGCGAGCCGCTCGATGAGACGCCGGTTGAACTCGATCAGCCGAGCGTAGTTGAGCCGCGAGATCCGCTCGTCGGTTCCGTGGATCCGTTCCAGATCCGCCGAGGTCAACACGATCGGCGCGAAGTTGCAGCGGGTCACGGCCAAGCCGTCGTAGTGGCGTGAATCGGTGGCGCCGGGCACGATCCCGGTGGTGGTCACGATCCCGGGTACCACGCCAGAGGCGAGCTCGGCGACCAGGTCGAACGCCGGGCCTGGTTCGTTGAACCGGGAGGGCTCAGACGCCGGTCCGACGAGGTCGATCGCCACGCCGAGATCGCGGATCACCCGGGTGCAGTGCGCCAGGACCGCCGCTACCGAATCGCCGGGCAGGATACGGAAATTCACCAGCGCCTCGGCGCTCTGCGGGAGCACATTGGCCTTTACGCCGCCACTGATCACCGTCGGCGCGGTGGTGGTGCGGACGAGGGCCTCGGTGGTCGGGCCCGCCGCCATGATCCGGGCCAAGAGCGGCCCGGCCAGTGTGGCCAGCCCGCGTGAGCTGGCGAGCTCGAGCAGTCTGCGTCGTGGTTCGGGCAGCGACTCCCGCATGCGGGCGAGCATGTCGCTGATCACTGGAGTCAGCCGCAGCGGCATCGGATTGTCCTGCACTCGCGCGACCGCGCGTGCCAGCCGCCCCACCGCGGTCTGCTTGCCCGGCATCGAGGAGTGACCACCGGCCTCGGTGACCGAAAGCCGTACCGTCGCATAGCCCTTCTCGCCGAGCATGATGCTGGCCACCGGCCGGTCGACCCCGTCGGCGACGCCCTCGGTGATCACCCCGCCCTCGTCGAGCAGCAGCTCCGCGCGCACGTCCTGGTCGCGCAGATGCTGGGCCATCCGGACCGCGCCGCCGTCGCCGAAGACCTCTTCGTCGTGACCGAAGGCCAGGAACATGGTGTGGCGCGGGCGAATCCCGGCTGCCACTGCCGATTCGACCGCTTCCAGGACGGCGAGCATGCGGCTCTTGTCGTCGATCGCGCCACGACCCCAGATGAATTCGTCATCGACGACACCGGCGAACGGGGGATGGGTCCAGCGTTGTGCGTCGTCGACCGGAACCACGTCCTGGTGGGCGAGCAGGATCGCCGACACCGTGCCCGGTTCGACGCCGTCCCAGCGGTAGAGCCTGCTGTGGCCGAAGCTCGTCAATGCCAGTTCGGCATGCGCGAGCGGGAACGAGGTCTCGAGGTGGGTGGCCAGGCGCGCGAACTCCGCGTCGGCGGTGTGCGCGGGATCTTCCGTCGACACCGTCGCGCACTGCAACGCGACGGCCAGCCGCCGCGCGACCTCGTCGTCGACGCCCTCGGTGACGGGGGACGGGGCCGGGTTCTCGGTGATCGGGCGCATCTGTGTCATTGTGGCCCGTGGGGAGGTCCTTCGCCCACCGAAGGCGCCCGAAACGCCGGGATCGTGGCACGGTGTGATGCGGTCAGACGCCCCAGCGGCGCGCCATCTAAGCTGGCATCATGGCAGGAGGCAAGGGCGGCAAGCCGTCGAAGGAAGCCAGGGCCGCGGCTAAAGCGGCCCGCAAGCAGGCATCACGCGAGCGTCGTCAGCAGTTGTGGCAGGCGTTCAACATGCAGCGCAAGGAAGACAAGGCGCTGCTGCCGCTGATGATCGGCGCACTGGTCGGCACCACGGTGGTTTTCTTCCTCATCGGGCTGATCTTCGACATGCAGTGGTTCCTGCTGCCGCTGGGTCTGCTGCTGGGTGTGCTGCTGGCATTCATCCTGTTCGGGCGCCGCGTGCAGAAGAACGTGTACCGCAAGGCCGAGGGTCAGGCGGGCGCCGCGGCGTGGGTACTGGAGAACCTGCAGGGCAAGTGGCGGGTCGCCAACGGCGTCGCCGCGACCACTCAGCTCGACGCCGTGCACCGCGTCATCGGCCTGCCCGGGGTGATCTTCGTCGCCGAGGGTTCGCCGCAGCGGGTCAAGTCGCTTATCGCGCAGGAGAAGAAGCGCACCGCCCGCCTGGTCGGTGACACCCCCATCTACGAAGTGATCGTCGGCAACGAGGAAGGCCAGACTCCGCTCAAGGAGCTGCAGAAATACCTCACCAAGCTGCCGCGCAACATCGACGTCAAGCGGATCGACCAGATCGAGGGCAGGCTCACGGCCCTCAGTTCGCGCAGTGGTCCCGCGATGCCGAAGGGTCCGATGCCCCCCGGCGCGAAGATGAAAGGCATGCAGCGCGCGATCCGTCGCCGCTGACCTACTCCCGTCACGAGCCCGTCACCTCACCAGGTGACGGGCTCGCGGCGTTTCAGGCGTCGGTCGAGCGGCCGGTCAGCAGCCACAGCACGCGGTCATAGGCCAGCAGCTGATAGCCGACGAGAACCGCCGCCGAGATCAGCGCCAATCGCGGTAGGGCCGCGGCCCACAGCGCCGCGGCGCCGCCGAACAGCACCGCGAACTCGACGCCGAGTCGCACCGGACCCGGCACCGGCACCGGTGCGCCGCCGCTGCGACTCGGGTCATCGGGTACCGCGAACGTTCCCCACAGCAGCGCCGCCGCGACCGGCAGCACGACGACGAGCAGATATCGCCAGGGGGAATCGAAGGCACGCCAGCCGAACACCCCGAACGAGGTGATGGCGATCAATTCGAGCAGGAAACGCACGGCCAGCAAGGCCGGATTCAGTGACACGGCCTGATCGTATGGCCGCGCGCCATCATGGGCAGGCCCAATGGACGCGGGCGCAGCGTTCCTCAGCCGCGCATGCGGAGGTACGCCGGATCGCTCAGCGGGCGTTGACCAGTGAGGTCCCGGTGGCCCGGTCGTGCATGCCGCGCCCGTCGGCATCGGTGAACAGCGCGGGCACGACGAACACCAGCAGCACCTGCCTGGCCAGCGCGCGCACGAACCCGACGGCCACGGGTGCGTCGATGCGCAGCACCCGCAGCTTCATGAAGTACTGGCCCGGGGTGAACCCGAACAGCGTCACCGCGGCCACGCCGACCACGAACCACACCAGCAGCGGCACCGATGACGACACGAAGCTGCGAGTGATCACCGCCGCGATCCCGACCGCGATGAACCAGTCGAGGAACAGCGCGACGACGCGGCGCCAGGTGGGGGCGAGGGAGCCCGCCCCAACGCGGGGCAACCCGTACAGTTCACCGGGGTAGCCGGAGATGTCCGAGTCGCCGGGTTCGCCCGGGGATCCGGAGAGCCATGTGCCGGTAATACGCGCCATGGCTCCCAGGATAGTGGCGCGCGATCGGTCGCCCACGACCGCATTAATGGAGGTCACGTCAGCGCGTGATCGCGCGGATGGCAGGATTAGCGTGAAGGTCGCGCCCGGATGGCTGACATCACCCCCGCATCCGGTTCGCGTAACACTGGCGAAACACAGCCTTGACTGTTGGGAAACACCGCGTCCTTAGCGTCAGGTCGCGACGAACCCCTTCGTTGCGACTTCTCGCAGGTCGCTCGAAAGGGCCAGCATCGCGACTGGCTGGGAACCGATTCGTAAGGAGAGCAAGTGACGTTCAGCACGGCCGAAGAGGTCATCCAGTACATCAAGGAAGAGGACATCGAATACGTCGATATCCGCTTCTCCGACCTGCCCGGCGTCCAGCAGCACTTCTCGATCCCGGCCAAGGCGTTCACCGCCGACCTGGCCGAAGAGGGTCTGGCGTTCGACGGCTCCTCGGTGCGTGGCTTCCAGTCGATCGACGAGTCGGACATGCTCCTGCTCCCCGACTACAGCACCGCCCGGGTCGACCCGTTCCGTGCCGCGAAGACCCTGAACCTGAACTTCTTCGTGCACGACCCGTTCACCCGTGAGGCGTACTCCCGCGACCCGCGCAACATCGCGCGCAAGGCGGAGGAGTACCTGCGGTCGACCGGTATCGCCGACACCGCGTACTTCGGTGCCGAGGCCGAGTTCTACATCTTCGACGGCGTCCGCTACGGCTCCAGCATGAACGGCGCGTTCTACGAGCTCGAGTCGATTTCCGGCTCGTGGAACACCGGCAACGAGTTCAACCCGGATGGCAGCCGCAACCTCGGCTACAAGGTCCGCAACAAGGGTGGCTACTTCCCCGTCGCCCCGTACGACCACTACGTCGACCTGCGCGACAAGATCTCGACCAACCTGCAGAACGCGGGCTTCGAGCTCGAGCGCGGCCACCACGAGGTCGGCACCGCCGGTCAGGCCGAGATCAACTACAAGTTCGGCACGCTGCTCTCGGCGGCGGACGACCTGCAGCTGTTCAAGTACATCGTGAAGAACACCGCGTGGCAGGAAGGCAAGTCTGTCACCTTCATGCCGAAGCCCCTCTTCGGTGACAACGGCTCGGGCATGCACGTGCACCAGTCGCTGTGGAAGGACGGCAAGCCGCTGTTCCACGACGAGGCCGGCTACGGTGGCCTCTCGGATCTGGCGCGTCACTACATCGGCGGCATCCTGCACCACGCCCCGTCGCTGCTGGCGTTCACCAACCCGACCGTGAACTCGTACCACCGTCTGGTGCCGGGCTACGAGGCCCCCATCAACCTGGTGTACTCGCAGCGCAACCGCTCGGCTGCCGTGCGTATCCCGGTCACCGGCAACAACCCGAAGGCCAAGCGCATCGAGTTCCGCGCGCCTGACTCCTCGGGCAACCCGTACCTGGCCTTCGCCGCCATGATGATGGCAGGCCTGGACGGCATCAAGAACAAGATCGAGCCGATGGCCCCCGTCGACAAGGACCTCTACGAGCTCCCGCCGGAGGAGGCCAAGAACATCCCCCAGGCCCCCACCAGCCTGGCCGCGGTCATCGACCGTCTCGAGCAGGACCACGACTACCTCACCGAGGGCAACGTCTTCACGCCTGACCTCATCGAGACGTGGATCAACATCAAGCGCGAGCACGAGATCGCCCCGGTCAACCTGCGTCCGCACCCGTACGAGTTCGAGCTGTACTACGACGTCTAAGTCGTACATAGGCTCTGACCCGCGGGTTACGCAGTAGCACTACCGAAACGCCCGTCCCACCTATTCGTGGGGCGGGCGTTTCGCGTATCCGGTCGACTCTGATCGGCGACACGCCCCGGATAATCGGGGCTGGACGGCGAGGCGGGGACCGGCAATAGTCCGGGGGTGCGATTGGGTGTTGTGGTGGCGCGGGCGGTGGCCGGTGTGGCGTTGGTGCTCGGGATGGTGGCGCCGGCGACGGCTGAGCCGGTGAATGTGGCGTACACGTGGACGCAGGAGTATTTCACCGCGCCCGACGGGACTCGGCTGCACGCTGATGTCCTTCGGCCGCCGGGTGTGGCGTCTGACGCGCGGACTCCGGTGTTGCTGACGGCTAGTCCGTACCGGGCGCATCTGGCGTACCTGTCCCAGCCTCGGCCCGGTGGTGGACCTTCGACCGACAACTTGCCGGTCGAGTGGGCGCTGCGGGCCGGATACACGTATGTGATCGTCGATCTGCGCGGGTTCGGTGGGTCCAACGGGTGCCCGGATTTCGGTGGCCCGGGGGAGCGGTCGGATGTGGCGGCGGCCGTGGAGTGGGCGGCGAGCAGGCCGTGGTCGACGGGGCGGGTCGGGGTGGTCGGGACGTCCTATGAGGGGTGGACCGGGATGATGGCACTGGCCGCGAAGCCGAAGGGGCTGGCGGCGGTAGCGGCGTTCGAGCCGGTTGTCGATCCGTACTCGTACCTCTACATGCAGGGCACGGCGTGGAAATTCGGTGGAAAACCGTTGACCGAGGACGGGATTCGCCCCGCCGACACCGCGGGCGCGGAACACCTGGCGATCGCCTCGACCCCCGGTCACCCCGACGACGGTGACGAGTACAAAGCCAATGCGGTCCAGATGACCCAGGACTGCGCCGCCCGCTACCTCGCCCTCACCGCCGACCACAACGGCGCCAACCCGGACTGGCGCGAGCGCGACATGGTGGAGGCCGTCCGCGGCAACACCACCCCGATGTTCCTCGGCCAGAGCTTCCTCGACTCCAACACCCGAGCCGACCGCATCATCGAGGCCTGGGAAGCCAGAGGTCCTGGCGAGCACCGCGCCTGGTTCGGCCAATGGGGCCACTCGGACTGCCGCGAAAAGTGCGGCACACCCCAGTTCGCCTCGGAGCTCTACGCCTTCCTCGACAAACATGTGGCGGGCGCCGATATCGAGGTGCCGGGTCCTCCGGTGACCGTCGGCCAGTTCGACGGTGGTTGGCGCGGTGAAAACGTGTGGCCGCCTACCGATTCCCGGCGCGCGTCAGTCGCCTTGCGCGCCGGTACCTACAGCGATCGTGGCCTGCTGCCCGGTGCGGACCGGGAAATCTGGTCGATCTCGGCACCGGTCACCGAGCCCGTGCACCTGGCGGGCCGGAGCACCGCCGCGCTGACCCTGTCCGGCCCGCCGGAAGCGACTGTCGCACTGGAGCTCTACGACATCGCCCCCGACGGGCGCGCAACGGTCATCACCCGTGGCATCGCCCCGGTGCGCCCCGAATCCGAGATCCGGCTGCTCTGGCAGGATGCCCGCCTAGCCACCGGCCACCGGCTCGGCGTCCGGATCACCAACGCGGTCGACGACGTGTGGTCGCACACGCCGACGAACGCGACCGTCACCGTCACCTCGGCCCGCCTCGACCTGCCCCTACTCACCACCCCGCGCGAACTCGACCTGCCCGGCGGTGTCCCCATCTGGCATGCACGGTGGCGGACCGAGGAGACCATCTCGATCCAGCCGGAGATGCTGAACGACCCCGCGATGCGTATCGAACTCGCGGCACCGACCGGGTGAGTGCGGCAGGTCGATCTGCCCGTCGGCGCGGCAAAGTCTCCGCGGGATCGGTCGATCGAGCGCCGGTCAGGTCGCGGGTGCGGCCGCACATGCCGCACTGCGGAGCAGGTGGGGGTGGGCTGGGTGTTGTACCGCCGAAGAGGTCTGCGCCGCCTTCCACACCGCTGGGCTAGCGGCTGCTCGTTGAGATCTCCTCTGCGTATTGCATCGCTGCGGAGATCCTTTCGCCCCGCAGGACACTCGCTACCAGAGCGGGATGCGTCAACTGCGGGTAGTGCCCGGTGCCGGAGATGGTGGTGACAGGTCGATCGGTCGGCTCGATCAGCGGATCGTCCGAACCGACGATGATGTCGACCGGAACCGTGACCCTGGCCAGCTTGGCGGCGAGTTCGTCTCGCGAGGCACCGGCGGCGCGCAAGGCCGCGAAAGTGCGCTGCGCAACGCCGGGCCGGCGCAGATTCGCCACGGCGGAGGCGATGGTCGGCCCCTCTGGAATGCCCAGTCGCGCGGCCAATGTCGCCGCGGACATCCGCTTGACGACCTCAGCGGCGATGGGCGAACCCGTGAGCCGGGAGGCGGGCTGCTGCAGGAACGCGGGTGCGATGAGCACGAGCCGCGACACCCGATCGGGATGGCGCAGCGCGAATTCGATGGCAGGCCAGGCGCCGAACGAATGGCCGACAATCACCGGTCGGGTCCGCACCGGCGCCATCAGTTCCGCCATCCAGTCACCGGTCGACTGCGACGAGGCCGCCGAGCGCCCGAGCCCGGGGAGATCGGCCGCCAGTACCGGTGCGTCCAATTCCCGCACCACCTCGGCCCACGAATCGCTGTCGACCGGAATGCCGTGCAGCAGCACATATTCCGGATCGACCTGCTCGCCGACCATCCAGGTACCGCCGCGGAATCCGGACTTCGGGGTTGGCGCGACGGTGCCGTTGCGACTGGCGACGATCCCATCGGCATAGGTGCGCAGCAGTTCGCTGACCGGTGGATGGCTGATGCCGAGCTGTCGCGCGACGATATCGCTGTCGCTGGTGTCGTAACGGTCGCTGCTGATGAAGGACAGCGCTTCGGGATCGGCATGGGTCACCGCGCGGGGAAGTCGACGGACCAACGCGGTCGGCAGCGTGAAGCGCGGCGCCGCGACATGCAGGTGATCAGCGACGAGCCGAATCAGTTCGGGTAGCCCGGGAGTCGCGGCATCCAGTAGCGGATAGGACTTGCCGACCGTATCGGGTTGCGTGGGCAGCCCGACCATGAACCTGGCCACGTAGTCGAGATCGACGACCGGAACAAAGGTATCGGCGGAGCCCGGCAGCGCGGGCAGTCGACCCTGCCAGAGGTTGTCGATGATGTCGGAGAGCCCGAAGTACTGACCGGGTCCGAGCACCCCGGCGGGATTCGCCATGGTCAGCGGGATGCCACGGTCGGCAGCGATGCGCCGAAGCAGGAGATCGGCCTCGACTTTCGACGCCTCGTACGCGCCGTTGCGATAGTCCTGCTCACCCGCGTCCTCGACGGCGCGATAGCCGCTGATGTGCACGACGCGCCGCAGATCCGGTTGCCGTGCGGCCCATTCCAGCACGTGCACCGCCCCGTCGAGATTGACTCGACGCGCCACGTCCGCAGCCAGCCCGAATTTCATCAACGCGGCCGTGTTGTACACATCGCGCACCCCCTCGACGGTGTCGCTCAGTGCGAGATCCGGCTCGCCGATATCGGTCGTGGTGATGGTCAGGCCGACGGTGTCGACACCCTGCTCATCGAGCCAGGTCCGCAGCCGATTCTGACTGCCCGCACGCAGCGCGGCGGTAACGGTATGCCCGGTCCGCAGCAGTTCGGCGACCAGTGAGCGGCCGATGAAGCCGGCGGCGCCGAAAACGATGGAGTCGGTGTGTGCCATGGTGTCCTACTTTCAGTAGACCGATTTACATATTTTCAGAGGAGTCGAAGCTGGAGGTGGGGAGGGGTTCAGACCAGAACGTCGATGGTGTCGGCGAGGTGCTGAAGGGGTTGGCGTGAGCGGTGGGTGCGGGCCAGTACCAGCCCGCCTTCGATCAGGGCGAGCGCGACCGTGGTGATCCGCTCGGGCTCGGGATGGCCGAATCCGATCAGCCGTTCCCGGATCGCCTCTTCCCAGAGTTGATACGTCGCCGAACAGGCCTGCTGCACAGCGCTATTGGTAGACGCGGTGTCCAGGGCAACGGCTGCCACCGGACATCCGATGGTCCAGTCCGACGCTTCCAGTTGATCGCCGAGCAGGTTCACCATCTTTCGCGCGAAATCTCGCGCGTCGGTCGCCTCGATCGTGCGGATGATCGCCGCCATCTCGGTGCCGCTCTCGGCGAGTGCCGCGGCCACCAATTCGTCTTTGCCGCCGGGGAAGTGGAAGTACAGCGATCCGCGCGGCGCCCCACTCTCCTGCACGATCTGATTGAGCCCGGCGCCGAAATATCCATGCGACTCGATCAGCGACCGCGTAGCCCTGATCAGCTTGCACCGCGTTTCCGCTCCCTTTTTGCCCACCGGCTCAAACTAGACCGATCTACATATTTTTGCAACCGCCGACCTCGCGAGGTCGCGGATTCGACTACGTATGACGTGATGCCAGAAGCTCGGCCGCGTCTCCGCACAGGCGGTCGATCACGGTGGCAGCAGGCTCGATATGGGTCACCAAACCGACGCCCTGACCAGCGTCAACGGGTGCGAGCCTGGGATCGTCGACCGCGATCGCCGCGCGAAGACGTTCGGCGTCGGGTAGGTCGTCGGCTTCGGGCCGCGACCACGGATCGGTGAACTCGTTGCGCAGGACGCGCGCCGGATAAATCGGTGGCCACGGCAGATCGAGCGCCTCGTCGAAAGCGGTGGTGACGGTGGTGCTGCTGGAGTTCGCGGCGAGCATCGCCAGGCGGGCGGATTCGGGCAGCAGTGATTCCTCCGCGGCGGCCAGACAGGTCCCGAGCCATGCTCCCGCCGCTCCCGCCGCGAGGACGGCCGCGAGCGTTCGCCCGGAGCCGATACCACCGGCGGCCAGGACCGGGACGGTCGCGATGTCGAGGACGGCGTCGAGCAGCGGCAGCAAGGCCAGCCGGTCGGCCCCGTGACCACCGCCTTCGCTGCCGCGAGCGACGAGAACGTCGATACCCGCGTCCTGAGCGCGGTGGGCGCCGGGCGCGTCGTACACCTGGGTCACGGCGAGGATGCCCGCCGCCTGCACCTGCGGCACCCAGGAGAAATCAGTGCCGAAACTGACCGAGATGATCCGTGGACCTGCGGCGATCGCGGCATCCAGGAGCCCGGTTTCGCGGGCGCGGACCCAGTCGACGAGCCCGATCCCGTCCGGCACACCGGCCACAGCCAGCTCGCGACGCAAGGCCACCACCGACCCCGCACTACCCATCCCGATCATCCCGAGCCCGCCCGCCGCGCTCACCGCCGCGGCGAGCTGTCCACCGGCCGCGCCGCCCATCGGCGCGTTCACCACCGGCACTCGCAGTCCCAACGATCGTGACCACTGTGTCGATAGTGTCTGCTCCCGCATCGGTACACCTTTCACCATGGGTTTGACACTCACCATCATGGCAGCCGACAGGAGGTACTCGAGGCGCGTATCTTCGACGGCATTGTCGTACGACGGGATGGGGACGCGATGACGATCAGGGATCGCCTCGAACAGCTGGTGTCCGAGCCACCGATGGTGTTCGGTCAGCCGATCGACACAGCGGACGGAACGATCATCATCACCGTCTCTCGCAGCGGTGGTCTCCTGTGGCACCCGCGTCCGATCGGGCTGTTCGTCATCCACTCCGGACGCGCGCACTGGACGCCCGCGACGGACGCCAATCGCATCGCTCAGCTCGGCGAATGGATCGGCTTGCTCACCGGAGTCATTGCGGCGCTGGCGATTCTGCGCCGCCCACCGTGGCCGGACCTGAGCCGCCGGACCCACTGAGGCCGGACAGCGCGAGCGTTTCGAACCGTTGCCACGCCTGCGTGGGCGGTATCGGCTCGGTCGGCTCGATCACCGTGCCGAGCACGCCGAGCAGCCCCCAGGACAGGAACGCGATCGTGCCGGCGGGCTGCTCGCCGAGGAGCTCACCGACCAGTTCGGCGACACACTGCTGGTAGGCGCGGACGACGGTGGCGGTCGCTTTCGGCCCGATCAGCGGGCGATACACCTCGGGATACTGCGCGGCGAGATGGAACATCACGCGCAACGGCGCGAGCGGGGAACCGGGAGTGGTCGTGCGGATGATCTCGCGGCGCAGGAATTCGGTGCAGCTCACGAGCAGTAGGTCGTCCTTGTCGCGGTAGTGCGCGTAGAAGGTGGACCGCCCCACGTCGGCGCGGGCGATGATGTCGCTGACGGTCACCTTGTCGTAGCCGCGCTCGATCATCAGCTCGATCAACGCCTTGTGCAGCGTGTCCCTGGTGCGTCGAACCCGTCGGTCAGGGTGCTCGGCCATCGATTCCTCCTGCACAGTTTCCCCGGATCTGTTCGATAACGGACACCACGGGCGATTCTGCTCCTGGTGACGTGCGCGGCGGCGCCCGACCATGAACTCATGTCCCGAAATCAGCTTCTCACCCCCATGTTCGTCAATGACGCCGACACCGGCCTCGTCATCGCAGGCCTGCGTCGATACAACCTGTTCACCTCGGTGTTCTTCCTCGGCAGGCATCGCCGTCTGCTCGCCGAATTCGTCACGCTCTCCGGCGCGCGCCTTGGTGCTCGTGCACTCGATATCGGTTGTGGTCCCGGCAAACTCGTCCGGGCGCTCGGCGAAGCGGTCGGACCGAGCGGTGCGGCCGTCGGCGTCGACCCCTCGGCCACGGCGGTCGCCGACAACAGCGACCGGGATCGCGCCGCGCACTATCGCTACGTGGTCGGCCCGGCGCAGTCGCTGCCCTTGACCGATGCCGAATTCGATGTTGTCACCTGTACTTTCGTCATGCACCACATCCCCGAGTCGCAGCGTGACGCCGCGATCGCCGAGATGTGGCGAGTAGTGCGGCCGGGTGGACGACTCCTGCTCGCCGACGCGTCACCGTCGCCCCGGATGCGGAAAGTGCTCTCGCTGTTGCTCGGCCGCGGTGGCGATCCGTTCGCCGACGCCGATATCCGCCACTACGCCGGTCAGGTCGAGGCGGTCGGCTTCACCGATCTCACCTATACCCAGAGCCGTGACCAGACGGGCATCCTGACCGCAGTGAAACCGGTTGCCCACCACTGATCTCGGCAACCTGTCGGTGCCCTCGGCTAGGGTCGATCACGACACGATCACCAATCGAGCACGGGGGTGCGGCATGGAGTTCGATCAGCGCGAAACCGAAGCGCGGGAGTTCGCCCTCGCGGCGCACGGCGACCAGCGCTACGGCGAACATCCCTACATCACCCACTTGACAGCCGTGCGGGGTGTCCTCGACGACTTCGGCTACAGCGGCGAACTCGGCCTCGCGGCCTGGCTCCACGACGTCGTCGAAGACACCCCGGTCACGGCCGAGGATGTCGAATCGCGTTTCGGTCGTGAGGTTCTCGATCTGGTGTGGGCGGTCACCGGCATCGGCCCCGACCGCAAGGCACGAAACCAGAACGCCTACACCAAGATCGCTGCCCACCCGAGGGCCGTGATCCTCAAACTCGCCGACCGCACCGCCAATGCCGAGGCCAGCCCGCTCGCCAGCAGCTGGATGGGCATGTACCGCACCGAACACCCCACCTTCAAGGCACACCTCGGCGGCTTACTCTCCGACGACCCCACCGTGGCCCGCATGTGGGAACGCCTAGACCGCCGCCTCGACCCGTCGGTAGCGCCGCCCACCGATCAGTGGTCAGACATCGACCAGTTGGTCGCGGCAGGCGAACACGAAAAGGCCGTTGCGGCAGTACGAGCAGCCTTCGACTGCGATCCCGGCGAAGCAGAACTGATCCTCGCCGAGCGCGCCTGAAACGACTAGCTGACGGCGGTGTTGGCGTCTCAGCCGGGCGGCTGTCGATTCGGCCGGTCTACCGCGAGCAGCTGACGGGCGGCGGCGCCTGCGAGCTCCTCGTCCAGTTGTTCGTGGCCGGACTTGCCGCCCCCGCCGGGCCCGCCGTCGTCGGCGATGACGCGTCGGGCCGACAGATGGATCCCGCTGACGCCGACCCGATGCAATGCCGGGATGTCGCCGACGGTGATCCCGCCGCCCGCCATGATCTGGATGCGCCCTGCCGCGTGATCGACCATCGCGGCGAGTTCATCGAGACCCTCGGCGCAGGTGGCTGCCCCACCGGAGGTGAGCACCCTGGTCATACCACCGGCTATCAAGGTTTCCAGAGCGGCCGCGCGGTCGCGGATCTGATCTATCCCACGATGAAAGGTCAGCTCTATGTCATCGATACCGTCGAGAACACGACGTACACCCTCGACGTCGACCTGGTGGTCAGGAGTGAGCGCACCCACCACCAGACCGGAAGCACCGGCCGAAACTGCCGCTCGTGCATCAGCATTCATCACCGCGAGCTCGTCGGTATCGGTATACACGAAACCCCCGGCCCGGCACCGGATCAGCACGTGGACGGGAATCCCAGTTCCCACCACGGCCTCGATGGTCCCGATACTCGGCGTCAGCCCGCCCGTACTGCCCAGCGCCGCACACAATTCCACCCGATCCGCCCCGACGCGGCGAGCGCCGAGCGCACCCGCCACGTCCTGCACCGCGAACTCGAGCGCGGTCACGTCAGAACGACTGCCAGGCGGGCTTGTTCGCCAGCGCGTACTTGTAGTAATCGGCCAACTTCAACTTGCTCGCCGCGGCTTCGTCGATCACCACCGTGACATGACGATGCCACTGCATGACCGAGGCCGGGCAGAACGCCGACAACGGCCCTTCGGCGGCGGCGGCGATCGCATCGGCCTTGCCCGCGCCGAGCGCGATCATCACCAGATGACCAGCTTCGTTGATCGTGCCGAGACCTTGGGTGAGCACGTGATGCGGCACATCCTCCGGCCCGTCGAAAAAGCGCGCGTTGTCCTTGCGGGTCTGCTCGGTGAGCGTCTTCACCCGCGTGCGCGAGGTCAAGGCCGAGCCGGGCTCGTTGAATCCGATATGCCCGTCGGTGCCGATCCCCAGCAGTTGCACGTCGACCCCACCCGCCGCGGCGATGGCCGCGTCATACCGTCGACCTTCACCCGCGACATCACCGGCCTCCCCGTTCGGGCTCAGCACCCGCGCGGGATCCAGGTTCACATGGTCGACGAACTCGGACCTGATCACCGAAAAGTACGACTGCGGATGATCTTTCGGCAAACCAACGTACTCGTCGAGCAGGAAGGCGCTCGCGGTCGAGAAGTCCAGCTCACCTTCGCGGTACCGGCGCGCCAGCTCCTGGTAACTCCCCAGCGGCGACGACCCGGTCGCCAAGCCGAGGATCGCGTTCCCGCCTGTCACATAGCCGCCGACGATATCGGCGACCGTGCTCGCCACCTCGTTTTTATCAGCCCGGATCACGATTTCCATCAGATTCCTTCCGTTCCGGCGACGAACACCCGCCGCGGCCGCAATGACTGGTCGGTGACAAGAATGTCGGCACGTGCACCGACGGTGAGGCTGCCGCGTTCGCCCTCGAGGCCGAGTACGCGAGCAGGGGTACGTGTCGCGGAGGTGACCGCGTCGGACAGCGGTATGCCCGCATCGTGGACGGTCCACCGCAGCACATCGACGAGCCGAGCCGTGCCGCCCGCGATCGCCCCGGGCGAACCGCCGGCCGTGGCGAGCCGGGCGACACCGTCGTGGACCTGAACATCGAGCGCACCGAGCCGGTAGTCGCCGTCGCTCATGCCCGCCGCCGCCATCGCATCCGACACCAGCGCGATCTGATCCGGCCCCACGGTATCGAAGACCATCGCCACGGTCTCTGGCGCCAAATGCACACCGTCCGCGATCAATTCGACCACCATCTCGCCACGCCCGGCCGCGGCCAAGCAGGCGGCGACGGGTCCGGGGGAGCGGTGGTGCAGGGCAGGCATCCCGTTGAACAGGTGGGTTGCGGTGATCGGCCCTCCACGAGCCTCGGCGATACGCGCCGCGGTGGTCGCAGCGTCGGCATCGGTGTGCCCGAGGCTCGGCAGCACATCGTGTCGGCGCATCGCGGCCAGCAGCTCATCGAAATGCGCGGTCTCGGGAGCCAGCGTCATCGACCGCACAGTGCCGCGCGCCGCCGCGTAGATCCGCTCGAACAACGCGGGATCGCCGGGAATGATCGCCGCGGGATCCTGGGCTCCACACCGGCTCGCATTGATGAACGGCCCCTCGAGATGTACCCCGAGCAACGCCCCGTCCTCGACAAGACCTGCCAGCATCGCCGCCTGCGCGACCAGCACGTCCGGTTGATCCGACACCAAGCTCCCCATCAACCCGGTAGTGCCGTGCTCCCGATGATGCGCCGCCGCAACCCGAGCACCTCGCGCATCAGCATTGGGAAACCCGAACCCGGCGCCACCGTGGCAGTGCAGATCGATCAGGCCCGGAAGTACCAGATCATCGCGCGGTGCCGGAAGCCGTTCGGGCGCGGGATGATGTGTGGCCGCACCGACCCAGGTGATCAGCCCCCCGTCGAATTCGACGACACCGTCGGCGATTTCACCCACCGCCGCCCCGACGAGTCGCCCGCGCACGAAACCCATCACCACGAAACCTTCCTCCTACCGGCAACGATCGAGAACCGTCGCCGGACACCACACCGCGATCCGACCGTCGGCCGGACCGCGTCCACAACAACCTTTTTCACGCCCGCCCGATGATCGCTGCGACAGCCTCGCGCCCCACCTGCGGATTCTGTGCCGCGCACGCCGCATCCGCGGCATCCTGGCACCGCTGCATATCCACGGCGGCCAACGCCGCCCGCACCGCGGGCAACGCGGGCACCGACATCGACAAACTCGTCACTCCGAGCCCCACCAGCACCGGCGCCAACGTCGGATCCGACGCGGCCTCACCACACACACCGACTGATTTTCCAGCCGCCGTACCGGCCGCCCCGACCATCGCGATCAGATCCAGCACCGCGGGTTGCCACGGATCGAGCAGATGTGCGAGCCCACCCGCCATCCGATCCACCGCACACGTGTACTGGCTCAGATCGTTGGTGCCGATGCTCACGAAGTCGAGATGCGCGAGCAGATCGACGGCACGCAGGGCGGCCGCCGGGATCTCGATCATCGCGCCGACCTTCGTCAATCCGGATTCCCGTGCGAGCGCGGCGAATCCGGCAGCCTCGTCCGCGGTGGCGACCATCGGCGCCATCACCCACAGGTCGGCCCCGGTCGCCTCGCGCGCCCGGGCAAGCGCCGTGAGCTGCGTGGCGAGAGTCTCCGGAAACACCGTGCCGATCCGCAACCCACGCACCCCGAGTGCCGGATTCTCCTCGGTACCGAGATCGAGAAACGGCAGCGGCTTGTCCGACCCGGCATCGAGGGTCCGCACCACCACTCGTCGTCCGGCGAACTGTTCGAGAACCGCTGTGTACGAAGCGGTCTGTTCGTCCAGCGACGGCGCGGACGCCTTCCCGAGATACATGAACTCGGTGCGGAACAGTCCCACGCCCTCACTGTCGACCGGTCCCGCTGTCACCGCGTCATCGACGGTGCCGATATTCACCAGCAGATTCACCGGCGTCCCGTCAGCGGTATGCCCAGGCCCACTGGCTGCCGCGATTCGCGCCTTGTCCGCCGCTGCCTGCTCGACAGCGGCCCGCTGATGCTCAGGACTCGGATCGATCACGACCTCACCGGTCGTCCCGTCGAGCAGCACCGGCGCATCATCGACGAGCCGATCGGTATCGGGACAATTCACCACCGCGGGCAAGGCGAGGGACTTCGCGAGGATCGCGGTGTGGCTGGTCGGGCCGCCCTCGGTGGTGAGCAACCCGACCACATCACTGTCACCCAGCATCGCCGTATCGGCGGGTGCGAGGTCCCGCGCGACCAGCACGAACGGATACCCCGGCTCCGGAATGCCCGGCATCGGCAGCCCGAGCAGCACCGCGACGGTCCGCCCGCCGATATCGCGCAGATCGGTCGCCCGCTCGGCCATGTACCCGCCGAGCGCTTCCAGCTTCGCGCAGAACCCCTCGAACGCGAGGTGCACCGCGTGCGCCGTCGGCATCCCGGCCGCCAGTTCCTTCTCGGTGGCGGCGACGATGCCCGGATCACTGGCCATCGTCGCCGACATCGACAGGATCTCCGATGCGACACCACTCACGCGTGCGGCCCTGGCAGCCATCTCCTCGGACACGCCACCGAGCGCGTCCTTGACTCGCGCCAGCTCCTCGGCGACAGTGCCGCCGACCGGATCCTGCGCCGAGGTCTCGAGCTGCGATCCGAACCGCATCCAGGGCGCGCACACCACGCCCGGACTCACACCGAGGCCACGGATTACCTGTTCGGGCATCAGGCGGCGTCCAGATCCGAGGCGATGAGTTCGGCCAGCTGGTCCAGCACCGCGTCGGCGCCCTCGGCATACAGGGTCACCTCGGCGCCGTGGCCCGCGCCCAGCGTCATCACCGCGAGCACGCTGGCCGCGTCGACCGGTTCGCCACCTCCCACCGAAATCCGCACCGGCACCCCCGCGGCCTGCACGGCCTTGGTGAGTCTCGCGGCGGGCCGCGCGTGCAGCCCCACCTCGGATCCGACGATGACGGTGCGGGTTGTCATGGCCTCACTCACCTTCCAGCTTCTTGTCCAACTTCGTTTCGACTTCGGCTACCGATGGTGCATCGGTTCGAGTATCTTCCGTGGCGGTGACGGCGGCCTCGGCTTCGACCACGGCCGCGTCGGGCGCGCCGACCTCGACATCGGTTTCCGCCTCGCGACCCGGGGTCCGCAGGTTCCACTTCTTGATTACGAAGCTGAAGAGCACGTAGTAGATCACCGCGTACCCGAGCCCGATCGGGATCAGCATCCATGCGTCGGTCGCCTTGCCGAAGTTCAGCAGATAGTCGATCGCACCCGCGGAGAACGTGAATCCATCATGGATGCCGAGCGCGTTCACCAGTGCCATCGACGTGCCCGTCAAGAGCGCGTGCACCACATACAGCGGCCACGCCACGAACATGAACGAGAACTCCAGCGGCTCGGTGATGCCGGTGACGAACGCGGTCAGACCGGTGGACAGCATGATGCCGCCGACCAGCTTCTTCTGCGACGGACGCGCATTGCGCCAAATGGCAAGCGCGGCAGCGGGCAGCGCGAACATCATGATCGGGAAGAAGCCCGTCATGAACGTGCCCGCGCTCGAGTCACCGGCGAAGAAGCGGTTGAGGTCGCCGCGCACGAGCTGGCCGGAGGCATCGGTGTAATCGCCGACGAGGAACCAGACTGTGGAGTTCAGGATGTGGTGCAGACCGGTCGGGATGAGCAGGCGGTTGGCCGCGCCGTAGATACCGCCACCGACGACCGAGTTGTCGGCGACGGTCTCACCCACCCAGGTGAGCGCGGAGTTGAACGCCGGATACAGGAACGCCATGCCGACGCCGACGACCAGGCCGGTGACCGCGGTCAGGATCGGCACCAGCCGCCTGCCGTTGAAGAAGCCGAGGAAATCGGGCAGCTTCGTGCGATAGAACCGCTGCCACAGAATGGCCGACAGCAGACCCATCACGATGCCGCCGAGGACGCCGTAGTTGATCAGCGCCTGCGCGCCCTTCGGGTCGGTCTTTCCCTCGAGCACGATCGGTGACATCGCCTTGAACACGCCGTCGATCACCATGTAACCGACCACCGCCGCCAGCGCGGTCGACCCGTCGGCCTTCTTGGCCCAGCCGATCGCGATGCCGACCGCGAAGATCAGCGGCAGCCAGGTGAATACGGCCTGCCCGGCCGCCGAGATGACCGACGCGGTGCTCTCCAGCGCGGAGAAGCGGCCGAGGAGATCGTCCTGGCCGACGCGCAGCAGGATGCCCGCCGCGGGGAGCACCGCGATCGGCAGCATGAGGCTGCGACCGAGGCGCTGCAATCCCGCGAACACCTTCGATTCTTGTTTAGGGGTGTCGGTAACGGCAGTCATGTCGACCTTCTTCGTGCCGGCTTCCCGGCGGTCTCGGCGAGGGAGGACCGGCTTGCCCGCCGATCCGGGTTAACTGTTGTGAACCGGTATCCCTGACGGGTACTGTCCGGTCATAACCAGTTGCCAGTTTGACCAGGTGGCGGTCGGATGTCAACCGCTGAATATGATGTGGCGCACATTCGAGACTCCCATACTGGTACTGGCAACCACCGCGGAAAGGGAGAACATATGTCCAAAGCGGAAGCGATCGTCGCCGGCCTCGGCGGCGCGGACAACATCGTCGAGATCGAGGCCTGCATCACCCGGTTGCGCACCGAAGTGAAGGACGGAAGCAAGGTCGACGAGGCCGCGCTCAAGGCCGCGGGCGCGCACGGTGTGCTCAAGTCGGGCTCGGTCGTACAGGTCGTTGTCGGTCCCGAAGCCGACACCTTGGCCGACGACATCGAGGACATCCTTTGAGCATTCCGGTCATCGCCCCCCTCCCCGGCAAGGTCGTGGCCCTGTCGGAAGTCCCCGATCAGGTCTTCGCCGAACAAATCGTCGGGTCCGGCGTAGCGCTCGACCCCGACCGCACCCGCGGCACGCTGATGGTGACGGCCCCCATCGCCGGCAAGATCCTCAAACTCCACCCCCATGCCTTCGTCATCCTCGGCCACGGCGTCGGCGTCCTTGTTCATCTGGGCATCGACACAGTGAAACTCAAGGGCGAAGGCTTCGAACTCCTCGCCACCGAAGGCGACACGGTAGAAGCGGGCGCCCCCATCGTCACCTTCGACCCGACCGCAATCGCCGCCACCGGCTACTCGGTCATCTGCCCCGTCGTGGTGATGGATTCCGCCAAGGACTCGATCCACACCGACACCATCGGCACCACCGTGGCCTCCGGTGGTCTCCTGTTCGACTCGCCGTAGCCACCCTGACCTGCTGCTGAACCTTTCGGCGCGCCGACCCGTAGTCCGTAGCAGCGGGTCGGCGCCGATTCGTGTCGCATCGACAGGAGGACGACCGGTGAGCGGAGCGGAGCAGACCAGTGAGGAGTTCGCCGAGCGGTTGTTCGGGGCGGCGCTCGGGGCGATCGACGTTCTCGCGGTGCATCTCGGGGATCGGCTCGGCTGGTATCGGGCGTTGGCTGCCGGTGGGCCCGCCGATGCGGGTGAGTTGATCGCGCGGGCGGGTGGGGATCGCCGGTACGCGCAGGAGTGGCTCGAGCAGCAGGCGGCGACCGAGATTCTGACGGTGACCGCGGACGGGCGGTTCGCGCTGCCGGTCGGCGCCGCGGAAGTCCTCACCGACCCGAGAAGTCTCAATTACCTTGCGCCACTCGCTCGTATGCTGGCGGGCGCTGCCGCCCAGATGCCCGCGCTCGTGCGTGCTTATCGCGACGGCGGTGGGGTCGGCTGGTCCGAATACGGCGCCGACATGCGCGAATCACAGTCGGACATGAACCGCCCGTGGTTCGAACAACGCCTCGCCACCGATCTGGCCGGTGTCGCCGACGTCCACGCACTGCTTTCGCGCCCGGATGCCAAGGCGGCCGACATCGGCTCCGGCGGCGGCTGGTCCACGATCGCGCTGGCCCGCGCCTACCCCGAGCTGACCGTCGACGGCTACGACATCGACCAGCCCTCGGTGCGGATGGCCTGCGAAAACGCCGCCGACCTCGGCAACCGCGTCCGCTTCCACCAGGCCGACGCCGCCACCGACCTCCCCGAATCCACCTACGACGCGTTGTTCGCCTTCGAATGCCTGCACGACATGCCACACCCTGTCGAGGTGCTGACCTCGATGCGCAAGGCGCTGCGCCCCGGCGGCGCGGTGATCATCATGGATGAGGCTGTTGCCCCGGAATTCACCGCACCCGCAAGCGATATCGACCGTCTGATGTACGGGTTCAGCCTGCTGGTCTGCCTGCCCGACGGTATGGCGCACCCCGACTCCGCAGGCACCGGCACAGTCATGCGCACCGCGAAGCTGGGGGAGTATGCCGACAAGGCCGGTTTCACCGCCGTGGACATCCTGCCGATCGAGGACTTCGGATTCTGGCGCTTCTACCGGCTCACGGTCTGATCGGCCAGCTGCTCGGTCTCGACCGTCCAGCGCCTGGCGAGGTCGTCGAAATACCGCTGGCTGCTCCACAATCGGTAGTTGCCGATCACGTAGACCCGCCGCCGAGCGCGCGACACCGCCGCGTTGAGCACATTCGGATTCGTCGCCGCCCACCGTCGCGACCCGCCCGCGGCGGGCGATGTCCCCAAGATCAGCACCACAACCTCGGCCGAATTGCCGTGCATCGCATGGACAGTCCCCACCTGCCGCTCCGCGAACTCCGCACCGAGCACCTCGCGCGCGACCTCCTGCGCGCCGTCGGCGACATCACGGAACGGGCTGACCACACGGATATCGGCCGCGGCCACCCCGTCCTCGGTCACCCGGGCGAGCAGTGCGGCGAGCGCTTCACCTTCACCGGGAATCCAATTGCCTTCGGCCCGTACGGATCTGACATCGATCCACCGATCGTGCCCGGGGAACTCCGGTCGATCCGGCGTGCCGAATACCAGCAGATCATCGTCATAGGCAATGTGATGCGTGAGCTCGAAAATCGGCCTGTCACTGCGGCGATGGACGCGCAACGGCGTGCCGACCCACACCGGCGCGACCGAATCCGATGGCATCAACCACGTCCCGTACCGCACCCCGCGATCCGCCGCCTGGCGCGCCGACGCCTGATCCGGCATCCACTCCGCGTCGAGCCCGTACTGCTGCACCAACGCTTCCTGCGCCGAAGTGGGCAGCGCGCCAACAGGTCCCAGCTGACGGTGATCACCGACGATTACCGCCCGCCGGGCCCGCCACAACCCGCCGGCCACCGACTGCGGCGCAGCCTGCCCGGCATCGTCAACGAACAACCATCCGAGCGCCTGCGAGCCCAGCCCGGCGAACAACCGAGGCAGCGCGGTGAAGGTCGTCGTGATCATCGGCACCGCGAAGAACAGCGTCTGCCACGCCGCCACGACGGTCTCCGGCCTCGGCGCGGCCGCGAGCTCACCACGGATCAACGCGATAGCGACGATCAGATTGTCGCGAACCCGCGGCGCCGCGTTCAGCAAGAACGCGCGATGCAGCTTCAACGCTGACAGGAACAGCTCACGCCGCGCGCTCGCGTACTGTTCGTCCGCCCACGGATTGCACAGCTGGAACTGCTCGTCGTCACCCGCGACATCGCCGAACGGGATTGTCCGCGACCAGTTCTCGCGCCCACGCTCGATAACATCGAGCGCCGACGCCCGCCGCTCTGTCAACTCGACGTGCTCGCGAATCAGCGTGCGTCCGTGCTCGGCTGCCTCGGCCCACTGTTCCCGCGTGTATTCGACCTCGGTCTGGCGACGCCGCATATCCGCCTCGGCGATATGTCGTTCCCGCAGCAACTCATTGCTGCGGGCACTCCACCGCCGCCCCGCCCGGAACCCCGTCGACAGCGACGCCACGAACCCGGGCTTGCGCCCACCGTGCTCGCTCAGGACCTTGCCAGCCCGATGATGCGCGGCCTGCGCGACGCGCAGATTTTCGGTGGCCAGCTGATGACGTTCCCGCCAATGTGCGTGTGCGTCATCGGCATTGGCGATCTCAGCCGCCGTCGACTGCAACCCCGCGTTCATGGTGGGCAGGTCGGCAACCGCATCGGCGACGTCCTGCCGCTCTTGCGCGAGCCTGCGTACCTCGGCGCGACGAGTGGCGAAGTCCCGCACCGCGGTCGGCCAATCCGGAATCGAATCCGGGTCGGCCTCGGCCTGCTTGAGGATGTCGAGCATCCCACCGTTCGGTGTCCCGGTCTTCCGCTCGGCGGCGAACCGATCGCCGAACCAGAACTGTTCGGCGAACGTCCGTCGCGTTTCGCCCAGTGCCGCGGCGACCAATCCCCAAGCGGGTGCACCGCCGACGAGTTCGGCCAGTTCGGTGAAGTGATTGAGCTCGCCGTCGATCGCGCCACGATGCTGGATCTCGGCGACCACTTCGGCAGCGGTGGCATCGCTGCCCGTCGCCAGTACCACTTCGAACCCGGTCACGCTGTTCGCCAATCGGTGCGCGCCCACCGTGTAGTTCTTGGCCACCTGCACCTGCTCGGTGACTCCAGCGAACACCGCCATCGGATCATCGAAAGCCGCCAGCTGAGCGGCTCGCTCGACCAGAATCCCGGCGAGCAGGTCTCGCAGCATCGTCGTCGTTCCGGTGCCGGGCGCGCCGTGCACGGCGAAAATCCCGGCACCGTCGCGCAATTCGGACAGCGCACGGTCGACCGCGAACTGCTGTCCCGACACCAGCGGATCGCCCGGCCAGCGACCGTCCGGAACGAGTTGGGGGAGTAGCCCTTCGACTACCGCATCCTGTCGTCGACGCACATCGATCCGGTCATCGACAGGAAGCGCTTCCGCCGCCGTGAGGTAGTCCCGCAGCGCCGCGCCGATATCGCCGCGTTCCACCGCCTTCGCGAGCTCCGCCAGATCCGGCCCGAGCCCACTGTTGAGCCGATCCTCGGCGGCATCGCTGTCCGCATCACGCGCCGCGACCTGGACGCACGCCACCCGCACACCACCGGCCCGCAGTTCCGATCGAATGCCCAGCGCGGCACACAGTTCGCCGGTGAAAGTGTGCAGGTCGCGACCGGTCAGCCGGGGCTCCTCGACAATGTCCTCATCACCCCCGGTGGCGAACCTTTCGGCGAAGGCCAACGCCGACATTCCGGCAAGCCCCGGCGAGATAACCCCATCCGCACCCGCCGCGATCAACGAAGCGGCAACACCACGACCGGCCATATCAAGCGCACGCCACCGCGGCGCCGGACCCATGTGCTCGTTGTCCGGCTGCGTCTCTCGCGTGAGCGTGTCGAGCGCGGCAGTGAACGCCGCCGAATCATGGTCGAACCCGTCGGCCCAGCCGCTATCGCCGGGGCCCGGCGCTCGCAACCGATTCACGGCCCATGCCAACCCCGACAACGTCGCCGAGCCACCGACAACCACGCCGCTGTCGGTGAGCGTCACCGCGAAAGCCGCTGTGGTCCCGGCGCGTCGAGCGTCGGCCTCTAGCTGATCCTCGCCGAATGTCCGCACCAGCGCTTCTCGCGCGCGACCCACTTCGAACAACCCGCCGTACACGACGAACTGCCATACCCGCCCCGACTTCAACGCGGGCAGCGCGGCGAGGTTCTCCCACGGCGCGAGCTCATCCGCCGCGAGATCGATCACCGCTGCGTCGGTCTCGACGTCCGGCACAAGCTGCGGACCGAACAACTCCACGGTCTGCCAGAAACGCACGAGCCGCGCGGCGTGCTCGGAACCGCCCACGATGCACCCCAATCCGGTCGGACATCATTGCAGACAACCCCGATCACGGTACGCGATCCGGATCCCTCTAGCACGCCACCCCGATGGTCCCGCCTGCCGTGGCGAGACCATCGGTGCTGGTCCTACAGCCGCGGCAAGCACCCCGCCGCCCGCAACCGCCCCGCCAGCGAACTCGAAACCAGTGCGCCCGACCCACTACCGCCGCCGAGAGCCACCAGTACATCCCCACCCAACCCGGCCCCGAACGAGCACCCGAGCACGTTGATATCGATGAAGATGTTCTCCTTCGGCTCCGGCTCCGCCGCAGCGGAACCCGCCCCGACCACAGCCCCGGCGACCACAGCCAACGCAATCGCAGCTGTCTTGATGATGCCCACTCGTCCTCCTCGATCAGCGCAGTACATACCGACGACCAGGGTTGACCACCCTGACTGCCCGGAAACCTCGACCTTCAGCTGGGAAAACCCTTTGACCCGTCGACCTCGCGCCGCGCACGCTGGGGTCATGGACGACTTGGCCCACGCCGCAGACCAGTTCGTGCTCGGTGAGCTCAACGGTGAGGATCTGTCCATGGTCGCGGCCGAGCGCTCGCGCGTGGGTTCGACACGCCCGCGCTGGTCGAGCCTGCAACGTTCGGTGCATCCTCCGAGGTGGCGACGTTTCGCCGCCTACCTATGGTCCCGACCCGCAGTCAGCGCAGCAGCATCTCCGCCACGGCCTTCGGTGCTGCAAGCCATTCACGAACGTTGTTGCGTACCTCGGTGACCCGCGTGCACTCGCAATAGGCGACCACCCCGTCGGCCTCGATACCCGCTGCCCGGCACAGTGCCACCGCGCGGGGGAGATGCTGATACTGGCTCACGATGATCGCCCGGTCGACGCCGAACATAGACCTCGCCCGCTCACACGTCTCCCGGGTGGACAGTCCAGCACTATCCGACCGAATAATGGCCGGGTCGATGCCGTGGCTGAGTAGATAGCGCCTCATCGACGCGATCTCGTCGCCCGACGAGCCGCCGGCATCCCCGGACAGCAGAATCGCCTTGGCCTTGCCCGCTTCGACCAACTCGATCGCGACATCGAGACGTCCCCGTAGATAAGCCATCGGAGTTCCGTCCGGCGCGACCCTGGCACCCGGGATGATCACGACGGGTGCGCTGGGCGCGGCCGCCACATCACTTCTATGACCGGAGGACAAAATCCACATCGCTATGTTCGCCCCGGCCGTCACCAACACGAGGCCACCCGCCACGACAAGTCCGGCCCGCGCGATGCGACGCAACCGCCGACGCTTCCCGCTATGTTCGCCCGCCATAGGCCCTTTCATACATGAACACTGCGAAAATATCCCCTGACTAGGGGATTTGACATTGCAAATGTCGACACGTAACTTTATTCAAGTCAGAGCGACACGGACACCGACTCAGCCGCCCAGCGGTTGAGACACGAGGTAGGACGTTGAGCGCCTGACTGATCATGTGTTCAGAGGAACTC
>NZ_JBHXMN010000025.1:0-62883 GCF_042720495.1 Nocardia sp. NPDC058480 | reverse complement strand
CAGTCAGGCGCTCAACGTCCTACCTCGTGTCTCAACCGCTGGGCGGCTGAGTCGGTGTCCGTGTCGCTCTGACTCGAATAAAGTTACGTGCCGACCAACACGAAGTCAAATCGCCTGGACAATCCGGCGTTTCCCCAGGAAAAGACGAACAACGCCGCTCCGATGACCGGGGCGGCGTTGTCGGATGGATCAGGACAGCTCAGGCGTTCGGTCGCCAGGTGGCCACTGCCCAGATCACCACGATGTCGACGGCGATGATCAGGATCGACCACCACGGGTAGTAGGGCAGCCACAGGAAATTGGCGATGATCGACAGTGCCGCGATCACCATCGCTGATACCCGGCCCCAAGTCTGGCCGGCCAGCAGGCCGATCGCGATGATCACCGCGAGCGCGCCGAGCACGATGTGCCACCAGCCCCAGCTGGTGAGGTCGAACTGGTAGGTGTACTCCGGTCCGACGACGATGAGATCGTCGTTGGCGACCGCGGAGATTCCCTGGAAGATCTGCAGGACACCGACCACCGCCAGCAGGATGCCAGCGCCGATGGAGGTTCCTGCCGCGATCCCGTCGCGCAGGTGGTGCTGATTCGTGTCTGTCATCGCTGGGCCTTTCCCGTCAGGTCAACGCCACGTGCCACCACGGCACACGACAACGGTAGGAACCCGACGAGCCGCGCGCCTCACCCGTTGCGGGTGAACTCCCCTACCCGCCGCGACACCGGTCGCAGGGTTTTGCCGAGGTCGGTACGCAGGGTGATCAGCGCGTCGAGCAGGTAGTTCTGCCTGACCTGCCACGGATGACGGTCGCCCTGACGGGGAAACGCGGCGATCGAGCGCAGGACATAGCCGGCGTTCAGGTCGAGCAAGGGGCGTTCGGCGAGCGCACCCTGGGGTTCGGGGACGACCGCGGCACTGCCGGTGCGGTCGAGGTGGGTGAGGACTTTGCAGACCAGACGGGAGGTGAGGTCGGCGCGCAGTGTCCATGACGCGTTGGTGTAGCCGACGCAGATGGCGAAGTTGGGCAGGCCGGTGAGCATGGCGCCCTGCCAGACGAACTGGTCGGCCAAGGGCACGGGGGTGCCGTCGACCGAGGGCGCGATGCCACCGAAGGCCAGCAGGCGCAGGCCCGTGGCGGTGACCACGATGTCGGCGGGCAGCGTCTGCCCCGATACCAGGCGAACCCCAGCGGGGACGAAGGCGTCGATATTGTCGGTGACCACCGAGGCCTTGCCCTTTTTCATCGCCTTGAAGAAGTCCGCGTCGGGGGCGGCGCACAGGCGCTGGTCCCACGGGTCGTAGTCGGGGGTGAAGTGTTCGGCGACGAGCTTGTCGTCTTTGAGGATGCGCGTGGTGAGGTCGGTGAGCAGTTTGCGCGCGGCGGCGGGGCGACGGCGGCAGAACTGGTAGAAACCGATGTTGAACAGGATGTTCTTGGTCCGGATCAGCCGATGGGCGAGACCGGCGGGGAGCAGTTTGCGGATCTTGTCGGCCTGCTTGTCGCGGCCGGGAACTGCGCTGATCCAGGTGGGGCTGCGCTGCAGCATGGTGACGTGCGCGGCGTCGGCGGCGAGGTTGGGCACCAGGGTGACAGCGGTGGCCCCGCTGCCGATCACGACGATCCGCTTGTCGCGGGTGTCGAGGTCGGCGGGCCAGAACTGCGGATGCACCACGGTGCCCGCGAAGTCTTCCTGGCCACCGAACTCGGGGGCGTGCGGCTGCTGATAGTCGTAGTAGCCGGCGCAGGTGTAGAGGAAACCGCAGGTCAGGGTGCTCAGTTCGGGGCCGTCGGGGCCCTCGTGGGCGATGGTGAGTTGCCAGCGGGCCTGCGCCGATGACCAATCCGCGCCGATCACCCGGGAACCGAAGCGGACGCGCCGGTCGATGCCGTTCTCCTGCGCGGTCTCGCGGATGTAATCCAGGATGGCGGCGCCATCGGCGATGGAACGCGCCGCGCGCCACGGCTTGAACGGGTAGCCGAGGGTGAACATGTCCGAATCCGAGCGGATGCCCGGGTAACGGAACAGGTCCCAGGTGCCGCCGAGGTCGGCGCGCGCCTCGAGGATGGCGTAGCTGCGATGCGGGTGCTCGGTCTGCAGCCGGTAAGCGGCCCCGATGCCGGACAACCCGGCGCCGACGATGACTACGTCGAGGTGTTCGGGGGCAACGGCGGTGTCGGTCATGGGCTCCAGTGTGCCTGGCCTACGACCGCGGCAGAAGGCCGCGTGCCTGGTCGATCGCGGGACCGCGGCCACCGCCGAGATTTCGGTATCGTCGGTGCCGTGTCGATCTTTCGGCGTGCGGGATGGTTGCTCGTCGGCGCACTGGTCACCGTGCTGGCTGCCGCGTTCGCTGGATGGCCGGTCTTCGTGCACCCCCAGATCGACCCGTTGCGGCCCGCTGACGTGATCGTGGTGCTCGGCGGCACCGCCTACGAACGGTTCGACCTCGGCATCGAACTCGCCGAGCGCGGCCTTGCCCCCGAGGTGCTGATCTCACAGTCCACCGGAGCCGACGATCCGGTGATGGACAAGTACTGCGGCGGCCGATTCGCCTTCCGTGTCTCGTGTTTCGTGCCCGACCCGTGGACCACCGACGGTGAGGCACGCGAAATCGTCCGGCGCGCAAAGATTTACGGGTGGCGCCACATCATCGTAGTCACGTTCACGCCGCATGTGTCGCGCGCCAGATACATCGTCGAGAAGTGCTATGACGGCGAGATCACCATGGTCGCCAGCCCGTCGGACTCCGGTCTGGAGTTCTGGTCGTGGATGTATGTGCGCCAATCCGCCGGGTACATCAGAGCTTTCGTCAATCAGCATTGCGAGACCGACTGACACACGGTGGTCCGGCTCCTACAGTGAGACCAGCGGTGCCTCCACCGACACTGTCCATCGCCGTCATCTATCCGACGGCGCACACCGCACTTCGGGGGCAGCGCTGGTGAGAGGACCGCCGATGCTTGTCGAGGATCTGCGCACTGCCGGAGACGACGCGCTGCGCACCCAGATCTGCGTCATCGGGTCGGGCCCAGCGGGCCTGACGGTGGCTACCGAACTCGCCGCCGCCGGACTACAGGTACTGGTGCTGGAGAGTGGTGGTCACGAGATCACCGCGGACGAAACAGCATTCGCCGCGATAGAGAGCGTCGGCGCTCCGCGCGCGGAGCAACACCGGATCGCGGGCAACCGGGTGCTCGGCGGGAGCTCACACACCTGGGCCGGACGCTGCGGTGTGCTCGACGACCTCGACTTCGCCAATCGGCCCTGGGTCACCCGGTCCGGCTGGCCGATCGACACGGGTGCGCTGCGGCCCTACGCCGAACGGGCGGCCGCGCATGCCGGGCTCGGGCACGGCACCGGCTTCACCGAGCACGAGTTCTGGCCGCTGTCCGGACGGCAGGCACCCGCTGACGCGCTCGACACCGGCTCGTTGCGCCCCTACTTCTGGCAGATCAGCCGCGACCCGGCCAACCGGTTCGACTGCAAGCGGTGGGGTCCGCACGTGCGTGACATCGTCGCGCCGACCGCGCGGGTGCTGGTGAACGCGACGGTGACCCATATCGACACCGATGCGACCGGCGCGCATGTGAATTCGGTCGAGGTGACAGGTGCGGGTGGGCGCGTGCGCACCGTCGAGGCGCGGATGTTCGTGCTGGCCGCGGGTGGGATCGCCACGCCACGGCTGCTGCTGGCCTCGCGGCGGACCGTCGCCGGTGGGATCGGGAATCGGTACGACCAGGTCGGGCGGTACCTGATGGATCATCGCTGCGGGGTGGTCGCGACGCTGCGCCCCGCCGACGCCGGGGCGGCGCTGGACCGGTTCGGCAAGTACGTGGTCAAGAGCGCGCGGGGTCGGCACACCTTTCTGCACGGGTTGGCGTTGTCGCCCGCGCTGCAACGGCACGAGTCGCTGGTGAACTGTGCGCTGTGGTTGCAGGAGGTCACCGCCGACGACGATCCGTGGGAGTCGGTGAAGCGGGTGCTGCGCGGGCGAGTGCGGTGGCAGGACGTGCGAATCATGATGTCCGACACCGGCCTTCTGCTCGACGGTGCGCGACGCAGGCTGATCGACGGTGTCGGGATTCCGCATCGGCTGGCCGGTGTCGAGGTGCGGGCGATGGTGGAGCAGACCCCGGACGCGGACAGCCGGGTTCGGCTTTCGACGCGGACCGATCCGGTGGGAATGCCACTGCCGCAGGTGGATTGGCGGATCAGCGAGCAGGAGGATCGGACGGTGCGGCGGGCTACGGCGTTGCTCGTCGGCGAATTCGCCCGGCTCGGATTGCCCGCGCCGCAGGTGGTTCCCTCGGCCCTGCCCGACAGCACCGACCCCTTACCGTTCACCGACTGGGCGCATCCCAGTGGCACCACCCGGATGTCGGCCGATCCGCGGCACGGGGTCGTGGACCAGCACTGCCGGGTGCACGGAGTGGACAACCTCTACATCGCGGGTAGTTCGGTGTTTCCGACGAACGGGCACGTCAATCCGACGCTGACCGTGATCGCGCTCGCGGTGCGCTTGGCCGACACGCTGCGCGCCGGGCTGTCGGCCACTCCGAACCCGACGGCGGGTCGATGAGCTGAGCGAATGCAGGCTCGTCGACAACCGAACGATGATGTGCCGGTGCCCGACCGAGCTGAACCTACCGGACACGCTCTCGGCGAACCACTGACCCCTCAGCACCCCCTATCGAGCTGGCCGTGCCCGACTCGCCGTCGGTGAACCGCTGATCCCGCCGTGCCCGATTAAGCTGGGCCGGTGCCGGACCCGTCATCGACCAGCCATCCTCACGAACCCCATACCGAGGGCCTTGCGACGCGGTTGAACTGGCTGCGCGCCGGGGTGCTCGGCGCGAACGACGGCATCGTCTCCACCGCGGGGCTGGTCGTCGGTGTCGCCGCGACCACGAACGATGCCCAGACGATCCTCACTGCGGGTATCGCGGGACTGGTCGCGGGTGCGATCTCGATGGCCGCGGGCGAATACGTGTCGGTGAGCACCCAGCGGGATTCGGAGAAGGCGCTGCTGGCCAAGGAACGCCGCGAACTGGCCGACGAACCCGATTTCGAACTGGCCGAACTGGCCGGGATCTACGAGAAGAAGGGGCTCAGCCCGGCCACCGCCCGCACGGTGGCCGCCGAGCTCACCGCCCACGACGCGTTCACCGCGCACGCCGAGGCCGAACTGGGCATCGACCCGCGCTCGCTCACCAACCCGTGGGCGGCCGCGATCTCCTCGGCGATCTCGTTCACCTGCGGTGCGCTGCTGCCGTTGCTGGCGATCGTGCTGCCGCCCACCGAATGGCGGGTGCCGGTGACCTTCGCCGCGGTGCTGATCGCCCTCGCGATCACCGGCTCGGTGAGCGCGCGCCTCGGCGGTGGCAATCGCGCCCGCGCGGTGCTGCGCGTGGTCGTCGGTGGGGCGCTGGCGATGGCGATCACCTACGGGATCGGTGCGCTCACCGATTCCATGACCGGCTGAACCGCCGCTCATCGATCGATTCGACCTGCCCACAATGGCCTGGTCCGCGGGGGGTCAGTGCGTCGGGCCGAGGTCGAGGCGCCGGGTGACCCGGTCGACAACGTCCGGGGGCATGCCGGGTTCGCGGCGGGCAGCCTGGGCTTCGCGGCGGCCTGCTTCGGTGACGGCGGCGCGCACCGCGCGCATCTGGGAGGCGAAGGTGCGTTCCTTGTCCAGAGCCGCTTTCGCGTCGGCGTCCGCCGCTTCGGGATCGGCCTTGGCGGACAGGCGACGCAGCAGCGCCTTGAGGTCCTCGTAAACGTCTTCGGGGAGATTGTCGCGGGCGGCGATCGCCTTGAGTTCGGTGAGTTCGGCATTCACCACCCGGGTCCAGAGCGCCTGTTCGACGGCGCGTTCCTGCCGGGTGTCGGCGTGCACACCAGTGAGGCGCACCACCAGCGGGAGCGTCGGGCCCTGGACGAGCAGGGTGAACAGTACGACCCCGAACGCGATGAACAGGATTTCCGAGCGGGCCGGGAAGTCGGCGCCGGTGTCGAGGGTGAACGGCACGGCCAGCGCCAGCGCCACCGTCGCGACTCCGCGCATACCGGCCCACCAGGTGACGATCACCTCGCGCCAGGTGAACGGTTCGTCGGTGTAGGGCAGTTTGCTGCTGATCGCCCAGGTGGCCATCAGCCAGACCAGGCGCAATCCCACGACGACCGCGATCACCGCGACGGTGACCCCGGCCAGCCCCGGCCAATTGTGTCCGGTGGTTTCGATCACCACCCGCAGTTCCAGCCCGATCAGGGCGAACGCGAAACCGGTGATGAGCATTTCGGTGATGTCCCAGAACGAGTCGGCGACCAGGCGATAGTCACGGTCGCCGATTTCGGTGACGGCATCGGTGAGGTACAGCGCGCAGACCAGCACGGCGAGCACCGCCGAGCCCTCCCAGTGTTCGGCGATGCCGTAGGCGGCGAAGGGCAGCAGCAGGCTCAGGGCGACTTGGGCGGTGGCGGTGTCGAGGATCGTGGTGAGTTTGCTGCCGAGCCAGCCGAGCACCAGTCCGACGACAACCCCGACCACCGCGGCGATCGCGAAGTCAGCGAGCGCGTGCCACGGGCTGAACAGGCCGGTCATGACCACCTGGATACCGACGGTGTAGATCACGATCGCGGTGACATCGTTGAACAGGCCTTCGCCGCCCAGGGTGACGATCAGTCGGCGTGGCAGGCCGAGGCGGCCCGCCATCGAGGTGGCCGCCACCGGGTCGGGCGGCGCGACAAGGGCGCCGAGCACCACGGCCGCGGCGACGGCGGTGCCAGGACTCCAGGCCTGGAAGACCGCGGCGACCGCGATCGCGGTGGCGATCACCAGGCCGACTGCGCGCAACGCGATGGTCTGCCAGTTCTCCGCGAACTGCCGCCACGAGGTGCGGCGGGCGGCGGCGTAGAGCAGGGGCGGCAGGACCAGGGGCAGGATCAGCTCGGGCGGGATGTGCAGGGTCGGCACGGCCGGAATCAGGGCGAGCAGGCAGCCGAACAGGGTCATCAGGATCGAGGGCGCGAGACCGATGCGCGCTCCGAGCGGTTCGGCGAGCACGGCCGCGAGCAGGATCACCAGAGTCAGTACCAACTGGTCCATAGCTGACCAGTCTCACCGACATCGGTGACGCGCGGGGATCGACCCGCCGCCGGTCAGGGCTGCGTCCGGCGGACACGACTCACCTGCGCCGACTGCGCCGGACCGGCCAGCTCCACTCACCCGTGTCGACCGCGCAAATGGCCGACTCGGCTTACCACCGTCGACTGCACTGGATGTCTGGTCCGAACGTGATTCACCGCGACATCGACGGCGCGGTGTGATCGAGAGTCACAGCTCAGGGTAGGACGGCTACCGCCGGCGGGAGCAGAATCGGCGGGAGGGGGAACGGGAGTTGCAGAACCGGGGGCGGGGGCGGCGGTGGGGGTGGCGCTGGGGCTGGTTCGGGTTCGAAGACAGGTGGTGGTTCGACAGGCGGGGGCGGCGGCTCGTAGGCGGGCGGCTCGTAGACCGGAGGCGGCGGCGGGGGCTCGAAGGCAGGTGGCGGCGGTGCCTCGACAGGCACGGGCTCAGGGGCCGGTTCGGGTCCGGGCGGCGGGGGTGGTGGCGGCGGGGGTGGCGCGGGAACCGGTGCTGGAGGCTGGACATCGGGAGTGGTCACCGTGCATTGCCATTTGCCGTCGTCGTGGACGCGCCAGTGCGCGGTGATGCCACCGGCCGAGCAGTTTCCGCCGATCCGGCGGGCGGGCCACGGTGGCGCGAATTCCTTGGCTTCGGAGGCTTGTTGATCGGCGCCGGCGATCGGGGGTCCGTTGGCATCGGATCCCATCGGGTTCACCGACGGGTTGTCGTCACCCTGGTCGGCGCGCAGCACCAGACCGAGCGCGACCACCAGCGCGAGGATCGCGGCGAGTACCGCCGCGATCGCGATCATTCGAGTACTGCTGCCGGTCCGTGTTTCGGGACCCTCGCTGCTCTCTGCCATCGCACCGCCTCCGCCGCGGACCAGGTCCCCCGTCCAGCACGCTACCGCAAGGTTGCTCGCAGACCACCGATCTCGGCCGAACAACTACTGGCCAGGGCAGATACCTATATACGATGGTTGCCAGATATTTACTTGATCGCGACCCGCACCTTCACAGCGTCGGCGTCGGTGTTGTGCAGTGCCTGGGCGATCAGCGCGTTCAGATCGAGCTGCGGAGCGGTCGCGGTGACCGATTCGGTGAGTGGGCGCAGCCCGGGCAGCAAGGCCGAGAGCTCGGGGCCGAGCTCGTTCAGCTTGGCGGTGAGCTGCTCGAGCAGCGGCACCAGACCGCCGTCGCGCAGGTATATCTGCGGATCGCCGCCGCTGGCCCGGCCCACCGCCTCGACGAACTGATCGAGCACCTTGCTCAGGCGGATGAACTCGGGCGCTGCCGCGGAGGTGGCAGGTCCCGCCCAGCCGATGTCGCCGGATACGTATTCGAAGTTGTTCTGTAGTTGGCCGATCGCCGGGGCGCGGCTCATGAGCGCCGCGGCGAGCAGGTCGCCCGCCCTGGCCAGCTCGGGGACCACATTCTCGGTGCCGACCATCGCCGTGCCGAGCGTGTCGACCAGGGAGCCGACAACCGCGGGATCGAGCTGCTCGACGGTCTTGGTGACCAACCGCGCGACCTCGGGGATCGACATCGGGGTGCGCACGTTCTCCCCGGTCAGGCGCTGCCCGTCGGTGAGATAGGGCCCGTTGGCGTCGCGCGGTACGAACTGCACGTACGGCTCGCCGAGCGCGGACAGATGCTCGATGGTGACGACGCTGCTCATCGGCACCTTGTGGTCGGCGCCGAACCGGAAGCCGACCTGCACGCGGCCGCTCGCCGAGGTGTCGACCCCGGTGACCTCGCCGATCTCGATACCGGTGAGCAGGATCGGCGAACCGACGCTGAGGCCACCGGAATTCGCGATCTCGATCGAGGCCGCGGTGTAGTCGGCGAGCGGGTCGACGCGCACCACCCCGAAGGTCAGGTAGCTCGCGCCGAGCGCGGTGATGACGGCGATGCCGCCGAGGGAGGCCAGTGCACCGATCTTCATCGCACCATTCCGATCATCCGTAGCGCGGTGACGATCTGCGCCAGCTGGTCTTCCTCGGACACCTCGACACCGGTGACGTTCACCTTCGGTCCGCGCTCGGCGAAGGGAATGATCTTGTCGCGCAGCAGCGCGGTGAGCAGCGCCATGTTGGTCGAGGAGCGCAGGTCGGCCGAGCCGCCGGTGGCCAGCGGCAGGAACGCGTTCGCGGCGGCATCACCGGAGCTCGCGATCGGGGCCAGCCAAGTGAGCGAGGAACCGACCGGGCCCAGTGCCTCGAAGATCTTCATGGTCTTGGCGATCGAGTCCTGTGAGTCCGTGAGCGAAGCCACGGCCGCGGGGGTGAGGATGTTCGTCAGCGCGGTTTCGGTCTCGTCGTGCAAGATCGCCGCATTGCGGGACAATCCGTTGACCAGCAGGTCGACTTTGTCCAGATTCGCGGCCAGGTCGGCGGCGTCAGCGCCCATCACGGCTGAGATGCGCGCGGTTTCCCTTGGATCCTGTGGCATCACCGCGTTGATCCGGCCGAGCATCTCCTGCAGCTGACCGATCGCCCCACCCTGGACGAACAGGGCCATGGTGGCCATCGTGTCTTCCAGTTGCACAGGCGGTTTCGTGCGTTCGATCGGGATCGTGCCGCCGTCGCGCAGCAGCTCACCGAAGCCGTCCTTGGGGGTGGTGAGCGAGAGGTGGATGTCGCCGAGGATGGTGTCCTGGCGCAGTTCGGCGATGGACTTCGCCGGCAACGCGACTGTGTCGAGGATGTCGGCCTCGACGATGACGTAACCGCCGCGGCCCGCGGGGGCGTCGGCGGGCTGGACCACCCGCACACCGTCGACGATGCCGATCTCGGCGCCGTTGGCGATCACCTTGGACTTGGCGGGCAGGTTCAGCGCGCTGCTGAACTCGATCTGCACGCGGTAGGTCGAACCGCTGACAGTCGAGCCGGGCACCGGCACCTCGGCGGGGTCGAAACCACAGCCGCCGACCGCTAGCCCGGCCGCGACCACGAGGGCTATAACACTGTGCCGCAACATCTTTCGGGGGTTCATCGAGCACCTGCCATTCCCAGCACAACCTGCACGAGATTCACATCGGCCAGTCCCTGCGCCGGATCGGGGCACTGTCCCGGAATCAGCGCGTTCACCGCGGTACACACCTGGTCGGCCTCGCCGCTCGGCAGTGCGACCTTCGGCGGCGCGTAGGTGATCGCGGTGCCGCCCGCGGGATCGGTGGCGCTGCGGAACGCCGAGGCGAGCGCGGGCATCTTCGCCACGATCTCGCTCAGGGATCCGACGTTGGCGCGCAACAGCTTCACCAGCGGGACCGCGTCGTCGAGCGCGCCGATCAGCGGGTCGCCGAGGATGATGGCGATGTCGTTGAGCATCGGCAACACCTCGCTGAGACCGTCGAACAGCGAGGTGGCCGGGATGAGCAGGTCGTCGGAGGCCATGTTCAGCAGTGGCGCCAGCCGGACGAGCATCGTCTGCAGGTCACCCCAGTTGGCGGCGACTTTGTTCGACACCGAGGCGAACGCGTCGAAAAGACCGGCGAGATGACCGATATCGGCGTCGGGCTTGTTCATCGCCGAACCGAGAGTGTGGATGAGTTCGTTGATCGTCGGGCCGGTGCCCTCGGTTGCCCGGTTCAGCGAGGACAAACCGTCGGACAGGACGCTGGGCTGACCTGCGGCACCGCCGGCGAGCTGATCGGACAGGCTCGCCAGCGCCGTGAGTGTTTCGGTGATGCTCTTGGGAGTCAGCGTTTTGGTGAGGCAGCCGCCGTCGAGCGGGGGCGCGGTCTTGCCGGTGGTGAGCACCGCCAGATTGCGGTCCGCCGCGATCGAATACGCGACCGTGGTCGCGGAAGCGTCGGAGTAGACCGGGAATTCGGCGTCGACCTCGAATTCGACCCGCACCTTGGCGCCCTCGTTGCGCACCGCGGTCACCTCGCCGACGTTCATGCCGCGCATGGTGACGTGATTGCCAGGGTAGAGGCCGATCGCGTCGGGCATGAGCGCGCAATAGGATTCGGTCTTCTTCATCGGATCGAAGGCGACGAAGTAGCCGCCGGTCACCAGCGCGACGAGCACCGCGACACCGGCGATCGACATGAACGCCTGGGATCCGAGCAGTCGTTTCAGCATCAGCACGCCTTCCCGGGCAGCGGTACGCACACGCGGGCGCTGGACTGGTCGACCACGACACCGGCTTCGGGGGTCGCCAGCTGCGACAACTTGGTCTGCAGCTCGTGGACAGTCCCGATCACCGGCTCGAGTCGGCCGCTGAGTTCCCCCAGTCGCGGCAGCGCGTCGGCCAGCGCCTGCGCCTGCGGTTTCAGCGTGGACTCCCAGCTCGGGGCCAGGGCGGCCAGACGATTCACCACCGAGGTGAGCAACCGAATCGCTTCGGCCAGTTCGGCCTTCTTGCTCAGCAGCAGGTCTTCGAGGAGGTTGACGTTGTCCATCAACCTGCCCAGATCGGTCTTGGCGCCGTCGTACATGGTGACGTACTCGTCGACGACCGCGATCGACTTCGACACCTGGGTGCGCTGACGATCGAGCATGTCGACGTACTTGCCGACGGTGTCCAGCGTGGTGCGCAGCGCCTCCGGCGAGGTCTCGATCGCGGAGTTCGCGGCGGCCAGGTTGTTGCGCACGGTATCGCCGTCGACGGCGGCCAGCGGCGCGGTCGCATCCTGGAAGGTCTCGATCAGGCTGTAGGGCAAGCGAATTCGATCGGAAGGAATCGCCTTGTCGCCCAGGGGTGCCGAACCGGCCGGGTAGAGCGCGACGTAGTGGCCGCCGACCACGGTGAGCATGCGGACATCGAGCGAGGACTTGTCCCCGACGAACACCTCGTCGTTCACGGTGAACTGCATGAGCACCTTGTCGGGCTGCAGTTCCAGGGAGGTGACGCTGCCGACCGAGATGCCGGCCAGACGCACGTCGTCGCCCTCGCGCACCGACTGCGCTTCGCTGAGCTCGGCGGTGTAGGTGTGCTTGCCCAGCGGCACCACGTAGACCACGCCCGCGGCGATGATGAACAGCACGACCAGGCTCAGGCCGATGATCCCCATCCGCAGTTCCCGTGCGCGTTTGCTCGGTTCGTCGAGGATCGGCCGATTACCGGCGAAGAGCCCGGTCAACTTCGTCAGCGGTTGCATACGGTCACCTTCTGTCCGGCGATCAGCACCCGCAGCGGCGCGGGCACCTCGGCGGCACCGTTGCTGCAGTGCGGCGTGAAGTCGGCGAAGCCGCGCGCGAGCGAGGCGTCGACCGTGGCCAGCAGACCGGGGAGCTTTCCGAACACCTCGACAGCTTCCTGTGGATTCGGGAAAAGCCCGCGGATCATCGCGTCGACATCGGCGCCGCCGCCTTCGACCAGGCCGAGCGAGGCGAGCAACCGGTCCACCGGTGCCAGCACCGAGGGCGCTGTCATCGCGAACTGCGCGACGCCACCGATATTGCGCTGCATCGCCTCGAAGACATCAGTGAGCCGGGCCAGCAGCGGTACCAGGTGTCCGACCCGCCCGCCGTGGCGATCGGACAGTTCGGACAGGTTGTGGATCAGCGTGCTGATCACCTGCTGGCGGTCATCGGCATAGCTCGCGAGCTGGTCGATCGCGGTCAGGGCGGGGCCGAGGCCGGTGCCGTCACCCTCGATCACGGCGAGCATGCTCGCGGTGAACTGGTTGATCGCTTCCGGCGACAGCGTGGCGAGCACCGGCTTGAGGCCGCTGAACAGGCTCGTCACGTCGAAGGACGGGACGGTCATGTTCGCGCCGATCCGCGCGCCCGCGGCGATCGGCGTGCCCGGATCGGGCGCCTGCTGCAGGTCGATATAGCGCTGGCCGGTGAGGTTCTGGTACCGGATGGCCAGCTTGGAGTTGTCGTAGATCGGGGTGTCGGTCTTCACGGTGATCGCGACCTTGGCCTTGTCGCCCTCGAGGCTGATCTTCTCGATCTTGCCCACCTGCACGCCGAACATCCGCACGTCGTTGCCGACCTTGAGACCGTTGGCATCGGTGAACAACGCGTCGTGGGCGTTGGTGTCGCCGTCGACCGGACGCTTGATCAGGGTGAACACGAACCCGAGGATGGCGACCATCACCAGGGTAAAAACGCCGAGGCGCAGTGCGGTTCCGCGAATCTTCATCGCCCACCGTCCTTTCCGAACAGCGGCACCGCGATGCCGGGGACACCGCTGAGCTCGACGTCGAGGTTGAGGACCGGACCGTCGGGTCCGTCGGGCATGGCGCCGCGCAGGTTCTGCAGCAGGGCGGTGAGGTCGGCACCGGTCTGGCGCGGGTTCGGCGACATCTGCGCCAGTGCCACCAGCATCGGGGCGAGCATGTCGGTGGTCTCGGCGAAGTGCCCGCCCGCGGTACTCAAGGTGGTGCTGAGGGCTGGCAGGATGCCGCCGCCGATCACCCCGACACCGATGTCGTAGCGCTCCTTGTCGACTTGAACCACCCGGATCTCGCGGAGCTCGTCGACTACCTTCATGGCGGCGCCCGCGAACTGCCCGCCACCGTCGAAGGCGGGCCCGAGCTTGCCGAACATCTCCGAGGGCATCACATCCTGGTTGTCGGCGATGGTCTTGGAGACGGTGATCAGGGCCTGCACCAGCGGGGTGAATGCCTTGAAATCGGCGGCCAGCTGGGAGATGACGGTCGCCATCTGCGGGCTGGTCACGGTCATGCCGACCTGCGAGAGGCTGCGCAGGATCGCGCTCATCGTGGCGTCGTAGACCCGGTCGCCGTTCGCGCCCGTGAGGTCGAGCACCGCGCCCTCGCGCAGCGGCGAACCGCCCGCACCACGGCGCAATTCGATCTCGGCGATGCCGAACAGGTTGGTCGGGGCGTAGTCGATCGCGAGGCTGTCGTCGATGCCGACCAGCCGGTCGGAGTCGAGCAACAGTGCGATCTGCTGGGTGCCGCGCTCGCCGGGGGTCACCTCGGCGACCTCGCCGACCGTCACGCCGTCGACGCGGACCTGGCTGCCCGCGCTGATGCCGTCACCGAGGTGTTCGGTGTGCAGGGCGATGCGCAGGCCGTCTTCGGTGCGCAGGTTGTTGTAGGTGGCGGTCGCGAGGACTACCACCGCGATGAGGCCGAGGATGATCGCGCCGGTCAGTCGCGCACTGCGCCGATCGGCGGCGACTCCGGGCATTCCGTAGTTAGGCACTAGCTCACCCCGTAAAACTGATCGCCGAGTTGAAGCCCCAGAGCATGATCGAGAGCACCATGTCGATGGCGATGATGGCCACCGTGCTCGCGCGCACGGCGCGGCCCGAGGCGATGCCGACTCCTTCGGGGCCGCCGGTGGCGAAGAACCCGAAGTAGCTGTGGACCAAGATCACGACAGTGCCGAACACGGCCACCTTGATCACCGCGGCGATCACGTCGAAGCCGGTGACGAACTGGAAGAAGTAGTGGTCGTACACGCCGGCCGACTGCCCGTAGACCATCGTGAGCAGCCCGCGGCAGGCGCCGTAGGACAGGATCAGCGCGATCAAGAAGGTGGGCACGATAGCGATGGCGCCCGCGATCACGCGGGTGGTGACGACGAACGGCACCGAACGCAGGCCGAGCGCCTCGATCGCATCGATCTCCTCGGAGATGCGCATCGCGCCGATCTCGGCGGTGATCCGGCAACCGGCCTGGGCGGCGAAGCCGATGGCCGCGGCGATCGGAGCCAGCTCACGCGTCGTGGCGTAGGCCGAGACCACGCCGGAGACCGGGCCCATGCCGAGCATGTCGAGCGTGGCGAACGATTCGACGCCCACTGAAGCGCCCATCACCAGGCCGAGCACGATCATCATCGGGACAGTGCCGCCGCCGACGATGATCGACCCGCGGCCCCAGGTCATATCGGTGACCGCGCGCAGCGTTTCCTCGCGATAACGACGCAGTGTCAGCGGCACCGAGGACAGCACCTGCCAGACGAACACCGCGACGAAGCCGAGCGATTCACCGGCGGTGACGATCCGCTTGCCGATGCCGGCGAGGTTGCGGAGCCAGTGCAGGGAGGTGGGGATATACGAAGAGGCAGCCATCACGCCAACTTCGTCGGTAGGAACATGGCGGTGATCTGGCTGGACAGCAGGTTGACGACCGCGATCGAGACCACCGAGAGCACCACCGCCGCGTTCACCGCGTCGGCCACACCGCGCGGTCCGCCCTTGGCTTCCAGTCCGCGCTGGCACGAGATGATCACGACCAGGAAGCCGAAGATCAGCGCCTTGAGCAGCGACACCCAGACGTCAGCGGCGGTCGCGAACGAACCGAAGGTCGACCAGTAGCTGCCCGGCGTCACACCCTGACCGCCGACGGCGACCGCGTAACCGGCCAGCACGCCGACGAAGATGATCAGCACATTGAGCATCGGGGCGACGATCAGCATCGCGACCATGCGCGGGATGACGAGCCGGTGCACCGGGTTGATGCCCATGGTGTTGAGCGCGTCGATCTCCTCGCGGATGGTGCGCGCGCCGAGGTCGGCCGCGATGGCCGCCGCCCCAGCGCCACCGAGCAGGAAGCCGGTGGCGATGGGCGCGCCCTGCTTGATCACGCCGAGGCCGCCGGTGGCGCCGAGCATGGAATCGGCGCCGAGGCTGTGGATCAGGTTGCCGACCTGGACCGAGACGATCACGCCGAACGGGATCGCCATCAGGACCGCGGGAATGGCGGTGACCATGATCAGGCGCCAGGCCTGCACGAGGGTCTCACGCCACTGGAACTGCCTACGGGCGATGTCGGAGAACGAGCCGCCGACCGATTGCTGTGCGAGATCGACCGCACGCCCGAAGGTCCGCAGCGACGACACGACGGTGTCGGTGAAGTTCTTGCGGACGATCTGGGTAGCGGAATCCGGCTTCGCGGCGTGCAGGTCGAGGGACATCAGGGATGCCTCCGGGCCGCTCGTGAAGCACGGGGCTTGGTGATTTTCATACCGCACTCTCTGGCTTCGGCGTCTTTGCCAACTCCAGCAAGCTAACCGGTACTCTGCGTCACAACAAAATTTCCAGTGGGTGACCCTCGTCGCTTTTCCGCGGTTTCCATGACAGATTCACAGGCCGTGTGATCCGCAACACCCCAGCTACGGGCTTGCGGCGAGGAACACAAATGCCGCGAACAATGCCAGGTGAACGCCACTGTGCAGTAGGGTCGCGCGGCCTGGGACGATCGTCAGCGTGCCGACCACGACGGTCAGTGCGAGCAACACCATCTGGGTGGCGCCGAGACCGAGCACCAGCGGACCACTGAGCCAGATGGTCGCGATCGCGATCACCGGAATGGTCAGGCCGATACTCGCCATCGCCGAACCGAGCGCCAGGTTCAGCCCGATCTGCACCTGATTGCGGCGCGCCGAGTTCACCGCGGCGAGGGTCTCGGGCAGCAGCACCAGCATCGCGATCACCACACCCACCGCCGACTGCGGCAAACCGGCCGAGGCAATCGCCGACTCGAGCGCGGGCGAGACCACCTTGGCCAGGCCGACCACGCAGACCAGGGCCAGCACCAGCATGCCGAGACTGATCAACGCGGCCCGGTTGGACGGTGCGTGACTGTGGGTGTCGCTGTCGTCGACCGCGCCGCCGTCCTCCACCGGGAGGAAATCGTCGGGGTGACGCACCGTCTGCACCATCACGAACAGCCCGTAGAGCGCCAGCGAGGCGACCGCGGCGAAGGCGAGCTGCGCGGGCGAGAACTCCGGGCCCGGCGCACTGGTGGTGAACGTCGGCAGCACCAGACTCAAGGTGGCCAGGGTCGCGACGGTGGCCAGGGCGGCACCGGTGCCTTCCGCGTTGAACACCGCGACCCGCCTGCGCAACGCACCGACGAGCAGCACCAATCCGAAGATGCCGTTGCAGGTGATCATCACCGCGGCGAACACGGTGTCGCGGGCCAGCGACGCCGCCTTGTCGCCACCGGAGATCATCATCGTGACGATCAGCGCCACCTCGATCACGGTCACCGCCACCGCGAGCACCAGCGAACCGTAGGGCTCACCGACCCGGTGGGCCACGACCTCGGCGTGATAGACCGCCGCCAGCACCGCGCCGACCAGGGCGACACTCACCAGCGCGACGATCAATCCCGGTACCGAACGACCCCAGCTGAGTACGAGCACGAGCGCGGCGAGGATGGGCACGTACATGGTCCATTTAGTCGTCAACGCGGCAATCATGGCCCCCATCCTTCCAGCTACGGCCGGGTACACCCCGATCCGTCGACGCCCGATCTCGGCGATGGATTCACTCACACCCGCTCGATGGGGAACAATTCAGCGCGTGCGGACCCAGTTCACCCTCGAGCTCGTCGCTCTGGCCAACGATCTCACCCTGATGTCGCGCGTCGCCCATGACGCGACCGAGCGGGTCACCGCGGCACTGGCCGGCGCCGACCTCGCCGCCACCTACGAGGTGTTCGCGCTCGACGAGCAGCTACAGCTGATGTTCGCCGCCTGCGAATCCCGCACCATGGCACTGCTCGCATTGCAGGCGCCGGTCGCCCGCGATCTGCGTCATGTAGTGACCGCGATTCAGGTCGCCGGTGAGCTGTCACGGATCGGTCGACGCACCGAAACCGCTGGGCAGTACGTATATCGGGCGCATCCGGGCGTGGTCGCGCCCGCATCGGTGATCACCGAACTCGTGTCGATGGGCACGCTCGCGGCCGAGTGCGTCGCGCGCGTGAGTTCGTCGGTGGCCAGCGGTCGGTTCGCCGCCGAAGACGGCAGCGATATCGCGGCGATGGAGACGCTGTGCAAGCAATTGCGCACCGCGCTCACCGAGGCCGACGTGAGCACCGAGGCCGCGATCGACATGGCGTTGCTCGGCAGTCAGTTCCAGCGGTGTGTAGACCATGCCGCCCGCATCGCACGGCTGATCCGGTTCCTGGACACCGGGATTCCGCCGGAATCGGGATCACTGCCCGACTGATCGATTGTGATGTCGATCACCATCCGTTTGCCCTCCTGGATCACTGGTCATCTCCGTCGATAGAGGAACGCTATTGAGCCGCACCCGGTTCGCACTGTGCTGTGCGGAACCTCATAGCGGACAATCACTGACGACAGCTGGTGCGGCCGTTAGGTTGTGCCGGTTCATTTTTCGACGAAGCATCTGGGTGGTACGGGCATGAAGTGGTCTTCGATCAGCGGTTCTCCCCTGGGTCGAGCCCTGCTCGCCCTCGCCGCGGCGGTGTGTCTGGCCGTGGTGGTCACTATCGCGAACTCGTTGCTGGACAAGGTGAGTCCGACCGCGCCCGGCCCTGGTTCGGCGGGTGCGGCGACGGTGTCGGGCAAGGAAGTCGGCGACCTGGTCGCCACCCTCGTCGTCGCGAAGGAAGGCCCGATGACGGGCTACACGCGCGAGAAGTTCCCGCACTGGGACACCAACAAGCCCGAGCACGGCTTCACCGGCGACCTGGCCGAGTACGCGAAATGCACCAGCCGCGAGGTGATGATGCTGCGCGACGCCACCGGCAAGGTCAGCCTCGACGCCAAGACCTGCGATCTGAAAGTCGAGTCCGGCGGCGGCTGGCAGGACCACTACGGTTTCGTCGACAAGAAGACCGGCGAACTCGGGCCGTACAAGTTCATCACCGATCCGTCCAAGGTCGACGCCGAACACATTGTCGCCCTTGCCGAAGCCTGGCGATCCGGTGCGGCCGACCGCGACGAGGACACCCGCCGCCGCATCGCCAACGACTCGATGAACCTGGTCGCCGCCGACCCGTCGGCCAACCGATCCAAGGGTGATCAGGATCCCGCGAACTACTTGCCGCCCGGCAACTTCCGGTGTGCCTATGTCGAGCACTACGTCAAAGTGAAGGTAAAATACGCCTTGACCGTTGATACCGCCGAGCACACCGCGTTGCGCACCGCAGTCGATGACTGCCTCCGCCGAGGAGAGTTCACATAAGCGAGCCCATCGAGATCACCGCCGAGAGCGCCGTCATGACCGAAGAGGAAGGGACGGTGTCCGGCGAGCTCGATGTCATGCTCGACGATGCGGGCAAGGGCCTCGTCCGCTACCGCGGCACCGATACCTGGTACACGATCGGCAACATCGACTGCGAACCTCCGCGCACCTGGGACTGCGTCGCCGACTTGGTGAAGGCGATCAAGAAGGACGCGGGCACCCGCGATGTCGCCGGGAACACGGTCGTCTTCGAAGCCTGAGGCTCCAGCTGGCAATCTGGTAGCCATGCCGACTGCCTATCGACAGCCTCCGCCCCCTGACGTCGCGTGGACCTCGCTGTGCCGCCGGACGCCGATCGTGGCAGCTCTGATCGCGACCGCGGCGGTGCTGATCACCGCCCTCACCTGGCAGGTCACCAGCGGCATCAGCGGGATGGACACCGGGGTACTCGACTGGATGATCGCGCACCGAGGCGAACCGCTCACCAGCATCGCCGCGGTGATCACCGACCTGGGCGACACGCTGTCGATGGCGATTCTGGCGGCGCTCGCCGTCGGCTGGTTCGTGCTGCGGCGCAATCTACCGGTAGCCACTCTGGTCGCGATCACGTCGCTGGGAGCGGGTGTACTGGTGTGGGTGATCAAACGTCTCGTCGGGCGCAATCGGCCGCCCGAAACGTCGCGGATGGTCTTCGAACCCAGCCTGTCCTATCCGTCGGGGCACACGCTCGGCTCCACGGTGGTCGTCGGCATCGTGGCGATCGTCCTGATTCCCCAGATCACCAAGCACTGGGTCCGGATGGCCGCGACCGTGCTGGCGGTCGTCTTTCCCGTCGCCGTCGGGTTGTCGCGCATCTACCTCGGCGTCCATTGGACCACCGATGTGCTGGCCGGTTGGATCATCGGGCTGCTGTGGCTCGTCCTGTGTGTCACCGCCTTCACCCGCGGGTGGCAGACACCGGAGCGCGGATAGCCCTCGGTCGCCTGCCGTGACCGAGGGCGGTGCGGGTCAGCCCGCGGTAGCGGCCGATTCCGCCTGCACGGGCGCGTTCCAATCGATGCGGTAACGCCGTTCGGCGCCCATCGTCTTCTCCGGGTTCATCACCGTTCTGACCATGAGCGGCATCATCGCGTTCATCATCTTGCGGGCGAACGGGCCAGGGGTCTTGCTGTGGTTGATCTTCGCCGCGCGCGCCGCGACGCCTTCCACGCGCGCCCGGCGCAACCGCTCGTAGACCGCGAAAGCCTCGGTCGGCGCGGCGATATCGCGCAGGCAGCGCGCCAGCTGCACGGCGCTCTCGATCGCCAGTGACGCACCCTGTCCCGAGCTGTTCGACGGTGCGTGCACCGAGTCACCGACCAGCACCATGCGGTCGCGATACCAGTGCGGCACCGGCGGCATGATGTGCAGCGCACCGGTTATCTCGAGGTTTTGTGCCGTGGTGCGGCGGGCGAATTCGGCGCCGGGAGAGTCGGGGGCGTAGGTCTCGCGTAGCACCTCCAGCCAGTGCTCGGCGGGCAGGCCACGTGCTTCGGTGAGCGAAAGGTATTGCTTGCTCGGCAGATTCGCACCCCACGCCACCCGACCGTCGGCCAGCTTCCAGTACAGGTAGTAGGCCTTGGCGCCGAAGGCGAACACCATGGTGTCGTCGGGCAGGTCGAGACCGGATTCGACCAGGGCACCGAAGCCGAGCATGCCGGTGTAGTCGGGTCCCGGCGCGGCCGGGTCGATCAAACTTCGTACGGTGGAACGGATTCCGTCGGCTCCGAGGAGGACGTCGGCGGTCGCGGTGGAGCCGTCGGTGAAGTGCGCGGTGACGCCCTCGGGATGTTCGTCGACGCTCGTCAGCCGCTTGTCGTAGCTGAACGGCACGCCCGCGGCGACCGCGTGATCGTGCAGGGTCCGGTGCAATTCACCGCGGTCGACGGCCTGTAGCGGCGGCTGATCGGCCAGCACCGGCAAAACGTGTTCGCGACCGCTGACGCGCAATCGCATCTGCGCGACCGGCAAGGCGATCTCGCGCACCGCGTCGCCTGCACCGATGATGTCGAGCGCCGCGACGCCGTTGGGTGCCAGCGCGAGCCCGGAGCCGATGCCCTCGGACGGACCGGAATAGGCCTCGTAGACGTGGGCGTCGATGCCCGCTTTATGGAGGGCGGTGGCGGCGACGGGTCCGGCGATGCCGCCGCCGATGATCAATGCGGAACGGGTGGTGGACATGGGTGATCTCCAGATCAGTGTCGGCGCCACCCAGCTATCCTGTGGTTGCCTCACCTCGAGGCCGGGCGCGCCTGGTTTCGGGACGGTTTCTCGGGCTCGGTGGGGTGTTGCCGCACACCACCGGGTCCGGGTCTTGGGCGGAGCTAGTCGTTCCCCCTCTCGCCGAGTTCGGGAATCTTGTCGGCGGGCATGCCGTCGACATGCCACTGCCGCCAAAGCTCGAGGCCCTCGAAGGTGCCCGCGGCGAGTTCGTCACGCAGGGAGCGCGCCCAGCTCGCCTCGGCTTCCAGCATCGCCAAGCCGAATTCGGATTCGACGAGAAACAGCCGCGGCAGCGTCAGTTCGGTCAGCTCGGCCCTGGTGGTCGCGATGGTCTGCTCCAAGGCCGCGATCCGTGTGCCGAGCAGGACGGCCACCTCGTCCGGTGGCAGCACCGCCAGAATCGACAGGCCCGCGGTGAACCGGTGGTGTTCGGGCTCGGGCGCGGCGAGCAGTTCGCGGGTCCAGTCCGCCATCTCGGCGCGGCCCGCGTCGGTGATCCGGTAGATCACCCGCTCGGGGCGCGCGCCGTCACGTTCGCTGCCGATCACCTCGAGGAATCCGGCTTTCTCCATGTTCTGCACGACGGTGTAGAGCGAGCCCCACTTGATGTCCATGTCGCGGTCTTTGCCGTGGGCGCGCAGGGTGGCGGCGATCTCGTAGCGGTGCATCGGACGCTGCACGATCACCGAGAGCACGGCGAGCGCCAGCAGGTTGTTCACTTTGCGCTTCGTAGCCATCACTACCTCCTTACTCGTCTACGAATATACGTCTACGAGTATTCGGCGGCAAGGTTTGTCCAGCGGAGTGAACAGCCGAATTCAGACTTTCGATACCTCGCTGCTATCAGCGCCCTGGTCGAGCAACTGGGCCGCGATCTTCGACAGCGCCTCGTCCAGCAGTGCGCGGTCTACCGGATCCTCGGAATTCCAGTCGTCGAGACGGTCGCCGAGCCAGCGCCGCCAGCCCGCTCGCAGCTTGTCGACCTCGGCGCTACCGTCGCCGGTCAGCGTGAGGGTGCCCGCGTCATCGCGCAGCAGACCCGCGTCGGCGGCCTGCCGGAAGACCGGCGAGAGCACCTCTACCGGCAGCCGGTGTCGGTAGGCGATGGCATACACCGAGGCAGGCGCACCCTCCTTGGCGTAGAGGTACACCTGCCCCAGCGCCCACGCCGCGTCCGGCCGCAGCGTGCTGCCGGAGGCCGCGATGAGCTCGGGGATGAGCGGTTTCTCCGCCCTGGCCTTGCGCACCGTCGTGGCGACCGCACGTTCGAGCTGCACCACCCGGTCGGGCGAATCGGGCACCGAGAATCCCTCGCCGACATCGCCTGCACCGTGGCGGGCGCTGTCACGCAGCCGCACCTGCGGCAGGAACCAGGCGACGACGAAACCGACCAGCGCCACCGGAACGACCCAGCGGAACACGTGGTCGATCGACTGCGCGTAGGCGTCGACGATGGGCGCCGCCTGCTCGTGGGGCAGTTCCCGCAGCAGCTTCGGATTCGCCGCCACCTCGGGCGAGACGCCGGGCGTCTGTCTCAACGCGTTCTCCAGCGCGGTCGTGCTCTGGTTGGTGTAGAGCGTGCCGAAGACCGCGGTACCGAACGCGCTGCCGAGGGTGCGGAAGAAGGTGACGCCCGAGGTAGCGGTGCCGAGATCGGCGTAGGGCACGGTGTTCTGCACGACGATGGTGAGCACCTGCATCGACAAGCCGAGTCCGGCGCCGAGAATCAGCATGTACAGCGATTCCAGCCAGATGCTCGTCTCGTATCCCATCGTCGACATCAGGCCAAGACCCACCGCCATCACGGCCATGCCGACGACCGGGAAGTACCGGTACTGCCCGGTCTTTCCGACGACCTGACCGGAGAAGATCGACGTGATGAACAGCCCGACCACCAGCGGCAGCGTTCGCACGCCGGAGATCGTCGCCGTCGCACCGTCGACATATTGCAGGTAGGCGGGCAGGTAGGTCATCGAGCCGAGCATCGCGAAGCCGACGATGAAACTGAGCACCGACGACACCGTGAACACCCGGCTGCTGAACAACCGCATCGGCAGCATCGGTGCCTTCGCCCGGTTCTCCACCAGCACGAACCCGGTGATCAGCAGCACGGCCAGCACGAACAAGCCGATGATCTGCCAAGAGCCCCACGGATATTCGTTGCCGCCGAACTCGAGCCCGAGGATCAGCGCCGAGACCCCGAGCGCGATCAGGCCGATGCCGAGGTAGTCGATCACCGGCCGGGCGACCGCGCGCAGGTGCGGCAGCGTACGCGCCGCCATCACCACCATGATGATCGCGATCGGCACATTCACGTAGAAGCACCAGCGCCAGCTGGCGTGGTCGGTGAACAGGCCACCGAGGGTTGGCCCGATGACGGTGGTCACGCCGAACACCGCGCCGAGCGCGCCCTGATATTTGCCGCGTTCACGCAGCGGAATGGTGTCGGCGATCAGGGCCATCGAGGTGACCATCAACCCGCCAGCGCCGACACCCTGGATCCCGCGCGCCACGATCAGCATGACCATGCCGCCCGCGACACCGGCCAGCGCCGAGCCCGCGATGAAGATGATGCCGCTGATCTGGAACAGCAGCTTGCGGCCGAACAGGTCACCGAGTTTGCCCGCGAGCACGGTCGCGACGGCCTCGGCGAGCAGGTAAGCGGTCACCACCCAGGCCATGTGCCCCGCGCTGCCGAGGTCGGCGACGATCGAGGGCAGCGCTGCCGACACGATGGTCTGGTCGAGTGCGGCCATGAGCATGCCGAGCACGACCGTCGCGAAGACGATGTTGATCTTCGCCTTGCTCATCGGTTCGACGGGCCTGTCTACAGCAACACCATCCGGCATTGGCCCAGTATGGGCTTTCAGGTCCGGCACCGGAGCCCAGTGACACGGCAGCAATCGCCGCCGATCACTCAGCGCACGGCGTAATTTCCCAGCCCGGGCTCGAGCGCGTCGAAGGCGATCTCGGCATCGCGGGTCAGCGCAGTGGCGATCTCGGTGGCGGATTCACCGTCGAGCGTGCGGCGTGTGATCTCGTCGAACAACACCCGCTGGACACTGGCGAGTTGGGCCGCGGCGACGCGCGGGGTGATATCGCCCGGGTCGGCGCCCGTCTCCGTGGCGAGCGCTTTCGCCAGCGCCACCTGACGGTCGTCGTGGAACTCGCGCACGCGCGCCGTCAGCGCGGGGCTGTCGGCGATCATTCTCGCGAACGGCTCTCCGCTGAAGCCGATGATTTGGCTCTGCGCCGCCACCGCCGCCAGGTAGGCGTGGCGCAGCGCGGCCAGTGCCGATTGGCCCGGCGCGCGTTCGCGCACGATCGCGGCGAGCTGGTCGATGTAGATCTCCCCCAGGTCGAGGGCGAGGTCTTCTTTGCGGGGGAAGTAGTTGGTGACCGTCATCTTGGCGACGTCGGCGGCTGCCGCCACCTCGGCGATGGTCACCCGGTCGAATCCGCGAGCCAGGAACAGCTCGGTCGCCCGGTCCGAGATCTGCTCCCTGGTCTGCTGCTTCTTCCTCGCCCGTAGGCCCGGTTGCGTCGTCATGTCTCCAGCGTATCTGAATTCGTCCTAAATTTGTTCTTGACATATTTTTAGGTTCGTTCTAAGTTTGTGTTCGTCGCCGCAAGCGACACGATCGAAGGAGACAGCGCATGCCGCACGGAACCGATATCGCCGCCGAGCCCCTCAGTGCCCGTTCCACCCACGAAGGAGCAGCCGATATGGCCCGATACACGACATTCCGCGACGCACTCTCCGCGCCGGAGCCGCTGACCTTGCCGACGCCGCGCCGGGCCAGCGCGGCCGCACAGTTCCCGTCCACGCGCCGAAGCGGCTCCGGTTCGGCGATCCGCGGTGCGCAGACCCGCTCGACCACCGTGCGCCGTCCGATCCGCATCCCCGGACGCTGACCAACCCGACCGGCGGGGCGATCCACTCGCCCCGCCGGTTGCCGGCCCACCCTGTTCGTCGCACACCCCGGGAGCTCTCTTGACCGTCACCGCCGACCCCATTCGCGACTACCTGACCGCCATCGGCCGCACTCCCCTGCTGACCGCCGAGCAGGAATACGCCCTCGGAGCACGCATTGCCACCGGTGCCGCCGCGCGCGCCGAATTGGCCGAAAATGATTCAGCCGGTGTCGAACTCACCGCAGCACGACGAGAGCTGTTGCGCCGCGACGAACTCGACGGTCTGCGCGCGAAAGATCAGATGGTGCGGGCGAATCTGCGCCTGGTCGTCTCCATCGCGCGCCGGTTTCCGACCAACACCGGCATGTCGCTGCTCGATCTGATCCAGGAGGGCACGCTCGGGCTGATGCGCGCGGTGGAGAAGTTCGACCACGAGCGCGGACTCAAGCTCTCCACCTACGCGACGTACTGGATCCGGCAGTCGATCGGTCGCGCGCTCACCGATCAGGGGCGCACGATCCGGCTGCCCTCGAATGTGGCCGACGTGCTGCACCGGGTGATCCGGGTGCGGCGCGAGCTCACCCACCGGTTGGGGCGCGCGGCCACGACGGAGGAACTGGCCGCGGGCGCCGAGCTCACCGTCGCGCAGGTCGAGGCGGTGCTGCGGCACGAAGCCGAGCCGGTATCGCTGCACGCGCCCGTCGGCGAGGACACCGACCTGGGCTCACTACTGCCCGACAACACGCCCGCGCCGGCGGATGTGGTCGCGGATCGGATGCTCGGCGGCTACGTCGAGGCGGCCTTGGCGGTGCTCACCGAACGCGAATCCGCCGTCATCCGGCTGCGTTTCGGCCTCGACCGCGGTGAAGGCCGCACGCTGGAGGAGGTGGGCTCGGTGCTCGGCTTCTCCCGCGAACGGGCACGCCAGATCGAGGCGAAAGCCATGACCAAGCTGCGCAAACCTGCCTGCGCCCGTACGCTGACCGGATTACTCGGCTGACGCTTCCCTCCTATCTTACTCCGGAGTAAGATAGGCGCATGGCATGGAAACCAACTGACATCGCGGACCAGTCCGGGCGCACATTCGTGATCACCGGGGCCAACGGCGGCCTCGGTGCCGAAACCACCAAGGCGCTGGCAGGCAAAGGCGCCACCGTGATCATGGCCTGCCGCAATGCGAGCAAGGCGCAGCCGATCGCCGACGCCATCCCCGGCGACGTACGGGTGGCCACGCTAGACCTGGCCGACCTGGCTTCCGTGCGCGAATTCGCCGACCAGCAGGGCGAATTCGATGTGCTGATCAATAACGCGGGCCTGATGAACATCCCGTTCTCGCGTACCGCCGACGGGTTCGAAACCCAGTTCGGTGTCAACCACCTCGGCCATTTCGCGCTCACGGGACTGCTGCTCGACCGCGTCCGCGACCGGGTGGTGTCGATCGCCAGCATCGCGCACAAGCAGACGCCGAAGCTATGGATCGACGACCTCAACTACGAGAACCGTCGCTACCAGCGCAATCTCGCCTACGCCCAGGCCAAGCTCGCCAACCTGATGTTCGGCCGTGAACTACAGCGCAGGCTCACCGAAGCCGGCTCGGCGAAGAAGTCCTACGCCGTGCACCCCGGGGTCTCGGCGACGGACCTGTTCGCCCGCACCGAGACCCCCCTCGACAAGGTCAGCAAGCCGTTCATCAAGCTCATCGGCCACCCGCCGCACAAGGCCGCCCACTCCACCCTGTTCGCGGCGACCGAACCCGACGCCGACCCCACCACCTATTGGGGCCCCAATCGGTTGATGCAGTCGCAGGGGCCGGTCGAGGCGTGCCCGTCGAGCAAGATCTCGCGCGACCCGGAGCTGCTGCGCAGGCTGTGGGAGGAATCCGAGCGGATGACCGGGATCAGCTACAAGTTCTGATAATTCTCATTCCACAACCGAGAGCACGATCTTGCCGCGGGTGCGCTGATTGTCGCTGATCTCGTGGGCCTTGCTCACGAGATCCAGCGGCAGAACGGTCGCCACGTGAGGTCGCAGCGCACCTGTTTCGACCAGGTCCGCGATGGCGCGCATGCCCGCACGGTCGGCTTCGACGATCATGAACCCGGCACGCAGGCCGAGCGGGTGGGCAACTTCCACCAAGGCGGCTTCCGCCGGGGAAGCCAGCGAGACGACGATGCCGCCGGGGCGCAGGGTCCGCAGGGAACGCGGGCCGTATTCGCCGCCGATGGTGTCGACGACGATGTCGATGTCCGCGGCCGCGTCGACGAAATCTGTTGTCGTGTAGTCGATCACCTCGTCGGCACCGAGATCGCGGACGAAGTCGTGATTGTCGGCGCGTGCCGTGGCGATGACGTACGCGCCGCGCGCCTTGGCGATCTGCACCGCGACGTGGCCGACCCCGCCCGCGGCGGCGTGGATCAGGACGCGCTGTCCTGGCTGTACGTCGGCGGTGTCGACGAGTGCTTGCCAGGCGGTCAGTGAGACCAGCGGCAGGGCAGCCGCCTCGACGTGGGTGAGGTTCGACGGCTTGTGCGCGAGATGGCGGGCCGGTGAGGTGATGTACTCGGCGTAGGCGCCCGCGGCGCGCGGCTGACGCGGCATGCCGAACACCTCGTCGCCGGGCACGAACAGGGTGACCCCGGTGCCGACGGCCTCGACCACGCCGGACACATCCCAACCCAGTGGTGCGATCGCGCCGAGCAGTCCGCCGGTGCCGCGATGCCACGAATCGGTGGGGTTCACCCCGGCCGCGTGCACGCGGATCAGCACCTCGGCCGGTCCTGGACTCGGCTTGTCGACCTCGATCACGCGCAGCACCTCGGGTCCGCCGAAGGTGTCCTGACCGATTGCCCGCATGGCTTGTCTCCCTGTGTATCCCAGGCCGATTCGGAGCGATCCGACCGTGTGGAGACCACGATGCCGGGTCAGTGATCCGGCGACGAGTGGCAAGAAAGCCAAGATGTGCAAGGATCTTGCCATGCATCGCGTGGTGGTTCTGGCCGTAGACGGCGTGTATCCGTTCGAACTCGGCATTCCCGCCAGAATTTTCGGCACCGCGGCCGCGACCGATGGCGCGCCGCTCTACGAAATCCGTACCTGCAGCTTCGACGGCGCCCCGGTGCAGACCAACGCTGACTACTTGATCTCGGTGTCCGGTGACAGCACCACGCTCGACGAGGCCGACACCCTGGTAATTCCCCCGTTCTCCGGTTGCGACGGTGCCGAAACAGACTGGATGCCACCGGAATTACCGGACGCGCTGGCCAGACTGCCTCCCGGAGCCCGCATCGTCAGCTTCTGCACGGCGGCCTTCGCACTGGCCAACCTCGGCCTCCTCGATGACCGGAAGGCAACCACCCACTGGGCACAAGCCGACCGTTTCCGCGCGCTGTTTCCGCAGGTACGCATGGACGCCGACGTGCTGTTCGTCGACGACGACCGCATTCTCACCGCGGCGGGCAGCGCCGCGGGCATCGACCTGTGCCTGCACCTGGTGCGCCGCGATCACGGCAGCGCCGTCGCCAATCGGGTCGCTCGCTTGTGCATCGTGCCGCCGTGGCGCGACGGCGGGCAAGCCCAGTTCATCGATCGCCCGATCCCGGAAACCGCCGCCGAGAGCACCGCCGAGACCCGCGCGTGGGCGATGACCCACCTGGACCGTCCGCTCCCGCTCACCGAACTCGCCGCCCACGCCCGCATGAGTGTGCGCACCTTCTGCCGCCGCTTCCGCGAGGAAACCGGGCTGCCACCCGGCCGGTGGTTGATCCGCCAACGCGTCGATCATGCTCGTCACCTGCTCGAAGTCACCGAGCTGCCGATCGACCGCGTCGCCGCCGAAGCAGGCCTCGGCACCGCCGCCTCCTTGCGCCAGCACCTCGCGGCCACCATCGGTGTCTCCCCCACCGCCTACCGGCAGACCTTCCGTACGAGGGCACCGCACTGACTACTCGACCGGAACCACCCGACCGCACGCCATCACCACCGACCGAGGCTCACGTGTGGCATCGATTCCGGCCCACGGGCGACGGTCGCGGCGCAGCGGGCATGAACGCTGGTCCCCCGAGCACCGAGCACGGTGGTCCGGCGTGCACCCCGGACCACCGTGCTGTGCTGTGACGTCCGCCTCCGGGGTTCGCCGCGGCTGCGACCTGCCCCTACGCAGCCTGTAGTAGGCGGGTACCGTGGAGCGCGTGTCCGTTCCACCTCCTCGCCCGGCGTACAACCGTCCGGCCCTGATCGCGCTGGTCTGTGTCGTCGCGCTCGGCTGTCTGGCGCTGGCCTGGTGGCAGTGGGAGCGGTTCGATTCGGTGTCGGGGACCGGCAAGAATCTCGGCTACGCACTGCAGTGGCCGCTGTTCGCCGCGTTCGCGGTGTTCGCCTATGTGCGGTTCGTGCGACTGGAACGCGAGGCCGACGAGCCCGCGCCGCCGAGTACGGGCAAAGCCGAGGCGCCACGCGAGATCCCCGCGGGCATCCTGCCCGAACGCCCGAAGGCCGCCCCGGCCGACGACCCGGAAACGGCCGCCTACAACCAGTACCTGGCGCAACTGCACGCCAGCGACATCGATGCGCAGGTCCGCACCGCCGGCTTGCGCTCCCCCGAGAGGAACGCCGGGTGACCGACAACAACACCACCGCACCGTCGCTGGACAAAGACATCGCCGCGCCCGCGGGCAGCGCCCCTGCGGGCAGCGCCCCCACCGCCAAGATCGCCTCGGCGCTGCAGCGCTACCGCGTGCTCGCCTGGGTCACCGGCCTGTGGCTGCTGCTGCTCACCATCGAGATGATCGCCAAGTACGGCTTCGGCGTCGACACCCCCAGCTGGATCGCGGTCGTGCACGGCTGGGTGTACTTCGCCTACCTGCTGGTCACCGCCGACCTCGCCGTGAAGGTTCGCTGGCCCATCGGCCGCACCGTCGGCACCCTCATCGCAGGCACCATCCCCCTGCTGTCGTTCTTCGTCGAGCACCGCAACGCCAAGGACGTCAAGCAGCAATACAGCGTCTGACCTAGCCGAAAAGCGCCGCCGCCCCGGTAATCCGGAGCGGCGGCGCTGTCGTTGTACGGTTATCTGCCTGGACGGGGGATCACCAGGCCTTCACGCAAGCAACGCCTGAGAGAGATTCTGCAGCAGAGCCTGTTGATCTTGGTTCGAGACGTCAGGCAAGGCCGGCCAGGGCCGGGATCAGTTGGGTGAGGGCGCGGCCACGGTGCGAGATCGCGTCCTTCTCGGCGGGGGTGAGTTCGGCGGCGCTGCCGGTGCCGCCCTCAGGGAGGAACAGCGGGTCGTAGCCGAAACCGCCGTCGCCGTTGGGTTCGCGGGCGATGGTGCCCGGCCATTCGCCGCGCACCACCGTGGTCGTGCCGTCGGGCAGTACCAGCGCGCAGGTGGAGACGAAGCGGGCGCCGCGACGGTCGTCGGGGACGTCGCCGAGCTGAGCGAGCAGCAGGGTGTTGTTCGCGGCATCGTCGCCGTGGCCGCCTGCCCACCGGGCCGACAGCACACCGGGCATCCCGTTCAGCGCATCCACTTCGATGCCGGAATCGTCTGCCACGCACGGCAATCCGGTCGCGACAGCACCGTCACGCGCTTTCGCGATCGCGTTCTCCTCGAAGGTGGCGCCGGTTTCGGGTGCCTCCTCGTAGGGCGGCACCTCGTTCAGGCTCACCAATTCGACGCCGGCCACACCGGCTTCATCGAGAATTCGGCGAAGCTCCTTCAGCTTCTTGGCATTTCGGCTGGCCACCAGCACGCGCGCGGCCACGACTACTTCTTCGCGGACGGCTCGGGCAGGGTGCCCGGGTACGGCAGCGCCAGCGCCGCCTTCTGGATCGCGAACAGCTGCTCGGCGCCGGCGAAGGCCGAGTCCAGCATCTTGTCCAGGGTCGACCGCGGGAAGGTCGCGCCCTCGCCGGTGCCCTGGATCTCGACCAGCGTTCCGGTGTCGGTGGCGACCACGTTCATGTCGACCTCGGCGCGCGAGTCTTCCTCGTAGGGCAGGTCCAGGCGAACGCGCCCATCGACCACACCCACGCTGACCGCGGCGATCATGCACGAAATCGGCTGCGGGTCAGCCAGTTTGCCCGCGGCGGCCAGATAGGTCACCGCATCCGAGAGCGCCACATACGCGCCGGTGATCGCGGCGGTGCGGGTGCCACCGTCGGCCTGCAGCACATCGCAGTCGAGCGCGATCGTGTTCTCGCCCAGCGCGGCCAGGTCGATGCAGGCCCGCAGCGACCGCCCGATCAGCCTGCTGATCTCCTGCGTCCGCCCACCGACCTTGCCCTTCACCGATTCCCGCCCACTGCGGGTGTGCGTGGCGGCGGGCAGCATCGCGTACTCCGCGGTGAGCCAGCCGAGGCCCGAATCCCGGCGCCACGGCGGCACCCCCTCGGTGACGCTCGCGGTACACATCACCCGCGTCTGCCCGAATTCCACCAGCACCGACCCCGCCGGGTGCGTGGTGAAACCCCGAGTGATCTTCACGTCGCGGAGTTCGTCATCCGCCCTACCATCAGCTCGTCTAGACACGCTGGACAGACTAACCCGCACTCCCCCACCCACACCGCACACCCCAAATCCGCCAGGCAATCCCCGCCTACAGGTCGAACGTCTCCCCCGGCGACACCGCGTGCACCGGCCCCGAAAACGCCGCCTTGGCCTCCGCGATCACATCCTCGCGCGAAGTCCACGGCGGAATGTGGGTCAGCAACAGCTCCTTGGCCCCGGCGCGGGTGGCGATCTCGCCCGCCTCGGTGCCCGAAAGATGAATCCCCGCAGGACGATTGGCCGGATCGTGGGTCCACGACGCCTCAGCCATGAGCACGTCGGCACCCTGCGATAACTCGACAACGGCATCGCACATCGCGGTGTCGCCGGTGTAGACGAAGACCCGACCGTCGGCCGCGGTGATCCGCAGCCCGTAGGACTCCGGCGGGTGGAACATCCGCCGAGCTTCCACCGTGTGACCGGGCCCGAACGGGATCGGCGTGTTCTCGACCCACGCCTGCGAGTCGATCACATCGGACCAATCGTCGGTCTCGCCCCCGATCTCCGCGGACGCGTTTCCGATCCGCAGCGGCGCGTCGGACGGCCCGCGCACCAGCGCCTTGCCGGTCGGCGGATTCGGGTGATAGCGACGCCACACCAGCAGCGCGGGCAGATCCAAGCAGTGATCCGCGTGCAGGTGGGTGAGGAAGATGTCGACATCGGCCGGGTTCATGTGCTTCTGCAACGCGCCGAAAATGCCGGGACCGAAGTCGATGACGGTCGGCCGCATATCAGGAGCCGTCAGCAAGTAGCCCGACGCTGGAGAGTCCGGGCCGGACACGCTGCCCGAGCACCCGAGAACGGTGAGGCGCATGCCCCCATGCTGCCACGACGTGCTGGTACTCACTGCAGGATCCCCCCAATTTCCATACCGGACCCCCGGTTACCGCGTTGGTATTGCGCGGCCGACCGAGGCTCCACGGCGGCGTCGACGTTCATCTGACGAGAGTACCCAGCCCGCGAGGACTCCACCCACCGCCCCGAAAAGATGCCCCTGCCAAGAAATTCGAGGGTCGCTCGGCAGCACCCCCCACAGCATCGAGCCGTAGAACACGAGGATCACCAGCCCCACCACGATCTGCCCCACATTGCGCGCGAACCACCCACGGCAGATCAGATAAGTCAGCCAGCCGAACACGATCGACGACGCTCCGACGTGCACACTCCCCGCCGACCCGGTGAGCCAGGTGCCGATGCCCGCGATCACCCAGATGATCGCCGTCGCCGCGATCCCACGCCCGATCCCGGAGAGCAACACGAGGAACCCGAGCACCAGCAACGGCAGCGTGTTGGCGAACAGATGTTCCCACCCACCGTGCAGCAGCGGCGCCCACAGAATGCCGTCCAGCCCCGCTACCGCACGCGGCTCGATGCCTGCCGCGTCCAGTTCGCCGGGCGCCCCGGGTGGCCGATCGTGGGAGAGCACCATGTCGACGCCCTCGATCACATACAGAGCCCCCACAAAGCCCAGAATCGCCACCACCGCCCGGACCCACGACCCACCACGCGAGGCACCGGTCCCGGGACTCGCGCTACCGCGCAACCCCGAGATCCGGTCGGGATCGAACGAGGCTCCCACCCCACCGCTCATCGACATCGCCTCCACTCCGGCAAGGGACCGTCGAACAGCCCATTGACCTGAGCGTACCGAAGCCGGGTGACATCGGGTCAGGCCCAGAGTTGCCCGTCCAGCTTCTCCTCGGCTTCGTCCAGCGTGCCGTCGTATGCCCCGGTAGACAAATACTTCCAGCCACCATCGGCGACCACGAACGCGATATCGGCCCGCTTCCCGGCCTTGTGCGCCTTCTTGGCGATACCGAGCGCGGCGTGCAGGATCGCCCCGGTGGAGATCCCGGCGAAGATTCCCTCCTCGCCGACCAGTTCGCGTGTCCGCTTCACCGCGTCGTAGGGCCCCACCGAGAATCGGGTGGTGAGCACTTTCTCGTCGTAGAGCTCGGGAATGAACCCCTCGTCGATATTGCGCAGGCCATAGACCAGCTCGCCGTACCGGGGTTCAGCGGCCACGATCTCGATTCCCGGCACCTGTTCGCGCAGGTAGCGCCCGGTGCCCATCAGGGTCCCGGTAGTCCCGAGCCCCGCGACGAAATGCGTGATCTCCGGCAGATCGGCCAGCAATTCCGGCCCGGTCCCCTCATAGTGCGCGAGTGCGTTGGCCGGATTGCCGTACTGGTACAGCATCACCCAATCCGGGTTCTCCGCCGCGATCTGCTTGGCCTTGGCCACCGCCTGATTCGACCCACCCGCCGCGGGCGAGTCGATGATCTCGGCGCCGAACATCGTCAGCAACTGACGCCGCTCCACCGAGGTGTTCTCCGGCATCACGCACACAATCCGGTAACCCTTGAGCTTGGCCGCCATGGCGAGCGAAATCCCGGTATTGCCGCTGGTCGGCTCCAGAATCGTGCACCCGGGTGTGAGCCGACCATCGGCCTCGGCCTGTTCGATCATCCGCAGCGCGGGACGGTCCTTGATCGACCCCGTGGGATTGCGGTCCTCGAGCTTGGCCCACAGCCGCACATGATCGTCGCCGTCCCATTGCGGTGACAATTTCTGCAATCCGACCAGCGGCGTATTACCGAGCGTCGCGATCAGCGATTCGTAGCGGGCCACGGTCTCAGGCGCCGCCGGCCACGGCGGGCAGGATGGTCACCGACGCGCCCGCGGGCACCTCGGCTGCCAGTCCACCGGAGAAGCGCACGTCCTCGTCGTCGACGTAGATGTTGACGTAGCGGTTGAGCTTGCCGTCGGACAGCAGCTTCTCGGCCAGCCCGGGGTGATTCGCGTCGAGGTCGGCGATGAGCGCGGACAGGGTCGAGCCCTCGCCCTGCACTCGCTTCTCACCTCCGGTGATACCACGCATGATGGTCGGAATGGACACGGTTACCGGCATGAGGGACTCCTCGGGGGTGGTGGCTTTTCTCGGACGGGTTCAGTAGGAATCGACGATGCGCACCGGTTCTTCGGTGACCTCGCCGTCGACGATGCGGTAGCTGCGCAGTTCGTGGGTCTGCGGGTCGCGCGTGGAGACCAGCACGTAGTGCGCGTCCGGTTCGGCGGCGTAGGAGATGTCGGTGCGGCTCGGGTAGGCCTCGGTGGCGGTGTGCGAGTGGTAGATGACGACCGGCACTTCGTCGGCGTCGTCCATCGCGCGCCACACGCGCAGTTGTTCACCGGAATCGAACCGGTAGAAAGTGGGCGAACGTTCGGCGTTGACCATCGCGACGAACCGTTCGGGCCGGTCACTGCCCTCGGGCCCGGCGATGATGCCGCAGGCCTCGTCCGGGTGGTCGGCGCGGGCGTGCGCCACCATCGCGTCAACGAGATCGGCCCTGATCACCAGCACTTCATCGACCCTTTCCACAACCTGCATGCGTGCTGTCGAGCACCTTCCTCGACAACCACTCACCCTATTCGGGTATTCCACGGGACACACACTCCGGTCCACCGCCGGTGCGGCAAGTCGCCGCGGGGCTGGTCAACAGGGGGCCGCACGGCGGCCGGGTCGACCGAGGGCGGGCGATGCCGACCGAATCGGGCGGAGCCGCCGATCAGTGCGGAAACAGGTCGTAGTAGGCGGGAATTCCGGCGATCGAAGTCGCGGTGAGCACGGCGTCGACGACCGCGCGTTCGACCACCACCGCCGCTGCCGTACACAGCTGGTCTAGCAGCAGCAGGTCCGAGGGGAACGCGGGCGGCAGCGCGAGCGGGGCGACGTCGATCGTGCCGGTGGACAGCGCGAACAGCGTGTCGCCGTCGAGCGGGGAGTGCACGGGCCGGATCGCCCGGGCGAGTCCGTCGTGCGCGGTGGCGGCCATCCTCCGACAGCCGGCCGGGTCGAGGGCGGCGTCGGTGGCGACGACCCCGATCGTCGTGTTGAGCACGATGGTCTTGGCCGGCAGCGCGGCAAGCGCGGCGATCTCGTCCGGCGTCCCCGTCCGCAGCCCGAAGAAGTCAGGTCCGTCGGTGCCGACTCCCCACGGCAACCCGGTGCGCGGATCGACGACCGATCCGACCGGATTGACCACGATCACCGCACCGACGGTGACACCAGCACCCGGACCGTCACCGAGAACCACACTCGCCGAACCGATTCCACCCTTGAGCGCACCCGCCCGCGCACCGACACCGGCCCCGGCGGTGCCCCGGGCGAACTCGGTCGACGCTGCCGCTGCCGCGCGATAACCGAAGTCCGCGCCGGGCCGGATGCCCCAGTCGCCGACCGGCAGATCGAAGATCACCGCGCCCGGCACGATCGGCACCACGCGGCTCGGATCGGTCGGGTCCATCGGAATGCCCTCGCCGTGTTCCTCGCACCAGCGCATCACACCGTCGGCGGCGGCCAGGCCGTACGCACTGCCGCCGGTGAGGAGCACCGCGTTGAGTCGGCGGACGGTGTTGGCCGGGTCGAGCAGGTCGGTTTCTCTGGTACCCGGTCCGCCGCCGCGCACGTCGACCGAGGCGGTCGCGCCACCAGGGACCCGCACGACGGTGCAGCCCGTCGCGGCACCGGCACCGGGCGTGGCGTCTGCGTCGAGCGCCTGGTGGTGGCCTACCAGCACACCGGCGACGTCGGTGATCGAGTTGCGTACCCCGGGGCCGCTGCGCATCGTGTCGTCCTTCGTTCGATCAGCGAATCCGGCCATCGCACGCGGGTCAGCTCACCCGCGAGAGCAGGTCAGGGAGCGAGCGCCTGAAGCAGGGAATCCTGCATCCAGGTCAGCCAGTGGTAGACGTCCAGATGCGGAGCGCGCGGATCTTCCGGATCGAAATGGTCGGGCGTGTCGTCGTCGATGTCGAGCAGGGTGCCCAGCGCGAGACGGACATCGGTGAGGGCGGCCAGCCACGCGTCGGCCTGCTCGGGCGTGAGCGCGATCTTGCCGCCCACTTCCGGGCAACTGTCGAGCACAGCCTGTCCAGCGGCCAGTTTCGCGTCGATGATCTCCGGCTCGTGCAGGCTGCGCAGCGCACTGTTGAGATCGGCGCGCTTGGCATCGGGGGAACCCGGTTCGGCGCGGTGGAAATCGGGCAGCAGGCGCAGCAGTTGCGGATCGTCGGGCGGGGTGGTGTTGCCGGTACGCAAGCCGGTGAGCGCGGCGAGTTCGTCTTCGGGGGCGTCGGCCGCGCGGTCACTGAGCAGTCCGGACACCGCGCCGATCAGGGAGCGAAGGACGGTGGCCTCGTGCTCGTCCATTTCGGATCGAAGCTTGAGGCCACTCAGTGAGTTCTTCCTGCTCCACTTACGCACAGGGCCCAGGTTAGTCCAGTGCTCAGTCGCGCTGCATGGTTGCCCAGAGGCCCGCCGCGTGCAATCGGCGCACGTCCTGCTCCATTTTGTCGCGCGAACCCGAGGACACCACCGCCTTGCCCTCGTTGTGCACCTGCATCATCAACTCGGTCGCCTTGGCTTTGCTGTAGCCGAAAAGCTTCTGGAAGATGTAGGTGACGTAGTGCATGAGATTCACCGGATCGTCCCAGACGACGGTGACCCAGGGCCGGTCCTCGGCCTCCAGGATCTCGGTGTATTCGGTGGTTTCCGGCGTCGCCTGCGGTGCCGACAGTGCGGCGTTCACAGCGTCGGTGACGGCGCCGGCCCGAACGGAATTGCACACGGCCATGAAAACCAGGGTACGACGAGGCCCCCAGGAAACAACACCCGCGGTGACTAGAGTTTCTGGTGTGCAGATCCGTGACGAGTTCGCCAGCACCGCGCTGCTGACCGACCAGTACGAGTTGACGATGCTGGCCGCGGCGCTGGCCGACGGCTCGGCCCGTAGACAGTGCACCTTCGAGGTGTTCGCCCGGCGGTTGCCGAACGGTCGCCGCTACGGCGTGGTCGCGGGCACTGCTCGCCTGCTCGACGCGCTGGCCCATTTCCGTTTCGGCCCCGACGAGCTGGCCGTGGTCGCGAAGTTCCTCGACCCAGCCACCGTCGAATGGTTGCGCGAATATCGCTTCGCCGGCGATATCGACGGCTACGCCGAAGGTGAGCTGTATTTCCCCGGCTCGCCGATCCTCACCGTGCGCGGCAGTTTCGCCGAATGCGTGCTCCTCGAGACCCTCGCGCTGTCGATCTTCAATCACGACAGCGCGATCGCCTCGTCGGCCGCGCGCATGGTGAGCGCGGCGGCCGGTCGGCGGATGATCGAAATGGGCTCGCGGCGTACACACGAACTCGCCGCACCGTCGAGCTCGCGCGCCGCCTATCTGGCCGGATTCGACGCCACCTCCAACCTCGAGTCCGTGCGCGGGTTCGGCGTGCCCGGTGCGGGCACCAGCGCCCACGCGTTCACCCTGCTGCACAGCGGCGCCGACGGCGAACACGAGGCAGCGGCGTTCCGCAGCCAGATCGACACGCTCGGCATCGGCACCACCCTGCTGGTCGACACCTTCGACATCACCAGGGGCGTCGCCACCGCCATCGAGGTGGCCGGTCCCGAACTGGGCGGTGTGCGCATCGACTCCGGCGCCCTCGGCGTGCTCGCAAGACAGGTCCGCGACCAGCTCGACGAGCTCGGCGCCACCGGCACCCGCATCGTGGTCTCCGGAGATCTGGACGAGTACGCCATCGCGGCGCTGCGTGCCGAACCGGTCGACGTGTACGGCGTCGGCACGTCGGTGGTCACCGGTTCGGGTGCCCCGACCGCGGGCATGGTCTACAAGCTGGTCGAGGTCGACGGCATCCCGGTCGCCAAACGGTCGAGTCACAAGCAGTCGCGCGGGGGTACCAAGAAGGCCGTGCGATTGGCCCGCGCCACCGGCACGATCGTCGAAGAGATCGTCTACCCCGAAGGCGGAGAAGCACCGGCTACCAACGGTTTTCAGGTGCGGGAGCTGCAGGTTCCGCTGGTTCGTGGCGGCAAGGTGGTCGACAATGTCGCGACGCTGGCGCAGAGTCGCGAACTGGTCGCGCGCGGCCTGGTCAGCCTGCCGTGGGAAGGTCTCAAACTCTCCGCCGGCGAGCCCGCCGTGCCGACGACGTTCCTCGGCTGAGGACCGCTGTTCGCCGAGCGGTGGCGCCCCTCGGCGATGTCCGCCATCCTCGGAGACCGGGTGGCCGCTCGGCGTTTCGCGGCGGAGAATGGTTCTGCTCGAACAAGGTGGAGGATGACATGGCACGCGGCCTGATAATCGTGGATGTACAGAACGACTTCTGCGAGGGCGGCTCCCTCGCGGTAGCAGGCGGCGCGGCAGTGGCCGCCGCGATCACCGACTTCGTCGCACGCGAGCACTACGCAGCCGTAGTGGCCACCCGCGACTGGCACATCGATCCCGGCCCCCACTTCTCCACCGACCCCGACTACGTCGACTCGTGGCCACCCCACTGCCGAGTGGGCACCCCCGGCGCCGATTTCCACCCGGCTCTCGACGTTTCGCCCATCCAGGAAACCTTCTCCAAGGGTGAATACACCGCCGCGTACTCCGGCTTCGAAGGCGCGTCGGCGGACGGCACCACCCTCACCGATTGGCTCCGAGCCCACAACATCGACGCCGTGGACGTAGTCGGCATCGCCACCGACCACTGTGTCCGAGCCACCGCTCTCGACGCCGCCGAAGCCGGATTCGACACCACCGTCCTGCTCGACCTCACCGCGGGTGTCGCCCCGGACACCACCGAGACCGCCCTGACCACCCTCCGCGATGCGGGCGTACAACTGCGTCCCTGAATACTTCTCCCATGGATTATCGATTCCCGGCGCACACCCGACCAGCCCTGACGAAGGCACTCGCCGAGACCGACAGCATCCACGACGCCGCCGACACCGTCTTCTGGTCGAACCCCGCCACCGACGATCTCCAGCGCCTCGGCATCGGCGCGTTCGGCAAGCTCCCCCCGGCCTTCTCGAACCTGCTGGCACTGTCGAGCCTGCACACCAGCGTCCTCGAAGCGGGTTTCTCGAGCTACCTGAAATCCCGCCGCAGCGAACTCCCCTGGGCCACAAGAGGTCTCCGCGCAGCAGGCATGCCCCAACTGGCCGCCGCGGCCATCATCGCCGCCCGCGACGCCTCCATGAGCTCCCCCAACGACGACCTAGACCGCTTCTGGGAAGACGAACACCAAACCCTCGCCACCCCCGACCAGATCCGCCGCCCCACCGGCGACCGCGCCGAAGACCCCGACGAGATCTACGACATCAACGAACCGCAAGACTTCGAACAGCGAGTCCTCGACTACGTCCGCGACCACATCAACGACTTCGTCCGCGAGTCCTGACCGGGCTCGCCGCAGCTCGGGCGAACGTGTCCGAGGGTGCGGATAAGCTGCCAGCGTGCCCGAACTTCCTCCCGTCGCCGACCTGCTCGTCACCGCCGTGCATGCCCTCGGCGGGAAGGAACGCACCGGGCAGACCACCATGGCCACCGCCGTCGACCACGCGATCGACACCAAGGAGCACCTGGCGGTCCAGGCGGGCACCGGCACCGGTAAATCGCTGGCCTACCTCATCCCGAGCCTGCGCCACGCGGTACGCACCGGCCGCACCGTGGTGGTCTCCACCGCCACGATCGCGCTGCAACGCCAGCTCGTCGACCGCGATCTGCCGCGGCTGGCGGAGGCGCTCACCACACCACTCGGCCGGGCGCCCAAGTTCGCGATCCTCAAGGGCCGCAACAACTATCTCTGCCTGAACAAGATCAACAGCGTCATCCCGGAGGACACCGGCGGCGAGGCCGAACTGTTCGACGCCTTCGCCATCTCCCGCCTCGGCCGCGAAGTCCAGCGCCTCAACGAATGGGCCTCCGACACCGAAACCGGCGACCGCGACGAACTCGCCCCCGGCGTCACCGACCGCGCTTGGCGCCAGGTGAGCGTCGGCTCGCGCGAATGCCTCGGCAAGTCGCGCTGCCAGTTCGGCCAGGACTGCTTCGCCGAGAAGGCGCGCGCGGAATCGGCCCAGTCCGACGTGGTGGTGACCAACCACGCGCTGCTGGCCATCGACGCCATCAGCGGCATCCAGATCCTGCCCGAACACGACGTGGTGGTGATCGACGAAGCGCACGAACTGGTCGACCGCGTCACCGGCGTCGCCACCGCCGAATTGGCCGCGACCGCGATCAGCGCCGCCGCCCGCCGCTGCACCAAACTGATCGACGAACGCGAGGTCGACCGGCTCGAAGGCGCCGCGGAAGCTTTCCACCAGGCTCTCGAGGACCTGCCGCCAGGCCGCTGGGATCAACTGCCCGACGGCATCGCACCCGTGCTCGCCCTGGTCCGCGATGCTGCCTGGAACGCGCGCACCGCCATCGCTCCGACCGGCAGCGTCAAAACCCAGGACGACCCCGACAACGCCGCCGCCCGCACCATGGCCGTGGCCGCCATCGACGACGTGCACGAGGCCGCGGTCCGCGCGCTCACCGCGTTCGAGGAGGCCGATCCCGCCGCCCGCCGCGATGTCATCTGGTTGTCGGCCGACGAGATGCGCGGCGTCGCCCGCCGCACCTTGCGGATGGCGCCGCTCTCGGTCGGCGGACTGCTGCGCAGCAGGTTGTTCGGCACCGCGACGGTCGTGCTCACCTCGGCCACCCTGCAGATCGGCGGCTCGTTCGACGGGCTCGCGATCACCTGGGGCCTGCCGTCGCAGTCGGGCGGCAAGGTCGATCCGGCCATGGCCAACGGCGCCACCGCACCCGCCGACCTGGAATCGGTGCGCTGGAACGCCCTCGACGTCGGTTCCCCGTTCGACCACGCCAAGTCCGGCATCCTCTACGTGGCCAAACACCTGCCCGCGCCGGGCCGCGACGGGCTCTCACCCGCCTATCTCGACGAGATCGAACAGCTCATCACCGCCGCCGGTGGCCGCACGCTCGGCCTGTTCTCCTCGATGCGCGCCGCCAAGGCCGCCACCGAGGCGCTGCGTGAACGGCTCGACACCCCGGTGCTGTGCCAGGGCGACGATTCGATGGGCGCGCTGGTGCGCAAATTCGCCGACGACCCGGCCACTTCCCTGTTCGGCACCCTCACCCTCTGGCAGGGCGTCGACGTGCCCGGCCCGTCGCTGAGTCTCGTTATCCTGGACCGCATTCCGTTCCCGCGCCCCGACGACCCGCTGCTCACCGCGCGTCAGCGGGCGGTGGAGTCGCGCGGCGGCAACGGTTTCATGACCGTGGCCGCCAATCACGCCGCGCTGCTGCTGGCCCAGGGCACCGGCCGGTTGCTGCGCAGCGTCGACGACCGCGGCGTGGTCGCGATCCTCGATTCCCGGCTGGCCACCGCCCGTTACGGCAGCTACCTGCGCGCATCGCTGCCGCCGTACTGGGAGACCAGCGATCCCGAAGTGGTCGCCAAGGCACTGCGCCGGCTCACCGACACCGCCTGAGCGAAGCCGACATTCGCAAGTCGAGTCTTGCAATCGCGATGACCACACTCGTGAATCCGCGAGCGTGCGAACGCAACTCGTGAGAACGTGTGGTGATGATGCACCACGCCGATGGCGAGGTACTCGGCGAATTTCTGGTCAGTGCACGATCTTTGGCCGAGTACCGCGCGATGTTCCATCTCTCCGACGATGATCTTTCCGGTCGTCGTGTCCTCGATTGTCCCGGTGGCGCAGCGAGTTTCGCGGCCGAGGCGAGCGCGCTGGGCGCGGAAGTCACCGCGATCGATCCCATCTACGCCACTCCACCGACCGAACTGGCCGCTCGCGCGACCCCCGAAACCGAACGGGCGGTGGCCTGGGCGCACTCCCACGCCGATCGCTACCGCTGGGACTGGTACGGCTCCACCACCGAGCACGCCACGATCCGCCGCGGCGCCGCCGTCCGCTTCGCCGACGACGTGCGCGCCGCACCTCACCGCTACCTGGCCGGCTCCTTACCCTCGCTCCCCTGCCCCGACGACGCGTTCGATCTGGCCCTGAGCTCGCACCTGCTGTTCAGCTACGCCGACCGGCTCGACGCCGACTTCCACCTGGCCGCCCTGCTCGAATTGGCCCGCGTCGCCACCACCGAAACCCGCGTCTACCCGCTGCTCGACTACACCGGCGCCCCACTCGACGACCTCATCGACCACCTGCGCGCCGAACTCCACGACAAAGGCATCACCACCGCCCTGCAGAAGACCGGCTATGAGTTCCATCACGGCGCCGACACCATGTTGACGTTGCGTCCGGCCGCCTGATGGGCGCGAACTCAGCGCGCTCCGAGGTTGTTCGCGCTTGGCCGGTGCGACCGAAACGGCGGGCCTGACCGTGCGGGCCCGGCCCGCCGAGAACGGTTCGCCGCCAGCCGTACCCGCTTTCATGTCGTTTTCCTACCGAAGTCGGTCCGCCGCCGAGCGCCGTCGACCCCGCGCGGTAAGTTCTTAGTCGTGCATACGATGCGGGCCGGCCGGTAGTACGGCCGTGGCGGAGAGATCTCGAGGCGTGGCACTTCCACGCACGACCCTGACGCTACTTCTGCTACTCGGCACCGCCGTCTCAGGCGTAACGCTGCTGTTCACCACCATGGATCCGTGGATGGACAGTGGCGGCATTCTCGTCGGCGGTCTCGACGTGCACATCTACCGCGACGGCGGCTGGCGCGTGGTGCACGAACGAGCGCTCTACATCGATCCGACGCACTACGGCTTGCTCTACACCTACACACCGTTCTCGGCCCTGGTGTTCCTGCCGCTGCTGCTGATTCCGTGGGCGCACGTCACCACGACGTGGTTGGTGCTCAACCTGCTGGTGCTGTTCGGGGTTGTGCTGCAAAGCTTCCGGATGCTCGGCTACCGCGTCACCCCCAAACTGGCCGCCGTCAGCGCGCTGCTCACCCTGGCCTGCACGTTCGCCGAACCGGTGCGCACCACGCTCTACTACGGGCAGATCAATCTGGTGCTGATGCTGGTGGTGCTGTGGGACTTCTCCCGCGCCGAGAACAGCACCTTGCGCGGTGTCGGCGTCGGCATCGCCGCGGGCATCAAACTGACCCCGCTGTACTTCATCGCCCAGTACCTCGCCCAACGGCAGTGGCGCGCGGCCGCGACCGGTGCCCTCACCTTCATCGCGTCGATCGGCCTGACCGCGCTGGTACTGCCGAGCGATTCCTATCAGTACTGGACCTCGACGTTCTTCCATTCCGGCCGCATCGCCCCCGACGTCCACCCCGCCAACCAGTCTCTGCGCGGCGCCATCGCCCACCTCACCCACGGCCCCGCGCCGGTGTGGTTGTGGCTGTTGATCGCCGTGCCGATCGCACTGGTCGCGCTGTGGCTGGCCGCGGTCCTGGCCCGCCGCGGCGAACCCCTGCTCTCGGTCACCCTCGGTGGCCTCACCGCCTGCGCCATCTCCCCGTATTCCTGGGGCCACCACTGGGTCTGGTTCGTCCCACTGCTCGTCTACCTGATCCACCGCGCCCAGACCCGCGCTCGCTGGTGGCTCGCCGCGGCCGGTCTTTACGTGGCCGTCGCCGCCTGGACCTACACCTACACCCCCACCTGGGTGAGCGTGGGAACCTTCCTGCTGCCCCCGTGGTGGCCGCTGCCCCAGGTCCTGATGAACATCTACGTGATCATCTACCTGATCACGCTGGCAGGCATCGCCCTGCACATCCGCACGCGCAAACTACCCCCGGCCCCCATCGAGCCGGCCATCGATCTCCCTGCCCCTGAACAACTTTCACCCGAAACCCGGACCGCCGCCGCCCCGCACCCCGACGACGACCGCCCGGCGATGATGAACTGAACTACCCGCAGGACCAATCGAAAACGCCCGACTCCAAGTCGAGTTGGGCATTGCCGCCGCCGAAGTTCATGCCGGAGATCTCTTCGATCTCCAGGTAGTACGGGGTCAGCCCCTCGGGCAGAGCCTGAACGGGGAAGGCGGTGCCGCCGAGGTGGGAGCGACCGAAGAGGGGTTCGGCCCACGTGGTCCAGCCGGAGTCTTCGGTGAGGGGGTCCTGGTACTTGGTGTTCGGCTCGTATTCGACCGGGGGGATGCCGACGTTGGGGTCGGCGGTGCGCTCGGCGAGCCAGACGCCGACGGTGGGGTGGACATCATCCCAGGCATTGCGGCCTTCATCGCTCGCGGCCGGAGATCCGGGCCGGCGAACGTCGGCGGGCGGAGCGACCGGGCCGCCGGCGAATTCCTTCTCGGTGAGCCAGATCAGCGCGAAAGCCCCACCGATCTCGTCGTGCATGATCTGCGATTTCGGATGCGGGCGGGTGGCGACCAGATCGCGCGCAAGGGGGTCCTCCGATGCCGCGTCCGCCTCGACCGCGTCGGTCCCGGCGAACTGCCCCTCCCCTTGGAAGAGCGCGATGGCGGGAAACCCGGGACCGCGGCGCTGGAAATCGGTGGGCAGGCGCAAGGTGAGCGCGTGCATCATCGGCAGGCCGGTGACAGGCCCGCGCGGCCAGGTAGCCGGATCGATGGCAGGCCCTTCACTGCCGATCCACCCGGAACGCACCGGCGCGCCCAGCACCAACAGCTCACCGTCCGGCGTCTCGGCCAATTTGTCCGCCGAGTCTCCGAAACCCAGGTCGTAAGCCTTCATCGCAGCTCTCCTCTTCCATCCGCGGACAATGCGTGGCGCCGCTGAGAACAAGCGCCGCCACGAGGTTAATCGCTGCTACCGACTCCCCGCGCGTGCTCGGTGGAACCACGGGCATACGACCGATGACGAATCGGCTCGGCGTCGAACGAAAGAGGCGGCGCGGCAACCGAATCCCGGTCACCGCGCCGCCTCCCGACAACGATCGGATCAGAGCACAGCCTTGAAGATCAACGTCACCACCGCGGCCACGACGGCGAGCGCGACGGCCCCGCCGCCCCACACCACGCCCTGTCGCTGCCACGGCCGCCCGGCGTCGAGCGAAAATCGACCCGGCCCGGTGAATGCCAACGCGGTCGCGGCCAGCGCGAACAGCAGCGGCGTCGAGAAGCCCATCACCGTCGGATCGGCGGGGAACAGCCCACCGCTCCACAGCGCGTTGATGGCATTGATCATCGTCCCGAGCACGATGGCGGCGGCCAACGGCGTGAACAGCCCGAACACCAGCAACAGCCCACCGACCAACTCGGCGAGCCCGGCCAGTGTGCCGAAGAGTTCGCCGGGGTTGTAGCCCATGGCGGTGAAACCGTCGGCATTGGCGCCCCAGCCGGGTCCGTGCAACCAGCCGAACAGTTTCTGGGCTCCATAGGCGGCCATCAGTCCGCCGAAGCCGACGCGCAACACCAGCAGGCCGATACCTGCGGCGTTGGCCTCGTCGGTGGTGGTGGCGGTAGGAGTGATGCGGGTAGCGGTGTCGGTCATCGTTTCCTCATCTGCGATTCGAAACTTGCCCGCAACCGGACCGTGGTCCGATTGCCTTCCTCGATCACAACCCTGGGTCCGCTGCCACTATTTCACGCCATTCCTGGCAATTCTGTGATCCCAGTCACAAAAAATCGAAAAGGGCCGCCCCAGCGGGACGGCCCTGATCAAAAAACTCCTCAGATCACCACGCCATGGTGGCGTAGCTGACCAGGGTCTGCTCGGACTCCTGCGACAGCTTCCAGGTGCCGTCGATGTCCTTCCAGGTCACCGGGATCGGGAAGGCGTAGTCGCCGAGGCGGCTGTTCAGGGTGGCCGAGAGGGTGTCGCCGTCGACAGTGACCGGGCCGGAGACATCCCAGCTGTAGCCGGGGATGCGGTTCACGGTGTCGCGCACGACCGAGAGGCCGCCGGCATTGCCCGACTCGAGCTCGGCTGCCGAGCCGTTCATGGCCGCCTGCAGCTTGCCGTACAGCTGACCAGCCGAGGGCGTGGCCGGCGCGGCGATCGCGGCGGGGGCGGTGGCGACAACAGCAGCGGTGACCGGCGCGAAGATGGTGGCAAACGCCATCGACGCGGCAACGAGCGAGCGCTTCATAAGTGGATCTCCTTCAAGCTTGGCTAGGCTAGCCTAAGTATAGACACAGCTATGGCTCGAAGGCCTACTCGACCAAGAAGATGAAGTACGCGAGGAACAGCACCATCAGCGCCCACATAGCCGGGTGCACGTCCTTGATGCGTCCCTTGGCCACCATCACGATCGGGTAGAAGATCATGCCCATCGCCAGCCCGTTGGCGATGGAATACGTCAGCGGCATCATGATGACGGTGATGAACGCGGGCACCGAGTACTCGAGATTCTGCCAGTCGATATCACCGAGCGAACGCGCCATCAGGATGCCGACCACGATCAGCGCGGCCGAGGTGATCTCGGCCGATGCCGCGACCACCGAGAAGATCGGATAGCAGAACATCGCGATCAGGAACCAGCCCGCCGTGGTCACCGCGGTGAGTCCCGTTCGGCCACCCGCCGACACACCCGCCGTCGATTCGACATAGGCGGTGGTGGTGGAGGTACCGATGATCGCGCCCGCGGTGGTACCGACCGAGTCCGCCGCCAGCGCGCTCGCCGCGCGGGGCAGGGTGCCGTCCTTGTTCAGCAGACCGGCCTGGTTGGCGACGCCGATCAGAGTGCCCGAGGCATCGAAGAAGTCGACGAACAGCATGGTGAGGACGACCACGATCATCTGCCCGGTGAAGGCATCCGGCAGGTGGATGATCGCCTGGCCGAAGGTCTGATCCAGGCCCTTCGGCATCTCGGCGATGCCGTCCGGCACACCGACCAGACCGGTCACCATGCCCAGGATCGTGGTCGCGACGATGCCGTAGAGCACCGCACCGTGCCAGCCGATCACCAGGAAGATCACGGTCACGATCAGGCCGAACATGGCAAGCAGGGTGGTGCCCTTGGTGAAATCGCCGAGCGCCACCAGCGTCGCGTCACTGTTGACGACGATGCCCGCGTTCTTCAAACCGAGGAACGCCACGAACAAACCGATACCCGCGCCGACCGCGAATTTCATCTGCAACGGAATCGCGTTGAGGATCCGTTCCCGGACCTTTGTGACCGCCAAGATGAAGAAGATGATGCCCGACAGCAAGGTGCCCGACAGCGCCACCTGCCACGGGATGCCCATGCTGAGCACCACCGTGTAAGCGAAGAACGCGTTGAGACCCATGCCCGGCGCGAGCGCGATCGGGTACTTCGCCCAGATGCCCATGACGAGCGTGCCGAAGACCGCGGCGACGGCAGTGGCCGTGAAGACCGCCTGCATCGGGATGCCCTTGTCGCCGAGGGCACCCTCGTCACCGAGGATCGACGGGTTCACCGCCAGCACATACGACATCGCCAGGAACGTGACCGTGCCCGCCATCGCCTCGCGCTTGAAGGTGGACCCGCTCGACGAGACACCGAAGTATCCGTCGATGCGCCCTCGGACGCGGGTTACGACATCGGTGGCCATGACTCTCCTCTATGTTCGACCCCGGAACGGTAGCGGAAAGTTCACTGAATCGAACAACCCGGCACTGGTGTCACCGTGTACGGTTACGCGCCCGCGACAGCCACCAAGCCCAGTTCGGCGGCGGAGGCGAACGACCCGTGGTGCGCAAGCACCCGCACCGTGTACCCGACCGCGCCCGACAGCGGAACCGGAGCCTGGATCGAATACAGCTCGCTGCCGTCGTCGGTGCCGGTGTGGCGCATCTCGATGGTGGTCGTGTCGGAGAGGTCGTCGGTCGGCGAGACCCGGCCGAGCACCGCCTGCACCACCACATCCGACGGCGCGAGCCCGCCGAGGTCGATGCGCGCGTGCAGGGACAGTTCCGCGCCGATCACCGGGGTGTCGGGCAGGCCCGAGCTGTCCACCTGTGCGATCCGTACCGACGACCACGCGGCGTCGACGCGCTTGCGGTACTCGGCGACCTCAACGGCACCCGCGAACTTGTCGGCGGCGGCGCGGCCGAACGCGGCGGCCGCGGGTCCGTAGTACTGCTCGGCGTAGTCGCGCACCATCCGCGATGCCAGGACCTTCGGGCTGGTGGTCTGCAAGGTGTGGCGCACCATTTCGGTCCAGCGAACCGGCACACCGCTGCCGTCACGGTCGTAGAAGCGCGGTGCGACAGTGCGTTCGACGAGTTCGTAGAGTGCCGAGGCCTCGAGGTCGTCGCGGCGGGCCTCGTCGCGGATACCGTCGGCGGTGGGGATGGCCCAGCCGTTCTCGCCGTCGTACATCTCGTCCCACCAGCCATCGCGGATGGACAGATTGAGACCGCCGTTGAGCGCGGACTTCATTCCCGAGGTGCCGCAGGCTTCGAGCGGACGCAGCGGATTGTTCAGCCACACATCGCAACCCCAGTACAGGTAGCGGGCCATCGACATGTCGTAGTCGGGCAGGAACACGATGCGCTTGCGCACCTCGGGGTCGTCGGCGAACCGCACGACCTGCTGGATCAACGCCTTGCCGCCGTCGTCGGCGGGGTGGCTCTTGCCCGCGACCACCAGTTGCACCGGACGTTGCGGGTCTAGCAGCAGCGCGCGCAGACGTTGCGGGTCGCGCAGCATGAGGGTGAGCCGCTTGTAGGTGGGTACGCGGCGGGCGAAACCGATGGTGAGCACGTTCGGATCGAAGACATCGTCGATCCAGCCGAGTTCGGCGTCGGCGGCGCCGCGCTGTCGCCATGACTCGCGCAACCTGCGCCGTACTTCATCGATCAGTACTCCGCGCAACGTGTTTCGCGTCGACCACAGCTGACCGAGGTCGACATCGCTGAGCTTCTCCCAGCCCCGCGCCTCCTCGACCAGTTCGGGGCCGACGAGTTCGCGTGCCTTGTCGATCCACTCGCGCGCGGCCCAGGTCGGGGCGTGCACACCATTGGTGACCGAGCCGATCGGCACCTCGGCCGCGTCGAATCCCGGCCACAGCGCCGCGAACATCTCCCGGCTGACTTCACCGTGCAGTTTCGATACGCCGTTGGCGCGCTGAGCCATTCGCAGACCCATGTGCGCCATATTGAACACCGAGGGATCGCCCTCCCGACCGAACGCGAGGATCCGGTCGACGGAAAGCCCTGGCAGCAAAGCGGATTCGGACTCACCATGTGAACCACCGAAGTACCTGCGTACCAATGGCATCGGGAAACGGTCGATGCCCGCGGGAACCGGGGTGTGCGTGGTGAAGACGGTGCCCGCTCGCACCGCGGCGAGCGCGGTCTCGAAATCCAGTCCACCCGCGATGAATTCACGCATGCGCTCGACGCCGAGGAAACCCGCGTGCCCCTCGTTCATATGAAAGACATCGGGATCCGGGAGGCCGTTGGCACGGGTGTAGGCGCGCACCGCGCGAACGCCACCGATACCCGCCAGGATCTCCTGTTTGATGCGGTGGTCCTGGTCGCCGCCGTAGAGCCGGTCGGTGACGGCGCGCAGTTCGGGATCGTTCTCGGCGATATCGGAATCGAGCAGCAGCAGCGGAATTCGGCCCACCTGCGCGATCCACACCCTGGCTCGCAGCACCCGGCCCTCCGCCATGCCGACGTGGATGAGCACCGGCGAGCCGTCGCTGGTGAGCAGCCGCAGCGGCAGGCCCTGCGGGTCCAGCGCCGGGTAGTGCTCCATCTGCCAGCCGTCGGCCGACAGCGACTGCCGGAAGTACCCCGAGCGATAGAGCAGCCCGACGCCGATCAGCGGCAAACCCAGATCCGACGCGGCCTTGAGATGGTCACCGGCGAGAATGCCGAGACCGCCGGAGTAGTTCGGCAGCACCTCGGTGACACCGAACTCCATCGAGAAGTAGGCGATCCCCGCGATGTCGGTGCCGGTCTGCTCCTGGAACCAGCGCGGCCTGGTCAGATAGTCCCGCAAGCCCGCGGCGGCCGCGTCGACCCGCGCGGTGTACCCGGGATCGGCGGCGAGCGCGTCGAGCCGCTCGGCGGGTACCTCGCCCAGCATCCGCACCGGGTCCTGGCCGACGGTTCGCCACAGCTGCGGGTCGAGTTCGGCGAACAGATCCTGCGTCGGGCCGTGCCACGACCACCGCAGGTTCGTCGACAACTCACCCAGCGCGGCGAGCCGCTCCGGCAAATGGGCACGGACAGTGAACCGACGGAGTGCCTTCACCCCGGAAGAATAAACGATCGCGCCCGCGCAGGGGGCCTACGAAATCCGTTCGCCACCCGCCGACACTCCGTGCCACCATGCACTGATGCCGCACTGGGTCGATGTCCTCCCCGAATTCCTGGTCGCCGCCATGATCTTGGCCGCGCTTCCCGGGCCCGCGACGGCGCTGTTCCTCCAGCGCTCGGTGCGCGACGGGCGAACCGCTGGTCTGGCCGCTGTGGTGGGCAACGAGATCGGGATTCTCGGCTGGACGCTCGCGGGCGGCACCGGGCTGTCGATTCTGCTGGCGGCCAATCGCTGGCTCAACACCACCATGCACGTCGTCGGCGCCGTCGTGCTGATCTGGCTCGGCGTCCAGTCCTGGCGCCACGCCCGCGGCCGCCACGACGACTTCGGCGCCGCACTCACCGCGAAACTCCCCGGCGGCAACACCCCCGCCGCCGCCTTCCGCGCCTCGCTGATCTCGATCGCCGCCAACCCGAAGGCCGCCGTCTTCGGCATGACGATCCTGCCACAGTTCCTCCCGGACGAAGGCCCCGTCCTGCCCACCTTGCTCATCCTCGCCACCATCCAGGTCATCGTCGACGGCGCCTGGTGCGTGGGCGTGGTCCTGGCCGCCGACCGAGCGGGCGCCTGGCTCCGCCGCGCGACAATCCGCCAACGGATGGAAAGAACCCTCGCCGCGATCCTGGTTGCCCTCGGTCTGGGCCTGGCAGCCGATACCCGCTGAACCCAGCCACACCACACCCCGCCCACCAACGCTCCCACCCAGCGAAAATGCAGTAAGTTAGCCGAGTGACCGGCCGGATTGCCATCGATGACATCGCCCCGTCCATCCCCGGCGGCCGCCCGGCCAAAGCCGCAGTCGGCGAGGTGTTTCCCGTCCGCGCCGTCGTCTGGCGCGAAGGTCACGACGCGGTAGCCGCCACCCTGGCCGTCCGAGCCCCCGGCTCGTCCCGGATCACCCGTATCCGCATGTCCCCCGACTACCAACCCGACGTCTTCAACGCCCTGTTCACCCCCAACACCCCGGGCGTGTGGACCTACCGCATCGAAGGCTGGAGCGACCCCGTCGCCACCTGGCGCTCGGCCGTCGAAGCGAAATTGTCCGTCGGCCAGACCGCCGCCGACCTGGCCAACGATCTGGAAACCGGCGCCATCCTCTTCGAACGCGCCGCCCAAGCCGTCCCGAAGAAGCAGTTCGAACGCCTACGCGCCGCCGCCACCGCCCTGCGCGGCGACGAACAACTCCCGGCCAGGGTCGCCCCCGCGTTCTCCGAGGAGGTCGCCGAGATCCTGCGCGCCACCCCGCTGCGCGAGATGGTCACCCGCGGCACCCAGTTCTCGGTCCTGGTCGAACGCCGCCGCGCCCTGGTCGGGTCCTGGTACGAGTTCTTCCCCCGCTCCACCGGCGGCCGCGACGCCGAAGGCAACCCGGTGCACGGCACCTTCGCCACGGCGGCGCGCGAACTCCCCCGCATCGCGGGCATGGGCTTCGACATCGTCTACCTCCCCCCGATCCACCCGGTCGGCGAGGTCAACCGCAAGGGCCGCAACAACACGCTCACCACCGAGCCCGGCGACGTGGGCTCCCCCTGGGCCATCGGCTCGGCGGACGGCGGACACGATGCTGTGAACCCGCTCCTCGGCACCGAGGCGGACTTCGTCGAATTCGTCTCCGAGGCAACCACTCTCGGCCTCGAGGTCGCCATCGACCTGGCCCTGCAATGCGCCCCGGACCATCCCTGGGTCGCCACCCACCCGGAGTGGTTCACCACCCTCCCCGACGGCACCATCGCCTACGCCGAGAACCCGCCGAAGAAGTACCAGGACATCTACCCGGTCAACTTCGACAACGACCCCGACGGTCTCTACGCCGAGATCCTGCGCGTGGTCCGGCACTGGATCTCCTTGGGCATCACCATCTTCCGTGTGGACAACCCGCACACCAAGCCAGCCGATTTCTGGGAGTGGCTGATCACGGAGCTGCGCCGCACCGACCCCGACGTGATCTTCCTGTCCGAAGCGTTCACCCGCCCGGCCCGCCTCTACGGCCTGGCCCGCCGCGGTTTCAGCCAGTCGTACACGTATTTCACCTGGCGCGTGCACAAGTGGGAACTCACCGAGTTCGGCAACGAGATCGCCGCCAAAGCCGACGAAGCCAGACCGAATCTGTTCGTGAACACCCCCGATATCCTGCACGAAAGCTTGCAGTACGGCGGCCCTGGCATGTTCGCCATCCGCGCCGCCCTGGCGGCCACCCTGTCCCCCACCTGGGGTGTGTACTCCGGTTTCGAACTGTTCGAACACGAGGCGGTCCGCGAGGGCAGCGAGGAATACCTCGACTCGGAGAAGTACGAACTGCGTCCCCGCGATTTCGCCGGCGCCCTCGAACGCGGCGAATCATTGGAACCGTGGCTCACCCGCCTCAACGAGATCCGTCGCAATCACCCCGCGCTGCAACAGTTGCGCTGCATCCACTTCCATCACGTCGACAACGACGCGCTGATCGCCTACTCCAAGATCGACCCGGTCACCGGCGACGCGGTCCTTGTCATCGTGAACCTGAACCCCTATGCCGCTGAGCAGGGCCACATTTCGCTCGACCTCCCCGCGATCGGCCGCGAATGGCACGACCACCCGGTGGTCTTCGACGAGATCAGCGGCGAGGAATACCACTGGGGCCAGCATAATTTCGTTCGCCTCGACCCCGCGCGCGCGGTCGCGCACATCCTGTCGCTGCCAGCAGTTCCCGCCGCCGCCCGCGCACCGCTGGCCTACCGCGAGACACTGTGATGAAGCGCCGCGATCTCCTGCTGCTGGCCGCGGGCACCCATCCCGACCCGCACACGGTCCTCGGGGCACATTCCCATGCCGACGGCACCGCGGTCCGAGTCCTGCGCCCCCACGCCGACACGGTGACGGTGCTCGTCGGCGAGTCCGAACATCGGCTGAAGTCGTTGGGCCACGGCATTTTCGACGCCGTCCTGCCCTATCCGCAGATCGACGACTACCGGGTCCGTGCCGAATACCCGGGCGGCCAGACCGTGATCTCCGCCGATGGCTACCGCTTCCTGCCCACCGTCGGCGAATTCGACCTGCACCTCATCGGCGAAGGCAGGCACACCCGCCTCTGGGAGGTACTCGGCGCCCACCCACGCCATTACACCACTCTCGACGGCGAGGTGGACGGCACCTCCTTCGCGGTGTGGGCACCGAATGCCCGCGGTGTCACCGTCTTCGGCGATTTCGACCACTGGAGCGGCACCTCGGCGCCGATGCGCGCACTGGGCGGTTCCGGGGTGTGGGAGGTGTTCGTGCCCGGCGTCGGACCGGGCACGCGCTACAAGTTCCGGATCCATGGTGCCGACGGTCGCGTCGTGGATCACGCTGATCCCCTTGCCTTTTCGACCGAGGTACCCCCCGCGACCGCGTCGGTGGTCACCCGCGCCGACCACGTCTGGACCGACAGCGACTGGCTCGACCAGCGCGCGAAAACCGACGCGGTCCGCTCCCCCATGAGCGCCTACGAGATCCACCTCGGTTCCTGGCGACCCGGCCTCGGCTACCGCGAACTGGCCCACCAGCTGGCCGATTACCTGCGCGCGACCGGATTCACCCACGTCGAACTGCTGCCGGTCGCCGAGCACCCGTTCGGTGGGTCATGGGGATACCAGGTCACCTCGTATTACGCCCCGACCTCACGTTTCGGCAGCCCCGACGACTTCCGCTACTTCGTCGACCACCTGCACAACGCGGGCATCGGGGTGCTGCTGGACTGGGTCCCCGCGCACTTCCCCCGCGACGAATGGGCACTGGCCCGTTTCGACGGCACCCCGCTCTACGAGCACCCCGACCCGCGTCGTGGCGAGCAACTCGACTGGGGCACCTACGTTTTCGACTTCGGTCGCAATGAGGTCCGCAACTTCCTGGTCGCCAATGCCGCCTTCTGGATCGAGGAGTTCCACCTCGACGGCCTGCGCGTGGACGCCGTCGCCTCGATGCTGTACCTGGACTACTCCCGCCCCGAGGGCGGCTGGGAGCCGAATATCTATGGCGGCCGGGAGAATCTGGAAGCGGTCGAGTTCCTGCAAGAACTCAACGACACCGTGCACGGCGCCCATCCCGGCGTGGTGACCATCGCCGAGGAGTCGACCACCTGGCCCGGCGTCACCCGCGGCACCGACGTCGGCGGCCTCGGTTTCACCATGAAGTGGAACATGGGCTGGATGCACGACACCCTCGGCTACCTGGGCCGCGACCCGATCCACCGCTCCTGGCACCACAACGAGATGACGTTCTCGCTGGTCTACGCGTGGAGCGAGAACTATGTGCTGCCGATCAGCCACGACGAGGTCGTGCACGGCAAGGGCACGCTGTGGACCCGCATGCCCGGCGACGACTTCGCCAAGGCCGGTGGCGTGCGCGCCCTACTCGCCTACATGTGGGCCCACCCCGGCAAGCAACTGCTGTTCATGGGCCAGGAATTCGGTCAGTTCCGCGAATGGGACAACGACCGCGGCCTGGACTGGCACGAGCTGGAAAACCCACTCCACCTGGGCATTTCAACCATGGTCGCCGACCTGAACCGCACCTATACCGCCCACCCCGCCCTCTGGACGCAAGACGCCACCCCCGGTGGCCACTCCTGGATCGAAGCCGACGACAGCACCGCCAACGTCTTCGCCTTTCTCCGCTGGGGCACCGACGGCAGCGCGGTGGCGGCCATCTTCAATTTCTCCGGCTCCACCCGCGAGAACTACCGCATCGGATTGCCCCACCCCGGTTCCTGGCACGAGATCCTCAACACCGACGCCCATGAATACGCGGGCTCCGGCATCGGCAACCTCGGCATCGTCACCGCGGGCAACACTCCCAGCCACGGCCACCCTGCCTCGGCCACCGTCACCATGGCCCCCCACAGCGCCCTCTGGCTGTCCTCGAACCCCTGATTCGCGCACAACCGAGCATCCCTGCGCCGGAGGTGCGCTCAACGCTCCAGGTCGACCCGAATCGTCAGCAGGTCGGTACCGAATGCCCGCACCGCGGTGCTGTTGTAGCGCGGCAACTGCCGCAGCCTGGCCCGCGCATCGTCGTCGGGCAGTAGCACGGCGCTCCCCGGGTACCAGCGTCCGCCGAGGCGCACCCGGACCGAGTTGTCGGCCTTGATGTTGCGCACATACTGCGAACGATCCCCGAACTCGGAGACCAGCCAGAACTCGTCGCCGACGCGCCGACCGCCGATCGGCGTGACCCGTGGCTGCCCACTCACCCGTCCGACCGTCTCGAGCAGCTGCTGACCTGGCAGCCTGCCGAGGATCGGATTCAGCCGCCGCTGCAACGCGGTGACAATCCGATGCTGAATATCATTCTTGGACGCCATATTTCGACCGTAGCACCGCCAACCAGGTCAACCCTTGTGCGCGATGTAGTAGGTGTTGAGCGGGTCGCCGTCCACGTACCGGGTCAGCACATCGGTGAATCCCGCGTCGGCCAGCATCGACAGCGCGCGCTGCTCACCCCAGACCGTGCCGAGCCCATCGCCACCCTGACCGAGCGAAACCGACATGCAGTGCATCGTCGACACGGTGTAGAGGAACGGGCCGAGCGGCAGGTCGATGTTCTCCTCGAGCATGCTCGACGCGTGGATGTCGACCATCAGGAAGACCCCACCCGGCCGCAGCGCTTCCGCGATGTTGGCGAGCACTCGCGCCGGGTGCGCCTGATCGTGAATGGCATCGAAAACGGTGATCAGATCGCAAGATTCGGGCCTATGCAGCTCGGCGACGTCGTGCACAGCGAACTCGACATTGGTCAGGCCCATCGCGGCCGCCTCGGCCGCACCCACCTCGACCGCGTCCTCGGAGAAGTCGTATCCGGTGAACCGGCTGGCGGGAAAGGCCCGCGCCGCCAGATTCACGGCATGCCCACTGCCGCAGCCGATGTCGGCCACATCGATGCCGGCCCGCAGTCGTTCGGGCAAGCCAGGCGCCATCGGCAGGATCACGTCGAGCAGCGCGGCATCGAACACCTCGGCACTCTCCTCCGCCATCAGCGCGTGGAACCGTCCGTAATCCTCGTACGACAGGCCACCGCCGACGCGGAAACGCTCGACGATCTTCGGCTCCACCTCACCGAGCTGGGAGATGAACTGCATGAGGCGGGCCAGGTTATCCGGTCCGGCGGCTCTGGTCAGGCACGCCGCGTGGGCGGGCGGCAGGGTGTAGGTCGAGGTGGCCGGGTCGTAGTCCACGATGGCGGCGGTGGTGACCGCGCCGAGCCATTCGCGCACGTACCGCTCGTCGAGGCCCGCGGCTGCGGCGAGCTGTGGACTGGTCGCGCCGGGACGGGTGGCCATCGTGTCGAACAGGCCCACCTGGTGGCCCATGCTGATCATCAACGCGGTGCTCGCCTGATCGAGCACCCCGATCATCTTCGCCGCGAAGGCTTCCACGTCTGCCTGATCCATCGCGGCCGAGTGGTCGAGTGAAGTCATGAGGTACTCCTCGAGTCAGCTCGCGACGGGCGCCGCGGGTCTATCGAGAAATACGTGGGGACCGCCCCGGCAGTTCAGTCGGGACGGCCGACGATGCGATCAGTACAGGGCGGCGGCGAGCTTGCGCCGGGCGGCGATCACGAAGGGCTCGGCGGGGTCGAACAGCTCGAACAGCTCGAGCAGGCGGGTGCGGGCCGTGGTGCGGTCGTCACCCGCGGTGCGCTTGATGATCGCGATGATCCGCTCGAAGGCCGCCTCGGGGCGCTGCTCGAACATTTCGATGTCGGCGGCGTCGAGTGCGGCGTCCAGATTCGCCGGGTCGGCGTCGGCGGTGGCGACCACGGCCGGGTCGAGCTGCTGGGCCCTGGTCAGGAAGCGCAGCTGACGCAGGGCCGCCTTGGCTTCCTCGTTGCCGGGCTCCTCGGCGATGATCGCCTCGTAGGCCGCCTCGGCGCCGGCGAAGTCACCTTCGGACAGCTTGTCCTCCGCGTCGACGAAGCGCGGGTCGTCCTCGACCTCGGGTTCGGCGGGGGCCGCGTCGGGGTCGCCCTCGAGCTTGCCCGCGGTCGCGTCCATCACCGCGTCCAGCCACTGCCGCACCTGCGGGTCCGGCTGCGCGCCTTCGAAATCGGCCAGCGGCTGCCCGCCCGCCACCGCGATCACCGTCGGAATGCCCTGCACACGCAGCGCCTGGACGATGTTCATATTGGGTTCGGCCTCGATGGCGGCCAGATCCCAGGCACCGCGGTCTTCGACGTTGAACCGTTCCAGCGTGCGAACCAGCTCGACGCTGCCCGCGCTGCGCTGCGAGAACAGCACAACCACCACGGGCACCTGCGTCGAGCGCCGGATCACCTTGGCTTCGAAATCCGCCTCGGTAACCGTGTGGTTCCCCGAGGCCGGAGCAGCGGCACCGCCGGGTGCGGCGGGCGGCTGCTTCAGCGCGGACAGATCCACCGCGCCGGACATGGCGGCGGCAGCGGTGGGGGAAGGACGACGGGCAGCGGGTCGAGTCACGCTTTCCAGTTTGTCATGAAGCTGTCGAGGTGGCAGCCGCGGAGCCCTTGCTCGCCTCGGCGCTCAACTCACCCAGCTGACCGGTGCGCACTGCCCAGACCTCGAAGATCACGGTGAACAGCGGCGGAATGCTCGACGCCAGCGCCAGCAGCGTGGTCTTCCAGTTCCAGTTCAGTTCACGCGAGGCCAGCAGCGCCATGATCACGAACAGCACGAAGATCGCACCGTGCACCGGTCCGAAGATCTTCACGCCGATCTCGTTGCCCTCCGCGGGCAGGTACTTGAACGCCATACCGGTCAGCAGCCCGATCCAGGACAGCGCCTCGAGCACCGCGAAGAACCGAAACCGACTGGCCGTAGACCGCAAATCGAAGAAACCCATGCCACCCATTGTGCAGCATGATCTACGACACCACGTAGTTGGACCGGTCACAACGAAAGCCCTGGTACTCGCGAGGAGTACCAGGGCTTTCGTGACCGAACAGGATCAGGCAGGCACGCGGATGATCAGCGCGTCGCCCTGACCGCCACCACCACACAGCGCGGCAGCACCGACGCCACCACCGCGGCGCTTCAGCTCCAGCGCCAGGTGCAGCAGGATGCGCGCGCCGGACATGCCGAGCGGGTGCCCGATAGCGATGGCGCCACCGTTGACATTGACCTTCTCCGGGTCGAAGCCGAGCTTGCGGGTCGAAGACACACCGACAGCCGCGAACGCCTCGTTGATCTCGATCAGGTCCAGATCGGCGGGCGTGATGCCCTCCTTCGCGCACGCGGCGAGGATGGCGTTGGCAGGCTGGTCCTGCAGGGTCGAATCCGGACCGGCGACCTGGCCCGCGGCGCCGATCTCGGCGATCCACTCCAGCCCGAGCTCTTCGGCCTTGGCCTTGCTCATCACGATCACCGCGGCCGCACCATCGGAGATCTGCGAGGCGGTGCCCGCGGTGACGGTGCCGTCCTTGCGGAAGGCCGGACGCAGCTTGCCGAGCGACTCGACGGTGGTGTCGGCACGAATGCCCTCGTCCTCGGTCACGTAGACCGGGTCACCCTTGCGCTGCGGCACGGCGACCGGCACGACCTCGTCTTCGAACAGCCCGTTCTTCCACGCGGCGGCAGCGCGCTGGTGCGAGGCCGCGGCCAGCGCGTCCTGCTCCTCGCGGCTCACCTTGTCCAGGTCGTTGCGATCCTCGGTGAGCAGGCCCATGGCCTGGTCGGTGATCACGTCGTGCAGGCCGTCGTAGGCCATGTGGTCGACGAGGGTGGTGTCGCCGTACTTGAAACCCTCACGGCTCTTGGGCAGCAGATGCGGGGTCTGGCTCATCGACTCCATGCCACCGGCGACCACGATCTCGTGCTCACCCGCGCGGATCAGCTGATCGGCCAACGCGATCGCGTTGATGCCCGACAGACAGACCTTGTTGATCAGCAGCGACGGCACATCCATCGGGATGCCCGCGGCGATGCCCGCCTGACGCGCGGGCAGCTGCCCCGCACCGGCCTGCAGCACCTGGCCCAGGATCACGTAGTCGACCTGCTCGGGCGCGACGCCGCCCTTCTCGAGCGCGGCCTTGATCGCGACACCGGCCAGATCCGAGGCCTTGAAGCCCTTCAGACCGCCGAGCAGCCGACCGACCGGGGTGCGCGCACCGGACACGATGACAGAAGTGGTCACGAAAGCCTCGCATTCATTGAGTCGAACCTCGCCGGACGCAGGCGGCATCGCCGCACGGGTTCAGGAGTTGACCTCCACGGTAACCGGTATCGGCCCGCGCCCGGCACGCAGGTCGGCGTACCTGCGTCTACGTTGCGGCCGTGCACAACGCGCGGGCGGGCTCCCCACTCGCACAGACAAGCGCTAGCTTCGTGGGGTGACCAATGAGAACTTCATCCCCGCCGACTACGTCATCGCCATCGACCATGTGGGCATCGCCGTGCCCGACCTCGATACCGCGGTGGCCTGGTACACCGACAATCTCGGCATGGTCGAGACCCACCGCGAGGTGAACGAGGCCCAGGGCGTCGTGGAGGCCATGCTGTCGTGCCCCGCCGCCGCCGACCGCGCGACCGCCCTGCAGTTGCTGGCCCCGCTCACCCCCGAGTCGACCATCGCCAAGTTCATCGACCGCAGCGGCCCCGGACTGCAGCAGCTGGCCTACCGGGTCACCGATATCGAGGCGGTTTCGGGCTTCCTGCGCGGGCGCGGCGTGCGTTTGCTGTACGAAGCCCCTCGCCACGGGACGGCCGATTCCCGCATCAATTTCATCCATCCGAAGGATGCTGGCGGTGTGCTGGTCGAGCTCGTGGAGCCGAACCCGGATGTTACGCACTAGTACGCCGGTACTGTCGGTAAATCTCGGCGAGATCACAATCACGGTCGAGTCTCCATAGCCTCGCTCGAGGCTGTATTTTGTGTGCCATGTCGTCACCTGAGTCCGATCGCAATCGCTTCGTTGCACTGCCCTTCACCGTTGTGCGCAAGGGTTATGCGCAAGACGAGGTGCGCAACTACTTCGACCGCTTCGACGCTGAGCTCCGCGTCACCGCCACCGACCGGGATGCTGCCGCCGCGCAGGCCCGCAATCTCGCCAGCCAGCTGGAAGATGCACGTGACGAGATCGACGAGCTCCGCAAGGAGGTCGACCGGCTTTCCGTGCCGCCGACCACCGCCGAAGGCATGTCCGACCGTATCTCGCGCATGCTGCGCCTTGCCTCGGACGAAGCGTCCGAGGTTCGCGCGCTGGCGCAGGCCGAAGCCGCCGAGATGGTGTCGATCGCCGAGCAGCAGGCCACCGAGATGCGTGGCAAGTACGAGTCGCTGCTCGCGGAGACCAAGGAGAAGCGCGAGGCGCTCGAGATCGAGTTCGAGCAGACCCTCGCGAACGCGCGCACCGAGTCCGCCAAGATCATCGAGGCCGCCCAGGCCGATGTGGAACGTCTCGGCAAGGAGGCCGAGGCCAAGCGCAAGGCCACCCAGCAGGACTTCGAGGCCACCATGAACGATCGGCGCACCAAGCTGACCCGTGCCATGGAGGAGCTCGAGGCCACCAGTCGTGCCGAGGCCGCTCAGCGGATCAAGGACGCGACCGACGAGTCGAACCGCCTGATCAGCTCCGCCACCCAGACCTCCGAGCGCAAGATCGCGCACGCGAAGGAACTGGCCGAGGAGATGCGCGTGCTGCGCGGCCGGGTGCTCGCCCAGCTGCTCGGAATCCGCGGTCAGCTCGACTCCGTGCCCGCCATGCTCGCCGCGGTCAACCGCGAGAGCGAACTGCTCGACGGCACTCCCGAGCGCAAGTCGATCAGCAACAACGGCAACAAGTCGGTGTCGAGCTCGCGCCAGAACAAGGCCATCCCGGAGGTCGCCGACGAGGACATCGTCGACGAGGACCGCGAGAGCGCCGACGTTAACTAATCAGTCTGTCGGACTCGTCACGACATTCACCTGGAAAACCGAAGGCCGCCTCGAATCATCGAGGCGGCCTTCGGTTTTCGTTCTCTGAGAGCCAGGCGCGTCAGGACCAGCGGCGGGTGATGCCGCGGGTGCGTCTGCCGTTCCAGCAACCCTGATGCCAGTGCCTTCGGTCATCCTCGCCGCCCTCGGCGGCCCAGGCGACGATATGGGCGACCCCGACCGCGATCTCGTGGTCGCAGCCGGGACACCGATAGGTCTTCACCGCGCGGGCACCGGGAACGGTTCGCACGATATAGGTTTCGTCACCGGGACCGTCCTCGGTGCGGCCGTAGACGTCGCCGATCGGCGCGGGCCCCGTAGGACGTCCGGTGCGTGGTTTACGTCGCGGCATCCCACTTCCTCCTAGAACAGGCGGAAAACGTTGCTCTCCGTGCCACGCAGCTCGTCGTAATCGAGCGTGAGGCAGCGGATTCCACGGTACTCGGCCAGCGTCTTCGCCTGCGGCTTGATCTGCTGCGCCGCGAACACCCCGGCCACCGGCGCCAGCAACGGGTCGCGGTTGAGCAGTTCGAGGTAGCGGGTGAGCTGCTCGACACCGTCGATGTCACCACGGCGCTTGATCTCCACGGCCACGGTGGCGCCGTCGGCATCGCGGCACAGCAGGTCCACCGGGCCGATCGCGGTCATGTACTCGCGTCGCACCAGGGTGTACCCCTCCCCGAGCTTCGTCACGTGTTCGGCGAGCAGCTCCTGCAGATGCGCTTCGACGCCGTCCTTCACCAGACCGGGGTCGACACCGAGTTCGTGCGAGGAATCGTGCTCGATCTCCTCGATGGTGATCCGCAATTCCTCGCCGGCCTTGTTGGTCACCACCCACAGCGCCTTCGCGATCACCGGCTCCGGCGTCTGCCCCTCCCGCAGTGGTGTGACACCGTCGGGCAACTCGGCGACCATCGCGTCCGGGACGTCCTGTTCCACCAGCCAGCACGGCGGACTCATCCAGTTCAGCGGCTTGTAGGAGCCGCCGTCGGAGTGCACGAGCACCGACCCGTCGGCCTTGATCAGCAACAGCCGGCGAGCCATCGGGAGGTGGGCGGTCAGTCGACCGACATAGTCGACCTGGCAACGAGCAATGACGAGGCGCACCCAAAGCACTGTAGGCGACGGTCCTCGGAACGCAAAAAGGCCCCCAACCAATGGTTGAGGGCATTTCGCAATGATGTTCCGGCAGTGTCCTACTCTCCCACACCCTGTCGAGTGCAGTACCATCGGCGCAGGTGGCCTTAGCTTCCGGGTTCGGAATG
>NZ_JBHXMN010000024.1:0-65398 GCF_042720495.1 Nocardia sp. NPDC058480 | reverse complement strand
AGCACTCCCAGCAGCACACCGGCTGCGACCACCAGCCTGCCGCACAACCAGCAGCCGCGTGAACCCCCGAAAAACCTACGACCAGGACCACTAAGGCCGACCATGGCGCTCGCTGCCTCTTCGACCGGCATGAAGTTCAAATGCCCGCGACGGTCGCCTACCAAGCGCAGCGGCGGCAAGCTGGCGCGCGATCGACTGCCGGACAATCCGCGCAGCCGCTTGCCGGCCTCGGCGCTGCTGTTCAGCTGCAACAGGGTGTGCACGGGAATCGCCGGATGCGGGGCGCGATCCGTGATCAGGATGCTCGGCCGCATGACCACGACCCGTCGACCGCTGCTGCGCGCGAATTCCCGCACCAGGACCTCGCCCTCATATTTCGAGTGCTCGTACGTGGTTTCGAATCCGGCGCTGTCGTCGAGTTCCTCCTCGAAGACCCGGCCGTGCAACGCGCGACGCCCGGCAACGAAAGCCGTACCGATATGAAAGAGGTCCGGGCGCCGCCGACCCACGCTGACGAATTCGAGGACACGCGCGGTGCCGGTCACATTGACCGCGCGCATGTCCTCGAGTGTGGAGGCAAGCTCCGTCGACGCCGCCACATGCCACACCGCGTCGACGCTGTCGGCCAGCTCATGAAATCGGCTGCTGCTCAGCCCGAAATGCGGGCTCGTCAGCTCCACGCGAACCACCGAGCAGCGCTCCGGCAGCTGCTCAACAAGCTCAGCCGGCGTTCCAATCGCATTCAGCGATTCCGTCAACGAGACCATGGTCGCCACAGGATCGCGGCGGGTCAGAAATGTGAATCCGCCATCACCGGAAAGCAACTCCCGCATCAGGTGTATGCCGAGGAACCCGGTGGCACCTGTTATCGCACATCGCATTCCAATACCCCTCATCGGATCGAACCACGAGGTCACCACAGCGGGCAGACTGTACTGAGGCAATCTACGTCACACCAACTCGCGATCACGCCGGTGCCCCGGCTGGAGTGCACAGACAGGCCGTGCTTGAACTATTCCTGGTGTCCCGGATGATCGAAGCCCACGACAGGGGCACCGACACAGCACAGGCGATCAGAGAGTCGATCGCCGAAACCGGTCGCATCATCACCGCTGCCGCATTTGTATTGCTCATCGTTACCGGGGCTGCGGCACTCTCGCACATGAGCTCGATGAAATCGCCGGTCTCGGCATGGCGTTGGCGATCGCGCTCGACGCGACAGCGATTCGCATGCTCCTGGTACCCGCGACCGTCGTCCTGATGGGGAGAGCCAACTGGTGGAAGCCCACATTCCGATCTGTCCGAACCTTGACGAAGTAGCGTGGCTACCGTTCGAATTCAACAGTGACTCAACACTTTCCGGATCAGCGCTGGGGCACCCCGGGCACCGCCCTGGCCCATTGATCAGATGGCTCGGATCCACCTTGCCCGGCGGATGGTTGATCCGTCGCCTGAATCCCTTGGACCGCCTCAATCGTCGAGTGCCGGTCCATGTGCGCGGTGAGTACCCGCGCGACGCCTTCCTCATCGGACATGTCGGCGGCGACCGCGATCACCTCGGCTGCGCCGCGGGCACGCAGGTCCGCGGCGACGGTGTCCAGTCGGTCGGCATCGCGCGCGGTGATGGTCAGCGAATAACCCTGCTGGGCAAGCCGATTCGCGATGCCGAGGCCGATGCCCCGGGAAGCGCCGCTGATCAGCGCGGACTTGGTCATCTCCGGTGTCCTTTCATCGCACGCAGTCCGGCCGCCATGAATTCCGGGGTCGCCTCGGCCGCGCGTTCGGCGGCGGCACCAGCACCGGAGCCTTGTAGCGCGCGGTGGGTGATGCCTTCGCCGATCACGCCGAGTTTGAAGTTGGCGAGCGCGAGGTAGAAGCCCCAGTCGCCGAGGTCACGTCCGGAGGCCATCGCGTAAGCCTGCGCCAAGATGTCGGCGGTCGGCATCCGCTCGCTGGTCCACGCCGCAGACGAGCCGAGGACGCGGTCGAACGCCGGCGAGCGGTACACGCACATCAGGGCGACATCGGTGAGCGGATCTCCGAGAGTCGACATCTCCCAGTCGATGACGGCGCGCACCTTACCCGGGTCGGCCGCGTCCAGAATCGTGTTGTCGATGCGGAAGTCTCCGTGCACGATCGAGGCCGCCGATTCACGCGGCACCGCCTCCGACAGTGCCGCGTGGAGCGCCGCGACATCGGCGAGTTCCCGGGTCTTCACCCGATCCCATTGCGACGCCCACAGATTCACCTGGCGTTGGACGAAACCCGTGGGGCGCCCGAAATTGTCGAGCCCCACCACGTGCGGGTCGACCTCGTGCAGCCGGGCCAGAACACGCACCAACTCGGCCACACTCGCCTCGACCTGGTCGTCGGTCAGGGTTGCGAGGTCGTCCTGGTCGCGGATCACCAGCCCGTCGACGTATTCGACCACGGTCATCGGGGCCCCGAGTGCGGTGCCGTGCGCATCGAATGCGACGGTCTTCGCGACCGGCACCGCCGAGCCCTGGAGTGCGTCGGTGACGGTGAATTCGCGGGACATGTCGTGCGCGGACGGGGTGAGCCCGGCGACGGGCGGACGGCGCACCACCCAGGTCGAGTCGTCGTCGGCGGCGGTGTAGGTCAGATTCGAGCGCCCGCCGCTGATCAGTTCCACCCGCAGCTCACCCCGGACCGGCACGCCGCTTTCGCGCAGGAATCGTTGCAGTGCGGGGATATCCATACCGGGCAGGCTCATCCGGCGTCCTGCTGGGCGCGCTTGGCCGCGCTCACCGCGCGCTTGGCGATGGCCCACCGATGTACCTCGGACGGACCGTCGTAGATCCGGAACGGACGGACCTCGCGCGAGAGCCGGGCCAGCGGCAGGTCGGCGGAGACGCCGAGGCCACCGCACATCTGCATGCTGCGGTCGATGATCCGGAAGATCGCCTCGGCGGCAAAGGTTTTCGCGATCGAGGTGGCATTCGCCGCCGATTCGCCGCGGTCGAGTTCCCAGCAGGCGCGCATCAGCAGTGCCCGGGTGGCGGCGATGTCGATCTCGTTGTCGGCGATCATCTTCTGGATCATGCCGAGATCGCCGAGCCGCGAGCCGAATCCGCGCCGCTGCGCCACCTGCGCCACCGCCACATCGTGGCCCCGCCGCGCGGCGCCGAGCCAGCGCATCACGTGCGTCATGCGGGCAGGACCCAGTCGCACCTGGGCGTACTCGAAGCCGCGGTCGACCGCGCCGAGCACCGCGGAATCCGGGACGAGCAGGTCGTCGAAGAACACCTCGCAGTGACCGCCCACCATCGACCGGTCCAGGGTGTCGATATGCCTGCCCACCCGGATACCGGGACTGTCGGCGGGGGCGAGGAACATGGTCGCGCCGCCGCGCTCGCCGGGCTCACCGGAGGTGCGGGCCATGATGATGAAGAACCCCGCACCGTCGGCGCCGGTGATGAACCACTTGTGGCCGGTGATCCGCCAGCCGCCCTCGGCGCGCACCGCACGAGTGGCCAGTGCCGAGGGGTCCGAGCCCGCTCCCGGCGCCGGTTCGGTCATCGCGAAGGCCGAGCGCACCTCACCGCGTGCGAGCGGTGCGAGGAACTGCTCCTTCTGCGCGGGATCAGCGATATGGGCGAGCATGTGCACATTGCCCTCGTCCGGTGCGGCGATGTTCAGTGCCGTCGGGCCGAACAGGGAATAGCCCGCTTCCTCGAAGATCGGGGCGCGGTCCGCCATCCCCAGGCCGTGGCCACCGTATTCGACCGGCGCATGCGGTGCGAACACACCGGCCTCGCGCGCAGCTTTTTGCAGGTCGATACGCAATGCGTCGCCGCCCGCAGCGGCGATGTCGCCGTCGTGCGTGTCGTCGAGCGGGATAACCCGGTCACGAATGAAGTGAGCGGTGCGCTCAGCCAGGCGCTGCACCTCGGGCGTATGGGATAGATCGATCGCCACGGATCCACTCCTATAATCGCAGGCCGAGCGTTCGTTCGGCATGGAACAGAAATGACACTGACACGAGACGATAACTCCTGTCAAGCGCCCGAATTGCGGCAGCAATGATGTTCAGATATTCTGAACACTGTGAACATCCCAGACGGTGAACCGGCCAATCTGGGTGCACGCCTGCGACAGGCGAGGCTCGCGGCAGGTCTGACGTTGCGGGAGACCGCGCGCCGCATCGATGTCAGCCCGGCCACGCTCAGCGCCGTCGAGACCGGCAAGACCGGCGTCTCAGTGCCCCGGCTCCGACTGCTTGCCACCGAACTCGGCACCACGACGCAGTGGCTGATCGGCGAGCCACCGGCCCGGACACCACCGCCCCGGCAGCGCGGCGCCGTCGTCGATCCGGTCGACGAGGCGGCCCGCGCGTGGCGCGAGTTCCCGCCACTGGATATCGATCCCGTACTGTCCGCCGCGATCGACTCCTTCGTCGAAACCGGCTACCACGGCGCCACCATGCGGTCGATCGCACAGCGAGCCGGCATGAGCGTGCCGGGGGTCTACCACCACTACCGCGACAAACAGGACCTGCTTGTGCAGGCACTCGACCTGACCATGGACGAGCTGCACTGGCGGGTCGGCGCAGCCCGGCGCGAGGCGGGCACCGGCCGCGACCGGGTGACCCGAGTAGTCGAAGCACTCGCCCTGTTCCACACTCATCGCCACGCACTCGCCTTCATCGGCGCCAGCGAAATGCGCAGCCTCAACCCCGGCAATCGACAGCGAATCACCGCGTCCCGAAACGAACTCCAGCACCTCCTCGACGAAGACATCGACACCGCGCTCATCGAGGCGAAAAGCAGCACCGAGCACGCGAGGGCCGCCGGACGCGCGATCGCGACGATGTGCACCGCCCTGCCGCAGTGGTTCCGTCTCGACGGCCCGGCCACACCGGAGCAGATCGCCACCGACTACGCCGACTTCGCCCTCGGTCTGCTCGGCATCCGCCGGTGACACTAACGGCTAGGCATTAGCTGCCGGCCAATCGCGGAGGAGACCGCAAAGCTCACCTGCTGGAACATGTCGGTGCACGCGACTACAATTTGACAATGAGCTCGAATGCACTGGAGCAGAACGTGTTCGGTACCGCCGTCGCGATCTTGTTTTATCTCGTCGCAATCGTCCTGCCGATGATCGTGCTCGTTCAAATCGTCGTCCGCTCGGCATCGCGAAGGAAACTCCGCAGCGGGACCAGCAGCGCACTTCGGCAGCCCGAGCAGCACACCGGCGCCGGACAGCCAGAGCCCGAACGTTCACCCCCATCACCGATTTCTCGATCGACGCCCAACCGACCCATCGGCTACGTACCCCCGCCCAGCAGCGGTGGGGGTGGTTCAGGATTCTCGACAGGATCTCTGTTCTAGCAACCTGGTAGAAACCTCAGCCCCCTTCAACTCCACCCGAGCCCGGCGGCGACTGTCGTCGCGACAGCGAGAACTTCTGGACGTTGGTCTACATGTGCGAGTAGCCTGAGAATCTGCTTCTCCCACCAGAGAATCTTACTTACGCTTCGAGTGGAGGATCCCTGTTGACCGTCGAGCATCTGCCGATCCCCCGCGACTGGGACCACATCACCCCGCAATGGATGACCACCGCACTGAACAGCCACCACCCAGGAGTCCGGGTCGCCACGGTCGACATCGCACTGCGCGACGACGGCACAAATCGGCGGGCACGACTCGCCCTCACCTACGACAGCGCGGAGCAGGGCCCGGCCTCGGTATTCGTCAAGGCCGCCGACCCAGCCCACAAGGAACTCATCACACTCACCAGCGGCATGTTCCACGAACCACGCCTCTTCCGCAGTGGCGTGGCCCTGCCCGTAGAGCATCCCGCCGTCTTCGCCGCACTCATCGACGAGGAAGCCGAGAACTTCCTACTGGTCATGGAGGACCTCACCCTCCGCGACGCCGACCCGCGCGACGCCACCCGCCCCCTCACGATCGAACAGGCCGCGAGCGGAGTCCGCGCACTGGCGCGCCTGCACAGCAGCTTCTGGGGCGAACGACTCGATAGTCACCCCGCTCTGGGATGGCTGGAACCGTTCGTGCCATGGGACGGAATGGAGATCGCCCCACTCCAAGCCGCGTTGGACCGCCTCGGACCGGAGTGCCCACCCGCGGTGACCAGGCTCAGCATCGGTGAGCTGATCAACGATATCTGGAAGCCCTACATTCACAGCCTCACCTCCGGACCGCAAACACTGCTGCACGGAGACGCCCACATCGGCAACACCTACCTCATCGACGACACCCACATCGGCTTCCTGGATTGGCAGGTCGCCCGCCGCGGACACTGGTCACTGGACCTGGGCTACTTCCTGCAAGGCGCACTCACGATCGAGGACCGCCGTGTCGCCGAGGACCGCCTACTTGGGGACTACCGCGATGCCCTGGACCTCCCCACCGGGGAGAAGCCGACTTCCGAACAGATCCGTCACGGCTACCGCGCCTCGGTCGCACACGGTCTGACACTGTGGCTGTGCACCGCCAGCGCGGGCGAATTCTGGCAACGCCCCGATATCGCTCTGGCGCTTGCCCAACGCTATTCGGCCGCTTACGCCGACCTCGATACCGCCTCTGCTATTGCTGACCTGGCGAAATCCGGCCTGTGACTGGATCCCAACTCGTGCGTGGTCGTCCCTGACTATGACGTGGAGCTGTCGATCCTTTCCGCCGAGGTGTTGCGGGTGGCCGGGGTCTCGACGAGCTTGGCGGCGATGGAATTGCTGATGAAGCCGGGGATGGTGGGGGCGAAGAGTCCGAGGTAGGTATCGATCCATTCGTGGCGGGAATTGAGGAATGGAAAGTCGGTGGGAACCATGTTGCGCACGGCGAGGCTGGGCAGGGGCGCATCGAGTGCGGGGAATCTCGGATTGTGCAGCCCGGCGGCGGTGCAGCCCGGATAGAATTGGCCGAGCATCAGCCCATTGTCGACGAACCGGGATTTCTGCTCGTCTTGGACAGCGTCGAGGTCTGCGTATTCGGTGAGGTCGGGGAAGACCGCGAGGATGGCCTTGTGTTTGTTGTCGGGTTCGCGGTGGGGTGGCATGGTCGAAAACAGGTCGTTCAAGTCGTCGACGACTGCGGTTATGCACTGGGTGCCGATGTGGCGGCCTTCGACGAATGAGACCCAGAGGTTTTGTAGTGCGATACCGCGGCCGATATAGGGGCAGACCGGGCCGGATCGGCCTAGGTCACGATGGGTTCGGCAGAGGTATTCGCGAATCCATCGGCGCAATTCGGCGGCGCGGGGATGTTCGGCGCCACGAATTGCCGGATCGGTGGAGAACAGGTTGGTCGGCCGCATGCCGGAGCGTGTCCCGACAATTCCGTTGCTCATGATCGCCGCCTCTGTGCCGAGGTGAGATCGAAAGGTCGGCCGCGATGAGTGGAATGGAGGTGCTCGGTGATGGCCAGTCCGATCTCGCGTAGTGCCTCGGGATCGGTCATGTGCTCGTGCCGGGTGGGAATGTGGTGGTTGGTGATGTGGCCGGTAATATGGTTGCGCAACGCGGCGGTATCGGCAGGGCGTTCGCCTTCCTGTGCGGCGGCGGTGAACAAGAGCAGGTCACCGTCGAAGAGGGCGGATCGGTGTTTCCAGGTGAGATCGACGAGCCGGGTGTAATCGCGGTGCAGGATCGCGAGATGCTCGGGTGTGAGGACGGTGAAGAGTCCGCCGCGCCGGTGCAGTAGCTCGGTCGCGGCCTCGAATGTGAGGTCGGCGGGAGTCTGCGGGTCGTCGAGGCCGCCGAACTCGATGAGCATGTCCATGATGGCGGGCGTGGGCGGGCGGACACTGCCGGCGGTGACGACATGGGTGTCCATCATCGCCAGGGTCGCGACGTGGGCGCCGGCGCGCCGGAGTTGGACGGCGATCGCGTGGGCAATGGTGCCGCCGAGCGAGTAACCGAGCAGGTGGTAGGGACCGCGCGGCTGAACGGACCGGATCTCCCGCACATAGCGGGCGGCGAGTTGGTCGAGCGTCTCGAATCGCGCGGCCGGGTCGGTCAGTGTCGGGGATTGCAACCCGTATACGGGACGTTCGGGGTCGAGATGCTGCACCAACCCGCTGAAACCCCAGGCCAATCCGATGGCGGGGTGGACGCAGAACAGTGGGGGTCCGGTGCCCGTCGCACGCAGCGTGAGCAGAATCGAGAGCGCCTCGCCGGGGTCCTGCTCGCCGAGGCCCCGGCGGCCGGCGTCGATCCGCCGGGCCAGCAATTGCGGTGTCGAGTCGGTGAATATCCACTGGACCGCGACGTCGGAACCAGTTGACGCCCGCAGCCGCTCCACCAATCCGATAGCGGCCAGCGAGTTTCCGCCGAGGGTGAAGAAGCTGTCGTCGACGCCGGCTCGTTCGATGTCGAGGGTCTGGGTGAAGGCGGCGCAGACGGTGGCCTCGAGCGCGGTGGACGGCGGCCGGAACCGGGCGGGTTGCGGGTCGGGCGCCGGTAGGGCTTTGTAGTCGAGTTTGCCGCTCGGAGTGACCGGTATCCGTTCGAGGATATGGATGACGGTGGGGATCATGTGGGTGGGCAGATGGGCCGTGAGGTGGGCGGTGAGCGCGGTCGTGTCGACAGTGGTGCCGGGATTGGCAACGACGTAGCCGACGAGTAGGTCGGCGTCGTTGGATCGGGTGTCGACGAGGACGGCGGCATTGGCGATATCGCGATGGCTACGGAGGGCGGTTTCGATATCGCCGGGTTCGACGCGGTGACCGCGGATCGCGAGCTGAAGGTCGCTGCGGCCTTTGTACCGCAGTGTCCGTTCAGCGGTCCAGGTGACCAGGTCGCCGGTGCGGTACATCCGGGTACCTGCCTGGCCGTATAGATCGGGGACGAATCGGGCGGCGGTGGTGACGGGCTGCTTGTGGTAGCCGCGGGCCAGGCCGGGTCCGGACAGGTAGAGCTCCCCGACCACCCCGGGCGGGACCGGGCGCAGTCGGCGGTCGAGCACGACGGCGCGAAATCCGCGAATCGGTCCACCGATCGTGATTTCTCGGCCGGGCGTGGTCGAGCGGGCCTCGGCGCAGGCCATGATCGTGGTCTCGGTGGCCCCGTAGGTATTGACCACCGTCCGACCCGGTGCCCAGTGCGCCGCCAGGTCTGGTGGGCAGGTCTCGCCGCCGAGGACGACAGTCTCGACGGTGTCGAGGCCATCAGGGCGCATCGACGCGAGCACTGTGGGCGTAAGCGCGATGTGAGTGACGTATTCGGTGGCAATCAGTTCCGCCAGTTCGGTGCCTGCGACTATCGATGGCGGGGCGAGAACAAGGGTGGCTCCGCTGGCAGCCGCGCTGAGCCATTCGAGGATCGAAACGTCGAATGTAGGCGAGGCGGCGGCCAGCACCCGAGATGTCGGAGTGAGTCCGAATCGCTCCCTGGTCTCGGTGGCCAGGTCGGCTATCCCGGTGTGCGTGACGACAACGCCTTTCGGAGTTCCGGTGGAGCCCGAGGTGTAGATGAGGTAGGCCGGGTGTTGTGGTTGTAGTGGGGTTGTGCGTTCGTCGTCGGTGATTGGTTCGGCGTTGCGTGTGGTGTCGTCGAGATCGTCCACTGTCCACCAGTTGATGTGATCGGGCACTGTCGCGCGCGCGACTGTCGCGGCGAGTCCGATGGTGGCGCCGGAGTCGGTGAGCGTCTGGCTGATGCGTTCGGCGGGGTGGGTCGGGTCGAGCGCGAGGAAGGCTGCCCCGGTCTTGGCTGTCGCCCATATCGCGATCACGAAGTCGACAGACCGTGGAATGCCGACCGCGACAACGGTTTCCGGCCCGGCTCCCAGGTCGATCAGGACCCTGGCCAGCCGGTTGGATCGCTCATCGAGTTCCCGGTAGGTCAGGTGTCGGCTCTCGAACACGACTGCGATGGCATCCGGGTTCCGGGCGGCCGCCGCGGTCAGCAGATCGGCCAGTACGACAGGCGTTGTCGGGGGTGCTCCCTGGTAAGTCATCAGCTCGGTTCGTTCGGCTGGTTGCAGTATTTCGATGGCGCCGACCGGCGGTGCCGGGTCGCTGGTGACCGCTTCGAGTATCCGGATCCATCGGTGTATGAACGACTCGATCGTCGTGGCGTCGAACAGTTCCGTGGCGTAGGTGAAAGACGCTGTCACACCGGTGTGCTCGTTGTTGCCCGACAACACGAGCTGAAGGTCGAATCGCGATACCTCGTCGGGAAGATCCGCCACGACCGACACGTCGAGACCCGGCAGCTCCAGGTTCACCTGATCGAGGTTCTGGAATACCAACATCACCTGGAACAGCGGGTGGCGGGACGGGCATCGTTGCGGAGCCAGTACGTCGACCAGTTGCTCGAATGGCACATCGGCGTTGGCGAAGGCATCCAGGTCGACTCGTTCGACGCGGTCGAGCAGGTCGGTGAACGACTCGCCGAGGTCGATCTCGGTCCGCAGCACCAGCGTATTGACGAACATGCCGACGACATCGTCGAGCGCGGCCTCTCCGCGTCCGGCGATGGGCGTGCCGATCGCGATATCGCCGACGCCACACAACCGAGCCAACAGCACCGCCAACGCGCTGTGGAAGACCATGAACAACGACGAGTTGCATTGGTGCGCCAACATTTCCAGATCCCGCACCAGCTCGGGATGCAGAGTGTGGTTGATGGTGGCGCCTCGATGTGATGCCGCTGCCGGCCGGGGCCTGTCGGTCGGTAGGCGCAGTTCCTCGTCCATGCCGTCCAGGGTTTCGGTCCAGTATCGAATCTGTTCGGCGGAGAGTGATTCCGGATCCTCGGGCGAGCCGAGGGTGCTTCGTTGCCACACTGCGTAGTCCGCGTATTGGATCGGTAGTGGTGTCCACGATGGGGCTTGTCCGTGGCTGCGGGCGGTGTACGCGGTGGTGATGTCGCGGGCCAGTGGTGTCATCGAAAAGCCATCCGCGGCAATGTGGTGCGCCACGACAGCCAGGACGTACTCGGGCGTTTCGCCGGTATCGGCGCGGAACAATCGAGCACGCACCGGCACCTGAGCGCTCACATCGAAACCCTGAGTGACCAGCTCGATTATCGTCGAGGCCAACCGGCTTCGCGGAACGGGCATCGGGGTGAGCTCGAGATCGACCTCGTCGACGGGTTCGATCAGCTGGATCAGCATCCCGTCGTGTTCGGGATATCGGGTTCGCAGGGACTCGTGCCTATCCAGCACGTCGGCCATGGCCGACCGGAGCGCCTCGATGTTCAACTCGCCGCGTATCCGGATCGCGATCGGCACGTTGTAGGCGCCTGAGTCCGTGTCGTATCGGTTGAGGAACCACATGCGCTGTTGCGCGGGTGCAAGGGGCACAAGGTTCGGTCGTGGTCCGGCGACCAATGCGCGATGGTGCCGTCCCGTACCGGCATGCCCCTCGAGTCGCGCTGCTAGTGCTGCGACCGTTGATGCGTCGAACAGCAGTCGCACCGGGACCTCGGTATCCACCATCGCTGCGAGTCGGGCGGCGATCCTGGTCGCGATCAGACTGTTGCCGCCGAGCGCGAACAATGAATCCTCGACGCCGACGCGTTCCACACCCAGTACTTCGGCGAACACGTCAGCGATTGTGTGCTCGAGCGAGGTTCCGGGTGCTCGGAACACGGCCTTGTCAGCGAACATCGGATCCGGCAATGCCGCACGATCCAGCTTGCCCACCGGTGTCAACGGAACATGATCGAGAACCATGATCGCGGACGGAACCACATAGGAAGGCAACCGACCGGCGACGTGCTCGGTCAGCGCCGCGGTATCGATCGAATGACCAGGCGCGGCAACGACATACGAAACCAGCGAATCGGTCCCGGAACCGCTGCGGTGGCCGATGGTGGTGGCGAAACCGACGGTCTCGTGCGCGGCGAGCGTGGCATCGATCTCGCCGAGTTCGATACGCAGACCACGAATCTTCACTTGGCAATCGGACCGTCCGAGATGCTGCATCGCTGCGTCGGGTGTGTACCGGACCACGTCCCCGGTCCGGTACATCCGCTCGGCGGGCATCCAGGGGCACGCGACGAAACGCCCTGCTGTCAGACCGGCCCGACGATGGTAACCGCGGGCCAGCACAGCACCCGCGATATACAACTCCCCCGCCACACCCACTGGGACAGGGTTGAGCCGCTGATCCAACACCCACGCCGAGACACCGCGAATCGGGCCGCCGATCGTCACCGGCTCCCCCGCCACCAATGGGGCGGTCAACGTCGCGACGACGGTGGCCTCGGTAGCCCCGTACTCGTTGAACATCCGGCGGCCGCCGCACCAGCGCTCGACCAACTCGGGGCCATTGACCTCGCCACCGACCACGAGGTATCGCAAATCCGTTAGCGGCCATCGGGTGTGGTCGATGGTGGACAACGCCGAAGGCGTGATGAGGAGATGGCTGATGCGCTCGCGGTCGAGCAGTTCGCCGAGTTCGTCACCGCCGTAGATATCGCTGGGTGCGATCACCATGGTCGCACCCAGCGCCGACAACAACTCCGCCACCGAAACGTCGAAGCTGGGCGATGCCAACTGCACAGCGCGCGAACCGGATTCGATGTGCAGCGCATCCCGGTGCGCGGTGGCAAGGTTGGCAAGTCCGGAATGCGTCACGGTAACGCCTTTTGGCACGCCGGTAGTGCCGGAGGTGTAGATGAGGTAGGCCGGGTGTTGCGGGCGCAGTGGGGCCATGCGTTCGGGGTCGGTGATCGACGTAGAGGATGCCGACGCTGCCGTAGCGATGTGGGCGGCGTCGTCGAGGACCAGCCACCTGGTTGTGCCCGGAAGCCTGGAGCGGTGTGCCTCGAGTGTCAATCCGATGGTGGCGCCGGAGTCGGCGAGCAGGACAGTGATGCGTTCGGCGGGATGGGTCGGGTCGAGGGGAAGGAAGGCTGCTCCGGATTTGGCCGTCGCCCATATCGCGAGCACGCAGTCGATAGAGCGCTGTAATGCGATGGCCACCAATGATTCCGGTCCTGCGCCGAGGTGGATCAGGACGCGGGCGAGCTGGTTGGATCGTTGATCGAGTTCTCGGTAGGTCAGATGTTGGTCGGCGAATACGACGGCGGTGGCATCGGGGTTCCGGGCGGCCGCGGCACTCAGCAGATCAGGCAGTACGACTGGTGGTGTCGCGAGTGTTTCCGGGTGGAACAGCAGGGCGGTTCGTTCGGCTGGTTCCAGTATTTCGATGGCGCCGACCGGTGTTGTCGGGTCGGCGCCGACCGATTCGAGTATCCGGATCCATCGGCGTATGAACGATTCGATCGTCGCGGTATCGAACAGGTCGGTGGCGTAGGTGAAAGCTGCTGTCATGCCGGTGTTCTCATGGTTGTCCGACAGCACGATCCGCAGGTCGAAACGGGACACTTCGTCGGGAAGGTCGACGATGGACGCGTCGAGATCCGGTAGTTCGAGTTTCGCCTGATCCAGGTTCTGGAATACCAGCATCACTTGGAACAGTGGGTGGCGGGATCGGGATCGTTCGGGGGCCAGTGTCGTCACCAATTGTTCGAACGGGACATCCGCGTTGGCGAAGGCATCGAGGTCGATCTGCCTGACGCGATCGAGCAGGTCGGTGAACGACTCGCCGAGGTCGATGTCGGTCCGCAGCACCAGCGTATTGACGAACATGCCGACCGCATCGTCGAGCGCGGCCGCGCCACGTCCGGCGATGGGCGTGCCGATCGCGATATCGCCGGTGCGGCTCAATCGAGCGAACAGCACCGCCAGCGCGCTGTGGACGACCATGAACAACGACGCACTACCCTGGTACGCAACTCTTTCCAGCGCCTGAATCAGCTCCGGATCCAGTGCATAGCTCGTGGTGGCGCCTCGATGGGATGCCGCTGCCGGGCGCGGTCTGTCGGTCGGCAGGCACAGTTCTTCGGCCATGCCGTCCAGGGTTTCGGTCCAGTATCGGATCTGTTCGGTAGATAGTGATTCCGGATCCTCGGGTGAGCCGAGAATGGTTCGTTGCCACAGTGCGTAGTCCGCGTATTGGATCGGCAGTGGTGCCCACGACGGGGCTTTTCCGTGGATGCGGGCGGTGTAGGCGGTGGCCATGTCGCGGACCAGTGGTGTCATCGAAAATCCGTCTGCGGCAATGTGATGCACTATGACGGCCAGCACGTGGTCCGGTGCCTCGCTGGTGTCGACGCGGAATAATCGAATGCGTACCGGCACCCGAGTTGTCACATCGACATGCTGAGCGCTGAACTCGGTGACCGCCGTGGTGACCTTGTTCGCGTGAACTGGTGTCGGGGTCAGCTCGAGGTCAACCTTGTCGGCGGGCTCGATCAGTTGGACGATTGCCCCGTCACGTTCGGGGTATCGGGTTCGCAGGGACTCGTGCCGGCACAGCACGTCGACGATGGCCGATCGCAGGGCCTCGACGTTCAACTCGCCGTGTAGGCGGATCGCGATCGGCACGTTGTAAGCCGCCGAGTCCTTGTCGTACTGGTTGAGAAACCACATTCGCTGCTGCGCGGGTGCCAGGGGGACGAATTCCGGGCGTGGTCCGGCGACCAACGGTGGACGGAGTCGTCCTGTTCCGGTGTGCTCCGCGAGACGCGCTGCCAGTGCCGCGACCGTTGGTGCTTCGAACAGCAGTCGTACCGGAACCTCGATGCCGAGCATCGCGCCGAGGCGAGCGGCGCTCCGGGTCGCGACCAGGCTGTTGCCACCGAGAGCGAAGAACGAATCGTCGGCACCGACGTGTTCCGCACCCAGTATCTCGGCGAACAAGTCGGCGATCATGTGCTCGAACGGCGTTGCGGGCGCCCGGAATACGGTGTTGTCGGTGAACACCGGATCCGGCAACGCCGCACGATCCAACTTGCCCACCGGGGTGAGTGGAATGTGGTCGAGTACAACCACCGCGGCGGGCACCATATAGGCGGGCAGCGAGTCGCGCACCAGCGCAACCAGTTCCCCGGACGCCACGGGTGATGTCACCGAGACGTAGGACACGAGCCTCGGCCCGACCGTGTCATCGCGATGGACCACGGTGCGAGCGAAGGTGACCGATGGGTGGGTGAGCAGCGTCGCGTCGATCTCGCGTACTTCGACGCGGTAGCCGCGAACCTGCACCTGATCGTCGATCCGGCCGAGGAACCGCAGCGTACGGTGTACATCCAGGCGTACCAGGTCACCGGTGCGATACATCCGCAGACCGTGCTCACCGGGGAGGGCATAGGGATCGGCGACGAACCGGCTCGCGCTCAGCGACGGGCGGCCGTGGTACCCGCGGGCCACCCCGGGCCCGGCCAGATACAGCTCGCCGGGTACCCCGACCGGAACCGGGTGCAGCCTGCCATCGAGCACCAGCATCTGCATGCCGCGCACCACGCTGCCGATACTCACCTGCTCACCCGCGCGCATCGGCGCGCTCACCGTGGCCGCGACGGTGGTTTCGGTCGGTCCGTAGGCGTTGAACACGGCACGGCTCGAACTCGCCCATGCGGCAACGAGTTCCGGACCGCACGCGTCGCCGCCGACGGCAATCACGCCGAGATTGTCGAGCCCGGCCGGGTCGAGTGTCGCCAGCGCCGCCGGGGTGATGAAGGCGCAGTCCACCCGTTCCCTGCGCAGCAGCCGGGCAAGCTCGTCGCCGCCGTACACGTCGCCGGGCACGATGATCACCGTCGCGCCCGACAGGAAGGCAGGCAACAACTCCAAGACCGACGCGTCGAAGCTGGGCGAGGAGAAGTGCAGCGATCGAGTACCTGCGCCCAGCCGGAACCGCTGCGCGAGTTCGGCTCCCAGACAGGCCAATCCGCGATGCGTCACCACCACTGCCTTCGGGCGTCCCGTAGATCCCGATGTGTAGATCAGATACGCCGGGTGGTCCAGCTGGGGGGCAGCCGTCAGTTCCGCGACTCCGACCGCTGCGGCCGACACTGCGGCGCACTGTTTTTCGAGGTGCGATGAGCCGATCGGCAGCCAGTGCACCTCGGCGGGAAGCGCCGCCCGATGGCTGGTATCGGTCAGACCGATCCGGACTCCCGCGTCGGCGATCATTGCTTCGATCCGGGCAGCCGGGTACTTCGGGTCGATCGGCAGGTAGGCCGCGCCGGTCTTGGCGACGGCCCAGATCGAGATGATGGCCTCGATGGACCGCGGCAGCGCCACCGCGACCACCTGCTCGGCACCGACACCCTCGGCGATCAGCACCCGTGCCAGGCGGTTGGATCGCTCGTCGAGTTCGCCGTAGGACAGATCGATACCCCGGCACCGCACGGCCGTCGCAGCTCGGTCACGCTCGACCGCCGCGGTCAACAGCGCGGCCGATATCGCGGGCGATTCGGCCGGACCGGACACCACCGGGCACAGGTCAGCCCACTCGACCGCGTCGAGCAAGGGCAGATCGCCGACCGCACGACCGGGGGTCGTGATCACCGCGGTCAGGATCGCGGTGAACCGGCGGGCGAAGCCGGCGACCGTCTCGTCATCGAAAAGGTCAGTCGCGTAGCCGAATTCCGCTCGCATCGCGCCGGACGTCTCGGTGATGGTCAGCTGCAGATCGTATTTCGTGATGCCGGTGCTGATCGCCGCGATCGTCGCGCGCAGACCCGGCAGCTCGACCGTGCCGAGATCGGGGGTCCGCTGATACGACAGCATGACCTGGAACAGCGGATGACGTGCCGGGGAGCGCGCCGGATCGAGCTCCTCGACCAAGCGCTCGAACGGGATGTCCGCATTGGCGAAGGAGTCCAGATCACGGTCGCGGATCCGGCCGAGCACGGTATCGAAACCGGCGCTCGGATCGATCTCGGTGCGCAGCACCACCGTGTTCACGAACATGCCGACCAGCTCGTCGAGTGCTGCCTCGCCGCGGCCCGCGATCGGTGTACCGATCACCACATCGGTGGTCGCGCTCAGCCGCGCCAACAGGATCGCCAGCGCGGTGTGCGCCACCATGAACACACTCGCACCGCTGTCGGCGGCCAGCTCAGCCATCCCGCGGCGAGTGTCGGCATCGATGCCGAACGCGTACGTGCCGCCGCGATGCGAGGGCACCCTCGGGCGTGCACGGTCGGTGGGGAGATCGAGTTGTTCCGGTATGTCGGCGAGGGTGGCGCACCAGTAGTCGAGTTGTCGGCGCATCGCGCTGTCGGGTTCGTCCGCACTGCCGAGCGTGTCCCGCTGCCACAGCGCGTAATCCGCGTAATGCACCGGAAGTGGCGACCAATCGGGCGCGACCCCGCGCCGGCGAGCGTCGAAGGCGGTTACCAGATCCCGGGCCAGCGGCTCGAACGACCAACCGTCGCAGGCGATGTGGTGCAACACCACCGTCAGGACGTGTTCGCTCGGTCGCGTCCGGTAGAGGGCCACCCGGATCGGTGGTTCCACGGCCAGGTCGAAGCCGGTGGACGCGTCGGCCACCAGCTGTGCGTCGATATCCTCCGGCGCTACCTCGACCGCCGTCAGTTCATCCGACAGCCGCGCCGCCGCGTCCTCGGCCGATCCGATGACCTGGCTAGGGTTCGCGTCCCCGGAGTAGATGAATGTGGTGCGCAGACTCTCGTGCCTGCGCACCACATCGGCGAGCGCCGCGTGCAGCACGGTCGGGTCGAGCGCACCGGTCAGCCGGATCGCCAGCGGCATGTTGTACATCGCCGAGAAACGATCGAATCGGTTCAGAAACCACAGCCGCTGTTGCGCGTACGACAGCGGCAACATCTCCGGCCGCGCCTGTGCCCGGGCGTACGAGAGCAACGACGGCGGCGCCCCGGGGCCATCGCCGTTGGTGGACTTCATGGCCAACCGGGCGGCCAGGTCGGCAACAGTCGCCGCCTCGAACAGGTCACCCAGCGCGATTCCCGCGTGGGGCAGCGCGGCATTGATCCGCGCTACCGCCCGTGCCGCGAGGAGCGAATCGCCACCCATGTCGAAGAAGCCGTCATCGATACCGAGCTTCGCCTCGGCGCGGCCGAGCACGTCGACGAACACCGCCAGCAGCAGGTGTTCCACCTCGGTGCGCGGAGCTCGGGCGCTGCCTTGCGTTTCGTACCGCGGCGCGGGCAGCGCATCACGGTCGATCTTTCCGTTGGGTCCCAACGGCATCGCGTCGAGCACCACGACAGTGCGCGGAACCATGTACTCCGGAAGTGTCCGTCCCAGCGCCACCCGCACCGCACGGACATCGACCGTCTGTCCCGTAGCCGCGACGACATAGCCGACCAATTCGTCACCGCCGTGCGCGGTCGGCCTGGCGAGGCAGACCGCCTGAGTGATCGGCTCGTGCGCCACCAGTGCGGACTCGATCTCGCCGAGTTCGATCCGCAGGCCGCGCACCTTCACCTGGAAGTCGGTGCGGCCCAGGTACTCCAGGTTCCCGTCGCCGCGCCACCGAGCCAGGTCTCCGGTGCGGTAGAGCCGCGTGCCCGGGCCGTAGGGGTTGGCCACGAACCGGCCCGCCGTCAGCGCCGGACGGCCGAGGTAGCCGCGCGCCAACTGCACACCGGCCGAGTAGAGTTCCCCCGCCGCTCCGACCGGGACCGGCCGCAGCTCGGCATCGAGCACGTACACCGAGGTGTTCCACACCGGCGCGCCGATCGGCACCACTGTGGCATCGCTGTCGCATTCCCACGACGTGACGTCCACCGCTGCCTCGGTCGGGCCGTACAGATTGTGCAACTCCACGCCCGGATAAGCCGCCCGGACCAGCCGAACCGTCTCCGCGGGCAGCGCCTCACCGCTGCACAGCACACGCCGCAGCGCACTCGCACGGATCGGACAGTCGGCGACGAACACCGCCAGCATCGATGGCACGAAATGGGCCGTGGTGACGCCCTCGTGCGCGAACAATGTCCGCAGATAGGCCGGATCGCGATGCCCGCCCGGTGCGGCCAGCACCAGGCGCGCGCCGACCTGCAACGGCCAGAAGAACTCCCATACCGACACGTCGAACCCCGTCGGGGACTTCTGCACCACCACATCGTCGGCGCTGAGCCGATAGCGATGCTGCATCCACCGCAGCCGGTTGTCGATCGCGGCGTGGGTGACGGCGACGCCGTTGGGCTTTCCGGTCGAGCCGGAGGTGAAGATCAGATAGGCGGGGTGATCCGGCCGCAGCCGGTGACGCCGATCAGCGTCGGTGATGGGTGCCGAGCTCGCAGGGCTATCGGCGGCACCGCGCTCGATCCGGTCGATCTCCAGCTGCCGCAAGTGCGCCGGTAGCTCCACCGGATGTCGGCTCACTGTCAGCGCACAGACCGGGTTCGCGGCCGCCAACACGTATTCGGTGCGTTCGGCCGGATGATCTGGATCCACGGGGACGTACGCGGCGCCGGTCTTCACGATCGCGTACATGCCGACGACGAGTTCCAGGCAGCGCGGTATCGCCAGCGCGACAATCGACTCCGGTCCGGCACCCGCGTCGATGAGCACCCGCGCGAGGCGATTGGACTGGACGTCCAGCTCGGCATACGTCACGCGCAGGCCGTCGAATGACAGCGCTACCGCGTCGGGCGTGCGGGCGACCTGCGCGGCGAACAGCTCTGGCAGCGTGCTCGCCACCAGGTCCACGGCAGTCGCATTCCAGCCTGCCAGCAATTGTCGCCGCTCGGCCTCATCGGATACGGCCACTGTCGCGACCGCGTCGCCTATTCCAGCGGCGAGGAACCGAGCGAAGTAACCGAGGAAGCGCCGGTGGTGCATTGCGACGTCAGCGGCTGCGTAGCGGTTCGGATTGGCCTCGAAGTCCAGCTTCAACCCGCCGTCGGGGCCGTTGTAGACATTGATGGACAGGTCTTCCACCGGACCGGTGGACAGGACGTGCACCGCTGCGACCGCCGAACCGAGCCGGAGCTCGTTGGGAAACAGCATCATGTTGATCATCGGGCCGTAGAAGCCGCGCCGACCGGCCATCGCCCCCCGATCGCGCCGAATATCCTCGTGCCGGTATCGCTGATGGGCCAGGGCGTCGCTCAGCTGTTCGCGCACCTGACCCACCAGCTCGAGCACCGACTCCTCCGCATCGACGAGCACCCGCAGCGGCACCACGTTGGATACGAAACCCGCCGACGTGCGCAGCGGTCCGGTGGTGCGCGCCGTCACCGGCAGGCTGAACAGCACCTCGCCGCGTCCGGTGACCCCGGCCAGATACCCCGCCAGCGCCGCCACCAGCAGTGCGGGCCGCGACGCGGCGTGACTCCGCTTGGCCGCGTCGCACAGATCACGTGTCGGCTCATCGAGCCCCGCCGACTCGACGATGCGATGCGCGCTCGCGGAGGCTGTGCGCGTACTGAGGCTGAAAGGTATGGGCGGCACCGGGAATTGGGCTCGCCAGTAGCGCTGGTCCTCGGTGAAGTGCTCGGATCGGCGGTATGCCAGCTCCGCCTCGTAGATGTCGTACAGGTCGGCCGCCTGCGAGGAACCAGGTTCGATACCGGCCAGCGCCGCGTTGTACAACTCCGCCGTGCGCGCGATCAACATCGTCGCGCCGTAGCCGTCGATGGCGATGTGGTGCATGCGGCAGTACCAGAAGATCTCCGCATCGCCGGTACGCAGCAGAACAAGTCGAATGAGCCGATCACGCCCGATATCGATGGGCGCGCACGAGTCCGCACGCATCCACGCGTGCGCGGCCGTGGGGGGATCGTCGACATCGCGCAAATCCAGCTGCTCGAGCTCGAACGGCGCATCCGGATCGACGACCTGTCCTGGCTGATCCGCACTGCTGAGGATCCGCAGCCGCGGGCTTCCCATCTCGACCGCGCACCGGCGAGCCGCCCGGTCGAGTAACTCGATATCCAATTCGCCGCGGATTTCGACATAATGCGCCACTGCCAATGGCACGTCGGGAGCCAGACGTTGCGCGGCCCAGATATCGGCCTGCCCGGACGACAACGGGAAAGGACGCGTGCCACGAGGACTAGTAGCGCCGCCGTTGCCGAGCGGAGTTGCCGATGCATTCATCAATTGCCCTTCGGTCGAGATGCTCATGACAAAGCGCGGACTGCGGGGACATCGTGAATCAGCTCTACGGGGATCACGGTCGAGACTTCGGTGCCCACGTCGATGCCGGCTATCGGTCACAGGAACTCATGGCTTGTGCCATCTACGTCGCCGACATCCGCTGGACCAGGCGCGTGTCGTCCTGGACCAGGTCAGCTGCGGTGGTTCGGCGGTCGTGACCCGCCGGGACGCGCTTGCGGGCATCCATTCCGCTGTCGTGGTGACCCGCGACTACCCGCCGGTGGTTTCGACGGCGAAACTCGGTGTCATCCGAGCGCGCATGCCCCTTGCATACACATTCGATGCTCGCCGATTGCCGTCGTGAGCGGCCAGGAAGCGACCTGAGGCAGAGCAGAGTCATCAGACATCGAGAACCACCTTTCTTGACAGGTACACAGCTTCGAAGCTCCAGCTTCCCACCTCGAGCCTTGCCGGCAGGGAAACCCATGGATCGTTGTTACTCCGCAATTGTCTCGAGGCGATCGCAGCCGGACCCGCAATTCACACCGCAATAGTTCTCATGCCCCAGTAGGCCCGGGGCCGGGCCCATCCCCGAGGCGCGCGGGGGTCATCGGTGCCGCGTTCATAGCTCGGCCCCGGCGCGACAGGCAGTAAAATTCGGGTGTTTCAAATTGTTGATCCTCGAGCTAGAGTCGGCGAACACATCTCACAGGAGATAGCCATGAATCATCTGCTCGCCAAAACCTTTGCCACCATTGCTCTTTCGGGCGCACTGGTCGGCGCGACCCTCGGACCGGCGCTCGCCGCCCCGTCCGCGCCTGCCCCCCTCGCACCGATCGCGGATTCCGGGTCCGCGACGGAATCGGCCGAGATGCTACTGGCCTGGCCGCTCGGCTTCCTGTACTTCGCCGCCTGCTTCGCCGACGGGGACAGCCCGACCCACAATCCCCTCTGCCAGGCGGTCATAGACCTGACTTCCGGCAGCACCGGCACAACTACCTGATCACGCTCAGGGCTTCGCGCTACCGACGTGCGCCTCACCGTCGATGCGCCACCACCACAGGCACTCAGAGTGCGGTCGCCGGCAGCGCCGTCATTATGTCGGCGACGAGACGGACGATCCGCTGAGCGTCCGAGCGGTCAGGGTCCTGGTCCGGGTCGTAGATAGCCAGACTCCAGCCGATACATCCGCCGCGTGCCACGGCGGCGGTCAGTGCGCGGGTGAGCTGGTCCCAGGTCAAGCCGTGCGGTTCGTCGGCGACGTCAGGTAAGCCTTGGGCTGGGAACTGTTCGGGGTCGAGGACGTCGAGATCGACGTGCAGCCACCAGCGTCGGGCATTCTGTTTCAGGTGGTCCACCGCCGAGCGCGCGAGGTCCTCCGGTACGGCGGCGACTTCCTGCCAGTCGCGCATCCAGACGCCGCTATCCCGTAGCGAGCCGACGTTGAACTGCTGACGCCAGCCACGGTCACGCGGGCCGAGGACGGCGAGCTCGTCGCGTCCGAGCGCGGGTAGTCGCTCGGACAAGGGACCTTGCATCAGCTGCCCGGAGAGCCCGAGCAGCAGGCCGAGCTCGGTATTTGCGGCCTCACCGTCTTCGGAGACATCCAACGGCATCGTGTCTTCGTGCCCGTCGACGAACAGCAGGCTCACCGGTCCGTCAGCACGAAGTGCTGGGATTGTGCCGAGCAATGTGGAGCAGTCTGCGCCGTACACGAGCGGGAAGCGTCCACCAGTCACCGCTGTCGTAACCCGGGAGCCGACCTCCTCGGTCATGGCCAGCAGCGCAGGTTCGTTGATCAACGAAGTCTGCGTTCCCCGCTCGCGGCTCCCCGTGGGCAGCACCATTGCGTCACGCTCGGTGACCTCATACGCCGCCAAGGCGGCGCCGAGACCGGACCCACGCAACGCCGCGGCAGCGACTGCCTGATGGCCCGACCGGCCGTATCCGTCGAAGGGAACCCCAACCAGCTCCACCGCAACCATGACAGCAATCGTCGCACCTCAACCGGACCGATGTCATCCCACCCCGGGCCGCTCGTGGACAGCGCGCTGGGTTCAGATCCCTACGGCAGCTGCCAGAACTGGCCGGTTAGCCCGCACACATCGAGCAAACGCTGATTGTGCTCGCGGCTGTGTGGCTGAAACTGAGGGTGTAGGCGGTCGCCGTACCACGGGCCGGCCAGTCGCCACACCGCCGTCGCATCGGCGATATAACCACTGCCGGGGGCATTTTCAGCGGTCCAGCGATCCGCATGTTCACGGTCGCAGAACATGCGGATCATCGTGCACGTGCCGACGACGTCGTCCCACCATTGTGCCGCCGGACGTGGAAACCGGACCGCGAGCTCAGCCGGAGGTGCGGTCTCCGGGCCCGAAACGACAGCGATCGCCGCACCACAGTGGGGGCAATTGGTGTCGATGCGGACATCGAGATGCAGAGCCGCGCTGATGCCGAAGGAGTCCCACGCGCATCCACCCCACCAGCGCCGATCATCATGCCCGTCGGCGGGGGTCACGACGAACGCCATCGGTGCCGCGGTGAACGGGTGTGCCATGCGCACCGCGTCGCGGTCAGGTGCCAAGACCAGTGCATGCGCGTCGGCCAGGATCTCGAGATTGTCTTGAACCGATTCGACGGTGCTCTGCGTCAGACGAGCCAGCTCGGCAACCGACGGCGCACGGCCCTGCGCGGCGAAGATCTCGTAGACGAGATCGCGAATTCTGCGCGATTGCGGTGTGTTCATGACGATCCTCCAGCCCTGCAACGATGAGGTCGCACGACCCTAACCTCGCTACTCAGACGACATCGCTCGCGGGGCCCCTCGAGAATTCATACTGTTGACCTGCGATCTATCGGTGAATACAGGTCAGGCCGAAGATCCACCGAGACAACCACAGGAGACAACTGTGGTTTCTCGGCTGAGTGCAAGGACCGCTCCTCAGCGGCTACTTCCGGCCATGCAGGCGAGCACGCGCGCCTGCGATGATCGTGATGATCATGACCGTCATAATCTGCAGCGCGGTGAGCGGAGGTGAAGGTGGTGACTGAACAGGTGCGGCGTACTCGACCCGGGGCGGTAGGGGCGGCTGTGGCGGGATCGCTGCGGGGATCGATGGGATCACCTCGGGCGGTCGCACTGGGATAGGCATCACGGCCGGTGCCACCGCTGTCGGTGGAATGATCAGGGGGATACCGGGTTCCGGCAGGCCGGGGACCGGTAGCAACAGCATGCAGGTCAGCAGGGCGCTGCCGGTCGCGGCGCTGCCGACCGCCGCACTGCCCGCACCGGCCGAGCCCGAGCCGACGCTTCCGCTGGAGCCGAGGCCGATCAGGCTCGAGCCCATGCCGCTACCGGTGACGATGCCAGACCCCAGCGCGGCGCTGCCGATTGCCGCGCTGCCGACACAGGCGGGGAGCACATGGTCGGGGTTGAGGAGCAGCAGGCCGCCGAGCGTGCCCGGGTCGGCGATCGTAGTCGGCGGTGCCGTACCCGGCGCGCGATCGGGATCCACGGCGGTTGCATCGATCATCGCGTGGGCGGCATCGATGCCGCTGGGTCTACTCTGGCCGAGGCCGAGAGCTTGCCCGGCCGCCGGGTTCGGGACCACCCCCGCCGAGCTGCCGGTCGGCGCCGACGACCAGCCCGGTTCATTCGCGGCGCTGCTGCCGGTGCCGAGCCCCAGCTCCAGCCCGTCGGATGGTCCGTCGCTCGGGGCGGCCACGGTGCCCGGAGCCGCACTGCCGCTGATGATCTGGTCGATCGTCGGTATTCCCGACTCAGCCGCGGCGAGCGGAGAGTGGACGGCGAGCAACGCTGCAACCGCCGGCACCGTCGCGAATCCTCGTACTGCTCTTCGTTTTCCGCCCATCATGCCTCCGAAAGCCAAGTACTGATCGCTGTTCGACCCGGTCAACGAGGAATATCGCCACTGGAGGACGGTTCCGCGGCAAGGTGCTGGAAGCGTGCGAGCGCGAGTTCGTAGGCGTCTTTGGCGACGTGGTTCCCGCCGGCGAACGGCCGATCCAGTTGATAGACAGCCACAATGACCGCACCGATCACCAGACCGAACAACCCGGTCATGAGGATGCTGCGCTTGGTGACCACAACACCGGAGAAGACGGTGCCGAACAACAGCATGGCAGTGGCGAACCACAAGGCGATGTAAAGAAACCAGGGCAACCGATAACCGGCGTCCAGGCCACGGTCGAAGCGGGCATCGGCGATCGCCGCAACGGCAGTGGCGGTCTCGTCCTGGGCCGCCTTCGCGTCCGCGGTGGCGGCAGGCACGGAACTCACCGCCTCCCGCAGATCATCCAGCGTCGCCTGCGTGGACGGGCTCAGTCGGCGCTGTTTGTCCATGACGTGCCACTCCTCGTCGAGCACCTGTCGGGTGTAGGCGGTCACCAGGGTTTGGATCTGCTCCCGATCCGGCTCGGGCATGCTGTTCGCGGACTCATACACGCTCACCAGGGCCTTGCCCTCCGCCACCGTGTGCGCATGCGAGGTGTCGTACTGCTGCCACAGGATCACCACCACGAACGCCACGATGGCGGCGAAGAACATGTTGACCATGTCCAGCATCATCGAACCAGCACCTGAATCGTCTTCGTGCCGCCACGATTCGGGCCGCACCCGATCCCCCAGCACGAGGATCCCCATCGCGACGCCTACGAACAGCGCCAATACCGCCAGCTGCAACAGAATTCCTAGCATTCCGCGACTCCGTTCCTGCCGGGGGTGGAAGCGATCACACGGTATTCGGGGTGGCTGCGCGGATGGATTGCGATCTGAATCCGTTCCACCCCAATGATTTACAACCGAGCGGTCGCTTTTGGGTGCTGCCACCGTGCCAACTCCGTGCCCGGTCGACGTTCACGGCCTCCTCGAGCACTGGGCACTGCGGCACTAGGCCCTCGGTCTGGGATCGGGCAACGTGAGTGCCGTATGGGCCGGCCGCCCTGTGGTCGGCGGCGACGTGGTGAGGCCGCGGAGTCTGTGGTTGCGAGCTTCCAGGGCGTCGGCCGTGGTGGGAAACAGTGCCGCCTCGCCGGTGGAGATCTGCGCTTGGTTGAGGTCGACGAATCCGCGGCTGGCGCGCTCGTAGGCGGTGAAGGCGGTGGTGTGATCGTCGTGTGCGGCCAGGGCGTCGGCGAGCATGTAGGCGCCGACGAGTGCGAGGCCAGACCCTTGCCCGGTCAGGAACGACGGCGCGTAGGCGGCATCGCCGACGAGTGCCACACGCCCTCTGGACCATTGCGGCATATGGATCTGACTTACCGTGTCGAAGAAGGGATCTGGGGTGTGGTGCATGGCCTCGACCATGGCCGGTATCTCCCATCCGTCATCGCCGTAGACGGTGGAGATCAGATCACGGTGAGTATCGGCGGCGCGAAGGACTTCGTGCGACGGTTCGGAGTGGGCGAAGGCCAGCAGAGCGTGTACGTCGCTACCGTCTCCGACGGCGTAGAGCGCAGCGGCCCGTCCCGGGGTGTTCCAGATGAGTGCTTCGTGCGAGAGCCCCAAGGTATTGGGCATGGCGCAGATCGAGAAGCAGTAGCCGAGGTAGCGCAGGTAGTGCTGTTCGGGGCCGAAGGCGAGTGCCCTGGTTCGTGAGTGCAGTCCGTCAGCGCCGACTACGAGGTCGAAACTGCGTTGGGCGCCGCTGCGGAAGGTGACATCGACACCGTGATCGTGTTCGGAGAGTGCGTCGATGGAATCGTCGAAGACGAACTCCACGTTGTTGCGGACTGCTGCGTAGAGCACGTTCGTCAGGGCCCCTCGCGGAATCTCGAGGTCATGTCCGTCGACACCCCCGACCACTGCTTGCGGATGAACGACCGCGGCTCGACTGCCGTCGGCATCGAGGAAGGTCACCCGCCGCGTGTCGATATGGGCTTGCTGTAGTTGCGGCAGGATGCCCATCCGGTGAGCGACAGCTACGGCGGTGCCACGCACGTCGATCGGGTATCCGCCGTCGCGCACACCGGTGGACTTCTCGACCACTGTCACCGTGAAGCCATATTGGTGCAGCCAGAACGCCAACGCGGGACCCGCGATGCTCGCGCCGGAAACCAGGACGGTTCCTCTCGATCCGGTATTCATGTCAACTCCTGTACTTCTCAGGGGATTGGCCAGGGAAGGGCTCATTCGCGGGTTGCGCGGTTCAGCCGACAATCTCGGGCTCGAGTCTCGGCGCGGGCGTCTGACGCTCCGGGCGCATGGTTCGTACGAGAACGGCGACGACTATCGCGGCGATCGCGAATGCCGCGGTGGCGATCGCGATGTAGCTGAACACCCCGGTAGCTGAGTTCACTGTCTCGCCATCTGAGACGACCGTGGTCGATGCGAGGACAGCCGCGCCGACGAAGTTGAACACCACAGCCCCGGTCGACACCATCACCATGACCAGGCTGGACACGATGCCCTGCCGTTGTGCCGACGCCAAGTTGCCTGCCATGTTGAAGCCTGACGCGCCCAATGCGGCGACCGTGACACCGAGCAAGAACGCGAAGCACAGCGCTGCGAGTAGCTGCGAAGTACCGAGAAACATCCCGATCGTGGCTACCGTTCCGAGCATGACCGCCCCGGCCAAGGTCCGGGCCGGCCCGATCCGCGTACCCAACCATCCGGCCACCGGACCGCCGAGCATGACTCCGACGGCCGGTGCCGCGAGTAGCAGCGCCACTGACCCGTGATCTGCGAGGCCGTAGCCCAAGTGCTGGTCCGCCGAGATATCACCGATGAGGGGAATGAGCTGCAGCATGCTCTGGTAAGAACCCGCACCGAGGAAGACGACCAGTAGCGTGAGAATCAGTGGCCTGCCGAGGTTTCCGACGTCGACCAGCGGGTCAGGCTTTCGGCTCGAGGCCCTGAACCAACTGGCCGACGCCACGAACCCACCGAAGAGAAGGGCGAGCGGGCCGACGCCGGACCAGCCGAGGTCGGGACCCATGCTGATGTAGCCGAGCACACCGAGCAGGCCACCCCCGAGCAGGAGAGCACCCGCGATATCGAGCCGGCCCGGTGTCTTCACCAGTGATTCGGGAACCAGGAAACGCACGCAGATCGCCATCGCGACCGCGATCACCGCGGAGAGGAGGAACAGGATCTGGAAGCCGAACTCCGTCGCCAGCTTCTCGATGAGAAACCGGGAGGCGACATTGAGCACCGCGGTGCCGGTGGTCACGATGCCGACAATGATCATGGCCAGGCGTGGCGTGCACACGGTTCGCACGATCGCGACCGACAAGAACATGGCGGCCAACGCGGCTCCCTGCAGCATGCGTCCCACAACGAAGACCCACATCGTCGGGGCCACCGCACAGATCAGCGCACCCACGCAACTGATCAGCAATGCCAACACGAGCACTCGACGTTTGCCGTAGATGTCGGCGCTCTTCCCGAGCAGTGGCGCCCACATCACTCCCGCCAGCATCGCGGTGGCATTGAGCCATGCCGCCTGGTCGGTGCCGAAGTGGTCGAGCATCTCGGGCAGGACGATCAGCGGTGCGCCGATTGCCGAGTCCACCACGAAGTTCACCAGAGCCAGGACCGCCACGAGACCGAGTAGGCGCCAGCTCCACCTGGAATGAAGGCCGACGTTCGCACCGTCGGTTATGTTCTGCTGCATCGAAATCGGCTCCTCACCAGACCTGATCCGCCCCGGGTAGCGCCGTGGCGACGTTCTGGCTACAACAGTTCCAGCGGACCTTCTGGCGGGCATCGTCTCTCGTCACCGATCGCCTCTAGTGCTGCTGCACCAGACGGCCGCATACGCCTGGTGCGTTCGTACTGGGTCGAGCGCCTCGCGGTTGAGGCAGGCTTCGGACGCGTATCTTGGGCGAGGTGTTGGGCGACCCCGCAGCGTTCCCCGATCAGGTGATGGCCACTCGCCAGGTGGCGCGACGACCGACGTCGTGGCGCGAGGCGCTGGTCCTCGCGACAGCGTTCCTGCTGTGCCTATCCGGCGGGATCTTTCACCTCGACGACACCTTGGGATGGCCACCGATCGCCACCTATGTTGTCGCGGGGGTCTCGTGTGCGGCGCTGTTCGTGCGGCACCGGGCGCCTGTGGCCGCGGTCGCGGTAACCACGGCGTGCGGGATGCTGGCCGCGCCCGCGGGACTGCTGCTGACCCCGCTGATCGTGGTGCCGGTCGCGATCGCCGCCTATGCGCTGGCAGTGCATACGGAACCGAAGGTGGCGATCGCGGTTCTGCTCCCTGCCGTGGCATTGCTGATCGCGGTGACGCCATTTCTCGGTGGCTTGTCCTGGCAGGACAGCAGCAGACTGCTGTCCGTGGCAGCGCTGCCGCTGATCGCCGCAGCGCTCGGTAACGCGACGCAGAGCCGACGGGCCTTCCTGGCAGCCATGGAAGAGCGAGCCCTGCGCGCCGAGAAGAGCCGGGAGAGTGAGGCGCGCCATAGCGTTGCCGAGGAACGGGTACGCATCGCGCGCGAGCTCCACGATGTCGTCGCCCACCAGATCACGCTCGCCAACGCCCAAGCAGTGGTTGCCGCGCACGTGTTCGACTCTCACCCGGAACAGACTCGCTCGAACCTGCACAACATTATCGAGACCACGAGAAACGCCCTCGACGACCTGAGGGCCACGGTCGGGCTGCTACGCCAGGCCGGGGACGCGAACGCTGCCGCCGAACCGTCGCCCGGCCTGTCCCAGCTTCCCCTGCTCTTCGAGTCATTCGGCCGTGCGGGACTGCGAGTGACGATGGACCACGAAGGCGCGCCAACACCGCTACCTCCTGGCGTGGATCTCACTGCCTACCGGATCATCCAGGAAGCCCTGACCAACGTGAACAAACACGCTGGGACCAGCAGCGCTCGAATCCGCTTGTCCTGGAGGCACAACCGGCTCTCTATCACTGTCACCGACGACGGGCCGGACGCGCAGGCCGCACCGAAACCACTGCTCGAGCCGAGTGCGTTCACACGATCGGACGGGCCATCGGGCTACGGGCTGATCGGTATGCGAGAACGCGCCACAGCGATCGGGGGGCAACTCTTCACCACTGACAGCCCGGCGGGTGGCTTCATCGTCTCCGCCCACCTGCCACTCACTCCCGAGTATGCGGCGGCTGTCGACAAACCGGTAACCGACGCCAATTCAGACGCTGGGCGTGTCAGTGACGCAGAGAACGGTGGTCCCCCGTGACGATTCGAGTGTTACTCGCCGACGACCAGGCCCTGTTGCGCCAAGCGTTTCGAACACTCCTCGACACCGCCGAGGACATCAGCGTGGTCGGTGAGGCCGCCGATGGCCGACAAGCGGTGAGCCTCACCCGTGAACTGCACCCCGATGTAGTCATCATGGACATCCGGATGCCCGATGCCGACGGCCTCACCGCCACCGCACAGATCTGCGCGGACCCACAACTACACGACAGCCGCGTCCTGATCCTCACCACCTACGAGACCGACGACTACGTCGCACAGGCGCTGCGCGCGGGCGCGAGCGGCTTCATCGGCAAGGGCATCGGCGCAGCGGAACTACTCGACGCCGTCCGCACCATCGCCCACGGAGAAACCCTCCTGTCCCCCGCGGCAACGCGCAGCTTGATCGCTCGCTTTCTGGCAACGCCAACCGACCAGGCGGCCGACCACACGTCCGAGCTACTCGACGCCCTCACACCGCGAGAACGCGAAATGACCATGCTGGTCGCAACAGGACTGTCCAACAACGAGATCGCCGAGCAACTGTTCGTGAGTCCGTTCACCGTCCGTGCCCATGTGCAACGCGCCATGAACAAACTGCAGGCTCGCGATCGTGCACAACTCGTCGTCATCGCCCACCAGACCGGACTGGTCAACCGAGCACATCCTGGGCGTTGACGCCGCAGGCCGGCAGATCAGCGCTGAGGCCACATGACCTGTCGAAGAACAGGTCCCACCACCTGCTTCCCGATCTTTCGCCTACCGCAGTCGGTGCCGCGAACGCCGAAACTGGCTATCGTCGAGCTGGTGCAGCCTATGCGCAGATCGAGCGATCTCATGGACCGAAAGTGATGGTGCGATGGCTGATTCGGAAACCGTGTTCGATGCGAAACTGACGACCTTCCAACAGTGGCAGACGACCCCGTGGGGCAGGCTCCGCTACAGCATCGCCGCCGCGAACCTGACGCCCCACCTCCACCACGCCAGCCGCGTGCTCGACGTCGCCGGCGGCAACGGCCTCGACGCCATCGAGCTCGCGGCACGCGGGCACCACGTCACCATCGTCGACATCTCCGAACCGGCGCTGGCTGACGCGCGCGCCCTCGCCGCGAAGCAGGGCGTCGGCGACCGGATCAGCACGCAGCGCCTCGGCGTCGACGAGCTGGCGCGGCATTTCGCACACGACCAGTTCGATGTGGTGCTCTGCCACAACCTGATCCAGTACGTGCCCGACCCGAGAACGCTGATCGCCGTGCTGGCCGCGATGGTGGCACCGAACGGCGTGGTGTCTGTGATCGCGCCGAACGCCGACGCCGATCCCCTACTCACCGCGGTGCGCGACCTCGACCTCGAGGAAGCGCTACGACAGCTCGACAGCTCGACTCGCCACACGGTCACCTACGACACCGAAACCCGTGCCTGCTACGCCGATTCCGTCATCGACGACCTCGCCGAGGCAGGCCTTCATCTGCGGGCACGCTGCGGAATCCGCAGTGTCTGCGACCTGCTCGTCGACGACACCCGCAAGGACGACCCGATGTTCTTCGCCCAGCTCGAACGGCTCGAACTGGCGATGTCCACGCGCGCGCCTTACAGCTACACCGCGCGATTTTTCCAGCTCGTCGCCGGCCCTGCCCGCTGAGCGACCCGGTCAGCAGTTCGCTCACTGAGCGGGATCCGCAGTCGCAGATCAGCCCGGGATATCATCACGAACCGGATTCAGTTCGGTGAGGGGCAGAATGCCCCCGCTCGACAGCCGGTCCGCGGCATAGTCTGGACTGATGGCACGGCTGCCGGAAAGTAGGACCGAGCTGGTTCTGGGTCCGTTGCTGCGTCACGTCGGCGAAGGCGACGCCACCGTCTGGGTCGAGACGTCCGCACCGTGCACTGTCGAGGTCCTCGGCCACCACGAACACACCTGGACCATCGCCGGACACCACTACGCTCTCGTCCTGATCGCGGGACTGGCGGCCGGTTCCGTCACGCGGTACGAGGTCAGTCTCGATGGGGAGCGCGTCTGGCCACTGCCCGACGCCCCGTACCCGTCCGTCATCCGCACGCTCAGCGGCGACGCCGATCTGACCCTCGCCTTCGGCTCGTGCCGATTCGCCACACCGACGGCGACCCAGGACAACGACCACTTCGACGCCGACGCTCTCGACGCCTATGCGCGGCGAGTCATGGAACGCTCACCCGATGATCTGCCCGACGCGTTGTTACTGCTCGGCGACCAGGTTTACGCCGATGAGCTGCTGTCCCCGGAGATCCTCCGTCGCATCGACGAGTTGCACGACCTCGACCAACCGCCGGGCGCCCAGATCCGCAACTTCGAGGAGTACACGTGGCTCTATCGCGAGTCATGGTCCGACCCGCAGGTGCGCTGGCTGCTGTCCACGGTTCCGTCGTCGATGATCTTCGACGACCACGACGTCATCGACGACTGGAACATCTCGAAATCGTGGCGGGACGAGATCGAGGCCACCGATTGGTGGGAGGAACGCATCGTTGGCGCGTTGTCGTCGTACTGGATCTACCAGCACCTGGGCAACCTCTCGCCCGCGGCCCTGGCCGATGACGAGCTCTACCAGCGGATCCGATCCGAGGGCGGCGACTGCGCGGAGTTGCTCCGCGATTTCGCATCCGCAGCGGACGAAGAAGCCGACGGCGCCAAGGGAACGCAATGGTCGTATCGCCGCGATCTCGGCACCACCCGGCTGCTCGTCATCGATTCACGGTGCGGACGCATACTCGGCGGCAGCACGCGGTCGATGGTCTCCGAGCCCGAGTTCTCGTGGATCGAACGACAGACCGAGGGCGACTACGACCACCTGCTGGTGGGGAGCTCGCTCCCGTGGCTGCTGCCGCGCGCCCTCCACGACCTGGAGTCGTGGAATGAGCGCTTGGCCTCAGGGGTGCGGGGCCGACGTGTGACCGGATGGGCCGAAAGAATGCGACGCTCAGCCGATCTGGAACATTGGGCCGCCTTGCGAGATTCATTCGACCGGCTCGCCCGGCTCGTCGCCCGCGTCGGGCGCGGACAGTGCAGTGGCCCGGGAGGACGAGCGCCCGCCACGATCTGCGTGCTGTCCGGCGACGTTCACCACGCTTATGCCGCGCAAGCGCAGTTCCCCGACGACGTGAGGTCCCGGGTCTACCAGCTGACCTGTTCGCCGATGCACAACCGCATTCCGACAGCCATGAAGGTGATTTTCCGGGTCTCGTGGAGTCGGACCGCCGAACGGGTGACGCGTTTCCTCCTGGACCGGGTGTCCACCGTTCCCCCGGTGTCGGTCGAGTGGAGTCGGGTCACCGGCCCCTTCTTCGGCAACCAGATAGCGACGTTGCATCTGCGCGGTCGGACCAGCCGCCTCGTGCTGGAGCAGGTGAGCACCGACGGCGGCCGTCCACAGTTGACGACGGTCGCGGACGTCGTGCTCTCGACCGAGACGGACGGCTCGCCCTTGTTCTGATCGCGAATCTCGTAACCATCTCGGTAGCGAATACCAGCACCGCGCGATTCTGGTGTTCGTGAATTGTGGCGTCCCCAGCCAGACGACCATCAGCGCCCAACGCTGCCGTTTGTCGCTAGCTCATCGGTGGTGAGGGAGGTCCTGAGGATTCTTGAAGATCTCGAACATGGCGAAGTAGTTCTGGGAGCCGTACCCCTGAGCGAGCGCGAGTTCGGCGAATTCCTTCATCAACTGCGGCTGATCGGCGTTGACGCGCTGTTCGATGCTGGTGCGAGTGATGTGGTCCAGGGCGGTGAGGTTCATGTGCATGGTGCCGAGATCACCGGGGTAGGCGGCTTTGTCCAGGTTCGGTGCCTGTTCGGCGAGGCTCGCCGGGGCCAGCATCAGGGGCATGAACCAGCCCAGCGCGAGTTCGGCGAACTCGACCGCGGGCACGCCCGCGGAGCCGACCAGGGCAGCGCCGTGCAGGAATCCGTTCAGCGTCGCGTACATCATGCCCAGCAGCGCCGTGTTGTAGAGGACGGCGAGCCCTGGATCGGTGCCGAGGTATCGCGGGTCACCCAGGAGCGCGAGAGTTCTACGGTGGCGGTCGAATACGTCCCGAGAGCCGCTGTACACAAAGACTGATTCGGGGTCACCGACGAGCGGCGGCGGCACCATGACCGCGCCATCGAGGTAGTCGAGGTCGCGCTCGTCCGCCCAATCCGCTGCTGCCCGGGCTTGGGCCGGGGTCCCCGAATTGAGGTTCACCAGCAGGTGACCCCTGAACGCGTCGTCACCTGAGCCCAAGACCATCGGCGAGCTGTCCCGGCTCACGGGAGCGAGCGTGCGCTCGTTGCGTTACTACGAGGAACAGGATCTGCTTCGGCCACTGCGACGCCCGAGCGGCTACCGCGAATACCAGGCGGAGGATGTCGCCACGGTGCACGGCATCCGCTTGATGCTCGCGGCGGGGCTCAGCACCGCGACGATCCGCGGATTGCTGCCGTGCATGTCCGACGCCGGCGGCGAACTCACGCCGTCCTGCTCTGCGATGCTGCCCGACCTGCACCGCGAACGGCAACGGCTGAGCAGTGCCGCAGCCGACATCCTGACCGCACGCGACAGACTGGACGCACTCATCGAGGCCACCTCACGGCTCGACCTCGCTGATCCTGCGGAGTGTGACTCGGTGATGGCGGCGAACGGGTCACGCAGGGATGGCGGACTCGGGCACTGAGTGCAGCGATAACCCGTTCCAATCTGCTGTCGGTGGCTCGGGCAGAAAACGAATCCGCGAAACCTTGATGAGGATTAGAACACGTTCTAATATGTTGATATGGACCTCATCGCGATCGAAGAGATAAAACGCCTCAAATACCGATACTTCCGCACACTGGACCTCAAGCGATGGGACGAATTCAGCGATTGCCTGACCGCAGACATCAAGGCTCGCTACGGCACCCAGGCTATGAAAGCGCCGCTGCACTATGACACGCGCGAGGGGGTCGTCGGATTCATGTCCGAGAAGGTGGGACCAGGGATCATCACCACGCATATCGCCAACCATCCGGAGATCGATGTCGACGGCGATACCGCAAGGGGTTCTTGGGCTTTCGAGGATACGGTAATCGTGTCCAAATATAACGTACAGATCCGGGGCTCCGGCTACTATCGCGACGAATACCGTCGGGATTCCGACGGAAAATGGCGGATCGCGGCCACCGAGTACGAGCGAATCTATGAAGCGTCGACGTCGCTTCGGGACCTCCCGAGCTTTAAGCTGATCGCGAATCGCTGGGACCCGGATCTGCAGCACTGATCCATTCGACAACCACAGGCCGCTGACCCGGCGGAATATATCGACCGGGTCAGCGGCTTGTGTTATATCCGGAACAGATCACGCAGAATTCTTGGCAGTGGCTCCCGCATCGATCGGAATGACCATGCCGGTCATGTGCGCGCTGGCGTCCGCGGCCAGGAACAGCACGATTCTCGACACCTCCTCCGACTCGATCGCGGCGATGGGCAGGACATGGATCTTCTGGGCGAGCACGGGGGCGACATCGTCCCAGGAAGGCTGGTCGAGGTCAGGCCGGAACTTGCGATACATCGCGTCGTTCATCACCATCGGCGTCGCGACGTTGCCCGGGGCGATCGCGTTGACGGTGATGTTGTGTGGAGCCAACTCCAGCGCAACGGATTTCGTCATCCCGATGACCCCCCATTTCGATGCGGAGTAGGCGGTCATTGTCGCTCCGCCGGTCCGGCCGAGCATCGACGAGGTGGTGATGATGCGCCCATACTTCCGGGCGATCATGCCCGGGGTGACTGCGGCCAGGGTGTTGAATACGCCGGTGAGATTGCTGGCGATGACCTCGTCCCAGAGCTCTGCCGAATGCGAGTCGATCGGTGACATACCCACCACGCCCGCATTCGCGACGGCGATATCGACACCCCCGAACTCGCTGTCGGCTCGCCGCACCAGCGCCTCCATCGCGGCCCGGTCAGCGGTGTTCACGGTTGCGCGCAGACAGCGGCGCCCGAGCGCGGTGATCATCTTCTCGGTCTGGGCCAGATCAGCTTCGGACGCCAACGGATAGTCGAGCGCACCGCTGTCCTCGCAACGATCGCAGATGACGACATCAGCGCCGCGTTCGGCGAACGCGACCGCGTGCGAACGCCCTTGACCTCGCGCCGCGCCGGTGACCAGCACGACCTTGCCATCGAACTCGGTGGGCATGTTCCTCCTCGATACTCCGGAAAATTCATCGGGACAGTAGATTTCGTCGCAGCCGGCCGTACTGGCATCACCGCACGCTCGGGCTGTGGACGGCGCCTTTCGGTATCCGCAGGGCCACCGCCGCGGTGGCGAGGCAGGCCAGCACGATGTAGCCCGCGACGAGATCCAGCGAAACGACCGTCGGTGCCCCCGTTTCCGGCACGGTCGACACGGAGAGCACGAGCATTCCGATGGCGACCCCGATCGCCATCGACGCGGTGCGCACAACCGCGTTGGTGCCGACCACCTCACTGGTGTTCGCTTCGGGGACCGCCTCGACCAGCAGTATCGGCAGAGCGGTGTACGCGAACGCGGTGCCGATGGCGGCCGATGCCACCACGAACAGCATGCCGAGCACGGAATCGTGCATCGCGACCATCAGCACCGCGGAGACCGCGAACAGGGCAGTGCCGATGAGCAGCGAGCGACGGGCACCGAACGACTGCGCGACCCGACCGCTCAGCGGGGCGCAGAGGTAGGCGCCGGCCGAGGTGACGAAGACGACGAAACCCGCGACCGTCGGCGTGAGACCGAGTCCGAAGGGCGCAGTGGTGGGCGATTGGAGAACGATCGCGAAGACCATGCTGGTGATGCCGAGTGGTCCGATCGCCAGCGCGCAGGTGGCGGCCATGGTCAGCGCGACTTTGTGGTCGGTGAGCAAGCGCAGGTTGACGATGGGGTCCGGATGCCGCAACTCCCAGCCTGCCCAGGCAGCCAGCGCAACAACACCGCCGACGATGAGTGCCACGATGCGCGCGTCGGTCCAGCCGAGCGACTTCGCGAGGGTGAGACCGAGCAACGTCGCCGCGATGGCAGGCGCGAAGGTGCAGGTGCCGACCCAGTCGAGGCCGGTGCGCGGATGATCAACCGTGCTACGCGGCACGACGAACGCCACCAGCACGGCTGCCACGACGCTGTAGACCGCCGTGAAGGCGAACATGGCGTGCCAGGACAGGTAGTCGAGGAACAACCCGGCGACGATGAGGGCCGCGGCCCCAGCCGCCACCGCGGCTCCGGACACCAGCGCTACCGCCACGGGTACCCGTCGCCGGTCGACGTGCTGGCGCGCCAAGCCGATGCACAGCGGCAGGATCGCGCCGGCGACGCCCTGGATGGCGCGACCCGCCACGATCCCCCACAGCGAACTCGACAGCATGCTCACCAGAGAACCGACGACCGAGACTGCGAGCAGCACGATCAGCACCCGCTCACGACCGAACATGTCGCCCAGGCGGCCGCAGATAGCCGCCGAGGCCGCGGCGACGAGCAGGAAGGCGGTGTAGGTCCAGCTGACGGTGGCCGTGTCGGCGTCGAAGATCCGCATGAAGGTCGGCGTGGCCGCGATCACCATCGATGCCTCGAGCGCACTGATGACCTCGACGACGACCAATACGGTGATGATCGACCACTCCGAGCGTGGCGATTGCATGGTGATGCCTCGAATCATTTGCGGCCGAGGAGTTTTCGCATGGCCCGTGCTGCGCCTTCGACGAGCTGGGCACGGGGAAAGCCGCTGCGCTGCTCGGCGGCCGCGTAGTTGCCGCCCGCTACCCAGACCGGACCGTCGGCGAGATGTTCGAGCCCTTCTGCGGCCACGTCGCCTGGCTCGGCGACGAGCATTCCCGGAATGTCGAAATTCAGGCCGGCACGTTCCATCGCGGGGGTTCGGGTAACGCCGAGGACCAGCTCGACGACGTGGACACCGTGCGGCCGGAGCTCGAGCCAGAGCCCCTCGGCGAACACCCGGCTGAACGCTTTGGCCGCCGCGTAGATGCTCTGATGCTCCGCACCCAGGTAGCCGGCCAGCGACCCGAGCAACATGATTCCGCCGCGGCCGCGCGCGGCCATTTTCGCGCCGAAGTGGTGGGCGAGCTCGAGCTGGCGGTCGATATTGAGCGTGATGACACCGCGGAACCCGGCCAGATCGCCGGTGACGAACTCGTGGCCGTAGCTGTTGGCCCCGGCGTTGAAGATCAGCAGGCCGACCTCGAGGTCGGCGGTGGCTTCGCGGATCCGGTCCACCGCGTCGGCATCGAGCAGATCCAATGCCAGTGTCCTTACCTCGACGCCGGTGGCGCGCACCTTCGCCGCGGTCTCCTCGAGCGGGCCCGGCTTGCGGGCGATGAGCACCAGATCGAGTCCCGCCGTGCTCAATTGCTCGGCGAACGCGGCGCCTACGCCCTCGGACCCGCCGGCGATCACGGCCCACGGGCCGTAGTGGTTCTTGTCGATCATGCGCTTGCCTCTCAGTGGGGAACGGACGCCACGAACGGCGCGTGGACGGTCTGGAAGTACTGGAAGGCCGAGTACGCCAGGATCGGTGCCCCGACGAAGATCGTGCCCGCCATGGTCCCCACCGGACCGAGCATCAACGCGCCCGCGGCGCAGCCGGCAATGGGGCCCGCGCCCAGCAACGCCGCGAGCGGCAACGTGGCAGCGGTCAGCACGGCCGCGCCGAGCACGCAGCCCGCGACACCGCCGATGACCGTTCCGATCATCGCCCCGCTGACCGAGGCGATGGTCGCCTGCTGCACCAGCGAACCGAAGGCAGCGGCATTGCGCGCCTCGACCGTCGGATACGACGCGTCCGCCTGACGGCGAGCGTCAGCGATCGAGACGAGCGGACCGGTAGTCGGGGCATCGGCGACCGTGACTGCCGCGGCCGTGTTCCGGTCAGGCGTCAAGGTAGCGGTCGTACCGTTGAACTCGGCGGCGATCGGGTAGGCACGGCCCGCCAGCTGGTAGGTCAACGGCAGTTCGGCGACAACGGTCCCGACGCCGTTGCGGATCTGGACCTTGCCGTCGCGCTCGGTGAACGATCCGACATCGGTGGCGATCACCACGGACTTGTCGACGATGCTCGCGGTGTAGTTGATGCCCGGCGCGAGAGGGAGCTCGATCTGTTCGAGGCCGTTGGGCTCCGGTGCGGGTGCGGGATCTGCCAGGGCCTGCCCGCCGACTGCGCTGACGGTGAGAGCGGCCAATGCGGCTGCGGCGGTGAACTTTTTGATCACGCTCATGTGCGTTGGTCCAATCCTGAATTCGATGCTTGATGCCGTTGTCTACGGGAGTGGGCTACGTCACGGTCGGGCCCTCCCAGTGGATGGGACTGGCGCACAGCGGTAAAGACAGGCGCATGGGCCGAGTAGGGCGGCGGGGTCTGCGATGATGACGTGTGGTCGGCCGACTCGATCTCACTGAGCGGGCGCAACCTACCGAGCGATGCGCGCGGCGGGCAGCATCGAACTCGCCGGCGCAGGGCCGGACGGAAGGGGAAGCGATGCCGAGAATCGCCGAGTCGCGCGATGCTGCGGCACCGAGTTCTGCCGAGCAGCATGCCCGGGTTCAGCGCATTCTCGAAGCCGCCGCCGCACTCGCCACCGAGAACGAACTCGAACGCGTCCAGATGAGCGAGGTAGCCAAGCTAGCGGGGGTCGCGGTCGCCACGTTGTACCGCTACTTCCCGTCGAAGACGCATCTGTTCGTCGCGGTCATGGTCGATCAGATCGATCGGATGAACGCCGGGTTCGCCCGCCGTCCCCGGGCCCAGATGAGCGCCACCGCCGCCGTCCACGACACTCTCGTACGCGTCGTGCGCGCGCTGTTGCGCCAGCCGCTGCTGGCCGGCGCGATGATCCAGTCCAACAGCACCGCCAAGGCGGCCGTCGTCCCCGATGCCGCCCGCGTCGAGCAGCATTTCCGGCAATTACTCTACGACGCAGCCGGTATCGAAGTGGCGACCGAGCGCGACGCCACGCTGGTGCGCGTGCTGATCCACGCGGCGTTCGGTGTCATCCAGTCCTGTCTGAACGGCCGGATCACCGTGCCCGACGCAGAACACGACCTGCGGGTGATGTGCGACCTGTTACTGGTCGAGTGGCCGACATCCTTCACCTAGCGGCCGGATCGCCGAACAACCACGCCGGCCTGGCGCGCGCAGCGACCCGGCCGGCGTGGTTGTTCAGAGTTCGATCGAGCGGCGGGCCAGCTTACCGGTCGCGTTGCGCGGCAACGCTTCCTCGGTGATCCGCCACCTGGTCGGCACCTTGAAATACGCCAGGTGTCCGGCAGCGAACTCGGCCAACTGCTGTTCGGTGACCGACGCGTCCGGCGCGACCACGACCACGGCGGCCACTTCCTGTCCGAGATCCGGGTGTGCAACACCGAGGACCGCGCACTCCGCGACCGCGGGATGTTCGTCCAGGCACTGCTCGATCTCGGTGGGATAGACGTTTTCACCGCCGCGCAGAATCAGGTCGGAGCGACGACCGGTCAGCCGCAGCATGCCCGCTTCCAGGATTCCGTAGTCGCCGGTGCGCAACCAGCGGTCGGGGGTGATCGCCACCGCGGTCGCCGCCTCGTCGTCCCAGTACCCGAGCATGACGAACGGGCTGCGCACGCACACCTCGCCCTCGGTGCCGTCGGCCACCGGCTCGCCCAACGGGTCACGGATCTCGAGGGCGACCGTGAGGATCGGCCGCCCCAGGGTGCCCGGCGTCTGTTCGAGATCGGCGGCGGTGGCGGCCGCGATCGCGGTGCTGCACTCGGTCAGACCGTAGCTGTCGACCAGGGCGTCGCGGGCGAAGGGGAACCGTTCGCGGAGACGGTCTTTGAACGCCGTCGACGACGGCGCGGACGCCAGGGCGAATCCGGTCAGCGAGGAGAGGTCGTAGTTGTCCGCGCCCTCGTGGTCGAGCAGTCGGGCGGCCATGGTCGGCACCGGACCCCAATGGGTGACCCGCTCGCGCTCGATCAGGCCGAGCACGGTGTCGACATCGAAGCCGCCCTGATTCATCACCACCGCACTGCCGGTGGCCAGGCGCGGGACGGCCAGATTGTGCAGGCTCGCGATATGGAACAGCGGCGAGGTCATCAGGTACCGGCGCGGGCTCGGGTCCGAGTCGCGGTAGGTCTGTCCCATCAGCTCGGTGACGAACGCGTCCGCGAACCGGTGGTAGTCGACGACGGCGAGCAGATTGCGCTGGGAATGCAGGGCGCCCTTGGGCTTTCCGCTGGTTCCGCTGGTGTAGAGAATGACCGCCGGGTCGTCCTCGTCGGCCTCGGCCTGCGGCAGGTCGGCGCCCGTGTACTCGGCGATCAGCCGGGGCAGATCCGATTCCATGGTGAGCACGGTGATGCCCGAGGTGTCGACGCCGGCGAGTGCCTCGGCTCGTTTGGCGTCCACGATCAGGATCGAGGGGCGGCTGTGGCGCAGTGCGTAGTCGATCTCGCGGGGCACCCACCAGCCGTTGAGTCCCACACTGATGGCGCCGAGGCTCTGCGCCGCCCAGAACGACATCACCCATTCGGGGGTGTTGGCGGCCAGCACGGCCACCCGATCTCCCGGTGCCACGCCGTACTCCGTGCGCAGCGCGGTCGCCAGCGCGGCCACCGCGTCCAGATGCTGAGTGAACGAGATACGCCGGTCGGTGGTGACCAGGTAGTCCCGATCGCCCCAGGCCCGCGAGGCGGCCAGCAGTTCGCCCACTGTCCGGCTGCGGTGCCGCAGCACAGGTATCTCGGTGCCGAGGACCTTTTCGCCGACGATCTCGAATCGTCCGCCGGGCCCGATCAGCCGCGCGAGAACGTTCTCGACGTTCGGCTGTGCCGTTGATGCTGGTGTCGACATGGTGGCTGTCTCCTTCGCCGTGCTCATAGCCACAGCAACCTCTCATGCGCCGAGCACCCGTCCCGTGATCATTACCACTGAGCGAGACTGCGGGCCTGCCAACGGTCGGCCGTCTCTAGCGTTCGGGCACCACCACGAAGGAGGCGATATGACGACTTTCCCCGATACGCCCACAGCGCGTGTCGACCCGCTGGCACCGGCCAAGCTGGGCCCGATCACGTTGCGAAACCGGGTCATCAAGGCCGCCACCTTCGAGGGGCTGACGCCGAAGGGACTGGTCACCGACAAGCTGATCGAATTCCATCGCCGTCCGGCCGCGGGCGGTGTCGGGATGACCACCGTCGCCTATTGCGCCGTCGCGCCGGAGGGGCGCACCGCGCCAGGGCAGATCTACTGGCGCGACGAGGCGATGCCGGGGTTGCGCAAGCTCACCGACGCCGTCCACGCCGAGGGCGCCGCGGTGTCCGCGCAGATCGGCCACGCGGGACCGGTCGCTGCCGCGAAGTACCTCGGCATGTCGGCCCTGGCGCCGAGCCGGAGCTTTCGGCTGATCTCGCAGAATTTCACCAAGCCGGCGACGACGGCCGACATCGAGCGCATCACCCGCGCACATGCGCAGGCCGCACTGCGCGCGGTGGAGGCCGGGTTCGACGCGGTCGAGCTGCATTTCGGCCACAACTACCTGATCAGCTCGTTCCTCAGTCCACGCATCAACAAACGCGAGGACGAGTACGGCGGCAGTCTGAAGAACCGGGCCAGGTTCGCGCGCGAGGCGGCCCGCGCGGTGCGCGACGCCGTCGGCGACAAGATCGCCATTCTGGCCAAGCTCAATATGGACGACGGTGTACCGGGCGGATTCTGGCTGGACGAGGCGATCCGGGTGGCGCAATGGCTCGAGGCCGACGGCTCGCTCGACGCACTCGAACTCACCGCGGGCAGCTCCCTGCTCAACCCGATGTATCTGTTCAAGGGTGACGCGCCGCTGCGGGAGTTCGCCGCCACGATGCCACAGCCGACCAAGCTCGGTGTCCAACTGCTCGGCAAGCACCTGCTGCGCGAATACCCCTACCGCGACGCCTATTTGCTCGAGGATGCCAAGCAGATCCGCTCCCAGGTCAGCATGCCGCTGGTGCTGCTGGGCGGAGTGACGAGCAAAGCCGTCATGGACACAGCCATGGCGGAGGGCTTCGAGTTCGTCGCTGTCGCTCGCGCGCTGCTGCGCGATCCGGAGATGGTGAACAAGATCCGCGCCGACGAGCGCACGAGATCGCTGTGCAACCACTGCAACAAGTGCATGACCGCCATCTACCGGGGCACGCATTGCGTGCTGAATGTGGCGTGACCGCGATGGGTACGTTGGACGGCCGCACAGCACTGATCACGGGAGCGGGCCAAGGTGTCGGGCAGGGTATCGCGTTCGCGCTGGCGAACGAGGGCGCAGCCATCGCCGTCGTCGGCCGCACCGAGGCCAAACTCCTCGATACCGCGCGGCAGATCCGCGCTCGCGGTGGTCGTGCGGAGGTCTTCACCTGCGATATCGGCGACGGCGCACAGCTCGCGTACCTGGTCGATCAGGTCGTCGAGACGCTGGGCGGGGTCGATATCCTGGTCAACAACGCGAACCAGTCGACTCTCGGCCCGCTCCTCGCGATCACCCCCGAACGCATGGAACAGGCGCTGGCCACCGGCCCAGTCGCGACGCTGCGGCTGATGCAGGCCTGCCATCCCCACATGAAGGCCCGCGGCGGTGGCGCCGTCATCAACATGGTGACCTCGGCGGCGGTGCGCTGGGACACCAGCGGTTACGGGTTGTACGCCGCAGTCAAGGAAGCGATGCGCTCACTGACCCGAACGGCGGCCAGCGAATGGGGTCCCGACGGCATCCGGGTGAACGCGGTTGCGCCACACGCACTCTCGCCGGGCCTGAAATGGTGGACCGAGCACAATCCTGAGGAGGCCGCGGAATTCGTCGCGTCCATTCCGCTCGGACGGATCGGTGACTGCGAAGGCGATATCGGCCGTGCGGTCGCGTTCCTGGTCGGCCCCGATGCCCGCTATCTGACGGGCGCGACGATTCCCCTCGACGGTGGCCAGGCGCGCTGGTCCTGAAAGGTGTTGTGCCCCATTATCGATGGGGCACAACACCTTTTCCGTCTACCGCAGTTTGATGCTTCCGCCGTCGGCCATCAGGGTCTGGCCCGTCATGTAGCGGGAACTTTCGCTCGCCAGGAACACCACAATCGGGGCAATATCGGTCTCGGGATCACCGATCCGCCCGAGCGGCACCTTCGCGATCGACGCCGCCGCCCGCTCCGGGAACGCTTCCTGCCACTTCAGCACGCCCTCGGTCGCTGCGAACGGGCTCACCACGTTGACCCGGATACCGTCGGGTGCCCACTCGTTGGCCGCCACCCGGCTCAGTCCCCGGATCGCCTCCTTCGCGGCAGCGTAGGAGGCCTGGGTCGGCATTCCCTCCAGCCCCGAACCCGAGGCGAAGTTGATCACCGACCCCTGCGCGGCCTTCAACTGCGGATAGCAGGCCTGCATCAGATGCACGGTCGGATAGAAGCCGGTGCCGAAGGAGAGGTCGAACATCTCCTGCGTCTGCTCTACGAGCGGTGCCTGACGCGACGCGTGCGCGTTGTTGACCAGGATGTCGACGCCGCCGTACTTCGCGACGGCGGTGTCGCGGATCTGTGTCGCGGCGTCGGCGCGAGCGATGTCGACATCGAGGAACGTCGCGGCCTCGCCGAGCTCTCGCTCGAGCGCGATGCCCGACGCCCGATCGATGTCGACGAACACCACGGACGCGCCTTCGCGCACGAAGACCCGAGTGATGGCGCGACCGATGCCACCGGCCCCGCCGGTGACGATCGCGACCTTGCCGCTCAGTTTCATGCGCGCACTCCGGCGGCGAGGAGATCGCGTGCGGCAAGGCTCGCGATGAGGGTTGCGGTGTCGGTCATGAATTGACTCCTATCGGTTGGACGTGTCGAGATTCCGATATGCATCGTCGGGTCGGCTCCCGTCGGATTGCTCGAGGATCGCCGGTATGTGGTGATAGGTAACACGCGCGGGCTGCGGCCATCTCGGCGATCAGCATGTCGGAGTCTCCGATCTGTCGAATCTCGCGATTCTCCTCGCCGAGCCCGTTTCCCGATGCTACCTTGAAGCAAGAATTCATTTCAGTTTTTTGGTGCGTTAGGCCTCTGAACAGCACAGTTGGAGAACTCAATGACCATCATTGATTCACGCGAAGTAGCAACAGTTCCGAAACGGGACGTGCCTCCGTCCATGGTCGAACGCATGACCTTGATCCTCGATACCTTCGAGGGTCGCGCATCGCGACTGTCCCTGGAAGAGGTTGCCGACCGGGCGCGGCTACCCCGTTCGACGGTTCATCGCATCCTGCATCAGCTGGTGCAGCTGAACTGGGTCGAACACACGGAGTTCGGCTATCGCCTCGGAGTGCGAGCGCTCGGATTGGGCGGAGGTGATGATGGGCGCGGCGAGATCCGGGCTGCGGCCGCGCCACTGCTGCACGAGCTGCACCTGCAGACCGGATTGGTCGTCCACCTGACGGTGCTCGAGGGCGGTGACAGCGTGTACCTCGACAAGGTCGGCGGACAATTCGCCGCCCGATTCCCTTCTCGGGTCGGCGGGCGACGACCCGCGTACACCACAGCGGGTGGCAAATCGATCTTGGCATTGCTCGCGCCGGAAGCCGTCGAATGTCGCTACCGTCGCCCGCTGCGCGGGTACACCGATCGCACTATCACCACCCTCTCGGCCCTGCACAACGAGCTCAACCGGATCAGGCAGCGCAACGGCGTCGCGTTCGACCAAGGTGAATCAGCGTGCGAAGTCGCCTGCGCCGGCGCCGCGGTCCGCGGACCCGACGGGCCGGTGGCGGGCATCTCGCTGTGTGGCGATCTGCGCACCACCCGACTCGAGCGGGTCACACCGCTGGTCGTGGACGCGGCCAGGGCGGTATCGCTGTCGTTGTACCCCGAACTGGAGGGACGGCGGCGGCGCGGTGGCACGCGCACCGCGAGCAACTCCTCGCACGGCACGCCCGCGGTGGCCGACCGCTCACCACTAGTCGATCAGCGTGTCGGCGCCGGGTCTCGTTGATTGATTGATCCGCCAACCCTCCACCTGTAGAGAGGAATAGTGGTGTCGGCGAATAGACGACGATTCATGCTCGGTGCCGCGGCGGCGGCGGGAACAATGGCGGCGGGGTTGGCGGCCTGCGGTTCCGACCGCCCCCGCGAGACCGCAGACATCATCTTCACCGGCGGTCCGGTGGTGACGGTGGCGCCGGGCGCGCCGGAAGCCGAAGCACTGGCTGTGACCGGCCGGCGGATCACCGCCGTCGGATCGGCGGCACAGGTGACGCGACTGCGGGGATCGTCCACCCGGGTGGTGGATCTGCGAGGCCGGGCGTTGCTGCCCGCGTTCGTCGAAGCGCATGGCCACCCGTTCAGCATGGGTACCGCGCTGGCGCCACCGTCGATCGACGTGCGTCCCTTCACCGTGCCGACCGGCGGTGCGGTATGGAAGAAGCTCACCGACGCGGTCGCGACGACGCCGAAGGGCAAGCCGATCATAGTGAACGGCGTCGACCTGCTGCTGCAGGCGGACCTGCAGATCCCCACCCGGACACAGTTGGATCGAGTCGCACCCGACCACCCGGTCATCATCGTCGCCAATAGTGGGCACGCCGCCTATGCCAACAGTTCCGCGTTCACGCTGGCGGGCATCACCAGAGACACTCCAGACCCGGTCGGCGCGCAGTTCGTCCATGGCGCCGACGGTGAGCTCACCGGCGAGGTGCGCGAGGCGGCGGCGATCATCATGTTGTACTCGCCCTTCGCGGCAGCCGCAGGCACCGGCGCCCGCGACAACGTCCGCTGGGCGTACACGCAGCTCGCGCAGGTCGGCATCGCTACCGTCAGCGAACACGCTTACGACGCCAAGTCGCAGTCCGCGTTGTTCTCCGCGCTCGCGCGGGAACCGGACTGCGCGGTGCGCGTCCGTGCCTACGAGGTCGGCAGCCCGCAGCTGGCCAACGATCCCGCCAACACCGCGGGCGCACCAGCAGCCGCGGACGCGCTGTTCGCCAAGATCGGGATGAAGTTGTGGGCCGACGGCTCACCGTGGCAGGGCAACATCTTCACGACATTCCCGTATCTCACCGACGAGACGACGGCCAGAATGGGCCTCGGTCCGGATCATCACGGCGAGATGAACTACACCCCTGCGCAGATCAGCGAGCTGGCGGCGGCGTTCGTCGATCAGGGCTGGCAGTTGTCTTGCCATGTACACGGTGACGCCGCGGTCGACGTGGTCCTCGACGCCTACGCGAAGACCGGAGTGCCGGCCGATCGGCGGCCGAGGCTCGAACACGTCGGTGCCATGCGGCCGGACCAGTTCGCGCGAGCAGCCGAATTGGGTGTATCCCCCAGCCTGTTCATCGAGCACGTCTACTACTGGGGCGACGTCCTCATCGACGAATTGTTCGGGTCCGAGCACGGCGCGCCGTGGATGTCGGCGAAGTCGGCGCTGGACGCGGGCCTGCGCATCTCGTTCCACAACGACGGCACCGTCACCCCGCCGAACCCGATCGGCAACATCGCCACCGCGGTCACCAGGGCCACCCGCGGCACCGGCCGAGTTCTGGCACCCGAACAGCGCATCGATGTCGACGCGGCCATCAAGGCCCAAACCCTGGACGCCGCTTGGCAACTACACCTCGACACCGAGGTCGGCAGCCTGGAAGCCGGCAAGTACGCCGACCTCACCGTCCTGTCGGCCAACCCACGCACCATCGCCCCCGACCAGCTGCGTGACATCGGTGTCGAAGCGACCTTCCTCATGGGCAGGCAAACTCACGGCGGCCCTCTCGGCTGACCACACACCGCTCGACATCCCGACCCGGTCGCCCAAATGCTGCGGTCGATGCTTCGGTCGCACCACGTAGCTCAGCACCACTCGCGGCGCACACCATGGCAGCGTGCCCATAGTGTGCGCCGCGCCTTTGTCGCGGCCGGACCGGTGGGCACAGCCGGATATTCCTAGCGTGTGAGGGAAGCCATGAGAATTCGGTCCACTCTCGTCCTGTCTGCCGTGATGTTCCTGGTGGCCGCGTTCTTGTCGTTCACGGCGGGATTCGGTGCGGCGGCGCCGCCGACCGGTGTGGAGCAGCCGGATCCGCCACCGCCGACGTCGACGCGGGCGCCGGGGACGTTGGTCCAGCCGACCATCACGCAGCTGCCGCCGATCACCTCGCTGAGACTGCCGCCGACCTTCACCCTTCCACCGACACTCACCCTCCCACCGACTTTCACCCTCCCGCCGATTACCACGTCCGGCATCCCGCCGACCACGACGACGGTTCCGCCGACGACCACCTCCGGCGTCCCGCCCACCACGACATCGGGGCCGACTGTCACCCCGACCACGACGACCACGACGGAAACCACACCGCCGACGACGACCCCGAAGCCGAAGCCGGAGTGCCGCACCGAAGGCGGATACCTGATCTGCGTCACCGGCGACCTCCTCGTCATCGTCCCCGAGATCCCGTCGTACTACGACAAGAAGTGCGGTTGCCAGGTCTTCACCTATCGAGCACCGTCCGGTCGCCTGTGCACCGGCTATCAGAACGGCAATGACATCGTCTTCACCGGCTACTACCCGGAGAAGGTCAAGACCGTGCAGGAAGCGAAGGTGGCTCAGGAGGCCGGCGAAGTGATCCTGGAGACCCCGCCGGCCGAGATCGTGACCGGCCGCGATCCGGGTTCGGACGGCACCGGTGTCTCGGGCTGGTGGTGGATCACCGGTGGTGTCGGTGCCGCCCTCCTGGTCACCGCTGGTATATCGCTGCTGGTTCGCCGCGCCCGATAATGTCAGCCCTGGCGAAGGTGGCTCTGTTCGGCGGGGCACTGTTGATCGGTGTCTCCGTCGCACAGGCGAGCGGGTTGCTGCAGAGCGTGCTGACGCCCGGCGTGGTCCAGACGACATCGACGCCGGAGACCGTCGGGCCGCCCAGTACTCGGTCGGTCAGGCAGGTCCGGCAGTCGGCGCCGATCTGGATCGCGATCGAACCGGGTCTGCTGGGGCGGACCACGCTGAACCCGGCCGGGATCAAAGCTGTGAACGGCCGGGTGGAACCGGTCGACAACCGGCCGGTCTTCCGCACCGACAGCAACCGGCCTGGAACCGATTCCAAGGGAACCTCTTTCATCGTCGGCCACAACTTCGACGACGGTTCGGGCACCGAGGTGCCTTTCGCCGCACTCGAGCGGGTGCGGGTCGGGCACACCGTCACGGTGGGCACCGCCAACGGCACCCTCTCCTACACGGTCCAGGAGGTCTTCCGGGTGCCCAAGCGTGAGATGCCCCAGCGCACAGACTTATTGGTGAACGTGGCGGGCCGGCTGATCCTCGAGACATGCGACACCACGCCCGAAGGTGCCGACACCTTCGACAACCTGGTGATCGTCACCCAGCTGTCGGGGGCGCAGTGAACACACCTATCCGCGCAGCGCCACGGCGAGCTCGTTCCTGGACCGGATGCCGAGCTTGAGATAGGCGCTGGACAGATGCATCTCCACCGTCCGCAACGTGACGAACAGCGACTGAGCGATCTCCTTGTTCGAACTGCCGCGTGCGGCGAGTTCGGCGACCCGGTGTTCGCGGCTGGTCAGGGCCGCGACACCGGTGCCAGCACGGCGGCGCGGACGTCCACCCGCGGCCCGGAGTTCCCCGCTCGCCCGCTCCGCCAGCCCCGCGGCGCCGCACCGGTGCGCCAGCTCCATGGCCTGCCGCAGCGGCGGGCGGGCGACCGTTGTCCGGCCGGATCGGCGCAGGGCGCTGCCGTAGTCGAGCAGGGCCTCGGCCCGCCACACCAGGGAGGGTGAGTCGGCGAGGATCTCGACGGCGCGGTGCAGCAGGTCGAGGCCCTCGGCGCCGTGGCGAAGGAGCCCGGACACCCGTAGCGCGCCGCCGATCGCGCGCCGCGACTGCGCGGCGGTGGCCGCGGCGAGTGCGGCGTCGGCCAGTTCCCGTGCGCCGGGATCGTCACCGAGCGCGGCCAGTACCGGGACGAGGGCGATGCGGGTGTCGTGGTCCCCGGGCAGCAGTCCACGTGTCGCGGTCAGCCGGTGTAGTGCGTCGACGAGATCGTTGTGCGCGGAAGCGAATTCGCCCCGCGCGGCGCGTAGGCGGCCCCGCGCGATCCGTGAGCTGATCGCCATCGGCTCCGGGCCGAACTCGCCGTCGAGTCCGTTGCCGGTCAGCAGCGCGGCGGCCTCGTCGAGCCGGCCCTGATCGATGAGGACGTCGATCAGGGGGAAGACCGTGTGCTGAAAGTGTGTGGGGGTCAGGCCCTGCGCGTCGACGGCGGCCCGCAGATCGGTTTCGGCACCGCGCAGGTCACCGCTGCGATGACGGGTGAGCCCACGCAACCACAGCACCCGCGCTGTCCACTGCGGTGAGCCGGTGCGGGCGGCATGACGAGCGGCCCGGGTGAGTAGATCCTCGGCGATGCCGTAGCGCTCGGCCGCGACCAGACAGATCGTGATGTTGGTGCGCCACAACGGATGTCCGCCGTGACTGGTCATCGCCGGATGCGCCGCCGATTGCTCGGCCAGGTCACCCGCCTCGGCCACCGGCCCGCCCGTGGCCAGTGCGCGCCGCGCCACGAACGACAACAGCAGGCATTCGGCCGCCGAGTGGGCCGGTAGCGTGCCGAAGCGGACCGCTTCGGCCTCGAAGCTGGTCGGCAGGCTCGGATTAGCCAGCAAGGCACCGAGTTTGGCGGCTTCCAGGTGCAGAGCGAGCTCGCGATCGTGGTCACCGACATCGACGGCCGCGCGTTCGTAGAGGGCGATCTGGTCACGCTGACACACCGGATCGGCGTGGGTGGTCCAGGCCAACGCGATGACGGCGCGGGCCCGGTCGACCGGGTCGACCGCGGTCTCCCCTGCCAGACGCAGGTGCAGGGAGGCGTCGCGCGCGCCGATCTCGTGTTCGGCGGTGCCGAGTTCGAACAGCAACTGTGGGTGGTCCATGGCGGCGGGTGGTTCGTCGAGCGCGCGGCGCAGCAGGGTGGCGGCGGTGTCCGGTGCGCCCGCCGCGGCGGCCCGCTGGGCGGCTTCCCTCAGGAGCGTCACCACATGCTGATCACCGGACGGGCTACTGACCAGTAGATGCGCGGCGACGGCCGTGGGGTCGGCGCCCTGCGCGGCCAGCACATCGGCCGCGCGTGCATGCAGGGCAGCGCGTTCGGTACCGGGGATATCACCGTAGACGGCTGCGCGCACGACCGGATGCACGAACCGCAACGGTTCGCCGCGCTCGAGCACTGCGACAGCGGCCAGCGCGTCGGCCAGCACACCTGCCGCGGTCGGGTCGAGCCCGACGAGCCGCGCGCAGTCCTCGACACGGGCGCTGTCGCCGAGCACGGCGACGGCCCGCGCGAATCCCGGTGCCGCCGCATCGATCCGGCTCACCCGGGCCAGCACCGCGGCAGCGACACGTCGGGGCGCCAGTCTCGCCACCGTCGACGGATCGACCGCACCGGCGTCGTCGCGCCGATGCAGCGCGCCGAGCAACTCGGTGAGCAGGAACGGATTGCCCCCGGATGCCGCGAGGCACGCCCGCGCCAGGCGTGGCTGATCCTGCGCGCCGAGCCGGTCCCGCAGCAGCGTCGCGACAGCGGGCAGCGACATCGGCCGCGGACGCAGCACCGACGGCCGCGCTTCGAGTAGGAACTCCTCAACATCGCGGCGGTGGCGCTCACCCCCTGTGCCCGCGGTCACCGCGATGAGCGCGGGCAACCCGTCCAGACGCAATGTCAGATGCCGCAGGAATCGCAGGGAAGGCTCATCGATCCAGCCGAGGTCGTCGATGGTGATCAGTACCGGCGATCGTTCGGCGATGTTGGCCACCAGCCAGTACAGGCCGTGCAAGGTCGCGAAGGCGATGTCACCGCCTGCGGTGTGGTCCACCGAGGTGAACACCGCCTCGGCCAGGCTCGCCGCACCGGAGAGCAACCGGGCACGTTCGCGTGGTTCGGCGCGGGAGAGTCCGGCCTCGAGCAGTTGACGGACCACACCGAATCCGAACCCGCGCTCGAGCTCGCCGCCGCGCGCCGAACGCACGTCCCACCCCTTGACCTGCGCGCGCCTGCGCAGCTCGTCGAGCACGGTCGTCTTGCCGATACCCGCCGGTCCCTCGAGGAGCACGACGTGCCCCGCACCGGCACCGGCCTCGTCCAGACACGACTCCAGCCAGGACAGTTCATCGATCCGGTCGACGAGAACGGGCGCACGGAAGAACGATTCAGCAGTCACTTCGGCGCCACCCCTGTCGCGAGCCGGTGAACACTACGATGACAGGTGATCGCCGGGTAGAGGCCGCTTTTTCGACACTATATGGTCGGCGCTCCTCCCCGGAAGAACGTTCGGGACGAAGTCGTCGGCGACCACTCGCACGGCCAACTATTGCGGAACCGCAGCGGCATGAGGCCGTCGCGGTGGCCGAGCATATGCGTACGTCCACCGATGAGTTCCCGCCACCGGCGCCGTCAATATGGGCATGAGGACACACCAGCTCGAAACCCCCGGCGCCACACTCACCTACGACGTCCACGGAGCACTCCCCACCGCCGACGGGCGGCCGCCGCTGCTCATGATCGGTCTGCCGATGGATACCACCGGTTTCACCGCACTCGCCGCGCATTTCCCCGACCGCACGGTCATCACCTACGACCCACGCGGACTCGGCCGCAGCGTCCGCACCGACGGCCAGGTCGACAACGTCCCCGCCGTCCACGCCGACGATGTGCACGCCGTCATCGAGGCCATCGACTCCGGCCCGGTCGAGATCTTCGCCAGCAGCGGCGGGGCCATCGTCGCGCTCGCGCTCGTGACCGCTCACCCCGATGACGTGACCACATTGGTGGCCCATGAACCGCCGCTGTTGTCCGTTCTCCCCGATGCCGCGGCCGCAGAACGCGCGGCGGACGGATATCGCGCCGCCTACGCGGCGAACGGATTCGGCGCGGGAATGGCAGCCTTCATCGCGATGACATCCTGGCAGGGCGAATTCACCGACGATTATTTCGCCGCACCCGCCGCCGATCCCGCGCAGTTCGGCCTGCCGGCCCAGGACGACAGCTCTCGCGACGACCCGCTGCTGTCACAGCGTTCCCGGCCGGTCGTCGGCTACCGACCCGACATCGCGGCTCTCACCGCGGCCCCGACCCGGATCGTCATCGGCTACGGCGAGGAGTCGACGGACACGGTCACCGCCCGCACCTCGCTGGCGGTCGCCGAACGACTCGGCCACAAGCCGGTTCTCTTCCCCAGCCATCACGGCGGCTTCACCGGCCCGGAGTCCGGATACCCCGGCCAGCCAGAGGCTTTCGCCATTATCCTGCACGAAGTTCTCGACGGGATCAGCTGATCGAATGCGCCTGAAGTCGAGGCGTCGAGTGATGTCCAACAGGTCGTCGTGCTTATCGATGGGAGCACAGCCCCGAAGCCTGGTGGGCGGCAGGCCGTCATCTGACCGCCGAGCACCTGCGCGCCGCCTTCGGGCCAGTTGCCGTCCACTCGAAACAGCAGTTCGAGGCAGTGACAGGGACCGAACGGGTTGCTCGGGTGCAAGTCATGAACTCGATAGCGGTAGACGTCGGCGTCGTGGGTGGCGAGCAGATCCGCGAGTTCGGCGGTGCCGTCCTCGAATGCCTTGCGTCCGATCAATTGCTGGATTTCGGACGCGATCCGTGGACCGAACGGCAGTCGGCGGATCCGGGAGAACACCGAATGCGGGCCACCGTAGAACGCGCCCATCTCGTCGGCCGTTGCCCCGATGATCACCTGCAGGTCGCCGGCTCGCCGCACGACCTCGCGACGCCACAGGGATTCGTCCGGCAGCGGATCGACATCGGCGATCGGCGTGAACGGCGGCGCGGAGTTCAGCCCGCCCGGACCAGCCAGCGCGCGCACGGCCGCGCCCTGCGCGGCCAGTTGGCCGAGCGCAGGATCCGCTTGTCGTTTCGCAAGACAACGACCCGCGCCTGAGCTGCTGTGTGAGCACTCCGGCCGTCGCCGCCCTCGATCACGGGCGCGTCGGTGAGCCAGCCGTGCAGGTCGGGGCCGTCGGGGGTGTCGAGATCGTCCAGGCGCCGGACGCGACTCCGATCATGTGATGGGAAAGTCGAAGTAGACATCGGGATAGGGCTCGTTTCTTAGCGTGTAGTGCCACCATTCGCAGTCGTACCGATCGAATCCGCAGCCCTCCATGATGGAACGGAGATGCTCGCGGCTTTTGTCCTCGGTTGGGGTGATTCCTCGGGCTCGATGACCCGACATCGGATCCATGAGGTCGTGGTCGCCACCCATGGAAGCCAGCTCACCGGTGGCGAGGTGATAGAGCGTCAGGTCCACGGTGCTGCCCCGGCTGTGGCCCGACTTCGCAGCCACGTATCCGTGCTTGACCATGTCCACCCGGGAGATGTTCGGGTAGTGCCGCGGTTTGGTCCGGCCATCTTCTGGCTGCTCGGACCAGCGGAGGAAGCAGTCGACGGCGCGTTGGGGGCGATACCCGTCCCAGAGCAGCAGCCCGAATCCAAGGGAGGCTGCCTTCTCGCTTACTTGCTCCAGAGCCGCGCAGAGGGACCGGGTGCCGACGATGCGATTCGCGAGATAGCCGTCGACCGGTTTGCCGGTGAAGTTGTCCCACGTGGCGTATTTGGCGTCCCAGCGGATCCCGGGCACGAGCGCGTCGACGTAGGCGAAGTCGTCGTTCATCGCTTCTTTCCCTGCAGCGTCATCGAGAGGAGCCGGTCGATCACGTCGGCGAGCGGCAGTCCCGCGGCGGCCATCATCCGCGGGTAGCGGCTGTACGACGTCATGCCGGGCATGGTGTTGACCTCGTTGAGCACCACTCGTCCGTCGTCGGTGAGGAACATGTCCACGCGGGCAAGTCCCTTGCAGCCCAGGGCGCGGTAGATGGCCTTGGCGGTCTCGTGGACGAGCAGGCGCGCTTCATCGGAGATGTCGGCGGGAACGACGAACGTCGAATTCTCCGATCCCGTCTCCGGTGAGTCCTCCTGGTGGATCCGGAAGAATCCGTGCGAGAGGTCGACGCGGTCCACCTCGCCCGTGATCAGGCCGAAGCGCTCCCCCATGACCGCGCAGCCGATCTCGCTGCCGGTGACGGCCTCCTCGACAAGGACTTTCGAGTCGAACTGGCGCGCTGCGCTCAGCGCCTTCGGTAGCTCGCCTTCTCGGGTGACCTTGCTGACGCCGAACGATGAACCCGAACGGGCCGGCTTGACGAAGACGGGATACGGAAGATGAGCGGCGTCGACCGTCTCGTTCTCCGCGACGACCCAGAAGCTCGGCGTGGCGATCCCGGCGCTGTGGGCGATGGCGTACGCCAAGGACTTGTCCATGCACACGGCGGAGCCCTGGATGTCGCAGCCGACGTAGGGGATGCCAGAGAGCTCCAACAGGCCTTGGATTGCGCCGTCTTCGCCGAGTGTGCCGTGAAGTACGGGGAAGACGAGGTCGAGGCGGATGGCGTCGTAGCTCCCCTGCTCCCTGACCAGCAGGCCGTGCACACTCCGATCGGGCGAAAGCATGGCCGGACGGGCGTTACGATTCTCCCAATCCGCGTCGGGGCCGTCACAGAGCTTCCACTCGCCGCCGGTGGTGATGCCGATCCAGAACGGTTCGTACTTCTCGGTGTCGAGATTCCTTGCCACCTCTCGCGCCGACTTGATGGAGACGAGATGTTCTTCGGAAGTCCCTCCGAAGATGACCCCGACCTTTGGTCTGCTCATGCTGTTTTCCCGCTTTCGAAGTTCAGGCAGTTGATAAGGCTGTTTTCGACGGTGTCGTTCAGGGCGTGGTCTGTGTAGTACGCAGAGTGCGGACTGATCAGTACGTTCGGCAGGCGCTGCAGCCGCACCAGAGCTTCGTTCTCGATCACCGTGTTTCGGCAGTCGGCGTAGAAGATCCCTTCCTCGCCTTCGAGGACATCCAGCGCCGCGCCGCCCAACCGACCGCTCTCCAGTGCGGACAGGAGAGCCGCCGTATCGAGCAGCGGTCCGCGCCCCGTATTGACGACGTACGCGCCGCGCTTCATCTGCTCGATGCGGTGGCGATCGAGGAGATGGTGGGTGTCCGCGGTGAGTGGGGTGTGCAGAGTGACAATGTCGCTCTGCCTCAGCAGTTCATCGAGCGGAACGTAGTCGGCGCCGGCGTGCGGCCGGCTGTCATGTGCCAGGACGCGGCAGCCGAAGCCCCGCAACCGGTCGATGACCGCTGTGCCGATGCGTCCCGTCCCGATCACCCCGACGGTCAGGTCGCGCAGTTCCTTGCCACGCATGTCGCTGAGCCGGTAGTCATGCATGTCGGTGCGACGGAAACCGGATTTCGCGTGGCGCACGGCCATCAGCATCAACATCAACGTGTAGTCGGCCACACTGTCCGGTGAGTACGCGACGTTGCCGACCGAGATGCCGACGCGCTCTGCGTACGTCAGGTCGAGGTGGTTGTAGCCGATGCTCCTGGTGGAGATGTACTCCACACCGGCTCGGCTCAGCGCCAGCAGCGTGGAATCGGTGATCTGGGTCTTGTGACTCACGCTGATGCATCGGCTGCCACGTGCCAGCTCAGCGTTGGTCTCACAGACGGCTGCCTCGGTGATCGTGAGCAGCACTCCGAGGCAGGCTCCCACCTTTCGGAACAGGGCGGCTTCCTCCTCGCCGCACCCGAAGACCGTGGCACCTATCGTTGGAACGGTCGACGCGGACCGCTCGGCCATTGCTCGGGCGCGACGGTCCGCGATCGCATCGCTGTAGATCGAATTCAGTTCGCGGTAGGCCATGCGTCCAGTCAAGACAGCGTGGTGTTGCCATAACGTATGAGTTTTCCGATACACGGACGATATGCCGCTGAGTCAGGTCAGCGCGGCGGCGGCTCTGAATGCGATGCTGCGCCATAGGCGGCGGCACAGCGCGCCACCAACGGCCCAGATCAACTCCTTGCCGCAGGATTACATACCTGCCGCACACGAAGTACCCCGTTCAGCATCAAATTCGCTGTCGGTGGTTTCCGGCCTGACGCCAGAAAATCGCGGATGCGGCTAAGAGTTGCCTGTTGCGGATCCGGCACGACCAACATCCGTGCGCTCGCCCAGCGTTGCGACGAAGGAATCGGCGGTGCGACCTTGCCCATATGCCCCCTCGATCTGGTTGCATGGTCGAGGGCCTGGTTGACTCGATGCGACGCTGCGGCAACGTAATCCGATATCGTCACCGGCCCGGCGTGGCACGCTGGACTTGAAGGGATCGGAACATGTCGATGGGGTGGGACCAGGCAATCGTGCGTGACGGTAGGCAGATACGTCCGATCGGGATGCTGGGAGCATGGGCGATCACCCTGGTCGCCGGGGCTGTGGTGATGATGTTCGTCAGTGCGATCGCCGACTGGATACTGCTGGCGGACTTCGAGAGAAGCTGGAGACAGCCGACAGGGACACGCACGCAGTGGCAGTCCTACACCTGGGCCGGAATCATCTCGGCCATCCTGCAACTCGGCGCAGGAGTCACCGTCATCACGTGGTTGTGGCGGGCGCGCCGCAATGCCGAAGCGCTGTGCACCGCACGCCATCGGCGTTCCATGGGCTGGGTGATCGGCGGCTGGTTCTGTCCCGTGGTCAATGTTTGGTTTCCGCACACGATTATGTCCGATGTGTGGCGAGCGAGTGACCCGCGTACACCGCCGGACGCGCAGGATCTGCGCGGCCGTCGCGCCGGCGGATGGGTCACCGCGTGGTGGTTGTTCTTGCTACTCGGGTGGGTACTCGGGTTCGTCGCATTGGTTTTGAGCCTCCCCGCGGTGCGGACGGAAAGGGCCGGTGACTACCTCATCTACGGGTACGCACCGGTGGGCGGATTCGGGCTGATAGCAGTGGAATTGATCCGGGCAGGTGTGCTCGCGGTCGCGGCATTCTGCCTGGGAGCAGTGATCATCCAGGTGCAACGCTGGCAGCAGGCTCGGGCGGCTCAGCAACTGAATGCGCTGGGGGGCGAACGAGGGCAAACGATTCACGACACGGAAAGACCACAGCCGCCGACTTCTCTGCCGACCGGTGCCTCAGCTGGCGCATCCCTGATCGGGCCTGCCACGCAGTCCGGCCCACGCACGCTGCCGTTGCGGGCTTCCGATCCGTCGGCGATCGGTCCGTACGCGTTGATCGGCCGACTCGGTTCGGACGCACGCGGCGATACCTATTTGGCTTGTGCCCCCGGCGCGGAGAATGTCGTCGTCCACACGGTGCACTCGGACCGCGGAACCGGTATCAGCGACCGAAGCGAGCTCGCACAGATTTTCGCGGCCGCACGAGCCGTGCACAGCGACTTCACACCGGCGGTCCTGGACGCGGACCCGGAGGCTCCGCAGCCGTGGGCAGCAACCGAATACATCACCGGCCCCTCGCTGCGCGAGCTGGTGACCGAATACGGGCCGCTGCCACTACCGGCGGTCGAGAGCATCGGCATCGGTATCGCGCACGCCTTGATCGCCATCCACGGTGCGGGTCTGGTGCACGGCACCATCACCCCCGAGTCGGTGATCATCACCGAAACCGGCCTTCGGGTCATCGATTTCAGTCTTCCCAGGACCCATTCCACACCGTCGGCGTTCACGTCGCCGGAACAACTCACCGGCGAACCGGGCGGACCCGCCTCGGATGTGTTCTCCCTGGGCGCCCTGCTCTCCTCCGCACTGACGGGGCGTCCCCCATTCGGCGACGCCAACGCTGCGACGCTCCTGCATCGCGTGACTACCCAGCCACCGGACCTCACCGGCATACCCGAAACCAGACTCCGCTTCGTCATCGCGGGCTGCCTCGCGCGACATCCTGACGCCCGGCTCACGACCACACAGATACTCCGGCAGCTCGAAGCTCCATCGACGGACGGACCAGCACTGGCCCCGTCGTTCGACGTGTCCGCCGTACGGCCCACCGAGAGGGTCGGCGTCCTACCGAACTCGCCCGGCCCGAGTTCGGGGCCCGCTTCGCTGGGCCGCAGAACCATGCTCAGCAAAGGGCTGATCGGGTTCGGCTTGCTCGGCACCGGCGCCCTCGTCGGCGGCGGCTACGCCGCGGTCAAGCTGGTGGCGAGCGAAGAGGAAGCGCCGAAAACCCAGCCCGAACCACAACCCGGCCAAATCCTGTGGCAAGCCAAGATCCGTCCCCACATCAATAGAGACGGATCGCCACCGGTAGTCGCCAACGGACGCGTCTTCGTGTGCGGCCAGGACAACCGACTGCACGCACTCGACGCAGCAACCGGTGCGGTGCTGTGGAGCGTCGAGATCGGCAGCAAGCTCGCCGACGGCGAGGTGCAGGTCCTCGTCGTCGCGGATGGCACCGTGATCGTCAACGGCGACAACTCACTGATCGGATTCGACGCGACCACCGGAGCGCGGCGATGGGCGACCGGAGGGCGGCCATGGGAGGCAGGAGCCGTCAATGGCACCTACAACCTGTGCGCAACAAACGACCCGCCCTATGTCTATGCAGAGGGGCCGCTGCCTGTCTTCGACGTTGTTGCACTCGATGCCGAGAGCGGTACCCCACGCTGGTCGACCCCAACTGACAGTGGAAGTCGCGGCAACCTGTACATCACTGCGGGGAACGGTGTCATCGCAGCCGTCCAAGGCGATTCGCTTTTCGTCCTGGATTCCGTCACTGGCGCGATACGGTGGCGGGCCGCCGTGGGTGAACTGAGCGACTACGACCCGCTCTTCCGACCCTGCATCACCGCCGACACCGTGGTGGTTGCCAAGTTGAAGCAGCCGCAGATCCAGGTCTTCGACCTCGCCTCCGGCGAACCGCTGTGGACTCTCGGCACACCCGGTGAATTCCGCACCAACCGCGGTCGATACGCCGTCCCTGATGGGGATGCGATCGTCGTGGGCGGCGAACCGGAAGAATATGGTGGTGGCGGAGCGCCGAGCACACCGCTGGAATCATTCGACCGCAGAACCGGCAGGAAGCGATGGTCGCGTGTTGGTGGCAAGGGGCACTTGGGGGCGCCGTGCGTTGCCGACGGAACCGTGTTCGCGGTGTGGGAGTCCGAAGTCCACGCATTCGACGCGGCCACCGGCACACTCCGATGGGAATGCAAAATCGGTACCGCTGTAGACGAAGGCCAGTGGGAACGCGACCCCGCCGCAGCACGCAGTTCGATCTCGGTCGCCAACAAGAGGGCGTATGTGTACGGCGGGTACGGCGTGTACGCGATCCGGGTATGAGACGACATCACCCCACTTCCGTCAGTTCGGCATGACGAAGAAGTCGGCCGGCCGAATCTGCCCGGTCCCCCTTGCCGATGCGCACCACGGCAATTGGTGCCGCTGCGGGCCAGTTCGCCGCTTCGATGGGGCCAGTGCTACAACGGCATGCGATGGTGTTTTCTTGGGGCATGCCGGACGTCCTTGTCTCTCAGTATCCGCAGAGCTTTCCGAATTTCGAGCCGGGTCTGGGCCGGTTCGATGACCGCATCGACGTATCCGCGTTCGGCAGCAATCCATGGAGTGGATACGGTCGCGTTGTAGAAATCGACAAGCTGCTGTCGTACGGTCGCCCGTCCTTCGTCTGGCATCAGGCGGCTTTGATCGAGCAGCAACGCGTGGCTACCCGTGCCCGCCTGACCGCAGCACTTCCCTACGCGGCGTTCCGGATCCTCGCCGGCGACCTCGACACGACGAACCCGATCCCTGCCACGCACCTTGCCGATGGTGCGGGTGAGCCGGATACCTAGACCGAGATCTACGCTGATGCCCACCAGTGGGCGGTCAATGTCGCGGTCGACGACGACACCGAAAGATCGCCGCGGCGGCGACGGGGGCGCGCGGGTGATCATGCTCGCGCTCGTACTCGGCGCGCACGAATCCCAGATCGAAAAGAACTCCTGGCGCAGTGCCCCTTCCGAGGGCGCCCGGTACCTGAATTTTCTCGCAGAGCTCGGCGCGACGAAAGACTTCGCGCTCGTCGACGTCGAACGTGCCATCACCGGCGAGATCGACGACAACAACGTCAATCTCGACAGCCCGGCCGTCGCAGTGGTCGATGACGAATCGGTCGAACCCCTCGCGGCCTGACACCGGAAACGAACCGTGGAGCAACAGGTAGATGGTGTCCCGGTCCGACGGGATTGGACCGGGACACCATCTACCGTCGCGACATTCCTACACCCGCGCTTGCCGCCACTCGCTCTGACACCTGACAGTGGAAGATGTTGCGGCTCAGTGATTTTCATCGCCCCAAAGAGGCTGACCGTGAGTGTCCGACAGCGCCGATCCACCGTGACACCGGCTGCGAATGACTGATGCTCGGTCGTTGACTGCGCAGCGACCGAGTGATGACCGGTCGACGTTGCCACAGCGAAGCGGAGGCGCCTCGTGCCACGTCGACCCCGCAACCCGATCCGATCGCGGTCAGTCAGGCAGATTGCGGATCGGCACCGCACGCTCGATACCGGCGGCCTCGAGATCGACCAGCGTGAACACCACTTGCGCGCGCTCGCCCAGCAACCCGGTCAGCAACAGGTCCAGCAACGCCCGATGCTGGGACCGCGACGCTTCCACGGTCGTGCGCAGTTCCAGCACCATCGACCGATGTGCTTCGCCGATACCCAGATCATCGAGCGCCCCGATCAGCGCCCCCGCTTCGAGATAGCCGTCCCACGGGGAACCGGTGCGCAGCAACGACTTCGCGGAATTGAGTACCAGGCCATGCACGTACCGTGCCGGACTCCAGCCGAGGGCTTTACGAGACGTAGGCAGATCGAGTTCGAACAACCCACAGAGTCCCTCGAAGTAGGCGCGACGCTCCTCGGCCATCGGTCGCTGGACTTCTTCATCGGCGACCGCATCGACATACGAATCTCGCAGCTCGGTCAACCCGAAACGGGTCGGGGGATTCGGAACCAAACTCGCGTAGTCGTCATCCAGCAACATGCGGCCATTGTCGCTACGTCCCTTCGATTTCAGCAAGCGAATCAGGTTTGGGTCAAAGCCCTCAACCGCCTCTGGAACCTTGCTCCTGTCTTCAGCGTGACTGCGCCATCACCACACGATTCCTGCTCGGTCTTCGCCGATCCCCCGTTCGACACGACCGACGCCGCCCTGGCAACGGCTGTGCTTCGTCCATGCGCGTACCCAGGCGCAGGAAGACCGCGGAACCGATACACGCCGAGCCGCCCTGCGGAGGCGCATCGAGCAGGCTCAAACCCGTATCGGACGCCGCCTCGCCGCTATCGAGGCCGGCGTCGACCCACAAGCCGTCGTCGACGCACTGAACTCGGCCCAAGCAGACAAAGCCGCCGCACAGGTCGAACTGAACAATCTATCCAAGGAGGAAAAGTTCACCGAGACCGAGTTCCGCCAGCTCATCGGATCACTGGGAGACATTCGCTTGATCCTCGCGGGAGGCGCCCCTGAACACAAGCAAGAGCTCTACAACGCGATAGAGCTCCAGGTCCGCTATGCGCACCTGGAGCGTCAAACTACTATTACGGCATCGCCTGACGCAGGCTCGTCGCTCGGGGTTGCTGCTTGGGATTCTGCGATCCGTGGATCGTCGAACGCTGATGAGGCCTGACCATCGGCCGATAGGGCAATAGCACGTCGTCGCAGGGTGAGTCGGTGCCTCTCCGCGGATCGAGGGAGAGGTGGGTTCGCTGTTATCGGCGGCGTTTCTTCAGTTCCGCCACCCGCCGATTGGTCGGCCGTTGCCGGAGCTGCCGCCTCCCCACAAGATGCCGACGAGCAGCTGCTTTTGCGGATTCGAGCTCAACATGCTGTGCACTGTCCGCATCAACTCGATACCATTCGCGCAGTCGAGCCGATATCCGACTGCTCTGATCCCAGCCCTGGCGCGTAACGCCTCCTCGACCTGCTCGGCGCTCGACACGACTTCATCGAGGTAGTCGCCGCTCCACAGCAATGCCTTACGGTCATCCGGTACCTCGGAGAATTCTGATGCGCTGACCGTTGCCAATTCGAAGACTTCGCTCGCGACCTGCTCCGGCGTCCGACCCAGCAATTCCCACACGATGTCGATCAACCCGAGCGCAGGGGAGAAACCCAAAAGGGAAGCGTCCTCCCGAATTATGTGGTCACCATCGACACGATGCACCGTGATCGGCTGCGCGGTCGCGATTGTCACCTCGTCGATGCGACGTATTTCCTCCCCCACCGTCCGCAGCAGGCCACCGCCACCCTCGCGAACGAGCCGATGCCCGATAGCCCTGATCTCCGCCCACGGACGAATCCAATCCTCGATCGGATCCCCTGCGGACAAGCACATATCGAGGTAGGCGCCGTCCAGGCACAGCCTCCTCTGATCTTTGGTCAGATCATCGTGAGGCCCCGCGAGCTCCACCAGCCGCCCCGCGACCTGCTCTCGGGGCACATCCCTCCCCACGGCTTGCATGTCCGATGACTGTGCTGTAGCTATCGTTCCCGAAAGTCCTTCGACCTCAGAGGTTCTGCGTGACCCTGGTGGCCGCACATCCTGTCTCATCCGAAGAGCGGGACGTGGCCTAGCGCCACCGGTGCTCCGACTGTTCGGACCCACGAAATCCAGGCAAGGACGACCACGGCCACGAGGCACACACCGAGAACAACAATGAAGACGATAAGGCGTGCGTTCGTGAACATCGGCTCGTCACCACCCTCGACAAGAACCACAGATCGACGCGTGTATCGACGCACGCGTGGCTGAATCATCGCACGGCCCAACGAGAACCGCTCGGAATCCCGCTGAACCCCGAATCCTCGCAGGCTGAATCGGTGACCCTCACCGGTGCTCTCGACACACGGTCCGCAAACAGGGCGCTACTCAGCGGTGGTGACCGCCGCACGCCAGACAATGCCGGTTGATGTGCTGCGTCCGAGCAGTTTCGGCTGGAGGGATCCCGCAGAGTGGTAACTCCATCGCCAAAGTTCGCAGCGTTGGCTACCTTCAGCTCCATGATCTATCCAGGCGGGGATTCGGCCTCGCGAGTGGCGCAACTGGCGGACATCGCGCACGAAAACTGGATGCAGGACTGGCCGATCGAGGTGTCCGATCCGGTGCGGCTCGATCAATTCGTTTGCCTGCTACTCGCGAATAAGACCGACTGGGAGCTGAGTTTCTGGTTGCTGGATCTGGTCCTCCAGTCGGCCGAGGACGATCTGCTCATCACGTCGGCACAGGATGATCAGTCGGAACGAACCGAACTGTTGGTAGAGGCTCTGGTTGCGGTTTGGGAAGCCACGCAAGCACCAGGAATCGCGCAGAGGCTCGAGTACTGGGCGTGTCTGGAGGCCTCGGCTCCCGATGAGATGTTCCTTGTGAGCCCGTTGGTACGGGAAGTACGTCGTAGGTCGGTACACCGCATCGACAACACATAATCGGCAGTTGAGTGCGTTCGTCAGCTGGGACCGCGGCCGTCGGGATCGCGCGGGTCGCGGCAGAAGAGGATGTCTAGAGGCAGTGTCGACGCACCGGATCTAGCCCGAGCTACGGGGCTACCGCCCGTCGAGGTCAACAGGCCGTTGATGGCCGCACTCACGCTCAATTCCGTCCCGATCCCGCATGGTGCTGTCCACCATCACACCGACCATGATGCCGCCCTTGAGCCACGAGACCTCGAATGGCGGATCATTATTCGCCTGCGCGAAGGAGGCGCGGTCGTCGGATTCGATGATGAAGACATCTCCCGGTCGCATCCAGTAATCCCGGCCCCACGGTTCGAGCCAGACCGTGAGTATTTTCTCTGCGAAAGGTTCGACAGCGTTAGCTTGGGCACCGCGGCAGACTATGCGATTTGTCTGTGAGAAGGCGGGCCTGACGGCCACTCGACCACACGCGGCACTGGCCGGTTCGGTCAGTGCGGTAAGAGGATGTCTCATGTCGCAGGCCGTGGCCGCTGGCCCAGCGTGTTCTGTTGTGGTGCATGATCTTCGGTCGTGACCGACCAACTTTCGTTGCGTTTGGTGCCCGATGAGCTGTGGGAGCTCGTCGAGCCGTTGTTGTCGGCGTTCTCGCCGCGCCGCCAGGGCGGCGGAACCGCTCCCACCGATGAGCGGGCCGTGTTCACCGCCGTCGTGTACGTGTTGACCAGCGGATGTGCTTGGCGGATGTTGCCACCGGGATTCGGGGTGACCGTCCCGACCGCGCATCGGCGGTTCACTGCGTGGACCGAGGCAGGTTTATGGCGGCGCCTACAGTGCGCCGTGCTCGACGAGCTCGGCAGTGAGGGGTTGCTCGACTGGTCGCGCGTCGTGGTCGATGGTGCGTCGGTGCGAGCAAAGAGACCTCCGATATCGCTAAGAGTCAAGCGGCGACCGGTTCTGGCGTGAAACGGACGGGAATCGCGAAAGCCTTGGCTGGATCGAACAACTCGCCG
>NZ_JBHXMN010000023.1:0-78833 GCF_042720495.1 Nocardia sp. NPDC058480 | reverse complement strand
ACAGTGTGGCACCGGGGTACGACAACAAACCAGCCACCGGGAAGCACCTGGTCCCGAAAGCCATGCAAGACCATCGCGTTCAGGGCACGCTCGGCATGCGGTCGCGGTCCGCGCGGAAGTGTCGCGACTGCGCCGCGTACTCGGTGCTGTCGTGGAGAGCCGACCCTATCGATTAGCCGAATCCGTTTGTCTGACAGTCAAACTCGGCGAGACCGACCGCCTGGCCGACTGCCATTTCGTTCGCCACGCCACCGCCCCCGGCCTTCGCGCCCTGTCCGAGCCGAGCCTCTAGGGTCGGTAGTGCAGACCGACCCGAGGAGCAGGCATTCATGAATACGTCGAACGAGCGCACACCCAGCGGGTGGGAGGAGCTCACCGCCGCGGACCCGGCACATTCGAGCTGGTACGTGGAGCGGTTCAGGACCCTGGCCGCGCAGGGCGAGGACATCGTGGGCGAGGCGCGGCTGATCGACGCGATGCTCGGGCGCGGTAGCCGAGTGCTCGACGCGGGCTGCGGGCCGGGGCGGACCGGTGGCTACCTGCATGGTGCCGGGCACACAGTGGTGGGCGTCGATGTCGACCCGGTGCTCATCGACGCGGCGCGTGCGGACTATCCCGGCCCGACCTGGCAGGTCGGCGACCTCGCCGAACTGAATCTGCCTGCCGCCGACTTCGACGCCATCGTGTGCGCGGGCAATGTGATGACCTTTCTTGCCCCGTCCACCCGGTCGGCCGTCCTGGCGGGGTTCGCCGGGCATCTCGCGCCGACCGGCCGGGTGATCATCGGGTTCGGCGCGGACCGTGGCTACGAGTTCGCCGAGTTCCTGACCGATGCCGAATCCGCCGGTCTCACAGTCGATCTACTGCTGTCAACCTGGGATCTGCGGCCCTTCACCGCCGACTCCGACTTCCTGGTCGCGGTGTTCTCCCTGGCACCCGACTCGAACGCGCGCACCGATCCCGACGCATGATGGGCATCGACGAGATCAGGAGGCGCAGGCGCCGGATAGGTGGACGAGGTGATGGCCGAACTGGTCGCCCTCGATGACCCGAAGATGCGCGCGGTGAACGAGAAACACGGCGACGCACCCACCTGGATCACCGAGACGGCGCGGCGACAACACGGATGACTCGACCCGCCGTGCACGCGCTCGTTCGTTGCCCGTCGGGCCTCGATGGCCGTTAGCGTGTCTCGGATGGGTGTGGATGAGATCTGTGATCGGTTCGTCGAGGACTACGCGGCCGCTGATCCGGTCATGGCGACCATGTTCGGCATCGCGGGGCATGACGATCGCCTGACCGACTATTCGCCCGCCGGGCATGAGGTTCGGGCGGAGATCGCCCGAAACGCGTTGCGCGCCATACTTTCCGCGCAACCAGTCGATGACGGTGAGCGGGTGGCGAAAGCCGTCTTCACCGAACGCATCGGGCTCGACGTGGAGATCCATGACGCCGGGCTCCCGCTCGCCGCGCTCAATGTGATCGAAAGTCCGGTGCAGAACATTCGGATGGTATTCGACGTGATGGCCGCTGAGACCGCCGCGGATTGGACAGTGATCGCCGAGCGTCTCGCTGGGGTGCCTGCGGCGCTGGCCGGTGTGCGCGCGTCGCTGGTGGTCGCGGCGGAACGCGGGCAGGTCAGTGCGCTGCGGCAGGTCGTCAAAGTCGCCGAGCAGGCCGACACGTGGGCAGGTTCCGGCGGGAAGCAAGGATTCTTCACCATCTTCGTCGCCGCCGCCGCGGATGTCGACGGTGCCCCGCTGGCGGAACTGCGCCGGGGCGCGGACGCGGCCCAACGGGCCTTTGCCGACTTCGCTGAGTTTCTGCGCGCCGAGCTCGTGCCCCTCGCTCCCGCCAAGGATGCCGTCGGCGAGCAGACCTACCGGCTGTGGTCGCGCTATTTCACCGGCGCCGACCTCGACCTGCGCGAAGCCTATGTCTGGGGGTGGGCGGAGTTCGCCCGGCTCGAGACCGAGATGCTGGCTGTCGCTGCCCGCATCGCGCCGGGGGCAACACTCACCGAGACGGCGACAGTGCTCGACGCCGACCCGAAATACCGGGTGCGCGGGCAGTCCGAGCTCCGAGCGTGGCTGCAGAAGATGTCCGACGAAGCCCTGGAGGCGTTGCGCGACAAGCACTTCGAGATTCCCGACGAGATCGTGCAGCTGGAATGCACGATAGCGCCGCCCGGCGGTGTGGTCGGGGCGTATTACGTCGGGCCAAGTGCCGATTTCAGCCGTCCCGCTCGCATGTGCTGGTCGGTGGAGCCCGGAAAAGAAGACTTCGCGACCTGGCGTGAGGTGAGCACGGTCTACCACGAGGGCGTGCCGGGCCATCATCTGCAAATCGCGACCGCGGTGTGCGCGGCGGATTCGCTGAATCGGTACCAGCGGATGATGTCGTTCGTCTCCGGGCACGGCGAGGGCTGGGCGCTCTACGCCGAACGCCTCATGCAGGAGCTCGGCTATCTCAGCGACGACGGCAATCTGTTCGGTATGCTGTCGCAGCAGCTGTTTCGCGCCGCGCGGGTGATCGTGGATATCGGGATGCACCTCGAATGGGAGATCCCCGCGGGCACCGGCTTCCACGAGGGCGAGCGCTGGACCCCCGACCTCGGCCTGGAGTTCCTGCTGACCCGGACAGTCACTGATGCCATCACGGCCCGCGACGAGATCGACCGGTACCTGGGGTGGCCGGGACAGGCGCCTGCGTACAAGCTCGGTGAACGTCTGTGGCTCGCAGCCCGCGCAGAGGCAAGCGAGCGAGCGGGCGCAGCGTTCGATTCGAAGCAATTCCACACCCGCGCTTTGCGATTGGGCGGAATGGGCCTGGATACGATGCGGGCGCAACTCGCCGCCATGGCGTGAGGGCCGTCAGAACAGGCTGGTTTGCGCGGGTTCCGGACTCGCCGTGATCGAGGGGTCGAGTTCGATGCGGCGACCGACCAGGCGGGTGTCGTTGACCAATACGAGTTCGCTCGCGCCCGCGGTGTCCCGGCACGCGATCGTGTGACCGTGCGCTGTCACCGCGTCGATGAGGTATTCGCCTGGCTCCCCGGCGATTTCGGTGGCGACCGGGAACCGGCCGTGTTCGAGGATCGTTGCGTAGAAGTCCCGGCCGCCCGACCAGCCGATATCGGTGCGCGCGATGTCGGTGGGCAGTGCGCTCGCGGCATGCTCGGCCGCATCGGCGACGGCTGATTCCAGGGCTGCCCACGGGCGCAGCGGTTTGGTCAGGATGCGAGTCTTGGTGACACCGGCGACCGCCTGCCCGATGCCCGCTCGCTCGGTCACTGTCCGTTCGAGATCTCGAACATGGAGTCCGTCAGGGGAATCGGTGATGAATCGGGCGACCAGCGCGCCCTGTTCGAAGAGCCGGCGATTGCGCCGCGACGCCGAGGCTGTACCGACCTTGGTCATCCCGTCGCCGAAATACGCGATGTAGAGGTGGTGTGGCTGCGACATGTAGTCGCGGACCTGTTCTGGCAATGCCGTGAGCGGACCGCGATGACTGTGCACCACCGACCAGCCCTCGGTGATTCGGCACTGCTCGCACTGACGACCGGTGTCGACTCGTGCGCGGCGAGGGCACGGCTGCCGCCCGCGACGTCCGCCGCCGAACCCGTTGTACCCCAGGCAGAATCGCCCGGAATCGGTAATCCGGAACGCCAGCCGCGTCCCGACACCGGGCATCAGCTCGGTGGTCCCGTCGTCGCCGAGCAGCTCGTAGAACCATCGACCCTGCTCGTCCCAGCGAGTGCCGCAGTACAGGGCCGTGGAGGTCATCGGTCGAACCTACACTGGCCGGTCGGTGCCGATCACAAGTCGGCAGCCGAAAGATATCTGAACGCCCAGTAACCCCCGCACGATTTCGCGCACCGCGAATCGGTCACCTACGTTGAGCGCACAGCAGGGGCGCGAAACCGGTAAGGGGAAAAAATATGGACGATCTCGAGCTCCTACTCGACCCGGGATTCAGTGTGATATCGAATGCGCACATGGATTGCCTGACAGATCAGCTGATGGTCGCTGTCGAATCCTGCTCGCGCAACGGCATTCCCTTTCCCCGAATATGGGAGGAGGTCGAGGAGGCACTCGACCTGGTCCCGGCGGATGTCCCCGCCGAGTGGCGCAGCGAATTAAGGCTCTACCTCACCGATCACGTGATCTCCGCATTCATGAATGTCGCGGCGGACGCGACATCGCCACCCGGCTGGTGACCCAAGGCCGCTACAGCGGTCGAACCGTGCACGTGTCTTCGGCGGGCGAAGCGGGCACAGCTCGAACGGGCACAGCTTCTTGCCGCACCGATGAGTTTCGGGAGGCGAGAGCGTCGTTGTGGTAGAGGACAGTGGATCGATCAGGGATCCGCGGGCCCGGCACCGAGAGGAACGAGTTATGAGGATCGCTACGTCGAAGGATGGTACGGAGCTCGCGTATGACGTTTCCGGGAACGGGCAGGCACTGGTGTACATCACCGGCGCGACGTGTTTCCGGAGGTTTCGGCCGATCGTCGCCGACGTGCGGGTGTTCGCCACGAAATTCACTGTCTACAACTATGACCGGCGCGGGCGCGGGGACAGCGGGGACGTGCTGCCGTACGCGATCGAGCGGGAAATCGACGATATCGAGACGGTGGTCGATGCGGCGGGCGGGCGCGCGATTCTCTACGGACATTCGTCGGGTGCGGCGCTCGCACTCGAAGCGGCGGTAAGGATGCCGGACAAGCTCGACAGGGTCGTGATCTACGACGCTCCCTATGTGCACGACGAGGCCGAGCGGGCGTCCTACGCCGAGCTGGCCGGGACGGTACGCGCGCTTCTCGACGAGGGGAAGAACGCCCGAGCGCTGAAGGCATTCCTGCAGGGGATCGGGATGCCGCGTGCGTTCGTCGCGCTGCTACCGCTGTTTCCCGGCTGGAAAACCATGAAGGCACTCGCCCCCACAGTGATGTACGACATCGGGATCACCGAGATACTTCCCCCGGTGGAGCGTTTCGAGAACATCCAGGTGCCGGTGAATGTCGTTGTCGGGGCGAAGAACCCACCCGGAATGCATCAGGTGGCGCGGGAGCTGGCCGCGGCGATTCCCCACGCGACGCATCGGGTGCTCGCCGGGCAGGACCACATGGTCAGCGCCGAGGCGTTGCTGCCGATACTGACGAATTCCGCCGCGAACGATTGAACCGGCGCCGGTCGTCTCCTGCTCACCTCGCCGTCCACGGCGCCGGCGGGAACATTCGGACGGACTGCTGGACCGGTAGCGTGCGCGCGGCGGCCAGGGCCTCGGTGCGGCTGGGGTAGACGGGTAGCCACTCGGTGAGGCCGGCGGCGAGGATGATCCGGTCGGTGACCGACGGCACGGGATTGACCACACTCATGCGCAGCTCGCACTGTTGGGCGCGGGTCGCCATGTCGAGAATCGCCCGGCAGGACATGAAGGTCACGTCCCTGATGTCGATCACCAGATGGCCCGACTGCCCCTCCGCCGCGATGGCCTCGTCGAGAATCGCGCGCCACTCGAGCAGGTTGCAGGCGTCGATCTCGCCGTGCACGTGCAGAACAGTCGCCGTGTGATGGAGGGTGACCTCCGCGCACAGTGCCGGGTCGAATTCGTCGATCCGGATCGTCCTGTCACCATCACTGGAATGGGTGTTCACGAGTGCTCGATCCCTCGACACCGGCAGGTAGACAGACTGCCCGCCGATCCAGGTAGCTAGAGATGGGCTGGTGAATCCATTTCAGCACGCCGAGTCGGTGGTGTCAGCGATTGTGATGGATCTGATGCGTGTCGAAAAGACCGCGGGTCATCGGTCCCGTCGAGGACCGATGACCCGGATGGCGTGTGACCGGTCAGTCGCGGAACGCGTCCTTGACCTTCTCGCCCGCGTCCTTGAGGTTCGACTTCGCCTGCTCGCCGCGACCCTCGTTCTCGAGATCACGGTCGTCAGTGGCGCGGCCGGCCGCTTCCTTGGCCTTGCCCGCCAGCTCTTCGGCCTTGTTCTTCGCCTTGTCAGCGATACCCATGGCATTCCTTTCAGGCTGTTTCTCGGCCAGCTGGTGGCCGTGGGCCGTCCTGGGGGCCCATCGACGGCCTACCCGGGTCCGCCATAGGCAAACAGGCGCGGCGACCGGCACGGATCAGGAGTTGCCTTCGATACGGGCCGACGCGCGATGCTCACAGGTGCGGCACCGCGGCCCGATCTCGTCGGGTAACGGCCGGAAATGAGCTCGAGGCGTGACCCGATGGTTACGGGGTAACCTCCGACCACATGGTCGGTGACGAGGGAGGTGGCGTGCGAGCTCGAGATCGCGACACCGCTCCCCGCTCGAGAACCGTCGGGTTCCAGGTGCCCGCCGACCTGGACCAGCTGAGCATGGTGCACGCACTCGCCGAGACCGTCCTGCTCGTCGGTGGCTTCGCGCTCGACGAGGTCACCGATCTCCTGCTGGCACTCGACGAAGTCGCCACCGCGTTGATGCTGGTCGCGACCCCGGACTCCCAGCTCGACTGCTCGTTCACCGGCGGCGACGGCGTGCTCGGCGCCCGGGTGAGCGCACTGGCCCGCGAGCCCGCCGCGCTCGATGAGCAATCCTTCGGCTGGCATGTCGTCGCGACCCTCACCGACGCACTGCGCACCGATTACGCCGGCTTCGACCCGGCCCGCGACGGCTATCCGACCACTGTCGAATTCGGCTGGATCAGGCGATTGCACGGACCGACCGAGTCGTGATCATCTCGCGCTAGCCTCATAGGTAGGGCATGGCCCCGGGTCCCGGTGGGTACCCCATGAACACATCTGCAACCGCCTGGAAGTGAGGCAAGTAGCGATGACATGGGAATCAACGACAGCCGCAGTTCGTCCGTCCGCCCGGCGATCCCATTCGCGCGGCGACAGCTACGACAACATCGAACCGTGGTTCGAGAAGCTGCGGGCACTGCCCATCGACGACGAGCACCACGACGCGATGCGCAGGCAGGTCATCGAACTGTGTCTGCCGCTCGCCGACCACATCGCACGCAAGTTCAACGGCCGCGGCGAACAGTTCGACGACCTCGAGCAGACCGCCCGGGTAGGGCTGGTGCTCGCCGTGGATCGCTATGACGTCACTCGCGGCTCCTCCTTCCTGTCCTTCGCGATTCCGACGATCATGGGCGAGGTGCGCAGGCACTTCCGTGATCGCACGTGGGCGGTGCGGGTGCCGCGACGGCTCAAGGAGATCCAGCTCAGGATCGGTCCCGCCACCGAGGAACTGTCGCAGCGGCTCGGGCGGTTCCCCACCGCGCACGAACTCTCCGACGAACTCGGCGTCGACCTGATCGAGGTCACCCGCACGCTGGTCGCGGGCAACGGTTACCAGACCAACTCCATCGACGGCGTCACCCACGACGGTCGCGACAATTCCACGCAGCCGATCACCGATATCCTCGGCTCCGAGGAGCCCTGCTACCAGCTCACCGAGGACGCGATGGCGGTCCGTCCGCTGATCGCCGAGCTGCCCGCCGAAGAGCGGCAGGTGCTGATCATGCGCTTCTACGAGTCCAAGACGCAGGGCCAGATCGCCGAGGAATTGGGTGTCTCCCAGATGCAGGTCTCGCGGATCCTGTCGCGGACCCTGTCGTCGTTGCGTGAGCAAGCACTCGCCGAGCCGATGCCCGCGCAGTGACAGCGGCGCCGCCACGTGCCAGAATCGTCCCAGGTCGATACCTCCAGCCGAACCGGTTCTCGTGCGCCGCACCCTGTGCCAGGGTCCGTCGGTAGCGCGAACCGGAACGCCCTGTCGCACAGGAGGTTCTATGTCTGTCGTCATGGATCGCCGGCATTCGAGTCGGCTGCGCTGGTACCGCGGGTGCTCCGCGGCCGCCGCGGCCGGGTTGGCGCTGCGCGATCCGGGGCGACCGGGCTGCTGGGTCTTACACGGCGGTATCGAGCTCGACGCGGCGCGGATGCCCCGATTCTGTGCGCTGCTCGACCGCGCCGTGCATTCCGGTGCGCGCGTGGTGGTCCTCGATCTGCGCGATACCGAGTTCCTGAGCCTGCGGGTCGCCACGATGCTCGGCGTCGCCAAAGCTGACGCGTGGTCCCGCGGGGTCGATATCAGCCTGCTCACCGACGGTCGTGAGGTGGAGCGGGCACTGGATCTGGTCGGCGTGCGGCCACTGTTCCGGTACTACCTGTCCATCGACGAGGCGTCGGGATCCGAATCCGGCCACTGAGAAGCTGTTTCGGGTCGGTAGTTCCTGGGTATGCGCTCGGTGAAGCCACTCCAGCGCATGCTCGGGAGGAGGACATCGTGGATTCGAGCGACCGGCTCATCGCCGATTCGATTCATGCGACATCGATCCGTATCCAGATCGACGCCGACCTCGGCCAGGTTGTCATGCTCCGGGCTGTCGCCGAAACCGTTGCCCTGATCGCGGGTTTCACCGTCGACGCGGTCGCCGACATGCGAGTCGCGCTCGACGAGGCAGCCACCTGCCTGATCCTCGGTGCGGTGCCCGATTCCCAGATCACCTGCGAGGTGACCGCCGACGGCTTCCGGATCCGGATCGAGGTCGACGCCGTCTGCGGAGACACCGACCCGATCGACACGACAGGGTTCGGCTGGCATGTGATGCACTCGATCACCGACCACCTCACCGCCGACCACGAGGCCTACGACCGGGACCGGGGCGGTTACCCCGTCGCCATCTCCTTCACGCAGGTGCGCCGGGTGCACTGATCGCCTCACGCAGCGAACCGCGATCCTCGTTCCAGCACTTCAGGATGTGCTCGGCGAAGCGGTCTTCGAGCAGGTTCGTCGCCTGGATGCCGAAGACGATCGAGGCGGCTTCGCCCGGTTCGGCGGCCAGTAGCCCAGCGATGACATCGCGACGCATCACCTGTTCGTGCACGGCGTCGGCCTCGACGTGCTCGGCGTAGAAGTGCGCGCACGCGGGATGCGGGAGCAGCGTGCGGGCCAGCTCCGCCAAGCGCCGGGAAGCCGGCGACGAAGTGATCTCGACGGTGGCGAAATGCCCGACCAGTGCGCCGCGCAGGCCGCGATGCAGGCCGAACAGCGACATCATGTCCACCAGCGCGAGCATCGGCGCCGGCACCGCGTCGAGGTAGTGCAGGTAGCCCGGCTCCAGTCCCGCCCCCGAGAGCAGGTCGGCGAAGAGTTGCGCGTGGACGCGTTCGCCGCGGCCGCCGCCGAACTCGTCGAATTCCACCGCCACCAGCGACGCTTTCGCCTGTCCGCGCAGGCGCGGGATCACCCAGGCATACGGGTCGGCCTCGATGTGGTGGTAGATCGAGCGGTGGACGAAGTACTCACGCAACTGGTCGGCGGTCCCCCGCTCGGCGAGGAACCCGGCGACGCCGTCGGTGTCCGTGGTCGGTTCGAGCAGACGATCGAGTTCCCCGTCGACGTCGTCGCCGCCGGGGACATCGGCGCGCAGTGCCGTGAGCAGGGTGTTCTCCAGGTCGCGGCGCAAACGCAGGAGGTCGGGGTCCCATTCCCAGTTCTCGTCGACACCGGCGAATCCCTGATAGTGCAGTTCGTAGCAGGTGTGCAGGGCGAGCAGTAGATCTTCGCCGTAGGGGTCGAGCGCGCAAGCATCGGGAACCACCGAACCTGGTGTCCGCGTGAGTAATTCGACAACCGCGGCGGACAACTCGCCACGCGGGCGCGGCAGTGATCGCCGGGGCATCAGTCGGCGCTCCTCGGCTGACGTCGGCGCCGGTGGCTGGTATCGCACAGCGGGTACGTGCTCGATCGACGACACAGACACAGCGCCACCACGAAACGGTCGCAGTGCAGCACCGTGCCGTCGGCGGTGACCAGGTCGACGGGACCGTCGATGAGTGCGGGCCCGTCGTCGGTGAGTACGACGCGCCGCGGCTCAGGCGGGGTCGGCGACGACAGACGACGATGTTCGGTCGACACGGATCACCACCAGTTCCTCTTCGCGCTGGCCATGCCTGATGAAGCCCTTCGCGGCCAACCACCCGGCGCGTGACCGCATGACCGGCCCGAACGGCACCGTTCCCGTTGCCACGACATCGGCGTTCGCACCCAGCTCGCGGAGCTGGGCCAAGCTGCGCTGGGGATCACTGATCGCCGAATGCACGATCAATCCGACGCCGCGTTCGGTGAGCAGGTCCGGCAGCATCGCGCACAACCGGTTGAGCACACTCCTGCCGTCGGGACCCGCGTCCCACGCCAGTGCAGCACCGCGACCGCCTGCCCGCTCGGTGGGAACATAGGGCGGGTTCGCGACCACCACATCGAAGCGCGGCAGCCCCAGCGCGGACGCGAAATCGCCGTGCAGCAACTCCACCGCCACGCCACGCAGCGTGCAGTTCATCCAGGTCGATATCAGTGCCGACCGCGACAGGTCGACCGCGGTCAGACTGCTCGCACCCGCCGCCGCGGCAGCTACCGTCAACGCGCCGGTACCGGCGCACACGTCGAGCACCCGGCCGCCACGCAGCGAGGGCACCTCGTTCAGCGCGCGGGCCAGCAGCCAGGTGTCGGCCTGCGGTCGGTAGACGCGCGGCGCCCGGATGACCACCACCTCAGTGTCCTCGTGGTTCACCCAGGGCGAGGCCCTCCTGCGCCTTCACCCACCGATGCTCCGCGACCACGAGCCCGATCCCCATCACCAGACACACCGCGCACGCCACCCCTGCGAGCACCGCCCAGCCCGCGAAGCCGTACCCGGCCGCGGTGAGCGTGACGGCGAGCAGCACCAGCCCGAGGGCGGCGAGAATCAATCCGGGCCAGTTCCTCGTGTCCCTGATCGACTCCCCCGCATGTGTCCGAGTGGTCCGAGCGTTATCGGGGAACTGCTTCTCTGATTGATTCACCGCGCATGCTCCTTTCGCGGACGACACCGCCCTGTCGTGGACATGCCCGCAAACCGGCAAGGCAATCAGCCGACACCCGCGTGGACCGGTGAGTCAGTTCGTCTCGATGACCCCGGCCAGGTCGCGGCGCGGGGTGGATTCCAGCGCGACCCGCGGGCCGTCCGCTGTGGTCAGGGCCACTCCTAGGACTTCGGAGTCCTGGCGAGTTGGTGAATCCGTCGCACCCGTCCGTCGGCGGCGACGCTGCCGATCATGATCCATTCGATCGCCACCTGTCCGAGCTTGCGATGTTCGGCGGCGAGGTAGCAGCGGGCGGCGAATCGGTGGCCGTCGACGAGCAGGTCGTCGATCCGGACATCGACGGCGGTGACGTTCTTACGGGAGGGGGCCGCGTGCGCGATCAGCGCGGCGCGATCGAGCTCGCTGCCGTCGGTCTGCCAGATCACGTCCTCGGTCAGCGTGCGGTTCACGATCTCGGCGGGATCCTCATCGGACAGGGCCATATCGCGGGTGTAGTCGAGGACGAGTCGGCGGGCCGCGCGTTCAGTTATCTCTGACATACCTGACAATTTTAAGTGGGCTGTTATCGTTGTCAATCGTGTCAGAGATAAGGAAGCGCCGTCAGCGGGCAGAGGTCGGACGCAACCGGTCGGCACTGGTAGCGGCGGCGATCCGGGTGCTGGGCGAGCGCCCGGAGGCGAGCATGTCCGAGATCGCTGCCGCGGCGGGGGTCACCCGACAGACCGCGTACGCGCACTTCGGCACCCGCGAGATGCTGCTCACCTCGGTGCGCGACGAACAGAGTCGACGGGCGCTCGACGCGCTGGCAGCAGCAGACCTCGAAACCGGCACTGCCACTGCGGCTCTCGACCGATTCCTGTCCGCGGTCGCCACGATGCTGGCCGAGCAGACGAGATTCGACTATTCCGACAACGACCGCACCGCCGACGCCGCACGTCACGTACCGATCGAACAGCACCTCGACGCGCTCATCCGCCGTGGCCGCGACGCAGGCGAATTCACGACGGATCTGCGCACCGACTGGCTCGTCGCCGCGACGATCGCGCTCGGCCATGCCGCCGACCAGCACCTGCGCGGCGGCGGGCTCGACGTGGCGACCGTGACCGCCCAATTCCGGTCGTCGGTACTGCGCCTGTACGGCGCCGACTGACCGGGCTCGGTCGAATTCCGAGCCCGGTCCGTCGGCCGAGTACTACGCGGGCAGTCGACCCTCGATCGCGCCGATGATCCGCGGACGCAGATCCGCGACGCTGACGATGGCGTCGACCGAGCCGACCTCGACCGCGCGCTGGATGTTGTGCACGCGGTCGAACTCCGCGGCCACATCGCCCAGCTTCTCCGCGCGTACCGAAGAGCGCGTCTCGTCGAGTTCAGCACTGAGCGTCGCGCGGTCGGTGCCGACAGCGGTCGAGACCCGGGATTCCAGCTCCCGCACGCGCGGATCGGCCGCGGTCCTGGACTTCACCTCACCGGCGAACACCACCGCGGCGGCAGGCGCACCGCCGAGCACCGAGGCGAACGACCCTTCCAGTGCCAGCACCGTCATGTTCGGGTTCAGCGCCTTCGAGAACACCACGAACGCACCGCCGTGGTAGCGCGAGATCACGCAGAACACGATGGGGCCTTCGAAATTCACGATGGCGCGGCCGATTTCGGCGCCGTACTCGAGCTGCAGCTTGCGCATCGATTCGGGCGAGCCGTCGAAGCCGGACAGGTTGGCCAGCACCACCAGCGGGCGGTTGCCGCTGGCCGCGTTGATGGCCCGTGCGGCCTTCTTCGACGAACGCGGGAACAGGGTACCCGCGGTGTAGGTGTCGGGCCCGTCGGTGGACGGGAAGCCGCGCCGTGCCACATTGCGCGACTCGATACCCAACAGGCACACCGGGATTCCGCCGAGGTGCGCGTCGTGCACCACCGCGGTCTCGGCGTCGGCCATCCCGGCCCAGCGTTCCAGGACGGGGTGATCCTGATCGGCCAGCGCCCGCATCACCGTGCGAATATCGAAGGGCTTCTTGCGATCCGGGTTAGCGGAGGCGGAGAAGATCTCGCCGACAGTGGCGAAGGTGCTGTCCGCCAGCACATGCGGGAAGGCCGAGATATCGCGATCGACGGGATCACCGGTCGCGGCACGCCGCGGTGCCTGCTCGCCGGGGGCGACATAGGTGTGGTCGTAGTGCGACATCAGGACATCGCGGGCGGCGGACAGGTTCGGCGCCCAGTACTGGGCCTGGCCGTTCGGGCCCATCACGCGGTCGTAGCCGCCGATGCCGAAGTTGTCCTCGGCCGAGACGCCGCCGGAGAAGTCGAGCGACTGCTTGCCGGTGAGCACCATGGCCGAATCGGGGGTCATGACCAGCACACCCTTGGTGTGCATGAGCATGGTGGCCTCGGCGTTCCAGTACGGCTGCGCGCCGACGTTGATGCCGGCGACCACGATATTGATCTCGCGACCGTCCTGGGTGAATTCGACGATCCGCTTGAGCGCGGCCGCGACCCAGTCCATGTTCTCGGTACCCGAGGCCATCGAGATCCGCGCGCCCGAGGACAGCGCGTACCACTCGAGCGGCACCTGCAGGCTCTCGGCCAGATCCAGCGCGGCGATCACGCGACGGCATTCCGGTTCCGAGAGCGCGCCGAGGGATTTGGTGGGGTCACCGAGCAGCAGCACGCGGGTGACGCCCTGCGGATGCTGCGCGGTCGGCGTGGTCACCACACCGGCGACGATCGCCGCGGTGTTGTGTCCCTTCGGCCGATCGACCGGCACCAGCGCATGGTTCGCGTCGAGATCGTATTCGGCGAAATCGCCCAGCAGCGAAGTCAATTCGTACGGGTACACGGTGTTGCGAGCCGCGGCACGCAGCACCTTCTGCCGGTACTCGTCCAGCGGCTCGACGGGCTCGTCGGTCCGCTCGCCGACCGTCACCTCGGATTCGCCGTTGGGACGGAACGAGATTCGCACACCGACCTTGGTCAGCGCACCGGTCTCGGGATCGCGCTGGCGGGCGATGAGCAGGATCTCCTCTAGCCCGGCGCCCGCGGCCGTCGGCAGCACGTGGCCACCGATGGTCTCGAGCTCCGCGCGGGTGACATCCATATGCGGCCAGATGTACATCACGATGCGGTTGGTGTTGAGCCGCTTGGCCGACGGGAACCGCGACTGGGCCCGGCGGATCGAGTCGACGCAGGTGGCGATGGCGCTCTCGGCGGTGGGCAGGGCCACCAATCGTCCGTCGTGATCGCGCAACGCCGCGAGGTCACGGACCTGGGCGAAGGCGATGAGGCGCTCGTCGGAGGGGTTCTCCTTGGCCACCCCGCGGAACAGGTAGACCTCCTCGTCCGAGGACGGCAACCGGGTGAGGTCGAACTTGCGCAACCGCTCCAGCTGCATCCGCTGCGCGATGTAGGGGTGCAGCCCGCGGATCAGCCGTTCCTCTGCCATGCCGGTCACCGACGGACGGAAGGTGAAGTGGTGGTGCATGACCGAGCCGCCGCTGCCCGCGACGGTGGCGGTGATCCGGTGCACCTGGTTGGGCACCGGGTGCGCGCCGAGCACCTCCTGCAGGGCCGCTGCCATCGCGTCGAAGTCCTCGGGCTGCGATTCCCAGCTGAGGTAGATGTCGGCGTCGATCGAGACAGCGCCGCTGGCCAATTCGGCGAGCCCGTCCAGTGCCCCGTCGAGCTTGTCGAAACTCACGGCGGTCGAGACCAGCATCGAACCGTAGCGTTCGGCGACGACGAACGTGGTGTCGCCGACCTGTTCGGTACGGACCCCGGTGAGACCCTTGTTGCCGTAGTAGCGCCGCGTCAGTACCTCGAGCATCGAGGTGTGGTCGGGCTTGTCGCGCTCGAGGCGCTGGCCGAGCAACCGCACGAGCGGTTCGGTGCTGCGCACCATCTCGGCGATCCTGGTGCCGCGATCCTCGGCGGCCGGGTTCGCGTCCAGGTAGCTCAGGTGCTTGCGGACGTTGGTGTACACGCGAGCGCGGTTGCGGCGCAGCAGCGGCTGGCCGTACCAGCTGTAGACCAGTCCGCGGGCGAGGTCGGCGATCGCCGGGAAACGCACCTGCGTTGCCGCCACCAGGCGCTCGAGCGCCAGGCCGACGGGTTCGCGCAGCACCTGGTCGGGCATCGGTTCGGTCAGCCATTCACGCAGTAGCGTCGTGATCACGGCGACGGTGTCGGCGGGACGTTGCTGGGCGAGGAAGATCCGGAAGACCGCCGCTTCCAGCTCGGGCGAGCGATCCAGCTCGGTGACGCCGTAGTGTCCCAGCGCCGCGCCGAGCTTGGCCTGGTAGGTCTGCGGCAACCCGGCCCGCTCGACGTCGAGGCTCTGCAGATAGGTGTGGAAGTACTCGCGGGCACTGTGTACGTGACCGTTGCCGTGGTCGTCGTCGGCCGAACGGTTGTGGCTCAGTTCGGCGACGTCGGCGAAGACCTGCACCAGCTCGAGCTCCTCGCCGAGCGGACGGCGGTTGTCGCTGACGGCTTCGCGGCGGGCCGTGAGGTAGTCGTCGAGGACGCGGCGGTCGTCGTGCGGGTCCACATCGAAGCCGAGCAGCAGACTGCGCAGGTCCTGCAGGCCGCGCGCCACCCGCTCGTGGGCGCGCAACGGCGTTGCCTCACCGGGCAAGTCGAGTTCGACGGTGCCGGTGGTGGTCACGGTCTCGGCGGCTTCGTCGTCGTCGGCGAGCGGTTCGAGCCGCAGCAGCGGCGCGCCCGCCTCGACCTGGGTGCCGACCGAGACCGTGCATTCCTTCAGCCTGGCCCGGAACGGTGCGCGCAGCACCGTTTCCATCTTCATGCTCTCCAGCACGAGCAGCGGCGCACCGGCCTCGACCTCGGCGCCGACCTCGAGCGGTGTGCCGACGACCAGCGCCGGAGCGGGTGAGCGGACGACACCGCCTTCGTCGCGGCTGATCCGGTGGGTCACGCCGTCGACGTCCACCACGTGCGTGGGCCCATGGGTGCCGGTGATCAGGCGGTAGCGGGTGCCGTTGACGACGATCTGGCCGGTGTGGTGATCGAAACGTTCGAGGTCGACGTCGGCGGTGCGCAGGTCACCACCGGCCTCGATGCCGACACGGAACCGGTTGGCACCGATCCGGGCGACGCGCACGCGATAACCCGCGCCACGCAGTTTCAGGTCGAGTGGCCGTCCGCTCTCGTGCTGCACCTGCGGACGGCCACCGGACGCGGTCGACAGCAGTCGATGCCGCTCGACCCGCTCGTCTTCCTCGTAGGCGTCGATCGCGGCCACGGCCAGCGCGACGGTGGAGTGACGGTGGGTCACCAGGCGGCCTTCGCCACGCACCCGGTCGATCCAGCCGGTGTCGGCGCTGGCGTCGATGACCTCGGGCTGATCGAGCAGGTCGAGCACGAAGCTCTTGTTCGTCGCGCCGCCTTCGATGACAACCCTCGTCTGGGCCATCGCCCGGCGCAGTCGACCAAGGGCTTCGTCGCGGTCGCGGCCGTAGGCGATGATCTTGGCGATCATCGAGTCGAAGTCGGCGGGGATCGTGTCACCCTGGCTCACGCCGGTGTCGACGCGAATGCCGGGGCCCGCGGGCAGATCGAGCCGCACGATACGACCGGGGGCGGGCGCGAAGTCACGGTCGGGGTCTTCGGCGTTGAGGCGGGCTTCGATGGCGTGGCCACGCTCGGCCGGCGGCTCGCCCTCGAGCCGGATGCCCGATGCCACCCGCAACTGGGCGTGCACGAGGTCGAACCCGGTGGTGAGCTCGGTGATCGGGTGCTCGACCTGCAGGCGGGTGTTCACCTCGAGGAACGCGAACAGCTGGTCGCCGGGGTGGTAGAGGAACTCGACGGTCGCCGCGCCGCAGTACCCGACCGCGATCGCGAGGCGCTCGGCCGAGGCCTTGAGTTCGGCGGTCTGCTCGGCGCTCAGCACGGGAGAGGAGGATTCCTCGATCACCTTCTGATTGCGTCGCTGCACCGAGCAGTCGCGCACGCCCAGCGCCCACGCGGTGCCCTGACCGTCGGCGATTACCTGGACCTCGACGTGCCGGGCGCCCGTGACCAGGCGCTCCAGGAATACGACGCCGCTGCCGAAGGCACGGGCGGCTTCCTGCTTGGTGCGCTCGTAGGCGTCGACGAGTTCGGCCTCGTTGGTGATCACGCGGATGCCGCGACCGCCACCACCGGCGGTGGCCTTCAGCATCAGCGGGTACCCGATCCCGGTGGCCGCTTCGATGGCGTCTTCGACGGTGTCGACCGCGCCCCGGCTCCACGGCGCGACCGGCACCCCGACTTCCTCGGCGATCAGCTTGGCGCCGATCTTGTCACCGAGCTTGCGCATCGCGTCGGCGCTCGGCCCGACGAACGTGACACCGATGTGGTCGCACAGCTCCGCGAACGCGGGATCCTCGGCGACGAAGCCCCAGCCCACCCACGCCGCGTCGGCCTTGGTGGCGACGAGTGCGTTCTCGAGGGCCTTGAGGTCCAGGTACGGCCGTGCCGACGCCGGACCGAGGTCATAGGCGATATCGGCTTCCCGGACGAACGTGGCATTCCGGTCGACGTCGGTGTGCAGGGCGACGGTTTCGATCGGTAGCCCGGTCGCCGCCGCCAGATCACGGACGGCGTGGATGAGGCGCATAGCGGCCTCGCCCCGATTCACGATGGCGATACGGCTGAACACTCGCCGACTCCTTCCATTTACCCAGGACATCGTCCTGCGGGTGAGATTTGCAACTCCCGGTCCGTGCGCAGTCTGCACCCCCGTACCTCATATACAAGCACCGTGCGCGGGTTACCGGCACGTAGCCAAGGCACGAGCGGCCGCCGAGCACGATACAACCCGACGAAGGCGAGTGGTCGAAGTCGCCGAGATGACGGCTGGCCGGCGTCGCGATGCCCGTTGGTCGAACAAGCACATCCCCCAAGCGAGTGGACGGCCAAGGTCTGCGGTCCCGGACCATCCACTCACTTCGAAATCCTATCAATCATGTTGACCTACAACATATTCGAGGTGACATCCCGCTCGTCCCACTGATGCCATCACCGGTATCGCCGGCACGGGTCGTCTCCGTCGGCACCGGCGCGGCCCGGACCGTCGGCGGCGGGGGCGTTTCCGGACCCGAGATGTGAAACGCGGGTGAACCATCCACTGTCATCCGTGCCATCTGCGCGCGCCCGCGATCGTGAGTTCTGCCAGCGGGCACGCCGGATCGGCCCCCTCGGCGCGCGGGCTTCTACCGTCGGGTCCGTGTCAGAAGACTCCCCAGGTAACGCCACCCCCTCCTACGACTACGACGTCCTGATCGTCGGGTCGGGGTTCGGCGGCAGTGTCACGGCCCTGCGCCTGTGGAGAAGGGCTACACCGTCGGTGTCCTGGAAGCTGGTCGCCGGTTCGCGGATGCCGATTTCGCCGCGACCAACTGGGACCTGCGCCGATACCTGTGGGCCCCACGGTTCGGCTGCTACGGGATCCAGCGCATTCACCGCCTGCGCGACTGCTTCATCCTGGCCGGCGCCGGAGTCGGCGGCGGTTCCCTCAACTACGCCAACACCCTCTACAAGCCTGGAGCAGCGTTCTTCGGCGATCGGCAGTGGGCCGGTATCACCGACTGGGACGCCGAGCTCAGCCCCCATTACGACCAGGCGCGCCGCATGCTCGGCGTTGTGCGCAATCCGCACATGACACCGGCCGACACCATCATCGAGTCGGTGGCCGAGGAGATGGGAGTCGGTGACACCTTCGTGCCGACCCCGGTGGGCGTGTATTTCGGCGAACCAGGCCGGACCGCCGCCGACCCGTACTTCGGCGGCGTCGGACCCGACCGCACCGGCTGCATCGAGTGCGGGGAGTGCATGACCGGCTGCCGTCACGGCGCCAAGAACACCCTCGTCAAGAACTATCTCGGGTTGGCGGAGCAGGCCGGGGCCATGGTCTCGCCGATGACCACCGTGACCGCGATCCGGCCGCAGTCCGACGGCAGCTGGCTGGTCGACACCGAACGCACCGGACGCTGGGTCCGCAAACACCGCGCCACGGTGTCGGCGCGGCATGTCGTCCTGGCCGCGGGCACCTGGGGAACCCAGCACCTGCTGTTCCGAATGCGTGACACCGCGATACTGCCCGGGATTTCGCCGCGGCTGGGTGTGCTGACGCGCACCAATTCCGAGGCGATCCTCGGCGCCGGACGCACCGAGGTCGACCCGGCCGTCGACATCACCAAGGGCGTGGCGATCACGTCCTCGTTCCATCCCACGCCGGATACCCATGTCGAGCCCGTGCGCTACGGCAAGGGGTCCAATGCCATGGGGTTGCTCAACACCTACCTCGTCGACGGCGACCACCGGCTGCCGCGCTGGTCGCGAGTCCTGCTGATCGCCGGGCGCCACCCGGTACAGACCGTGCGACTGTTGCGCACCAACCGGTGGAGCGAGCGCACCCTGGTCCTGCTCGTGATGCAGAGCCTCGACAATTCGATCACCACCTACACCCGGCGCGGGGTGTTCGGTCGCCGGTTCACCAGCAAGCAGGGTTTCGGCGAACCCAATCCGTCCTGGATTCCGCCCGGTCACGAGGCGACCCGCCACGTCGCCGCGAAACTCGGTGCCACACCGGGCAGTACCTGGCCTGACGTGTTCAACGTCCCGATGACCGCACACTTCATCGGCGGCTGTGTCATCGGCACCGATGCGGGCACCGGCGTGATCGATCCCTACCACCGGGTCCACGGCTACCCCGGCCTCAGCGTCGTCGACGGCTCGGCGATCTCGGCCAACCTCGGTGTCAATCCGTCACTGACGATCGCGGCCCAGGCCGAACGCGCCGCCGCGCTGTGGCCCAACAAGGGCGAGCCGGATCCGCGCCCGGCGATGGGCGATCCCTACGAGCGAATCGCCACGGTGGCACCGAACGACCCCGTCGTCCCCGCCACCGCGACCGCCGCCCTGCGTCTGCCGATCTGGCCGGTCACCGCGCCCGCACGCGAGGGCCACCAGGGCGCGTTGTAGAGAATGCGATGAGATAGCTGACCCAGACTTTGTGACCTCTCCCGCCTCCCCCGCATCTCGCGCTGGCACACCGTGATTCGGCTACCGTCGCGCACAGCACTCGTGTTGGTTGGAAGGTGGCAGTAAGCGTGGTAACTACCCAGGCGAAGCTCGATGGGCTGGCCGAGATTCTGGCGATCGCCGCGGAACCAGCAGGTGAGGCCGCCCTCGCCAAGCGGGCGAAGAAGGGCATTCCGAGCGTTCGCGAGCGGATGAACATGCTGCTCGATCCCGCAACATTCATCGAGATCGGGGCATTGGTGCGTCAGCCCGACCAGCCCGATGCCCTCTACGGCGACGGGTTGGTCACCGGGCGCGGATTGATCGGTGGCCGCACAGTGGTGGTGATCGCGCATGATCAGACCGTGTACGGCGGGTCGGTCGGTGTCGCCGCGGCGCGAAAGTTCATGCGGGCGTTGAAACTCGCGTTCGACAATGCGTGCCCGGTGGTGACGATCAACGACTCCGGCGGCGCGCGCGTGCAGGACGCGGTCGGTTCGATCGCCTCGTTCGGCGATATGACCCGGGTGCTGGAGAAGCTGTCCGGGTACGTGCCGCAGGTGTCGATCATTCTCGGCAAGTGCGCCGCCGGTTCGGTGTACGGGCCGATCAATACCGATGTACTCATCGGCACCAAGGATTCGTACATGTTCGTCACCGGACCCGACGTGATCAAGGCCGTCAACGGTGAGGACGTCAGCGCCGAGGCGCTCGGTGGCGCCGAAGTGCAGGCCAAACGCGGCACCCTGCATCATGTCGCCGAGACCGAGCAGGACGCCTTCGACTGGGCCCGCAACTACCTCAGCTACATGCCGTCGAGCTGTCTGGAACAGCCGCCGGTCGTCAATCCCGGCCTGGAACCCGACATCACCGCCTACGACCTGGAACTCGACACGATCATCCCGGATTCCGATCGCGCGGGCTACGACATGCACGACATCCTGATCCGGCTGTTCGACGACGGTGAATTCCATGAGATCCGAGCCGCTTTCGCCCCGAACCTGATCACCGGATTCGCCAGGGTCGACGGCTATCCGGTCGGTGTGATCGCCAACCAGCCGCTGGTGCTCGGCGGTTCCATCGACGCCGCGTGCTCCGACAAGTCGACCTATTTCATCCGGCTCTGCGACGCCTTCAACATCCCGCTGATCTTCGTCGCCGACACCCCCGGTGTGCTGCCCGGCCTCGACCAGGAGGACGCGGGCGTGATCATCCGTGGTGGCCGGGTTCCGCGCGCCATCATCGAGGCGACGGTGCCGATCATCAACCTCGTGGTGCGCAAGTCCTACGGCGGCGCCTACGGCATGATGGGATGCCGTCAGGTCGGTGCCGACGTCAGCTTCGCCTGGCCGACCGCCCGGATCGCGGTGATCGGCGCCGAAAGCGCGGTCGACCTCGCCGGCAAACGCCAATTGGCCGCCATCCCCGAGGAACACCGCGCCGCGGCGCGGGACTTCATGATCAACCAGTACAACGAAACCATCGCCACCCCGTGGATCGCCGCCGAACGCGGCTACATCGACGCGGTCATCGAACCCTCACGCACCCGCCTCGAGATCCGGCACGCGCTGCGCCTGCTGCGCGACAAGCCACCGGTCACGCCGGAATTCAACCCGCGCAAGCACTCGGTGTACCCGATGTGATCACCCTGCGCGAGAGCTGGTTTCGCTAGGACCTCGATAGAGCTCTGTTGATCCGGATCCACGATGGGCCCGGATCAACAGAGCGGCACGCAGATGGCACAGACCGGAAACATCGTTGAGGTCGAACCCGGTCATCTGGCCGATCCGTTTCAATCGGTAGTCGACGGTATTCGTGTGGATGAACATGGTGCGCGCGGTCCGCGAACGCTGCATATTCGTGGACATATACACCTCGAGCGTTCGCAACAGCTCCGGGTGCGCTTCGAGAGAATCGACGATGGAGCTCAGATAATCGCGCGCCGGGCCCGGCCGGGTGAGCTGATATTCGAATGCCAATTCATGCGGGCGATAGACCTTGCTCGGACCACCGAACCGATGCGCGATTTCGACGAGTTCGTGGACTTGCTCGGCGGCACGCGGAATTTCGGTCGGCGTCGCCGATGTCGCCACCGCACGCACCGGCACCTGTGCCGCGGCGGACAAGCCGACGATCAACTCGTCCAGGTCGGCTTCGGTGAATTCCGGGGTCGGTAGCAGCAAGGTGCCGCCGTCCACGCTCAACAGCGACAGCACCTTCCCGTCGCACCGGTCGGCCAGTTCGGCCTGAACACGCCGCAATTTTCGTCGAGCGACGACTTTCGCGTCGAGGGACGGGTCGAATTCCTCTGCGTGCGGCGGAAGTTCGAGGGCTACCACGTGATAGCGGTCGGCGACTTCGATGCCGCACTCCCGTGCCATCGTCGAGGTGTTCTGGCCGCCGAGCAATGCCGAGGTCAGGGTGTGCACCGCCGTGTGGTGCTCACTGTCCACCGACCGCAGTTCACGAACGTAGGCCACCGAGACCGCCGAGGTGATCATGTTCTGCGCGTCCATCAGCCGCCGGGCCACCCCGACGACGGTGTCGTAATCGTGGTTGGTGACATTGGTGATGACGAGATCGAAGCCGAGTTTGAAGCCCTCGTGCACGGCGTCGTGAATGGTGTCGATCGGGATTCCCTCGCGCGCCCAGTCGGCGGCGGCGGCCTGCACCCGCTCCACGCGCCCCGGGATATCGCGGCCGTCGAGCATGCTTCTGGTCAGTTCCAGACAGACGCGAGTCACCGTGGTGACGTCTCCGTCGAGCGCTTCGCCGGGCAGCGTGCCACACGGGACGACGTTCTCGATGAAATGCACCACCATCTGGCGGGATATCGTCCGCACATCCTTCAAGGGGTTCGATACCGGCCGCCCCGAAACGGTCAGAAACGGTTCGATGGAAGTTGCGCCAGCCATGATGAATCCTTCCCACCCAGATCACTGGGCAAGCCCCCAAACTACCGTGAACAACAATCCCCCGTCCAACCTTCGCTTGTGACAAAGAGTAAGAGAAGGCCGGATCAATGATGCTTTCCGACAAGTACACCCGCGGCCTGCGGGTCCACCACGGTGCGGCGGTGGCGGTTGCCGAACCGGAGCCGCGCACATCTTCACTCCGTCGACCGGTCGCCACCGCCGCATGTATCCGTGTTAGCCGGTTACAGGCACAAGCTGACCTCGAGTACGGGGAGCGGAAGGGGGAGACACACTTCCACCGAACCCGAGACGGGCGCAGGAGCTGCTGCCGTGGCGGTACCGGCGCCGATCGCACCGGCGGACAATACGATGGCGGCGACGGCGAGCGGACGGGAAATTCTGGAGTTCATACGGTCATCCTCATTTGTACTGTGTGAAACATCCCAGCTTCGGGACATCTCGATCAGATCACGAACACCGCACTGATCGCTATCACCGCACACAGTTTTTGACGTTCTTATTCCGTATCCGCGGAATTGTCATGGATTCCCACAAGAATTTCCACCGCGAACTACTCGCGTTTCGTGGCGCCTTCAGGTATCGCGTGGCCTTCTACCGCGGGCAGGATTCGGGATCGATTGCGGGACTTGGCGCATGAGCCATCTGCGCGGGCCGCCGCCGGGCAGGTCGATCACCGCGGTCGTGTCGAATCCGAGGCGTTCGTAGTAGGAGAGGTTGTTCGGGTTCGTTGTTTCCAGGTGCACGGGAACGGCGTCGGCGGCCGCTCGATACATTCCCGCCGCGATCAGGTCCCGGCCATGCCCGCGTCCGCGTGCCGCCGCGGAGACCCCGACCGCCAGCAGGTGCCAATGCTGTTCCTGCACGCCTGCCGCGTAGGTCGCGCGTGCGCCCGTCCGCGCGCGGGCGGCATGCGAACCGTAGGTGTGCCAGGCTTTCAGCTGTCGACCTACCGTCGCTCGGGGCAGGATGTGAAAGGTGGCCAGCCATACCGCCACGCCGACGATCGCGCCGCTGCTGTCGAGTGCGAGGTCCACTCCGTCGCTGCAATCGCGTGAATCGTCGAGCGACGCTCGAAACGACCGGGCGAGCCGGGTCCTGCGGCTGGATTCCTTGGGGTGCAGCCACAGCGTCGCCGGGTCCTCCGCCAAGGATGCCGCCAACAATTCGGCGGCGACGCCGAAGTCTTTCCTGTTGCCGGGGCGAATCCGCCGAGCATGTTCCTGTACCGCATCTCCCACGGTCGAAATGATAATGGCGGGTTGTCCGTACGGCTGCTCGAGCAGGACAGTCAGACCGGAACTGCCCGGCCGCGCAAGTAGGCGATGACGTTCTCGGCGCCTGACTCGTCCGGATCAGCGGCCGATAATCGGAACTGGGTCAGCGCATCATCGAGTCGTGGCCCCGGGCCGTGTTCGGCGAGCAGAACGATGATCGCCTCCATGGCGGCAGGTGGTGGATTCGGGTCCGCCAGCAGTTCGTTCAGGTAGGCGTCCGGTTCGAGCAGGCGCAGCGCCCGGCGCGCGTAGGCGTGGACGCGCACCGGCAGGTCGGCACGAACGGCATCGACATCGGCCTGTAGTGCGGGGCGTCCCCGATGGGCCGGATCGACCCGCAGCGACCACAGCTCGGTCAACTCCTTGCCCATCCCCCGCTCATCGATCAATGCGGGCCCGGTTGCTTGTTCGAGCGCGGCCGGTGGGAGACCTCGCCCGGTATCGCGCCAGTTGCAGAATTCCCACCAGGCCATCGGCGTCACGCGCAGTTCCAGGCCGAATCCGATCGCCTGCTGACCGTCTGTCCAGGTCCGCTGGGTGCGGGTGCGGCGGATCGATGCCGTACCGCCGGCGGTGACCTGCGTCCAGGAAGCTTCCGTTCCGTGAAAGCCATATGGCCGCAACAACTTTCCCGCCTCGCGTGTCAGGCGGCGTAGCGCAGAGTCCGGTCCGTCCATGTGAGCCAGACTAAAGGGGCGCACCGACAAGTTCGGTTCACCGATGAACAGCGCCCGCTGTGGCCGCATGTCGCGATGGGCGGGAACCACGCTCGACCGGCGGTTCGTGCGGACTAGGAATCGACGACCCGCGTGCCCGTCGTCGCGGCGAGCACCGCTGCGGTGACCTGATCGGGCGCCTCGACCATCACCAGGTGACCCGCGCCGTCGACGACGATCGCCCGCGACGGTTTCAACGTGCGGTTCAGCGCGGCACCGGCTTGCGCGCTCAACACGCGATTGCGGCTGCCCCAGACCGTGGTAATCGGGGGAAAGTCCGCGGGCGGCACGAAGTTGTCCAGCTCACCGAGGAGCGGAATCTCGCGGGAGATCGCGGCAGTGACCATCAGCCGACGGGGTTCGGTCCAGCTCTTGCGCAAATGCGCCACGATCTCCCCGGGCGCGTCCTCGGAACCGAGCTGTTCTGCCACGATCAGCCCGGCCACCGGGCCGGGAATGCGGACCCGCGCGAGCAGCGAGTCGATGTGTAGTCGCCGGCCGAGCCGGGCCGCCCATGCGGTTCGGGTCGGCCGCAAGGTGGCCGGCGTGAGCGGGCTACTGATCACCAGCGATCGCACCCGGCCGGGATGACGCTGGGTGTACAGCAGTGACAGCGCGCTGCCGAAACAGTGGCCGACCAGCGTCACATCGCGCAGATCCCGCTCCTCGAAGAACGCGGTGACCATGGCCAGATAGTTCTCGACCGTGTACCCGTCGTCGGGGGCGTCGGAGTCGCCATATCCGATGAGATCGATCGCGAAGACCCGATGGGTCTGCTGCAGTGCGTCGAATTGCGCTCGCCAGATGTGACGGTCACCGCCGAGGTTGTGCAGGAAAACGATCGGCGGCCCCGCACCCGCCTCGTCATAGGCGATCGAGGTTCCGCGAAAGTCGAAATGCCGCATCCCGGGGCTTCCTTCCAGTGGCAGCCACGTGACCACGTCGTCGTGGTCAATCCACGGTAACGCCGACACTCTCGCTCACACGGCGAAACTTCAATCCAGGCAGAACTCGTTGCCCTCGGGATCGGTCATCACGATCCATCCGGCACTCATCGGCGGCTCGGGCTCGAAGCGCTCGACCCGCTTGCCACCCAACGCGACCAGCCGCGCGCACTCCGCCTCCAACGCCGCCATCCGCCCGTCTCCCTGCAACCCGGGCGCCGCCCGGACATCGAGATGAACCCGATTCTTGGCGACCTTGCCCTCTGGCACCTGCTGGAAGAACACCCGCGGGCCATGCCCCTCCGGATCCTCGATCGCCGACTTCGTATTCCGCTCCTCCGCCGGCACACCGATCCGCGCGAGAAACTGATCCCACACAACAAGCGGGTCGACCCCGGCGGGCACCTCGACTCCTGGCGGGCCCGGATGCACATATCCCAGCGCATCACGCCAGAAGGTCGACAGCGCGGCCGGGTCGTGCGCGTCGAAGGTGATCTGAATATGGCGGCTCATCATTACTCCGTTCATGGCAACTGAACATGGCGTGGCAGACCTTTCCGTCACCGTAGGCCAGGGGTCCGACAATCTGCCGCTGTGGTTGCCGGGGCCGGTGATTCGCCCAGGCCGAATCTGGCGTGGACGGTCTTCATCCAGGCCGGGGCCCACCAGCAGTCGTCGCCGAGGAGTTTCATCGTCGCGGGGACGAGCAGCATGCGCAGGACGGTGGCGTCGATGATGAGGGCGGCGATCATGCCGTAGGCGACGTATTGCATCAGGACCAGGTCCGAGAAGGCGAAGGCGCCGGTGACCACGAGCAAGATCAGCGCCGCCGCGGTGATGATGCGGCCGGTGTGCGCGGTGCCGATCCGGACCGCCTCGGTGGTGGTCGCACCCCGGGCCCGCGCTTCGACCATGCGCGAGAGCAGGAAGACCTCGTAGTCGGTGGACAAGCCGTAGATGATCGCGATGATCATCACCAGCATGTTGGCCTGGATGGGTTGCGGGGTGAAGTTCAGCAGGCTCGCGCCGTGACCGTCGATGAAGATCCAGGTGAGGATGCCCAGCGTCGAGCCGAGGCCGAGAGCGCTCATGAGGGCGGCCTTGATCGGCAGGATCAGTGAACCGAAGGTCAGGAACATCAGCAGCGTGGTGACGAGCAGGACGAGGGCGATCATCCACGGCATGCGCTCGAGCAGCGCGTCGAGCGAGTCCTTCTGGATGGCGGGGACACCGCCGACGAGCATCCGCACGCCGTCGGGAAGTTCGATGCCGCGCAGGTAGTCGATGGTGGCATCGGCGGAATCGGAGTCCGCGAGTGTCGTTTTGGTGCGGTATACGTCCGACTGCACCGGCGACCGCGACGGCAGTTCGAACGTCGCCGCCAGTCCGGGTGCTCGGTTGGCCAGTTTCAGGGCAGCGCCGATCGCGACGCTGTCGCCGGAGACGAAGATCAGGTCGATCGGATCGGAGCGACGGCCGGGGAAGGTCGCGTCGATCTGCTCCTGCGCGACGCGAGTGCTGTTGTCCGGCGGCAGATACCGTTCACTGAAGCCGCCGAACGCGAGATTTCGAGCCGGCAGAATCAACAACACCAGGATCACGCCCAGCACGCCCGCGACCTTCACCGGATGCTTCATCACCCACTGGGTGCTGCGGCCCCAGAATCCGTTCTCCACTTCGTCCGCGGACTTCGTTCTCCTGAGCCGCCTGCTTCCCCACATATCCACGCGCGCACCGAGAATCGCGAGCATCGCGGGCAGCAACGTGATCGCAGTGAGCGCGGCCAGCGACACGGTCGCGATGGCGCCGTAGGCGATGGATTTCAGGAACCCCTGCGGGAACAGGAGCATGCCGCCCGCGCTGGCGATGATCATCGTCGCGGAGAACACCACGGTGCGTCCCGCCGTCGCCATCGTGCGCCGCACCGCCGCCGCGGTGTCGTGGCCCTCGGCGAGTTCTTCCCGGAAGCGACTCACGATGAACAGCCCGTAGTCGATGGCCAATCCGGCACCGATCATCGAAACAACCGGCGCGACAAAGGCATTCACCTCGGTGACGTAGGTGAAGGTACGCACGATCCCGCTCGCGCCCAGCATCGTCAGCCCGCCGACGATCAACGGCAGCGCAGCGGCGACCACACCGCCGAAGATGAAGAACAGCAGCAGCGCCACCACCGGGAATGCGAGAACCTCCATCCGTCGGATGTCGTCGGACAGGGTGTCGTTGAGTGTTCCCGCTACCGATTGCAGCCCGCCGACCTGCACATCGATACCGGGAATCGCGAAGGCGTCCTTCACCTTCCTGGTGTTGCGCAGCATCTCGGTGTCGTTGTCACCAACGATGGCAACGGCGGCGACAGCGCGGGTGCGGTCCGATGTGGCGAACAGCGAACCACTCGCCCGGCCCGTTTCCGTCGGCCAGTAGGCCCCGTTGACGCCGGCTATCGCGCCGGAATACGCACGCGGCAGGCTGTTGAGGTTGTCGACGATCTGGCGACTGAACTCGGGATCGTCGACAGTCTTGCCGGGCGGCGCCGTGTAGAGCACGACCACGTCGAGGTCATGGTTGCGACCGAACGCACTGTCCGCCAAGCGCCCCGCCAGCGCGGATTCCGAGCCGGGATCGTCCATGCCGCCGGAACTCAGCTCATCGTGCAGCCCGAGCCCATACCCGCCGAGCGCGAGCAGTGCGGCCACCACGACGCCGAGCACGGCGAACCGGAATCGATAGACCAGATCGCCCCAGCGCGTGAACACTAGCTCGCCGCCCGTTCGTCGACTCCGAGTGCAATGTTCAAGAGGCCGCATCCTTTCACGTGGTCCGCCTGATGTGCCTCCCACCTAAAGTACCGCCACTTCGCGAGACGGGCCCTGATCTAGGACCGCGCGCGCTGATCGACGCCGATCTCCTGCAATGCGGCGATCAGGAAGTTGTTGACCGCGTCGGTTCGTTCGAGATGGACCAGATGGCCCGCGCCCGGAAGTTCCACTACCGCGCGCAGATCCGTGACGTTCGCACGGAGCGTGGCAAGCGGGTCGCGGCCACTGAAGCCCTCCATGTCGGGGTCGTTCTCGCCGTAGAGGAAGTAGGTCGGGACCTCGATCTTCGCGTCGGCGAACGACTCGGCGAGTTCCCAGTTGCGGTCCAGGTTGCGGTACCAGTTCAGGCCACCGGTGAAGCCGGTCCGTTCGAATTCTGTCGCGATGGTGTCGAATTCATTCTCGCTGAGCCATGTCCACGGCAGTGCGGGCGCCTGCGGCAGCACATCCAGGTAACCGAGTCCTGGCGGATTCTTCCAAGTGTCGAGATAGTGGTAGTCGCCGGAGAGCGAGAAATAGACGCGGGACAGGAATTCCCTCGGTCGCGCGGCGAGTTCGACGTCGGCAACGCCGGGCTCCTGGAAGTAGGACAGGTGCAGGAAGTGGCGTTGGGCGGCCTTGGTCCAGAAGGCCGAGGGCGCGCGGGGCGGACGCGGCGAGTACGGATTGTTCAGCACCACGAGGGCTTCGACGCGTTCGGGAGCGCGCAGCGACAGCTCCCACACCAGTTGGGCACCGAAATCGAGGCCGACGAACACGGCTTTCTCGGCGCCGATGTCGTCGAGCAGGCTGAGGAGGTCACCGATCACCGCCTCGTTGGTGTAGGCGGCGACATCGGCGGGCGCCTCCGTTCGGCCGTAACCGCGGAGGTCGGGCGCGATGGCCCGGAATCCCGCCTCGGCGACGGCTTCGACCTGCCGGTGCCAGATGAACCCGGTGTGCGGAAAGCCGTGACAGAACACGACCGGGTAACCCTGCCCCTGCTCGGTGACATGCATCCTGATCCCGCCCGTGTCGAGGAATCTCTGCTCCACTACCGCCTCCAATTTCTAGAACGTGTTCTGATTTGACGGTAGTGTCCGGAGGTCATGAGCGGAACACCCAAGATTCTGACCGGGCGCGTCGCGGTCGTCACCGGGGCCAGTCGCGGCATCGGCAAAGGCATCGCCCTGGAACTGGGCGCGGCCGGAGCGACCGTGTACGTCACCGGACGCACCACCGAGCCCGGGAAGCTACCCGGCACCGTGCAAGACACCGCCGCGATGGTGACCGAACTCGGCGGGCACGGCGTCGCGGCAGTCTGCGACCACCGCGACGACGACGCGGTCGAGAAACTCTTCGCCCGGATCCGCGAGGAGCAGGGCCGCCTCGACGTGCTGGTCAACAACGTCTACAACTCCCCCGCCGCCGCCCGCTGGCTGGGCCGCAAGTTCTGGGATGTGCCACCCAAGGCTTGGGACGAGACCTTCGACATCGGCGTGCGATCACATTATGTGGCAAGCGTTTTCGCGGCCCCGCTGCTGATCGAGTCGGCAGGGCTCATCGTCAACGTCTCCTCCCCCGGCGCTCGGCGGTATATGCACAATGCCGTCTACGGCGTCGGCAAGACCGCACTGGATCGGCTCACCGCCGACCTCGCCCACGACCTGAGCGGCACCGGCGCGACCGCGGTCTCGATCTGGCCCGGGATCGTGGATACCGAACTGCTGCAACTGGTTCCCGCAGACGAACACGGCCACCGGCGGGTCACCCTGCCCGGCGAAGGCACCTTCGACCTCGATACCGCTGAGACGCCCCGCTTCCCCGGGCGCGCGGTGGTGGCCCTGGCCGCCGACCCCGGCCGGTCGACGCGCACCGGGAAGTCATGGAAAGTCGCCGACCTCGCCGAGGATTACGGGTTCACCGACGTCGATGGACGCATCCCCCGCGCGGACTGAATACACCCGCTATCGCGATGAGAGCCACAACGCCGCGCGAGTTGATCGCGACTGATGCCGGGCGAATAACCCGTGCCACGGTCAACTAAGATCAGCGACGGTAATTCTCGGCACCCGAACGAACAGGACTCCCATGGCGCGCAAAGTCGTTGTCACACTTGTCGATGATTTCGATGGCACGTCCGCTGCCGATGCGACTGTCACATTCGGAATCGATGGGGCGGCCTACGAAATCGACCTGTCCGATGCCAACGCGGCAGAACTGCGTGAGGTATTCGAGCAGTGGGTTCCGTACGCGCGTCGCACCGGCCGGGCGAAGGCGGGCGCCGCACGCCGTCTCGGCTCGGCACCGGCGGCCGAATCCACCCGCCGCAACGATCTGACCGAGATCCGGGCGTGGGCTTCGCAGAACGGGCACACAGTGTCCAGCCGCGGCAGGATCTCAGCGGATGTCATCTCGGCCTATGAACAGGCATCTGCGTAAAGCAGCAGTTCGGCAACAGCACGGCGCGCATTCCCTCCGCGCGCCGTGCTGTTTTCGTCTGGTCGGGCAGCAGAATATCGGCTTGATCGGGGGAATTCCCGCGACAACGCCGAGTTCTTCATGGCACGCAGACTGTCGAGCACCATTTTGCCCTCGCCCTAGGTGTTGAAGGTATTGAACTTGCCGTCGAAGCCGACGACGTTGATCGCGAACCCTTGCGCGAGCCAGTAGACCGCCAGCGCAGCCTCTTTCATCGTGCCCGTCTGCACGAATAGGGCGGGTTACACGACGAATCGGTCGACGTCCTTGCTCCACAACAGCAGTTGGTCGGCGACTACCCGCCGTTGACAAGGGGTCGGTCGAGCCAATAGTCTCTTCTTACGCGCAGATACATCTTCTACGCAGAATCAATCGAGAGGCTCGCGCGATGACCACCATCGACACCACCCGCCCCACCAAGTCCCGACGGCGCACCATCGTGCGGGCGCTCGGTGCCACCACGCTCGTGCTCGGCCTTGCCGGAGCGTCCGGCTACCTATGGCTGGGTTACACCTCCGACGTGCACAACACCGGCGTCGCCGAGTGCACGAGCATCGTCCCCGCCGGCGGCACCGAGGCCGATCTGCGTGCGGTGTGCGCCACGCTGAGCGCGATGACCGCCGCCTGGGACCGCAACGACGCCGATGCCTACGGTGCCACCTTTACCGAAAATGCCACCTACACCACGTTTGTCGGCACCCACTATCAGGGCCGTGCGGATCTGACCGAGGCGCACCGCGCATTGTTCAGCGGCTTCCTGAAAGGCTCCAAGCTCGCGGACTCCTTCCTCGACGTCCGCTTCTACGGTGCCGACGTCGCCATCGTCACCAGCCGCGGCGACCGGTACGACGGCGACAAGCCCGCCGAGCTGTCCAAAACCCAGACCTACACTCTGGTCCGCGAACCCGACGACCAGTGGCGGATCGCGGCCTTCCACAACACCCAGCGCCAACCGAGGATGGAGCGGATCTCTTTCCTCTTCGACCCGGCAACCAAGCCATCGGCCGAACGATGACCACGAATCACCTTGCGCGAGTGGGCAACAGGCAAGCGCAGCGCGACTCGCGCTAGAGTGCGCGGGGACGTTCGCAGGGGTGTAGCGCTTGATTCGGGGGAATATCGTGAACGAAGTCTTGGCCTTGATCGGGGTGGGTGGGCTGATCCCGACGGTGATCGCCGCGGTGTCAGCGTGGTTCTCGGCGACGTTCAGTCGCCGAATCAGCAAGCGGGCCATCGAAGGCACCATGACCGGGGACGCCGTCGCCGTTGTCTCGACACCGACCGAACCGGTGGATCCGGACACCGACCATACCCAGCCGCCGCGTCATCGAACGGAGGAATACCTTCGGCAGGTGCGCAGTGCGATGGCACAGAGCACGGCGTTCTTCTGGGCGTACATGGTCAGCGGTTGCTGCGGAGTCGTGGTGGTACTCGCCGCGGCGTCGATGGTGGCGTTCGGCAATCGGGATGCCGCCGCCGCGACCTCGATCATGGGTGCGGTGCCGGTCGGGATCACCGCGTTGTTCTACAAGCGTTCCACCGACCTCGACAAGATCGTGGGCGAGAATCTCGCACGCCTCGGCAAAGCCGACGAGATCGCGGAAGCCAACCGCGCCGCGCACGACGTGGTATCGCGGATGGGGGTGGGCGCCGATCAGGATCGGCTACTGGCCATGATCGGTGTGCGGCAGCTCTTTCCGTCTGCCACGCCCGCGGAAGTCGCTGAACTACTTCGCACCGTGCCCGTCGAATCCGGACAGTGAGCTGTCGGGCACAACCGCGAGCCTGCCCCGTTCGGCAACGGAGTTCAGCTGCCGTATTGCGCTGTCTCCGGTCGCTCGATCAAGAGCACATGCGCGACCGTGTCGGCGACCGGGCGGTGCCGAATTCCCTTGGGCACCACGAACAATTCGCCCGGGTGCAGGGTTACCGGGGCGCGGTCTTCCAGTTCGATGACGAAGGTGCCGTCCCAGCAGAGGAAGAGTTCGTCTTCGTCGTGGTGGTGCCAGGGGAATTCGCCCGCCAGCTGGGCGACGCGGACGACAGTGTCGTTGACCATTGCCAGCTCGTGTTGCTGAAAGGGGCCGGGCAGGGCGGCGATGGCCGCGGGGATCGATATGGAACCGGTGGCGCGCGAGGCTGTCATGGTGATCATCGTCGGGCCGCTCGGGGCGACGATCCAGCGCCAATCGGCCATAATTGGTTTGGTGATGGATCCAATCACTGTGACAGATCGACTCGGCCGCTGGTCGGCGGGACGTGGGCCGCTCTATGCCCTGCTCGCGGCGGGGTTGCGCGGGCTGATCGACGACGGCGAACTCCCGCCGGGCGCACCGCTGCCGCCGGACCGCAAGCTGGCCGTCGCGCTGTCGGTCGGACGCAGCACCGTCGTCGCGGCCTATGACCTGCTCCACGACGAAGGGCGAATCGTTCGACGGCAGGGCAGTGGTACACGCGTCGCGGGGACACCGCAGGTCGATCCGCCGGAAACCACCAGTGAGCCGATGTTTCTCGACCTGCTCGAACCGCGATCCGACGTGATCTCGCTGGCTTGCGCGGCGCCGGACCGGCCTCCGGTCGAATTGGCCGAGTCCTATGCCGCGATGCTGCCCGCATTGGCCGCGACAACCGACGACATCGGCTACTACCCCTCCGGCCACCCAGCGCTTCGGGAGGCCGTCGCCGAGCACTACCGAGGGCGCGGTCTGCCCACCGAGGCCGGGCAGATTCTCGTCACCACCGGTGGGCAACAAGCGCTTTCGCTCCTCGCGCGGGCTCACCTGCGGCCTGGCGATCGAGTGCTCGTGGAAGCTCCGACCTACCCCGGCGCGCTGGAAGCCTTTCGCGGGGAAGCTGCGGTCGTGTCCGGATTGCCGCCCGGGCTGGACGGTTTCGCGGAGGCGATCCGCGAGCAGCGACCGACTCTCGCCTACGTGATCCCCACCTTCCACAACCCGACAGGCTCGGTGCTGTCCACGCTCACCCGGCGCAGACTCGCGGAAACCTCGGCAGCAGCGGGGATAGCGCTCATCGACGACGAGGTACTCGCCGAAGTCGGCTTCCCCGGCCACGAAATCCCGCGACCATTGGCCGCGTTCGCGGACACCGTGATCACCATCGGCTCGCTGAGCAAAAGCGTGTGGGGCGGACTGCGAGTCGGCTGGATCCGCGCGGCACCCCCGGCCATCGCCACGCTGGCCAGACTTCGCGCGGTGCACGACCTGGGCGGCAATCTGCCCGCCCAGCTGGCCGCGGCCGAGCTACTCCCCCGCCTCGACGGCTTGCTGCGCGCACAAGCCACCGAACGCGAGCGTCGCCACGACCACCTGCGCGCCGAACTCGCCCGCCGAATCCCCGCATGGGACGTGCCGCCGGTCGAGGGCGGACAGACCCTCTGGATCCGGCTGCCACACGGCGACGGCGCCTCCTTCACCCAAGCCGCACTGCGCCATCATGTTTCGATCCTCGCGGGCGGCGGCCTGGATCCGACCGGCGGCAGCGAACGCTACGTGCGGATCCATTTCCTGCATCCGCTGGAAACCCTCACGGCCGCGGTCGACCGTCTCGCCGAAGCCTGGCGCACCTACCGCCCACCGAACAGACCCGCTGTCGCGATACCACCTTTGGCGATGTGACGTCCGCCGCCGGGTTGACCTTGACGCTGCGTCAGGGTTGCAACCTTGTCGCATGACGAACGACAACTCATCCTCGACCCGGCTCGCCCCGCCGGTCGGCGGATTCGCCGAGATCGACGGCAAGCGCATTTTCGTGCACCGGTCGGGCAGCGGCGGACCGGCCGTGGTGTTCCTACCTGGCGCGAGCGCGGTCGGACTCGACTACTTCGGTGTACAGCAGCAGGTTTCGCGGTTCGGTACCGCCGTCGTGTACGACCGCGCCGGCACCGGCTACAGCGATCCGGTGCCCTTGCCGCGCACCGCCGAGGCGGTCGCCACGGAACTGCGCGAGCTGCTGCGCGCCGAGAACATCCCCGCCCCCTATGTGCTCGCGGCCCACTCTCTCGGCTGCCTCTACGCGCATCGGTTCGCTCAGCTGTACCCGCAGGACGTGGCCGGACTGGTCTGGCTGGACGGCTTGCACCGCGATTGGGACGAGTTCATGCCGCAGGCGATGCGGCTGGCAGCGGCCGCGGCGCCCGCTCCTGATCTCGAACAGGTCGAACAGATGCGCATCGCCCTTCGTGAGCTGCGCGGCGACTTGCTCGCGGACTACCCCGAGCACCTGCGGCAGCCCTTGATCGATGCCAGGTCGAGTGCCGAATGGATCCGTGCGGGCTTCGCCGAGCGCAACGGATTGACCGACGTGGCGGCCGAACTGCGCGGTGGGCCGAACCTTCCTGATGTTCCGCTGGTGGCGCTCAGTGTGCTGGGTGCCGACCCCAGCCAGTCCGCCGCGGCGCTGACCGAGATCCACGACGGCAGGCGGCGAATGGATGCGGCCGTGGTGCACGGGGTTTCGCGTGGGCAGCAGCGCATCATCACCGACACCGTGCACCACCGACTCTGCTTCGACCGTCCCGATGCCGTGGTCGCGGCGATCCGCGATGTCGTCGACCAGGTGGCAGGCCCCTAGAATCGGCGCGGTGCTCACCATCGGCCAGCTCGCGGCGACTGCCGGCGTGACCGTGCGCACCGTGCGCCACTACCACCAGGTCGGGCTGTTGCCCGAACCCGAGCGCGACGCCTCCGGCTACCGTCGCTATCCGGCGCAGGCGGCGGTGGATCTCATCCGGATCAGGACCCTCGCCGACGCCGGTGTTCCGCTGTCCAGGATCGACGCGCTTCTCCACGCGCAACCGACCGAATTCGCCGCGGCGATCGACGATATCGACGCGCATTTGCAGCGCAAGATCGATCAGCTCGCCGAGTACCGCCACCGGATCGCCGCACTGGCGAGCGGCGAAAGCCTTTTCCTTCCCACCGAAGTGGTCGTCCTCCTTGACCGGATGCGCGGTCTCGGCGTCAGCGAACATCGGGTGCGCCTGGAGCGCGACTCCTGGATCCTGTTGCGAGCGTTGGACGCCGACGCTCTCCCGGAACGGGTCCGCGAGAAGAACGCCGAATTCGACGACTCCGAAACCACACGCCTGTACCTGGCGGTGGACGAATCAGTCGACTGGGACCCGCACGATCCCCGCCTCGACCGACTCATCGACGACCTGGACAGCTGGGAAATCCAGCACAGGCGAAGCACCACCCAGTCGACCGAACTAGTAGCCGCCCGAATCTCCGAGTCCTCCCCCGCCTGGCAGCGCATCGTCGATGCCCTAACCCACCGCGCCGAACAGCGCGCCACCGAGCAGGACGGCTGAGGTCCCTCAGGTGCGCTGCCGGGCAGTAGTGTCACTCGCGGTCTGGACGAAGGCCTGTACCCGTGCGGTGAGTCCCGTGTTGAGCCAGCCGAGGCCGAATTGCAGTGGTGGGGCGTCGGTTACGGGGATGAAGGTGACGTCGGGGCGGACGTAGAACAGCGGGGCCTGTTCAGTTGTCAGGTACACGCCCTTGCCCGCGCCGACAAGGGCGAGGATCTCCGGGAAGGTGGCGGCGGTCGGTCCCGGCTCGATGGGCCGGCCGGACGGCGTCTGTCCTGGATGGTGGAACTCGACGAAGTACGCGGGTAGTTCCGGCGGATTCTGGATCATCGCGACCTCGGCGAGGTCTTCCAGCGATAGCGAGGGCCTACGTGCGAAATCGTGGCCGGACGGGACCGCGAGCATTTTGGCCTCGGAGATCAGCGGCGGGCCGATGGTCATGTCGGGCTCGCACATCGGAAAGCAGCACAGCATGATGTCGACAGCACCGCTGCGCAACCGATTCGCGCCGTCGCTGAGCTGCAATTCCGTGATCCGCACCGCGCATTCGGGATGCCGGGCCTCGAAGACCTCGCCTACCTCCAGCAGATACCGCCCACCGGCCGACCCGAAATATCCGACCCGCAAGGTGCCATGGAGTCCGCGTCCGGCCAGTTCGGCATTGCGGACGCTGCGCCGAACCTGCTCGTAGGCGGGACGAAGTTCCTCGCACAACCGACGCCCGACCGGCGTCAGGACGACCTTGCGGCTGGTCCGCTCGAACAGCGCCACCCCGACCTGACGCTCCAGCCCCTTGATCGTCTTGCTGACATGCGCCGTGGAAACCCGCAATCGCTCGGCGGTCCGGCCGAAATGCAGTTCCTCCGACAGCGTCAGGAACGCCTCGATCTCGTTTCGCTCCACGGCCGCCTTCGATCATTGCTCACCGGTTAACGACCCTTGGGTGATTTGTCGTTGAACATCCCCGGCGAACACTTGATCATAGATCCGTCTACACAACGTTCAGAGAGGTCGGTTCGACATGGCGGTAGCGACTGTCCCGCACATCAGGCACAGGGTCGTCGAAGTGGACGGGGTACGGGTCTTCTACCGGGAGACCGGGCCGGCGGACGCACCGACACTGCTTCTCCTGCACGGCTTTCCCTCGGCATCGCATCAGTTCCGGCGGCTCATGGACGCACTCGGTGGGCGATTCCGGATGATCGCCCCTGACTACCCCGGTTTCGGGCACACCGAAGTCCCCGACGGTTTCGTCTACTCCTTCGACCGTCTCGCCGACATCGTCGATGGCTTTGTCGACGCCGTGGGTCTGCGACGATTCGTGCTGTACACCTTCGACTTCGGCGGACCGGTCGGCTTGCGCCTTGCCGCCCGTCGGCCCGCACAGCTCGCGGGTCTGATCGTGCAGAACGCGAACGCCTACGACGAAGGCCTGTCCGACATCGCGCGCGCGATGACCGCGAACAAGCCGGGACAGCCGGGCGCCGAGGACAACGTTCGGCAGATCCTCGAACTGCCCGTCACCCGCGGCCAGTACGAGGGCGGCACCACCGATGTCGAGCTCATCGCACCCGACGGCTGGACTCTGGACCAGCATTTCCTCGACCTCCCGGGCCGCAAGGACGCGCAGGTGCTCCTGGCACTCGATTACCACACCAATGTGGCGCTTTACCCGGTCTGGCAGCAGTGGCTGCGCGAGCACCGGCCGCCGACGCTGGTGCTGTGGGGTCGCAACGACGCCTTCTTCCCCGAGGCAGGTGCGCATGCCTACCTCCGCGACCTCCCCGATGCCGCGGTTCACATTTTCGACACCGGCCATTTCGCGCTCGAAGAGAACCTGCCCGAAATCGCGCCGGTCATCAGCGATTTCGTCGATCGTCTGTAGCAGGGTCCCCGCGGTGTCTAGCGCAGGACCAGGTCGCGAATGGCGGCCGTGACCGCTTCGGGATCCTCTTCGGCCATGAAGTGGCCCGCGTCGACGGTGCGGTGGTCGAGGTTCGGTGCCCAACTCGACCACAGTGCTCGCGCTTCGAATCCGAGCGCGGCGCCCCAGTCCTGCTGCATGACCGTCACAGGCATGGACAGCCGGGTGCCTGCCGCGCGGTCGGCGCCGTCGTGATCGATATCGATGGTCGCCGACGCGCGGTAGTCGGCCACGATCGACGGGACGGCTGCGCGGCAGGCGTCCAGATACGCGGCGCGCACGGGCGCGGGGATAGCGGCGGGGTCCTTCGTCCACTGGTCGAGGAAATAGGCGAAGAACGCGTCGCCGCAGGCCGCGATCATCTGTTCGGGCAGACCCGGCGGCTGCGCCATCAGGTACAGGTGGAATCCGACGGCGGCGGTCACACCGTGCAGCACGTCCCACATGTCGAGGGTGGGTAGCACGTCCAGGCATGCGAGGTGGGTGATCGCCGCGGGGTGGTCGAGTCCGGCACGGAAGGCGACCAGTGCGCCGCGGTCGTGTCCGGCGAGCGCGAAGCGTTCATGACCGAAAGCCGCTGCCACGGTGACGATATCGGCGGCCATTCGACGCTTGGAGTAGGTATCGGAACCCGCTTCGGCGGGTTTGTCGCTGTCGCCGTATCCGCGTAGATCCGGGACTATCACCGTGTGGTCGGCAGCCAGCTCGGTGGCGACGTGCCGCCACATCAAATGGGTCTGCGGGAAGCCGTGCAGCAGCACGATCGGGGTTCCCTGGCCCGCGACGGCGACATTGAGGGCGACATCGTCGTCGGCGGCGGGGACGCGGTGGTAGTCGAATCCGGGAATGGTGCGGGTCATCGCATCGGCTCTCTTCGTTCGAAGGCTGGTAAGCGGGGTGTGTGCGGATCGCGTTCGAGCGTGCGGTGTCGCGATGAGCAGGCGATGAACGCGCACTACATTGGCCTGATGCGGTTTCAGGTGCTCGGTCCCGTCACCGTGCACGACGACCTGGGTGGACCGGTCGCGCTGCGCGGCCCGCGCTACCGCGAGGTACTCGCACGGCTGATCCTCGCCCACCGGCACGTGGTCCCGGTCAGTCGGCTGGTCGACGATCTGTGGGACGAGCCGCCCGCGAACGCGGTGGGCGCGGTGCGCACGTTCGTCGCCGGACTGCGCCGCGCGCTGGAGCCCGACCGCCCACCTCGCACCCCGGCACGCCTGCTGGTCACCGAGGGGCTCGGCTACGCGCTGCGGGCCGAACCCGATGCTGTCGATGCGTGGCGCTTCGACGACGCGGTTCGTGTCGCATCGACTCTCCCCGCGGAACAAGCCTTCTCGCTGCTCACGGCGGCACTGGGCTGGTGGCAGGGACCGGCCTATACCGACTTCGCCGAGGAGGGGTGGGCTCGGGCCGAACGATCGCGGCTCACCGAGCAGCGACTGTTGGCGGTCGAACGCCGTGCCGCGGCGCAATTGGCACTGGGTGCCGCCGCGGCGGCGGTTCCCGATCTCGACGCACACGTCACCGAGCACCCATGGCGCGAAGACGCGTGGGGACTGCTGGCCACCGCCCTGTACCGCTCGGGCCGGCAAGCCGACGCACTCGCCGTCCTCGCCAGGGCACGGCGGATGTTGGCGCAGGATCTCGGAATAGACCCCGGCCCGACATTGCGCCGCCTCGAACACGACCTGTTGCGCCAGGCAGCACACCTCGACCCCGCCGCGACCGATCCCACCGTGCGGGTCTGGGAACAGGCACGTGCCGCGTACGACAACGCGGTCCCGCCACACGCCAGGACGCGGCTGGAATCGACCGCCGGACTGATGCGCGACCTCGCGGTAACAGGCGGCGGCGGGTTGGCAGCGGCCCGCGCACACCGGATTTCCGCTGTCGTCGCCGCCGACGAACTAGGCGATGCCGAATTGACCGCGCGGGTGATCGGCATCTACGACGTTCCCGCGATCTGGACCCGCTCGGACGACCCCGCGCAGGACCGACGGCTCGTGGCCATCGCCGAGAAGACACTCCTGCGACTGCCCGCCCACGACGACGCCGACCGAGCAAGGCTGCTCGCGACCATCGCCGTCGAATCGCGCGGCACCCTGCCGGTGGACAATCCGACCGAGGCCGGGCCGCGCCCGCTGCGCGCTGCCCGCGAAGCCGAGGACATCGCCCGACGGCTGCACGACCCAGCACTGCTGGCCTTCGCGCTCAACGGGGTATTCATGCAGAGCTTCCAGCGGGCCGGACTGGCGCAGCGGCGAGCAGCCGTAGGCACCGAGATCGTCGCGGTGGCGGCAAACAGCAAACTCGCCACCTACGAGGTGCTCGGCCACCTCATCCTCGTGCAAACCCGGTGCGCCTGTGCAGATTACCCAGGTGCCGACCAGCACGCCGATGCCGCCGATGCGCTCGCGCGCCGCTACGAACTGCCGCTGGTGGAGGTGTTCACCACCTGGTACCGCGCCTTACGTACCAGTGCGACACAAGATCTCGCGACCGCGGAAGCTGCCTACGAGGCAGCCGCCGCCACCCTCACCAGAGCGGGCATGCCGGGACTCGAGCAGGGAATGTTGCCGCTGGCCCAGCTGAGTCTGTATCTGCGCCATCACGACACCGGCAAGATCGCGGCGATCGCTCCCGACACGGACTGGGGACCCTACAAATCCTGGGTCGAGCCCACCCTGCTCGTCGCGCGAGGCGATCTCGACGGGGCGCGAGAGGCCTTGCACAACCTCACGTCCCCGCCGCGCGACCTGCTGTTCGAAGCGCTCTGGGCGATAGTCGCACAAGCCGCCATCGCCGTCGACGATGTCGAGACCATGCACCGAGCCAGCATTCACCTGGCCCCCGCCGCGGCCGAAACCACCGCCCAGAGTGCACTTCTCAGCGTAGGCCCGGTTCGCACCCTTCTCGACGACCTCGGCACGGCGATGTCGCACTGAAGCGCTTGCCGGCGGCATACGAAATTCGGCTCGAGCACCTCGCCCGCCCGATCTCCCCCCAACGATTCGAAGCCCGCACTGAGGGAGCGGGTCGGTGTCGACGGCGGCTAGGAGAAGACGTAGTCGGTCAATGGGAAATGGCCACTGCGCCACGCGGATTCGAGGGTTGAGTTGGGGCGTAGGGGCACATCGCCGTGTTTGTCGAAGTAGTAGCTGTTGGCGGTGGCGCAGCTTTCGTCCCAGAACACCTGGCCGCCGCGGCGGGCGAGCATCTCGCGGAAGTAGCGGTCGTTGGCTTCCTCGGTGACCTCGATGCGGTCCGCGTCGTGCGTACGGGCGTGGTGCAGACAGCGCAGGATGTGGCGGGTCTGGTTCTCGATCAGGGTGAAGTAGGACGCGCCGTTGTAGCCGTAGGGGCCGATGATGGAGAAGAAGTTCGGGAAGCCGGGAACGCTGACACCTTCGTAGGCTTGCAGCCGGTTCTCGTCCCACCACTTCTCCAGATCGCGGCCGTCGACGCCGCGCAGGTCGTAGGTCGGCATATTGCCCGATTCCATGACTTTGAAACCGGTGGCGAGGATCAGTACGTCGGCCCGGTGTTCGGTGCCTTCGGCCGTGCGGACGCCGGTGGCGGTGATCTCGCCGATCGGGTCGGTTTCCAGGGTCACGTTCGAACGGTTGAACGTCGACAGATAGTCGTTGGAGAAACTGGGTCGTTTGCACCCGAGTGCGTATTTCGGGGTCAGCGCGGCCCGGATGGCGGGGTCCTTCACCTGGCGCCGCAGATGGGCCAGGCCAGCGCGTTCGCCGATCGCGGCCGTGGGCAGGGAGCGGTGGTAGTGGGCGGCGAGCGGGAAGGTGAACTCGACGTAGGTCTGGCTCACCAGGCGGGTCAGCGTTCGCCCGCCGGGCACCTTCAGTGCCAGGCGGGCAGCGAGGGGCAGCGGCAGGTCAGGGCGGGGCAGGCACCAGATCGGCGTGCGCTGGAACACCGTGAGGTGCTCGACCCGCGAGGCGATCTCCGGGATCACCTGGACCGCGGAGGCGCCGGTGCCGATGATCGCCACGCGCTTTCCACGCAGGTCCTGGCGGTGATCCCAGCGTGAGGTGTGCATGACCGTCCCCGAGAAGGTCTCGATGCCGGGGATATCGGGGAGTTTGGGTCTGGTGAGTACGCCGGTCGCGCTGATCACGAAACGCGCGGTCAGCTCGCTGCCGTCGGCAGTGTGCAATACCCACCGATCGGCGGGCTCGTCGAAGTCCGCGCCGATCACGGTGGTACCGAAGCGGATTCGCGGTCGGAGCCCGTATTTGTCGACGCACGATTCGGCGTAGGCCTTCAGTTCGCGACCGGGCGCGTAGACCCGCGACCAGTCGGTGCGCTGCTCGAAAGAGTACTGGTAGCTGAACGACGGGATATCCACGGCGACACCGGGATAGGTGTTCCAGTGCCACGTGCCGCCGACGCCATCGGCCTCGTCGATGATCAGGTAGTCGTCGAACCCGGCCTTGCGCAGCTCGATCGCCACGCCGATCCCGGAGAACCCGGCTCCCACGATGATGATCTCGTGGTCGATTCCGGTGGTGGTCATGCGATCTCCTTCATCAGTTCCGCCGACGGATGCAAGTGGCCGGGCCGAGCGACCGTGCGCACGACATGGCCCGCGTCGTCGGCGTAGACGATGCTGTCGACTCGGTGCTCGATGCCGTCGACGGTGCGTACGCCCAGCGGCACCAGCCGCGCGATCGGCCAGGTCACCAGCGTGCAGTGCGGTTGCCGCAGGGTGCGGTAGTAGCTGTTGTGCACGGCGACGCCCGCGGTGTCGTCCGGTGTCAGGCGGTGGCGCAGCCACGAATCATTTACCTGGACACGGAGATTGACGCGGGCGACGAGACGAACCAGTCTTTGCGGAGCTCGACGTAGCGTCGTCGCGCCCGACAGCGGTACGCGCGGCAGGATCCACGCCGCCTCGGTCTGGAACACCGTCACCCGCGCGGCCTCGGCGGCGATGCCGGGCAGCAGGCGGGCGGCCGCCGCCCCGCTCCCGATGATCGCGACCCGCTGACCGGTGAATTCGTGCCGTGGCGCGAAGTCCGTGCGGTGCACCTGAGAGCCGGTGAAGGTATCGGCGAAACGCGGCGTCGTCATTTCGCCACCGGTTCATAGGTGAGCTCGTCCGACCACGACGGCCTGCGGCCAAGGACACGGATCGGGAAGCGGTCGATGCAGGCATTGGACACATCCGCCAGCAGCTGGAACGGCTGACGGCGGTGAATGGTGGCCTTCCCGTGCATCTTCACCACGTGATAGAGCGGCACCCGGCGGATGGCCGGGCTACGCTCCCCCACGTTCTCGTAGCGGCGCACCGCCTGCCACAGTTTCTCCTCGTCGAGGCCCAACGCGATGATGTTGGTCGACATCCGCGACAGCAGTGGGGCGTACAGCAGCGCACCGAGCACGAACGACGGACGCACCGCGAAACCGGCCGTCTCGATGGCGATCCGGCGCAGCGGGCCCGCGCCGAGCTGTTCGAGAACCTGGAAACCGACTGCCAGGTGCCGGGATTCGTCGCTGTTGATGTGCCGGAACACCTCGTGGCACACCGGGTCCTCGACCTCGTCGAGCAGGAATTTCACCAGCGCGCCGTCGAGTGCGGTCTCCAGCGAGGGGATGACGGTGCCGAGCACGGGCAGGGTCAACTGATCGGCGTAGCGGTCGAGCCAGCTGATGACCAGGCGAATGTTCTTGTTGGGCACCGGCATCGAGGCGCCATCGGCCAGCATGCCCCAGCGGCGCATCAGCGCGAGTTCGGCGTTGGCGTGCTTCTGTTCCTCGGCGTGGAAGTACCGGTAGATCTCACGGAGCGGGCCGGGCGGGGCCTGGTGGGTCAGCGCGGCGAAGCCGCGAGCGCCGACATGTTCGATCCACACCAGATCGGCCATGAAGGTGGCCAGCCGTGGGCGCTGTTCGTCGGTGATGGTGTCGGCACCCGGTGCGTCCCAATCGATATCGGCCAGCGCCCACTGCTTGGCGCGTACGCCGGCGAGCATATCGGGATAGGCGAACGTCATTGTTCGATCTCCTTCGGTGTGATGGATCAGCGCACGACCCGCTCCAGCAGCCCTGCCGAACGGGTGTAGGTGGTGGGCAGCCATCGTTTGGCCTGCCAGAGCATCTTGGCCTCGAGCTGCGGCACCACGTAGAGGTCGCCGCGGTCGACCGCGTCGAGGGTGGTGCGCACGATGGCGGCCGGTGCGCGGCCGGTCCAGCGCAGCAGCAGCCCGCCGAGGCGCTCGGCGGTGTCGTCCATCGGCGAATCCGCCTGCATGATATTGGTTTTCACGCCGGTCGGGCACAGCACCGTGACGCCGACACCGGTGCCTGCCAGCTCGGCCGATATCGTCTCCGACAGGGCAAGCACACCCGCCTTGCTGACGTTGTAGGCGGCCATCCGGGGTGCCGCGCCGAACGCGGCCGCCGAGGCGACATTCACCAGCGCTCCACGCCCGGCCGCGCGCAGGATCGGCGCGAAGACGTGGCAGCCGTGGATGACGCCCCAGAGATTGACGCCGAGCGTGCGCTGCCAATCATCGAGCGCGAACTCACCGACCACCGGTCCGCCCGCCCCGATACCGGCATTGTTGACGACCACGGTGGGCGGACCGCCGAACCAGTCCTGCGCGGTCGTCGCCAACCGCGTGACCTCATCGATCACGGTGACATCGCAGCGGGTGCCGATCGCCTTGCCACCCACCGCCTCGACGAGTTCGACGGTGTCGGCCGCGCGGTCGGGATCGATGTCGGAGCACACGACACGACCGCCGCGGCGACCCAGTTCGATGGCGAACGCGCGTCCGATGCCACTACCCGCGCCGGTCACCACCGCATCAGCGTTCGTGGTCCGGCGCTGACCGCCGAAGGGGAACAATCGCATGGCAACTCCCGGATCTACCCGGCGAGGCCCTAACTGGTGGCATCTGCCACCATTGGCCGCACCTGACACCAATTAGGCGCGCGGAGGAGTACTTTGTCAACCATGGATGTGCGCGCACCGGCTCGGACCTGGGGCGGGCGGACCGCCGCCGAGCGCAGAGCGCAGCGGCGGGTCGGCTTGGTCGAGGCCGCCCTCGATATCTGGCTCGACAACGGCTGGGCCGCGGTGACCATGCGCGGTGTCTGCCAGCGGGCCTCGCTCAACGATCGCTACTTCTACGAGCACTTCGCCGACCGCGACGAACTGCTCGCCGCGGTCTGGGACGAGGTGTGCACCGAGGTGTTCGCCGAGCTGGCGAGTGTTGTCGTCGAACAGGCCGATCGGACGCCACTCGAGATCGCGCGCGCGACCATCGCCCGCGTCGTCGAATTGCAGACCGATCTACGCGGGCGGGCCAGGATTCTGCTGGCCGATCACGCGGGCAGTGCCGTGCTCGAACAGCGGCGAAAAACCATGCTCACCGACGCGACCGATGGGCTCATCGCGATCGCCTGGCCCTATCTACGCCCCGATATCGACGAAACCGCCATGCGCATGAGCACACTGGCGGGCATCGGCGGGTTCATAGAACTGCTGTCCGCCTGGCGCACTGGCGTGCTCGACGTGGACGCCGAGCGGCTCGTCGAACACAGCAGTGCGATCGCGATGCAGCTCGGCACGATGTTCCTGCCCGCGGAGATCATCGGCGACTGACCGAACACCCGCGAACGAAATGCCCCGCAACAATGACCGCGCCGGCGCGCTAGCGCCGATAGAACAACGGCTGGACCACCCAGAGGCCGAGGAATAACACGGCCGCGACAATTCCCGCGATCACTCCCGCGGCGGTGCCGACGACCATATCGAAGATCAGCACCGCCATGCCCGTCAACGCGACGCCGAGCAGCGCGATTCCGACGAGTGCCAGGTGGTGGGCACCGATCACGAGCACGTCGAGTCGATGGCGGCGGAACAGCAGCCGGTGAATGGCAACCGGGGCGACCAGCAGCGCGGTGGCGGCGATGGCGGCGGAAACCACGACGAGGTAGACAACGCGCAATGGGGTGCTCAGGGTGTCGAACTTCGATTGGAACGGCAATGTCAGCAGGAAGCCGGTCAGTACCTGCACGCCGGTCTGCAGGACGCGCAATTCCTGCAGAAGCGAGGACCAGTTCCGATCCAGACGCTGGGTGGTGTTCTCGCCGCGCACTCGCTCATTCCACGCGGCGTCGTGCCCGTCCATCGCCGCTCCTCGCCACCGCGGACAACTTTCCGATTTCCTGCCATCTTACTGCGGATATGCCAGGATTCGGCCGATCGGGGAATGTACCCCACCCCCTGCGTGGAATACATTCCCCGAGCAACACGCTCCGATCGGCCCCGTTCAGCTATCGCCGATGCAGCGACCAGACGGTGACCGCGCCCCAGAGCATCAGGCTCGCAGCGGCGGCCATATAGAGGAGATAAGCCAGCACGACCAGAACGGACCCGTAATTGCCCACCCAGTCACCGAGGCGCAGCAGACCGGCGACGCCGAGGCCGAGCAGGATCAGGCCGAGCACCAGCCCCGGCGTCGCCAGCGGCGCGAGCGGCGATTCGGTGGCCGAGGTCGCGGTGACGCGGCGACTTCGCTCGGTAACTGTCAGGTTGCTGTTCGATTCGAAGTACATGCTGCTCATAACAACGAGGTCCCTTCCTGACAACCGCCCCGGCACGGCCGATAAGTGATCCGTACCGGATCTTTCGATGACCGTCGCGCCACGGCGGACACGTGGGGCGTCGTGACCGCGAGTCGGCGTCGACCCGGTTGATGATCACGAACGGTTAACGTTCAGCAATTACGAGCTTGCCAGCCGGGCCAGCGATAGAAAAGATGGTGTGATCTGCATCACATAGAACGCCTGTGCGACACAAATACATAACGCGCGTTACATTCTCGCGGAACACGGGTTGGAACTGGCAAAACCCCCGCACAACTGGACGTTTGCTCAGGAAACTGCCATGCGTGTCATTTATCGAACCGTTACGGCCCTGACGTGGGAAAACGCGCCCTGCTGCACACCGCGATCCAGTTGGTACCTCCGCGAGCCTTCGACACGGCTCCGTGACGGAATCCGCTCAGCGAACCCCGCTCACGCCCGAAACCTCGACGCCCGAACCGCTTCGGTGCCGACGACGCGCGGAAACCGTGCCGTGACACGGGAGTTCTCCGGTAGGACCGGATCGTCACGCAGGAAACTTTCCGGCCGCGACATCCTGTGCGTTCGATGCGGGGATCGCGTCGCGTTCGGCTACTGTCCTTCTAGTTTTCGATGCTGCTGGATCGTTCGTGTCGCTTCGCCGAAGTCGCGTGCCGCGTGAGATCCACGCCTCGTGCTTTCGGCGACCCTCTCAGACGAAGGACGCCGGTTACCATGCCCGCACCCGTTATCCTCCACGGCCGCATCGCACGGCTGGAACCTCTTGCACCCCATCACGTTCCCGGCCTGGTCGCCGCGGCCGCCGCGCTCGACGGACCGGCCGGATTCACGATCGTCCCGCACGGCGAACAAGAGGCGCGCACCTATGTCTTCCAGGCCGAGGCGGCGCAGCTGGCAGGCACGGCGCTGGCCTTCGCGATCGTCACCGTCGCCGACGAGGGTGTGGTCGGGGCGACCCGATTCACCCGGCTCGACTACTGGCAGGGGCCGCTGACCTGGCCGTTGTCCGCCGAACCGGTCACCGCGTTGCCCGGCGGGGCGATCCCCGACGCCGTGGAGATCGGCAACACCTGGCTCACCCCCGCGGCGCGGGGCGGTCAGGTGAATCTCGACGCCAAGCTGTTGCTGCTCTCGCACGCCTTCGAGAGCTGGGGTGTGCGGCGGGTGACCTTGCGCGCCGATGCCCGCAATCTGCGCTCCCGGGCGGCGATCGAACGCCTCGGCGCGGTGAGTGACGGTGTGCGGCGGGCACATTCGCGTGGGCTCGACGGCGCGGTGCGCGATACCGCGTTCTATTCGATCCTGCACGACGAATGGCCGGGGGTGCGCGCGCGGATCATCGAACAGCTGGCCGCGCGCGCGTTGCGGCGGGCGCCGTTGATCCCGGCGACCGTGGAACCGTTGCATGCCCTGGCCGCGCCGATCGGCTGACCCCGCGCACCTGATCCGGCCGATCGGCGCGTCAGCGGCTCGGCACAGATTCGACCCGGTCGCTGATCAGCTCGGCCAGCTCGGCCGGGCGCTCCTCGGGTAGCCAGTGGGAGGCGCCATCGATCACGGCAAGGCGGTAGTCGCCGACGACGTGGCGCTCGGTCAACTCGGCGCCACGTCGCGACAGCGCCGTGTCACCGGTGCTCCACACATGGGTCACCGGCACAGCGACCGGTCCCGAAACCATGCCCGGCGCCACCGACAGCACGGCGCGATACCAGTTCATGGCACCGGTGAGCGCACCGCCGTCGACGATCTCGCTGTGCACCCGGGCGATAGCGTCCTGAGTCATGCCGGACTTGGCCAGCAGCCCGTCGAGCAAGGCGGGGCGGGTGCGCAGGACACGTTCCGGCACCATCGGGATCTGGAACAGCGCCATGTAGTAGGAGAGGGCGAGTTGGTTGCTGGTGAACAGCGAACGCAAGTAAGCGCCAGGATGCGGCACCGACACGGTGACCAGCGTGCGGACCAGCTCGGGCCGGGTCGAGGCCATCGACCACGCGACCATCGCGCCCCAGTCGTGCCCGACGAGATGGACGGGCCCCCGGCCGATGGCGTCTACCAGGGCGACCACGTCGCCGACCAGCTCCGACACCCGGTATGCGCGCCTGCCGCGCGGTCGCGCGCCTGGCGAGTACCCCCGCTGATCGGGCGCGACGGTGCGGTAACCGCGGGCGTTGAGCAGGGCAGTGAGTGCAGTCAGTGAGGTGGCGGTCTGCGGGAAACCGTGCAACGCGACGATGACCGGGCCATCTATCGGGCCGGAATCGACCACGTCGAACTCGAGCCCGCCCCGGGTGAACGAGGTCAACCTTGTACTCAACGAACCCTCCGATGGACTCGACTGATCTGTAAATTACGCGGGATTCCGACGTAGCGTCAACGTCGCGGTCACCGGCCGGTACCGCCGTGCACCACGGCGACCTCGGCCCCACCGAGGTCGAAGGCCCGGTGCAAAATGCGCACGGCTTCGTCGAGGTCGGTGTCACGGACCAGCACCGAGATGCGGATCTCGGAGGTAGCGATCAGGTCGAGATTGATGTCCGCCGCGGCCAGCGCCTCACAGAAGGTGGCGGTGACGCCCGGATTGTTGCGCATGCCCGCGCCGATCAGCGATACCTTGCCGACGCGGTCGTCGTAGCGGACGTCGGCGAAGCCGATCTCGGCGCGGCGGTCGCGCAGCAGGGCGACAGCACGCGCGCCGTCGGCGGCGGGCAGGGTGAAGGTGATGTCGGTGCGGCCGGTGCCGGTGTTCTGCACGACCATGTCGATGCCGATCTCGGCGTCGGCGACCGCGCGGAACACCTCGGCCGCGTAGCCGGGTTCGTCGGGCAGGCCGACAACGGTCACCTTGGCCTCGTTGCGGTCGTGCGCGACACCGGTGAGCACCGCCTGGTCGGCGGGGATGTCGGCCATCGAGCCGAAGACGGTGGTGCCGATCGTGTCGGTGTAGGACGAGCGCACGTGCACGGGCACCTGGTAGCGGCGCGCGTATTCGACGCAACGCAGCATGAGAACCTTCGAGCCGCAGGCCGCCATTTCCAGCATTTCCTCGTAGGAGATCTGGTCCAGTTTCTGGGCGTCGGGCACGATGCGCGGGTCGGCGGTGAAGACACCGTCGACGTCGGTGTAGATCTCGCAGACGTCGGCACGCAGTGCCGCGGCCAGCGCGACGGCAGTCGTGTCGGAGCCCCCACGGCCGAGGGTGGTGACATCGTGATTGTCCTGGCTCACGCCCTGGAACCCGGCGACCAACACCACTTCACCGTCGTCGAGGGCGCGGCGCACCCGGCCCGGGTCGACTTCGATGATCTTGGCTCGGCCGTGGGCGCCGGTGGTGATCACACCGGCTTGGGAGCCGGTCAACGACCTGGCATCGGCTCCGAGTGAATGAATTGCCATGGCCACCAAGGCATTCGAGATTCGCTCCCCCGCGGTGAGCAGCATATCCAGCTCGCGCGGTTCCGGTGCCGAGGCGATCTGGGCCGCCAATTCGAGGAGCTCATCGGTGGTGTCACCCATCGCCGAGCAGACCACCACCACGTCGTGGCCCTGCTTCTTCGTCTCCACGATCCGCTCGGCGACCCGCCGGATCCGCTCCGCGGTGGCTACCGACGAACCACCGAATTTCTGCACAACCAGGGCCATCTGCGACGTCCTCTCCCCTGCTCGCCCGCATGCGATCCGCGGGTGACCCCTCCGAGTATCCAGGCAATCCGGGCACGGCCGTACCAATTCGGCAACGAAAACGACTGCCGCCGAATCGTTTCGGACGCGATACTGGCGGTCAGGGGGTGGCGCGCGAAGCGTCGGCTCTCGGTTCGGCAGTCTCGGCGTTAGGCGAAATCCGATGATCGATCAGCACTTCCATTCCGCTCGTTCCGCGTTGAAGGTCGCCGTCCTCGGCACCGGCGCGCTTGCCACGGAGGTGTCGCGAATCATTCGTGACACCGTCGATGATCTGAGCGAACGCGCCGGGACGCGGTTGGTACTCGGTGCGGTGTCGGGTGCCGATCTGCTCGTCGACACGACCGACACCGCCGCATCGTCGACGACGGTGCTCGCCGCGCTGCGTGCGGGCGGGTCGGTGCTCACCGCGAATACGGCACTGATCGCCGAGTACGGACATCGATTGGCCGCGGCCGCCGAGGAATACGGGGCGGACCTGTGCTTCGAGGCGGCGGTCGCGGGCGGGGTGCCGGTGGTGCGCCCGCTGACCCAATCACTGTCAGGCGATCGGGTGCGACAGGTGCTCGGGGTCTTCCCCATCGACGGGGCGAATCCGGTTGCGCAAGCGGCGATCCTGGCAACACTGGCCTTTCACACCAGAGTGGAAGTCGCCGATGTGCACTTCGAGGAGTTCGGTGCGGCCGACCCACACGACCTTGCCGCCGCTGAAGCCTTGTCACTGCGGCTACGGCCACTCACCGTCTGCACCAGGGTCAGCGAGCAGCCCGGCCCCGAACACGGTGGTAAGGAACAGATTTCGGTGCGGGTGCACCCTGCGCTGCTTCCTGCCACCCACCCACTCGCCCAGGTGGACGCACCCGCGGTGACCGTCGAGGCCGACAGCGCCGGGCAGCTGATGTTCTCCGGCCGCGATACCCCGAGAGCCACCGCGTCCGCGCTGCTCGGCGATCTGGTCACCGCCGCACGCAACCGCGTCAACGGCGGCCGCGCACCCCGCGCCTCCTACTACGCCGAACTTCCCGTCGCGCCCCTCGGCGACACCCCTACCCGCTACTACCTCAACCTCCACGTCACCGACCACGCCGGCGCCTTGGCCCAGGTCGCATCGATCTTCGCCGACCACGGTGTGAGCATCGAGCGGGTCCGTCAAGAGCACCACAACGACGCCGCCCACCTGATCGTGCTCACCCACCGCGCCAGGGAATTCGCCCTCACCGACACGGTCGACGCGCTCACCGACGCATCCTGCGTGCGCGCGGTGCGCACGCGATGGCGAGTGGAGGGCGCCGACGACTAGTCGGGGACCCCCACCAGCGGAGTGCGAATCATCCCTGGGCGGTGGGGACGACGATGAGTTCAGCCACGTTCACCCGCCGTGGGGCCGAGATGGCGAAGGCGATCGCGTCGGCGATGTCCTCGGGGACAAGGATTTCCAGTCCGTTCCGCCATTCGTCGAGCTCAGCGCGCCGGTTGTCGTCGCGCATCCCCGCGCCGAGTTCGGTGCCGACGAAGCCGGGTTCGATGTTCTTGACCCGAACTCCGCGTGGGCCGAACTCGGTTCGCAACGTGCGGGTCAGGTGCGCTACCGCCGCCTTGGTGGCGCAGTAGACACCGTAGTTGGGGAACGCGACGTGGCCGCCGATGGAACCGACGAGCACCAGGTCAGCGCGGCGACCGGCATCTGCGGCGGCGAGCAGGTCATCGATGAAAGCTCTTCCGGTGTAGAGCAATCCGTTGACATTCGTTCCCACCATCTGGTCCCATTCGTCGATTTCGGCGTGCTCGAACGGCGCGCCGAGCATGACGCCGGCGTTCGCGACCACCAGGTCGACCGGACCGAACGCGGAACGCACTTCGGCCGCGGCGTCCAGCACCGACTGCCGAACACTGACATCGGCGGTCACCGCGAGGGTGTTCGCGCCGATATCGTGGGCGAGTTCTGCCAGCCGATCCTTGCGCCGCCCGAGCAGCGCGACCTTCATGCCCTCAGCCGACAGTCGCCGTGCGGTGGCGGCGCCGATGCCACTGGATGCTCCGGTGACGACGGCGACCCGGTTTTCGATGTTGTCGTTGTTTGTCATGGCCACAACGTTCGTCTCGGCCGTCGTCGCGTGCCAGGTCGGAAACCTCCTGGTAGTGGGAGGGCCACCCAGGAGCCGCGGGGTGCGCATAGCCTCGAAGACATGGATTCCGACAATCGTCTCGGTACGTTCCTCCGGGCCCGACGCCAGCAGGTCAGCCCCGAAGAGTTCGGGATGGCAGGCGGCGGTCAGCGCCGGGTGGCCGGGCTGCGCCGCGAAGAAGTGGCCATGCTCGCCGGGATGAGCGCCGATTACTACATCCGGCTCGAACAAGGCCGTGATAAGCATCCGTCCGATCAGATCGTGGCGGCGTTGGCTCGGGTGTTCTCGCTCGATGACGACGGCACCGCACATCTGCGGGCGTTGGCGCGCCCGGCGCCGCGGCGCACACGCGCGCCGCGACGACCGGAACGGGTAACGCCGAGCCTGCTACGCCTGATGCGCACCTGGTCGGACACTCCGGCGCTGGTCTACGGCCGGTATATGGATGTCCTGGCCGCGACTCCGCTGGCCATCGCGCTGAATTCCTGTTCGGCGCCGGGAGTCAACCAGGTCAGAATGGTGTTCCTGGATCCCGAGGCGCGCAACGTTTTTCCGGAATGGCCTGCGATCGCCGCGGAGACCGTGGCCGCTTTGCGAGTCAGCGCAGGCACCGATCTCGACGACCCGCGCCTGATCGAACTGGTCGGCGAGCTGTCATTGAAGAGCGAGGACTTCCGCCGTCTCTGGGCCAAGCACGAAGTCCGCGCGAAAACCGCCGGGGATAAGCGCTTCCTCCATCCGCTGGTGGGCGAGATCGCCGTGTCCTACGAGACGTTCACCGTAAACGGCGCACCGGGGCAGACGCTCGTCGTCTATCACGCCGAGCCTGCCTCCGATGCCGAGCAGTCACTGGCTCTGCTCGGCAGCATGCCCGCCGTCGATGCACCCATGAGCTCATCGACCCCTCGGCGATGAGCACCTCGACTACAGGCTGAACGCGACCGCGCGCAGGATCAGGACGGCGATGAACACCGCGGTGAAGGCCAGGTCGAGGGAGAAGTCGCCGATGCGGATCGGCTTGAGCACCTTGCGTACCGGGGCGATCACCGGTTCGGTCGCGGCGTGGGTCACCTCCCGTGCCTTGCGCGCCCACTGCGGACCGTTGCCGAGCGCGTCGATCCAGTCCACCACCAACCGGGCGATCAGCAGCAGCAAGAACACGGTCAACGCGTAGCCGACCAGGGTTCCGATAAGACTCATGACGCACTCCCTCGCGGAGGCCACAGAGGACCTCTTACCGCTATCAACGTGCCCGACATTGCCAAGGTGTCCACCACCCGGTAGTTCTCAGTCGATTATCAGGCCTGCGGCCGAATTTCGACGTGATCGCGGGCGCGGCGTGGTGGCACCTGAACGGCAATGGCGAGTCGAGGCGAGCGTTGCCTATTCGCCGTGCCGGGCGTTCGTCGGCTCGTAGCGGCGGGTGAAGTCGAGAATGCGGGCAGTCACCAGCTTCGGGAACTGGTAGAAGACGCCGTGTCCTGCCTTGGGAACGATCGCGACTTCGCAGGTGCGCAGATTATCGCGCAGGCGTTGTTCGGCGAGCTGCGGATCGACCACCAACGACTCCGACCCGATCATCGCAAGAGTCGGTGATGTGATCGTGGCCAGCCGCTCGTCGGTGAACATCTTCGGGTAGCCGATCGTGGGGACATACCCGAGAGCCGACTTCACACCGGCGAATTCCGCGTCGTTCAGGGCGACGCCAGGGTTGAGCCGTGCGTTCATCGTGCGGAGGTTCTTATCGGTGGGCCGGGCGCCGACCCGGATCATCATCCACAGCAGGCTCCACTTGATCTTCGTCAATGTGCCGCTCGGTTCGACCACAGTCAGGCTCGCCAGCCGGGCCTGCTGGGTGGTACCGATGACCAGCGCCTGCCACGCGCCCTGCGAGTAGCCGACCAAGTGGACACGCTCGACGTCGAGGCCGTCGAGGACCTCACCGAACCAGGTACCGAACCCCGTTTCGTCGATCGGCGCGGTCTGCACGCTCAGACCAGGCGCGCCGATCATTTCCGGCATCAAGACCACGTGATCGCGAGCGAAATCCTCGATGACGTGATTCCAGGCCAGGCTGTTGCCGCCGAGCGAGTGCATCAGCACAATCGGCACACCCTCTCCCGCGCCGGCCCTACGGACGCGAGTGGTCCCGAAAGAGGTAGGAATGTCGACCGTGGTCGACGGAATGGGTGACTGCTTTTCCAGTTCCCGATAGGTCCGCAGGTATTCCTCGCGTGCCTTGTCGTTCTTGAACCGCCCGATCTTGGCCATGACCACCCCTGTTTCTCGTTGGTGATATAACCGTACCACATAGGTGGTATGGGCGTACCATGAAACCTTCCCGAGCAGTCGGAGCAGAAGGAGCCACGGTGCCACGCTTGGCCGATCACGAAGAGCGCCGCAGGTCCATCACGGGTGCGACCCGCCGGGTCATCGCCAGAGGCGGGCTCGACGCCGCAACGTTTCAGTCCGTCGCGGCGGAGGCCGGAGTCTCGGTGCGGTCGGTGCAGTATTACTTCGGCACCAAGCGGGAGTTCCTGCTCGCCACCCACCGCGCGGTCGTCGAAGATTCCGGCGCCCGTTTGGCACAAGGGTTTGCGAGCCTCGGACAGGACGCCGGTCCGCGCGATATCGTGCGCACGATCCTGATCGCGCTACTCCCCCTCGACGAGCCGAGTCGGCAGAACGCCGTCATCCTCGGCATCTTCCACGCGGCGGCGCTCACCGGCACCGACATCGAATCCGCGGATACCACAGGAGCACCCGACTACATTGTCGATGCGGTCGCCGGACAGCTGCGGCAGTCGCGCGGGCCCGATGCCGACGAGAAAACGATCATCGCCGACGCGGAAGTGATCCTGCTCGCGCTCGGCGGACTGGCGCAGGGAATGCTGACCAACGACGGCTATGCCGCGCGCGCGACGCAATTGGTCGACCATCTGCTCGACCGCGTCCTCGAGGCCTGAACAACGAAGAGCCCCGGCGATATTCGCCGGGGCCCACTCGTCTGACACTCGAATTACTTCTTGCGTTCCTTCTTCTCGCGCACGCGCACCGAAATGCGCACCGGCGAACCGTCGAAGCCGAACTCCTCACGCAGGCGGCGCTCCAGGAAGCGGCGGTAGCCTGCCTCGAGGAACCCGGTGGTGAACAGCACGAACGTCGGCGGACGGGTGCCCGCCTGGGTGGCGAACATGACGCGGGGCTGACGGCCGCCACGCATCGGCGGCGGAGTGGCCGCGATGACTTCCTTCAGCCAGGTGTTGAGGCGGCCGGTGGAGATGCGCTTGTCCCAGGACTCGAGCGCGGTTTCCATCTGCGGCACCAGCTTCGCCACGGCGCGGCCGGTGTGGGCGGAGATGTTGACCCGCTGCGCCCACGGCACCCGCACCAGATCGCGATCGATCTCTTTCTCGAGCATGTAGCGGCGGTCCTCGTCGACCAGGTCCCACTTGTTGAACGCCAGCACCAGCGCGCGACCGGATTCAGCGACCAGGCTGATCACGCGCAGGTCCTGCTCGGTGATCGGCACCGAGGCGTCGACGAGCATGATCGCGACCTCGGAGGCCTCCAGCGCCGACTTCGTCCGCAGCGACGCGTAGAACTCGGTGCCGGTGGCATTGGAGACCTTGCGGCGCAGACCGGCAGTGTCGACGAACTTCCAGGTCTTGCCGCCCAGCTCGACCAGCGAGTCGACCGGGTCGACGGTGGTGCCCGCGACATCGTGGACCACCGAACGCTCGTCGCCCGCCAGCTTGTTGAGCAGGCTGGACTTGCCGACGTTCGGCTTGCCGACCAGCGCCACGCGACGCGGACCCGCGACAGCGGTGCCTTCACGCGGGGTCTCCGGCAGCGCGCTGAGCACGTCGTCGAGCAGGTCACCGGTGCCACGGCCGTGCGCGGCCGAGACCATGCGCGGCTCGCCGAGCCCGAGCGACCACAGCGAGGCAGCCTCGAGTTCGACCTTCTGATCGTCGACCTTGTTGGCCACCAGGATCACCGGGATCTTGGAGCGGCGCAGCTTGCGCACCGCGGCCTCGTCGGTGGTGGTCGCGCCGACCGTGGCGTCGACGACGAGCAGGATCGCGTCAGCGGTCGCCATCGCCACCTCTGCCTGGCGCGCGACATGGGCTTGCAGGCCCTTGGCGTCGGGCTCCCAACCGCCGGTGTCCTGCACCATGAAGCGGCGCCCGGCCCAGTTGGCCTCGTACGAAATGCGGTCACGGGTCACCCCGGGAACGTCTTCGACCACCGCTTCGCGTCGGCCGAGGATGCGGTTGACCAGGGTCGACTTACCCACATTGGGGCGCCCGACCACGGCCAGCGTCGGCATCGCGATGTGCTGTTCGCCGTCACCGTCCCCATCGATATCGAGGACTTCCCATTCGGACTCGTCGGTCCAGGTTCCGTCGCCTACGAGAATCTCTTCGATCATCGCGGACCTCCTGTCGTGGCCGAAAGCTGCTGAGCCACCACGCGATACAGCTCCTCGATGGTCTGCGCCATCGTCAGATCACTGGTGTCGACGAGCACCGCGTCGGCGGCGGGGCGCAACGGCGACACTGTGCGGGTGGAGTCGAGGGTGTCGCGGCGCTGCACGTCGGCCAGCACGGCCGCGTAATCGTCGCCGCGGCCCTCGCGGATGTTCTGAGCATTGCGCCGCTCGGCGCGTGCCTCCGCGGAGGCGGTGAGATAGATCTTGGCGTCGGCGCCGGTGAGCACGACGGTGCCGATATCGCGGCCTTCGACCACGATGCGTCCCGACATCGCCGCGATCTCACGCTGCAGGGCGACGAGCTGCTCGCGCACCTGCGCCACCGCGGAAACCGCCGAGACGGCCTTGGTGACGGCGTCGCCGCGGATCTCGTCCGAGACGTCTTCCCCGTCGAGTTCGACGACCTCATGGCTGGGATCGGTGCCGATGGAAAGCGGCAGTGCCGCAACGGTTTCCGCGATCGCGACCGCATCGGTCAGCTCCACACCCGAGCGCAGCACGCGCAGCGTCGCGACCCGGTACATGGCACCGGTGTCGAGGTAGCGGGCGCCGAGGCGCGCCGCGAGACGACGCGACACGCTGGACTTGCCGGTGCCGGAGGGTCCGTCCATCGCGACGACGAGCGTCGCGTCACCGGTCATCCGGTCGCCGGCGAACTCCAAGGGAAAGTCCACACCGTTCACAGCTGTACCGCCTCGTAGAGTTTGCCGATCTCGTCGCGGCCGAGCACCCGCAGCGTGCCGGGACGCTGGTCACCCAGAGCCACCGGGCCGAGGTGGGTACGCACCAGCCGGATCACCGGGTGGCCGACCTCGTCGAGGAGCCTACGCACGATGTGCTTGCGGCCCTCGTGCAACACGAGCTTCACCAGCGACCGGCCCTGGTAGGCCTCGAGCACCATGAACTTGTCGACCTTGGCCGGCCCGTCCTCGAGCTCGACGCCTTCGCGCAGGCGCTTACCGACCAAGCGGTAGTTCACCTCACCGTCGACGGTGGCCAGGTAGGTCTTGGGCACCTCGAACGAGGGGTGCATCAGTCGATGCGCCATCTCGCCGTCATTGGTGACAAGTAGCAGGCCCTCGGTGTCGGCATCGAGACGCCCGACGTGGAACAGGCGCTGACCGGCGGCGATCCGCTCGGCGATGATATCGCCGACGCAGGGGCGCCCCAGATCGTCGGACATGGTGGACTGCCAGCCCTTGGGCTTGTTCAGCACCAGGTGCACCAGTTCGTCGCGCACGACCACGCGGGTGCCGTCGACGCGCACCACCGCGTTCTCGGCGTCGATGCGCAGACCCTGCTCACGCACGATCTTGCCGTCGACCTCGACGCGACCGGCGGCGATCATCTCCTCGGCGGCCCGGCGCGAAGCCACGCCCGCCTTGGCGAGGACCTTCTGCAGGCGTTCGCCTTCGCCCCATGGGAGCTTCTTGGGGCCCTCGGTGACGTCGGAGTGCTGGTGCCGCGCGGGCTTGGCGTTGTTCAGGATCGTCGGAGCGACGACCTTCTTCTGCGGCTTCGCGGTCTTCTTGCGAGCCGCGAAGGCCTGGGCGCCGGCCGGAGCGCCGCTGCGCTGACCAGCCGTGCCACCACGCTGTCCGCGATCGGCGTCACCACGTGGGTAGCCGCCACCGCTGGCGGCACCGGGGCTGCGGCGGTCGTCACGCTGGTAGCCACCGGCAGACGGGCCACGACGGTCGCCACCGGCAGGGGCGCCGCGACGATCATCACGCTGGTAACCGGAGGAGGCTCCGCGACGGTCACCACCGGTCGGGGCGCCACGTCGGTCATCACGCTGGTAGCCACCGGTAGACGCGCCGCGACGATCGTCACGCTGGTAGCCACCGCCGGTGGAACCACGACGACCACCGGACTCGGCGTCACGCTGGAAGCTACCGGCGGACCGGGCAGCTGTCTGATTACCGCGCTGGAAGCCACCCGCGCCGGTGCCGCGGCGGCCGGGTGCCGCTGCGCGGGAGCCACCCTGCCCGGTGCGCGCACCCTCGCCACGGTTACCCGCGGTTCGATTCGCGCCACTTCGGGGCTGGTCGCTGCGATTTCTTCGATCCGGTGTGCCATCTCGGCGAGCGGAATTATTCATCTGTCCTGTCAATCGTCAGTGCCGAGATCCATGTCGGACTCGGCGGGTTTCTTCAGCCTGGTGAACCGCGGATCGGTTTCCAGGCTCTCGCTGATCTCGTCGATCAGATCGACGCCGGGAAGCAGCGGCGCCAGCAGTGGCAGGTCGCCGAGTGAGGCGAGCCCGATCCGTTCGAGGAACAACTCGGTGGTGCGGTACAACGTGCCGTTGGTTTCGGGGTCCTGACCCGCTTCCGCGATCAAGCCTCTGGCCAGCAGCGTGCGCATCACTCCGTCGACGTTCACTCCTCGGACCGCGCTGACCCGCATGCGGGTCACCGGCTGGCGGTAGGCGACTACCGCCAAGGTTTCCAAGGCGGCCCGGGTCAGTTTCGTCCGGGCCCCGTCGAGCAGTACCCGCTCGACATAGGGCGCGTACTCCTGTCGAGTATAGAAGCGCCATCCGTCACCGACGAAACGCAGGTCGATGCCGCTACCCCGCGCGGACAGCTCAGCCGCCATCGCGCGCAGCACCGGCTCGACGCGCTCTGTGGTGTCGTCCAGGGCCGCTGCCAGCTGTTCTGTCGGCGCCGGGGCGTCGACAACGAGCAACATCGCCTCGAGCGCCGAGCGCAATTCGAGGTCGTCTAGCGGCTCAGAGGTGAATTCCGCCACTGCCTCTGTCATGCTGCGCCTTCCTGGCTGATCGAGGGCCCTCCGTGGTCACGCTCCGCTACCGCCTCCGGGCCTGACCCGATCATCCGTAGTCCTCCTCGAAAGTCAATGCCGCCGCCTCAGCGTCCGGGTCGAGCTCCCCTAGCCAACTGACCGCGAGAGGCCCGAGCGGATCGGGTTGGTCGAAAGCGATGGTTTTGCCCCGATACAACTCCAGCAACGCCAGAAACCTCGCCACGATTTCCACCGGGACTGTGCAGTCGACCACCAATTCGGCGAACGTCGTCCACCCGCCGGGCCCGCGTTCCTTCAACATCGCCAGCACCAGCTCGGCCTGTTCGGCGACCGAGATGGTGTGCATGTGCAGATGCCCGAGCCCGACTTCGGCGATCGGGCGTGGTCGAAACGCCGCCGCCGCGATCTCGGCGAACGCGGCGATATCCACCCCGAGGGTGACCTCGGGCAGCAGCCCCTCGAACTGTTCCTCGAGCGCCACCGAGCGCGGATACCGACGCAGCGCCGCGGCTTCCAGCTCGGCGAGCAGCTCGGCCACCTGCTTGAACGCGCGGTATTGCAGCAACCGCGCGAACAGCAGGTCACGAGCGTCGAGGAGTTCGAGGTCGTCGGCGTCGGTCATCTCGCCCGACGGCAGCAGCCGTGCGGCCTTGAGGTCGAGCAAAGTGGCGGCCACGACGAGGAATTCGGTGGTCTGATCGAGAATCTTGTCCGCGCGCAGCTTGGTGTTCTCGGCCAGCTCGGCGGTCAATGCCTTGGTGTAGGCGATGAATTCGTCGGTGACCTGATGCAGCGCGATCTCGGTGACATCGAGTTTGCGCGAGCTGATCAACGTCAGCAGCAGATCGAACGGCCCCTCGAAATTGGTGAGCCGCAAGTGAAAACCGGGTTTCTCCGCGGCCGGCACCGCGTCTTCGGGTACTGCTTGCACCGCAGGTGTAGCTCCGATCACCGGCCAGACCGGTGGATGACTTCACGTGCCATCGCTCGATACGACTCGGCGCCGCCCGATTTCGGCGACCAGGTGGTGATCGGCTCACCGGCCACGCTCGCGTCGGGGAAGCGCACGGTGCGCGAGATGGCGGTGTCGTAGACCAGATCACCGAACACCTCGACCACGCGTGACATCACCTGACGCGAATGCAGCAGGCGCGCATCGAACATGGTGACCACGATGCCGTAGAGGCTCAGCCGTGGGTTGAGCCGGTCGCGCACCTTCTCGACGGTGTCGTTGAGCAGGGCGAGGCCGCGCAGCGAGAAGTACTCACATTCCATCGGAATGATCACGCCGTCGGAGCAGGCCAGCGCGTTGACCGTGAGCAGGCCGAGCGAGGGCTGGCAGTCGATGAGAATGTAGTCGTAGCGATCTCGCACATCGTGGAGGGCGCGGCCGAGCGACTGTTCGCGGCCGACCTCGTTGACCAGCTGGATCTCGGCGGCCGACAGGTCGATGTTGCTGGGTAACAGGTCCATGCCGTCGACCTTGGTGGTCTGGAGCACGTCGTCGACCTTGGCTTTACCGCCGATCAGCAGGTCGTGCACGGTGAGTTCGAGATCGTGGTGTGCGACACCGAGCCCGGCCGAGAGCGCACCCTGCGGGTCGAGGTCGACGAGCAGCACCCGGCGACCGTATTCGGCCAGTGCCGCACCGAGGTTGATGGTCGAGGTGGTTTTTCCGACCCCGCCCTTCTGGTTGCACATCGCCACGACGAGTGCGTCGCCATGTCGCTGGACCTGGGGTGGATCGGGTACCAGTCGCAGCGGGCGGCCTGTCGGGCCCATCTCGACGGCCTCGGCGACCTGGTCCGGTCCACCGTCCCACGGTGTTTCCGCTGTCGTCACGATCCGCTGCTCCTTATACGTTTTCCTTGCCGGTAACCCCTGTCGAGGGTAGCGAGGCCGATCCGGGACCGGCTCGCTTTCGTACGTCCAACTCTGGGTAGACGCTACCGCTCGGACCGGTGAGGTACGGCATGGCAACGCCGGGCGTGTTCGCACGATACCTGCTCAGCGCGTACCGGTGGGTACGGTTCACGTGGCACGCGGATGGGCGGTGGCCCATACTTCGCGCAGGGTGCTCACCGTGACGAGGGTGTAGATCTGGGTCGTGGTCACCGAAGCGTGGCCGAGCAGTTCCTGCACCACCCGCACGTCGGCGCCGCCGTCGAGCAGGTGGGTGGCGAAGGAGTGCCGCAGGGTGTGCGGTGAGACCGTCGCCCCGATCCCGGCACGTTCGGCGGCGGTCTGCAACACCTGCCATGCGCTCTGCCGGGACAGTCTGCCACCGCGAGCATTGAGGAAAAGCGCTCCGCCGGAACGTTTTCCGCTCGCGGCGAGGGTGGGACGGCCGCGCACCAGATACGCGTCGACGGCGGCGAGGGCCGGGCGGCCGATCGGGACGAGGCGCTGTTTTCCGCCCTTACCGTGCAGCACCACACAGCGTTGCTCGGCGTCGATATCGTCGACGTCGAGCCCGACCATTTCCGAGATCCGCGCGCCCGTGGAGTAGAGCAGTTCCAGCAGACCTCGGTCGCGCAGTCCGCGCGGTCCCCCGTCGGAGCCATCCGGTTCGCCGCCCACCGACTCGAGAAGTCGCAGAACCTGGTCGTAGGGCAGCGCTTTGGGCAACCGCCGACCCGGCGCGGGTGGTTTCACCGCGTGCGCCACATCGGTGTCGGTGATGCCTTCGGCGGCGGCGAACCGGTGCAGTCCGCGGACCGCGATCAACGCCCGCGCCACCGAACCGGCGGCCAGCGCGGGGTGATCGGTGCCGCCGGAACGCAACGCCATGGTGAATTCGGCGACGTCGCCTTGGGCCACCGCGCCCAAGCTCTCGACGCCGCGACCGGCGAGGAAATTCCGGTAGCGGGCCAGATCACGACGGTAGGCACCGAGGGTATTACGCGCGGCTCCGCGCTCGACCGCCAAATGGTCGAAGTAGGCGTCTATCTCCCGCTCGAGCACGCCACTGCCCCGTCTACTCCCCGCCGACCACCGCGGCGGGACCCGCCACCGAAGCGCGGGCCGCCGCGGTGCTCACGCGTGGTTACCGCGAGCCGGTGCGGACCGCGCATCGGCCGCCTTGCGCCGCAGGAACGTCGTCGGCTGACCGGGCCACGGCGCGTCGGCGGCGCGCATCGGCACCCCGCCCGCCCGCGCCGCGGCATAAGCGAGCACGCCGGCGACCGCGGTCGCGTTCACGATCTCCCCCGCGAGCGCGGCTCGCACCGCCTCGTCGAGCGGCATCCGCACCAGTTCCAGGTCCGCTTCCTCGTGCTCGGGATCGGGCCGGTCGGTGGCACTGAGACCGGTCGCGAAGAACACCCGAAGCGCCTCGTCGGTGAAGCCCGGCGACAAGGCCACATCCACCAGCACCGACCACTGCGCGGCGGCGAGGCCCGTCTCCTCGGCCAGCTCACGCTTGGCCGCGGTGAGCGGGTCCTCACCCTCGATATCGAGCAGCCCGGCAGGCAGTTCCAGCAGCCGGGTACCGATCGGATGCCGATACTGCCGGATCAGCACCACATTGCCGTCGTCGTCGAGCGCGAGCACCGCGACAGCACCGTGATGCTCGATGACCTCACGCTCGGCGACGCGCCCGTCCGGCATCCTGACCTGATCCTGGCGCAAGGCCAGGATCGCGCCGCTGTAGAGCACCCGGCTCGACACCGTCTCGAAGTCGTGACTACCGGGCTCGCTCATGCGTTCCTATCGCCGATTTTCCTAGGCTTCCGCGGCCTGCTCCGCGAGCTCTTCCTCCGGGAAGTCTACGGGAAGGCGTTCGGCCAGTTTGTATTTCAACGCGGCGTTGATCAGCGCCGCGAACAGCGGATGCGGCCGGGTCGGACGGCTCTTGAGCTCCGGATGCGCCTGGGTGGCGACGAAGAACGGATGCACCGAAGCCGGGTATTCGACGAACTCCACCAGGTGCCCGTCGGGCGAGGTGCCGGAGAAGACCAGCCCGCTCTTGGCGATGGCGGCGCGGTAGGAGTTGTTCACCTCGAACCGGTGCCGGTGCCGCTCGGACACGTTCTCGGTCCCGTACGCCTGCGCGACGACCGAGCCCTTCTTCAAGGTCGCGGGATAGGCACCCAGGCGCATGGTGCCACCCAGATCGGCTTCACCAGCGACGACGTCTTCCTGATCGGCCATGGTCGAGATCACCGGATTCTTGGTGTCGGGCTCGAATTCCGCGGAGTTCGCGTCGGCGATACCGACCGAACGCGCCGCCTCGATGACCACACACTGCAGACCGAGGCACAGGCCGAGCAGCGGGATACCACGGTGGCGGGCGTAGCCGATCGCGCCGAGCTTGCCCTCGATACCGCGAATACCGAATCCACCGGGGATCAGCACGGCGTCGACATCACGCAGCGCCGCGATGGCACCGGCTTCGGTTTCGCACTCGTCCGAGGGCACCCAGCGGATGTTCACCTTGGCACGATGCGCGAAACCACCCGCACGCAGCGCCTCGGTCACCGACAGGTAGGCATCGGGCAGATCGACGTACTTGCCGACCAGCGCCACCTCGACGGTCTCGCGCGGAGAATGCACGCGATCGAGCAGATCACCCCACACCGCCCAATCCACATCGCGGAACGGCAGCCCGAGCTTGCGCACCACATAGGCATCGAGGCCCTCGCTGTGCAGCACCTTCGGGATGTCGTAGATCGACGGCGCGTCCGGCGTGGAAATGCACGCCTCCACATCGACGTCACACATCAACGCGATCTTGTTCTTGAGACCCTGCGGCACCTCACGGTCACAACGCAGGATCAGCGCGTCGGGCTGGATACCGATATTGCGCAGCGCGGCCACCGAATGCTGGGTCGGCTTGGTCTTGAGCTCACCCGAGGGCGCCAGATACGGCACCAGCGACACATGCAGGAAGAACACATTGTCGCGACCCACATCGTGACGGATCTGGCGGGCCGCCTCGAGGAACGGCTGCGACTCGATGTCACCGACGGTGCCACCGATCTCGGTGATCACCACATCCGGCACATGCCCCTCGAGATCAGGACCCTGCATCGCCAGGATGCGATTCTTGATCTCATCGGTGATATGCGGAATGACCTGCACCGTATCGCCCAGATACTCGCCGCGACGCTCCTTGGCGATCACCGTCGAATAGATCTGGCCCGTGGTCACGTTCGCGTCCATCGTGAGATCGCGATCGAGGAAACGTTCGTAGTGACCCACGTCCAGGTCGGTCTCGGCGCCGTCTTCGGTGACGAACACCTCGCCGTGCTGGAACGGGTTCATGGTGCCCGGATCGACATTGAGATACGGGTCGAGCTTCTGCATCGTCACCCGCATGCCGCGCGCGGTCAGGAGCTGACCGAGGCTGGAGGCGGTGAGACCCTTACCCAATGAGGAGGCGACGCCACCGCTCACGAAGATGTGCTTGGTGGCATTCTTAGCCTGATTCCGTTGATGACCCACGGACCACCACTGTACCGCTAGTCCGCCTCTCCGCGTATTTTGCCGGTCGTTTGCGGGCCCGCGTGTTGGTTTGCCGGGCCTGCGGAGAGGGGTTCGAGACTTCTGGACGTGCCCGGTGAGTTACCCATGTTCTTGCGAGATCAGGAGTTCTGTCCTGAGTGCGAGTCGCGGGAGCTCGCGTCGGGAAGGTGGTGAGGTTCTCAATCAGCGGGGCATGGCTACCAGAGTGAGGGAGGTCGCTGATGTGCCTGTTCCGTAGCGGCCTGCGCCGCCGGTGAGTTGTTCTGTCAGGGCGAGTGTTGTTGTTACTCGGCCTATTTCGCGGTCTACGTTGTCGACTGTCGTGACTGTTGTTGACAGGGGGGCCTGGGCTCTTACGGTGGCTATGGCGGCGTTGTTCTCGGCGGCGCCTGCGCGGCCTGCTAGGACTGTTCCCGCGGCTCTTGCTCGGAGGGCGCCGGTGAAGCGGGCGATAGTCGCGCCCTGGCCGGTGTCGGGTTCGACACCGTTGCCGGTGATGACCACGGCTAGTTGCGCGGGTCTCGTCGGGGGGTCGGTGTAGGTGAGGAAGTCGCCGCCTCGGAGGGTTTCGAGGATGAGGGACAGTTCCTGGGGGGTGCTGCGGGGGTGGTTGGTTGTGGGGTCTTGGAGCAGGGCAAGGCCGAGGAGGTCGCCTGCGAGGCTGCCCTGGTCTACGGCGCCGGTGTTCAGTTGAGCGCCCGCGGGGACGATGTTGGTCAGGGTGGAGCGCATGCGGTCGCCCTCCCCCGCGTCGACGAAAGACTCGGTGAGGGCGATACGGCCGGTCACTGTGGCGCCTGCTGTCCGCAGGGACTCGCTCACGCCGTCGATATCGGCGGGGTCGGCGTCGGGGGTGGTGAGGACGACGACCGTGCGGTCGGCCAGGGTGCCGTTCAGGATTCGGGCTGCCGAGCCCGCGATGAACTGGTCGGCGGCGTCGAGACGGGCGGCGAGTTGGGCGTTCTGGGTGGTCAGCGCGTCTACCTGGGTGTTCAGGTCGGTTTTGTCCGACCGCAGGCCCGCGAGCATGTCGCCGGCGAGGGTGTGTGAACCGAGCACCACCCCGACCGCGAGCGCGAGGAAGATCGCCGCGATCGAGATGGCGTGCTGACGCAGCGAGATCACAGCAGACCACGCACCCACAGGACGAAGCTGTTCCAGTACTCGATCGCCCAGTCCAGTACCTCGGAGCCGTTGCGCGAGGCCAAGATCACCACCACGATCGCCACGAGCGCGGCCAGCACCACCAGCGCCAACGCGGCACCGGCGGAACGGTGGCGGTACAGGGTCGACACCGCGTTCGCGTCCACCAGTTTCGCGCCGACCTTCAACCGGGTCAGGAAGGTGGCCGGGTTGCTGTCACGACGACCACGGTCGAAGAAATCCTCGAGCGACGCGGGGGCGCCCGCCAGCACGATGAGTGACGCGCCGTGATGATCGGCGAGCATCAGTGCCAGGTCGGTCGGCGAACCCGAGGACGGGAACGTGGTGGCACCGATGCCGAGATCCTGGATCCGCTCCAGCCCCTTCGCGTGCCCGTCGGTGTCGGCGGGCAGGATCATCTCGGCGCCGGATTTCAATGTCTCCGTGCTGATTTCGTCGGGATCGCCGACGATCAGGTCGGGCGTGTATTTGAGCTTGCGCAACGTGTCGGCGCCGCTGCCGACACCGATCAGGATCGGCGCGTACTCCTTGATGAACGGCTTGAGACGCTGCAACTCCGCGAGATGGCCGGAGCCGTCGGCGATCACGACCACATGCCGGTTACGCATGTTCAGCTCGATATCGGGCACCCCGACACCGTCGATCAGCAGTGCGCTCTCGGTGCGCACGAATTCGGTGGTGTTGCCCGCGAACGCGTCGAGGTGGTCGGCAAGACCGTTGCGCGCCTCGATCATCCGGTCGGCGATGGCCGACTCGTCGAACTCGATGCCCTCGACCAGAACCTCGGGTTCCTTCTTGGTCAGCTTGTCGGCGTAGACGATGCCGGCGTCGATGCGAACCTTGGCGCCGTCCTTGATCCTGCCGAACGCGTCGGAGGACACCGTGTCCATCAGCACGATCCCGTTGGCCACCAACACTTCCGGTCCCAGATTGGGATACCGCCCGGAAATCGACGGGGAGGTGTTGATCACCGCGAGCACCCCCGCCTCGACCAGCCGGTCGGCGGTGTGGCGGTCCAGGTCGGTCTGGTCGAGGACGACCACATCCCCCGGCCCGACCCGCCTCAGCAATCGCCCGGTATCGCGATCCACCCGGGCGATCCCGGCGACACCGGGCAACGTTTCCGTGTTCCGTGACAACAACGCCGGCATCTTCATGGGGCCGATGATGAAGCGAAACCCTCAACCTTTGGTGGAGGCGCGCCGAACCACCGCTCGCATTCGTCACTGTGACCGATCGACGCCACCGCTACCGAGTTCACGGGCCTGAGACCACGGTCGCCGATCCTGGTCGGCTTTCGGCGTCCACAGCTCGATCAACGCCCCGATCACGACGCTCGCCCGGAGCGGAGCGGTTGAGCGCTACCGGCCATTGAGCACAATCTGCACCAGGAGTTCGAGCTGGTCTGTGATGCGATCAAGGGGTTGGGTGCTGCGTTGCGCGCGACACATCGCCACGCTTCCTTCGACGGCGGCGATGATCAAGGTGGCGGTGCGTTCCGCGTCGGGCCGCTCGGCACCGTGTGCGCACAACGACATCGCGAGCAGTTCGGCCCACTTCACGAAGGCCGCCGCTGCCGCTTCGCGAGGAGCCCCCTCGGCATCCGGCGAGTCTTCGATGGAGACTGCGAGGACGGGACAGCCCGCATGGAAGTCAGTGTCCACCACGATCTTCCGCCACATGCGAAGAAAGGCGTTCAGCCCGTCGACGGGACCATTGCCGAGCTCACGCTCCAGCACCGACGCGGTTAGGTCGCCCGCGTAGGTGACCGCCTCGGTGGCCAGTTGCGTTTTGCCGCCGGGGAAGTAGTGATAGGTCGACCCCAACGGCGCGCCCGCGTGTTTCGCTAGATCGCGCACGCTCGTAGCACCGAGGCCGCGGCGACGGATCAGGTCGGCGGCACCCACCACCAGCTTCTGGCGCGAATCCGGAGAATCCGCTGGTTTGCTCGGCACGCTCACCTCCCTGGCTATAACAACCGTCATATAGTAGCGTTCCATAATTATAACGAGCGTCATAAGATGTCCGACCCCGCCCGAAGGAGCGCATCATGCCGATGATTCATCTGACCAGCCCCGCCGGGGCGCTGGCCGCCGAGGCGCGCGCCGAGTTGATGAAGTCGCTGCCCGCGGCGCTGCTGAAATGGGAAGGCGCGCCCGACAACGCGTTCTTCCGCGCACAGGCTTGGTGCCGCATCGAGGAGGTCGCCGACGGCGGCTTCGCGGCACTCGAAGACGAGCTCGCCCGGTTCCTGGTGAAAGTGACAGTTCCGGCGGGTGGACTCTCGGAGCGCCGCAAAGCCGGACTCGTCAAGGAGGTCACCGACCTGATCCTCGCCGCGGCAGGCCTCACCGAAGCTGATGCCCTGCGCGTGTGGGTGCTCGTCCACGACCAGCCCGAGGGCACCTGGGGCGCGGCGGGCACCATAGTGAAGTTCCAGGAACTCGCCGCACTCGCGCAGGGGCGGCGCGCGGATGCGTGAGCTGCAGTTCATCCGCACCGGACACCTGGAGTGGCGGGAACGCCCGACCCCGGTGCTCCAGGATTCGCGCGACGCGCTGGTGCGTCCATTTGTCGCTGGGCGCTGCGACGGCGACACGATGCCGATCCACCGCCACGTCTCGCGGGCAATGCAACTCGGCCTGCGAACCGGACTGATCGATCCGGCGGTCGCGAGTGTTTGCGGGCCGGTCCCGTTCCAGGGGCCGTTCGCGATCGGGCATGAGTGCGTCGCCGAGGTGATCGAGGTCGGCGCCGACATCACCACGCTGCGCCGTGGTGATGTGGTCGTGGTCCCGTGGTCGGTGTCGTGCGGCGACTGCCGCGAATGCCTCAGGGGGCTCACCGCGAAGTGCACCACCACCCGCACCTCGACGCTGGCGGCCTTCGGGTTCGGACCGGCGAGCGGTTCCTGGGGCGGCATGGTCGCCGACCTGCTGCGCATCCCTTTCGCGGACCACATGCTCGTGCCGGTTCCCGCCGGCGTCGACCCCGTCCGGGTAGCGGCAGCTAGCGATAACCTCGCCGACGCCTGGCGTTGCGTCGTCCCGCCGCTGCGGCACCGCCCGGGAGGCAAGGTCCTCGTCCTCGGCGGTGCCGCACAGAGCATCGGACTGTATGCGGCAGGTCTCGCGGTCCGGCACGGAGCGGAGGTCGTCGACTATGTCGACCACCGGCCCGAACGACTCGCAATCGCCGAAAAGCTCGGCGCCCGAGCATCTGCTGCGGCTTCGAAGCGCCGTCTGCGGCACTCCGATATCCCGCGCGGCGACTACGACATCGCCGTGGAGGGCACATCGACGGCCACCGGTGTCGATCTCGCCCTGCGCTCGCTTGCTCCGGGCGGGTTCTGCCAGCCCGTCGGCTATTACCTACCGCCGGGCACCAAGGTTCCACTCATGCACATGTACGCCAACGACGCCACCTTGAAGATCGGCGTCTCCAACGTACGACCGGTCCTGCCCGAACTCCTAGATTTCCTTGCGCGACAAGACTTCCCAGCCGAGCTGGTTACCACTCTCACCGCCGACTGGGAGGACGCACCCCAGGCCTACACGGCCCACACCACCAAACTGGTCCTGCGCCGTGACCGTGTCCACACCGCCGAAACGAATCAGGGATAGGACGCACCGCACCACGGCGGCCAGATCGGAACGGTCGCGACAACTACCCGTATGCTCCGGGTCACAGATATTTCGGACAGGAGACACATACATGGCACGCAGCACCGTCGAGACGGTTTTCGACGCACCTCGCGACATCGTCTACCGCCTCTTTACCGAGCGTGAGAGCGTCAGCCCGTACCTGCCGGTCCAGGTCAAGCTCGTCAAAGCGGGCGATCCGGCCACCGGCGTCGGTGCCCAGCACGTGCTCGGCTTCGGCAAGGCAGGCGTCACCGAGGAGATCACCGCGCTGGTCCCCGGCGAGCGAATGGAATACAAGATCGTCAAGGGTGCGCCGGTCAAGCGCCATGTCGGCATCATCACCTTCGCCGATACCAGTGAGGGCGGCACCCGCGTGGTGTACACGATGGAGTCCGAGCCGTCGCTGCCCGTGCCCGCGCCGGTGCTCGAGTTCGGCCTGCGTCAGCTGACCAACCAGCTCATCGGCGGCGTGCGCAAAGCCCTGCGGTAATCCTGGAGCGCTGGCGCGCTCGAGTTCGCGACCCCGCCGGTCCCGCAGTTGCGGCGCATGCGCTTCGAGCCCGCAACTGCGAGACGGCCGCGAACCGCCGCTGCGTCGCGGGCCCTCCTCGAGGTCGGGTCGTGCCGGGCGGGGAATGCCGTCATGACGGACTCGGAGCTGCGGGGATCGCTGGTTCAGGCAGGTAGCCGTTCAGCTCGCGCGGTTTCGAGTAGTTCTTCCGCGTGCGCACGGCCGGTCTCGGTGTCGTCGAGACCCGCGAGCATGCGTGCCAGTTCCACTACTCGTTCGTCGTCGGTCAGCGTGCGAACACCGCTGTCCACCTTGCCTTTTCCGTCGTCGGACTTGTTCACCACCAGGTGGGTGTCGGCGAAGGCCGCTACCTGTGGAAGGTGGGTCACGACGATGACCTGGTGGGTGCGGGCCAGGCGCGCCAATCGTTTGCCGATCTCCACCGCGGCCCGGCCACCGACACCGGCGTCGACCTCGTCGAACACCATGGTCGCGCCGTGATCGGACCCGGCGAGCACCACCTCGAGTGCGAGCATCACCCGCGAGAGTTCACCGCCGGAAGCGCTCTTGCTCAACGGCAGCGACTGCGCGCCGGAATGCGCGGAGAGCCGGAATTCCACTTCATCGCAGCCGTTGGACCCGGCATGTAGCTGCACCCCGCCGATCTCGAGCGGCGCCGAATCCTGGGCACTGGCCGGTAGCGGACGGACTTGGACTTCCAAGCGCGCCTTGCCCATCGCCAGGCCACCGAGCTCGGTACTCACCGCGCTCGCCAGCTTGCCCGCCGACTTGGCGCGCGCGGCACTGAGTTTGCGTGCCGCTTCCCGCACCTTGCCCGCGGCGGTCTCGACCTCGTCGGCCAGCTTGGCCAGCGCGTCCTCGGACACATCGAGCGAATCCAGGCGCGAGCGCGACTCGTCGGCCCACGCGATCACGCCGTCGATATCGGACGCGTATTTACGAGTCAGGGATTTGAGCTCGGCCTGACGGTTGAGCATCGAGTCCAGCGCACTGGGATCGGACGGCAATTCCGACAGATAGCTGCTGAGTTCGGTGGCCACGTCGACCACCACCGCGATCGCCTCGCCCAGACGTGGAGCCAGCGCGGCCAGCGCTGGGTCGTCGGCGGAATCCAGGCGGGCGCGGGCACCACCGAGCAGATCGAGCACGCCACCGCCGTCGGCCGGTGCGTCGGTCGGACCAGACAGTGACTCGTGCGCGGCGACGCCGGCCTCGCGCAACGAATCGAGATCGCTGAGCCTGCGGATCTCGGCGACCAGGCGGGTGTCCTCACCGGGTTCGGGCGCGATGCCGTCGATTTCGGTGAGCGAATACTTGAGTCGATCGGCCTCTAGCGCCAATTCCCTACTGTGCGCGGTGCGTTCGAGTAGTTCGGTGCGCGCGTCCAGCCAGGACCGACGGTGCACTTGATACTTGCGCAGCAGTCCCGCGACGCCGTCGCCGGCGAATTGGTCGAGTGCCGACAGTTGCTGTTCTGGCCGCTGCAACCGCAACTGGTCGTTTTGTCCGTGCACGGTCAGCAGCCGGGAGGTGAACTCGCCGAGCACCGCGGCGGGCACCCCGCGCCCACCCAGGTGTGCGCGCGAGCGTCCGTCGCTGTTGACGGTGCGGACCGCGATCACGCTGCCGTCCTCGTCGGCTTCGGCGCCCGCCGATTCCAGCACTTCCCCGACCGCCGCGCGCGCTGCCTCGTTCACGTCGTCGACGACGAAACGGCCCTCCACCACGGCTTTCGCCGCGCCGAGGCGTACTCGACCCGCGTCAGCGCGAGCACCACTGAGCAGGTGCAGGCTGGTGACAACCATGGTCTTGCCCGCACCGGTCTCGCCGGTGAGCACGGTCAGACCGGCATGGAACTGTGCGGTGGCCGTCGAGATGACACCGAGTCCGTCAATCCTGATCTCTGTCAGCATCAGTGCTCTTCCGTTCGCTGTCTGCCCCGCCAGCCGGTGACCGGCAGCCGGAACTTGCGCACCATCCGGTCGGCGAAGGGCGCCGAATCGAGCCGCACCCAACGTACCGGCCGTTCGCCGCGCACCACTTCGGCGCGGCCGCCACGCGGTAACGCGAGAGTGCGCCTGCCGTCGAGGAACACGATCGCATCGTGCCCGGTCGCCACGGTTTCCACCGCGATGAGCGATTCCGGGCTGGTCACCAGTGGCCGCGCGAACAATGCGTGGGCGTTGCTCGGGATCACCAACATCGCCTCGAGTTCGGGCCACACCACCGGCCCGCCCGCCGAGAACGCGTAGGCGGTCGACCCGGTGGGGGTGGAAATGAGGATGCCGTCGCAGCCGAACGCCGAGACGGGCCGCCCGTCCACTTCGAGCACCACTTCCAGCACACCCATCCGCTGCGCGTTCTCGAGGCTGGCCTCGTTGAGCGCCCAGCCACGTTCGACGATCGTGTCGTCGACGCGCACGGTGACGTCGATGGTCATCCGGTCTTCCACCTGGTAGTCGCGATCGACCACCTGCGAGAGTGCCTCGTCGAGGTTCTCGGCCTCGGCTTCGGTGAGAAAGCCGATGCGGCCCAGGTTGATTCCGAGCACCGGCACGCCCGCGGGCCTGCCGAGTTCGGCCGCGCGCAGGAAGGTGCCGTCACCGCCGAGGGCGAGCACCATCTCACAGCCCTGCGCCGCGGACGGGCTGTGCGGCACCACGCGTACCGGGTACCCGGCTTCGTCGGAGAACCGGGTGCTGTCGGCCTCGTCGGCCAGCACCCGCAGGCAGATGCCCGCTTCGGCGAAGATCTTCGCCACCCGGTGCGCGGTCTCGATGATTTCCGCGCGGCCGGGATGGGCGACGAGCAGGATCTCCCTGCCGCCGGCGTGCGTACTCACTGCGGACCCTCCTCGACAGCGTGCGCGACCAGCGCCCGCACCTGTTCGGCGTCGTAGTCGAACGGGCCGACCTTGCGCAGCCACAGGAAGTACTCGACATTGCCCGACGGACCCGGCAGCGGACTGGCGACCACACCAAGGGTGCGCAGTCCGAGCGCGGCCGCGGCGTTGGCCACCTCGCACACCACTTCGGTTCGCAACGCCGGGTCACGCACCACCCCGCCCGAGCCGACGCGGTCTTTGCCGACCTCGAACTGTGGTTTCACCATCGGCAGCAGATCAGCACCGTCGGCCGCGCAGGCAGCCAAGGCAGGCAGCACGAGCCCGAGCGAAATGAACGACAGGTCGCCGACGACGATTTCGACTGTGCCGCTGATGGATTCGGGGGTGATGTTGCGCACGTTGGTGCGGTCGAACACCCGGACCCGGTCGTCGTTCTGCAGTCGCCAGATCAGTTGGCCGTAGCCGACGTCGACCGCGACCACTTCGCGCGCGCCCTTGTTGAGCAGCACATCGGTGAACCCGCCGGTCGACGCGCCCGCGTCCAGACACCGCTTACCCGCGATGCTGAGCCCCTCGGGTTCGAACGCCTCGAGTGCGCCGAGCAGTTTGTGCGCACCACGCGAGGCCCACGACACCTCGTCGGGTTCTTCCCGCACGATCAGCGGGGTTCCCGTCTCCACGGCCGTCGCGGGTTTCACGGCGACAGTTCCGGCAATCAGGACGCGGCCCGCGCTGATCAGTTCGACCGCGTGTTCTCGCGATCGCGCCAATCCGCGGCGAACCAGTTCAGCGTCCACGCGCGCTCGCCTGGCCACCTCAGATCTTGTCCACTGTCGCCAGCGCGTCCACCAGGACGTCGTGCGCCTGCTCGAGGATGCGCGCACGGCGGGTGATGTCGGCACCGGTCTCGGTGTTCTCCGCCGGGCTCACGGCGGGACGCGGGCCGAGCTCGGCGAGCAGTGCATCGACGTCGGCCTTGATCCTGCTCGGATCGGCCGGTTCCTGAGGTGCCGGGACGCCGGGCAGGTGAGCGCCCGGCACGGGAATCCCGGGCCGGGGTGGCTGTGGCGCGCCGTTCGGCGGTGAACTCGCAGTACTCATCGTGACGTCAACGCTATCGGATTTCCGAATCGGCCGCGCGCACCCGTACCGCCCGGCCGGGATACTGTCGCAACAGTTCCGCGATGTCCGCAGGAGCGGCGGGCTCGGCCACGACGGCGTCGTTGAGGGCGTCGAGGGTGGCGGCGATGAAGGTAGGGATCCGGGCTGCGGGTGCGCCGATCACCTCGTCGAGCGTGCTGACTCCGGTCAGCACCAGCAGCGAGTCGAGGCCGAGGCCGTTGGCGCCCTCGATATCGGTGTCGAGACGGTCGCCGACAACCAGGGCGCGCCGGGTGCCCGCTCGCTCGATAGCGTCTTCCATCAGCGGCGCGTAGGGCTTGCCCGCGACGAGGGGTTCACGATCGGAGGCGGTGGCAAGGGCAGCGACCATCGAGCCGTTGCCAGGGGCGAGGCCACGCTCGTTGGGCAGGGTGCGGTCGGTATTGGCGGCGATCCACAGCGCGTCGGCGCGTAAGGCGTAGGCGGCTTCGGCGAGGTCGGGCCACGCGGTTGTCGGCGAGTGGCCTTGCACGACCGCGGCCGGTGGGGTGTCGCCGAACCGGCGGATGGGGTCGAGGCCGACGGCCTTCACCTCCGCGGCCAGATCGTCGGTTCCGACGACGAGCACCCTGTCACCGGGGCTCAGCCGTTCGGACAGCATGCGGGCGGCGGCTTGCGCACTGGTCACCACGTCAGCTGCGGTGGCCGGGTAGCCGAGCTCGTCCAGGTGGTGCGCCACGGCACCGGGGCCGCGCGCGGCGTTGTTGGTGACGTAGACCAAACGTTGGGCCGAAGCACCGTCCGGTACAAGCGCTGTGGGAGCGCCTTCGATGACCTCGGGTCCGCGGTACAGCGTTCCGTCCAGGTCGAGCAGCAAAGCGTCATATTGATCGCGCAGCCGGTTCATCCACCCTCACTCCGTCGTCACTGCCGGGTCGAACACATCCGCGACCCTAAGCGTAGGCACCGACAGCTTCGGTTCTCCTCGGCTGTCGAATAGCGCTCGCACCCTTCATGATCGAGCATGTGGCACGTGTTCGGGCGCAGTGTGCCTGGTTCCACGTCGAAGTCCCGCGCGTCGCGGACGGGATCATCGACCGATGTTGATGGCACTCAGCGGTTCCCGCGTGGCCATACCGGACCACTGTTCGGCGCAGAGCCGAGGGCGTCGGATGGTCCATGGGACCGCCCGCTTACTCACACCTGCTTGTTCGACAGGGCCCGCCCGAACACGCTCCAGCATGAAGAAGGCCGCAGGCCGGGAACCTCATGAAGGTCCCCTGCCTGCGGCCGTGTGCTGTCTACTGCGCGTCGCCGGTGAGTTCGGTTGCCCGTTCCTCGGCATCGGTTTCGTCGTCGAGATCGGCGGCCGCGGCATTGAGGAACCACTGCAGACCGTCATCGGTCCGACCTGCCGCCACCAATGCATCGGCGTAGGCGTAGAACAGCCGCGCGGCGGCGGAACCGGTGCGCGACGGATCCAGATCGGAAGCCTGCAGCGTCACCACGGCCTGGTCGAACTGACCCAGATCCATTCTGGCGCCTGCGACCACCATGCGCAGCTCGGCGGCTTCGTCACCGGTGAGCGTCTGCGCTTCCTCGCTGCGACCGAGCTCGATGGCCCGTTCCGGCCTGCCGAGACCGCGCTCGCAGTCCGCCATCACCGCGAGCAGCCCGGCACCGCCCGACATGCGCCGTGCGGTCCGCAGCTCCGACAGTGCCTCGGCCCACTCCTCGGCGTGGTAGGCCACCACACCGGCGGTCTCACGAACCACCGCGATGCGGCCCGCACGCTGCCGCGCGGCCCGAGCGTGTGCCAGGGCCAGGCGCGGGTCGTCTTCGAGCAGCTCGACGGCCATCACCATGTGCCGGGCCACCGAATCGGCGTTGTTCTTGTCCAGGCTCAGCAGGTCGCGGCGCACGGCCGGATCCAGATCGGAAGCCTGCACGTCCTCGGGCAGATCGGGCTCCTCGGGACGAGCCGCACGGCGATCATCCGGGCGGCCACCCGCAGCACGAGCACCTTCACCGCCACGTCGGCGATCATCGCCGCCGAAGTCACCGGACCGCCCCGCACCACCGGAGGCCGCGCCGCTACGCGGGCGGTCGTCACGGTCCGAACGAACACCGCGATCAGCGAATCCACGCCGCTCGCCGCGATCGGAGTCGGCGCGGGCACGATCGTCACGATCCGACCCGCTGGAACGGTCGTCTCGATCGGCTCCCCGCGAGCGGTCGTCGCGGTCCGACTCGGTACGGACACGGTCGTCACGATCGACGCTATGCGGGCTTTCGTCACGGTCCGAGGCGCGCTCACCGTCGACCGCGGTACGCGACTGGTCGTCAAGATCCGAGGCGCCACGCGAACTGTCGTCGCGATCTGCGTCATGCAAGCTTTCGTCGCGATCTGCGGTACGAGACCGGTCGTCGAGATACGAGTCACCGCGCGTGCGGCCGTTATCCGACTCGTCACGGGGAAGATCGTCGCGATCCGTGCCACGGTGACGGTCGTCCGCGCCACCATCGGCGGTCGCACCTTCAGCGGTCGTGTTGTCGACGTCGGCTACCCGAGCCGCACTCGGCTCCGGGCGCTCGGTCGCTGCGTCCTCGGACTGCTCAGTGGACCCTGCCGACTTGTCGCTCGCTGCTTCGGAGGTGTTGTCCGATGCGCCGGCCGAGACCGTGCTGTCGCGGGGTTCGATGGTCGACTCTTCGATATCGGAAGCAGCCGCTGCCGAGACGACGCCGAGCACATCACTTTCGCGCTCAGTGCGCTTCTCACGGTAGGTGCCGTTGAGCGGCTTGCCGTCCTCGCCGACAAACCGTCCCTGACCGCCACCAGCGCGGGTATCTCGCTTGAAGCCGCCGCGACCACGATCGTCGTCCCGTCGGGGCCCGCGATCGTCGTCGCGACGCGGGTAGCCGCCCTTGTTGCTGTCGTCACGACGCGGGTAACCACCCTTGTCGTCGCGCTTGGGGTAACCGCCACGATCCGAAACACCGCGCGAGCGATCGTCGCTGTCACTGCGACGGAAGCCACCACGGTCACTGCCGCGATCGGAGCTGCCGCGCGAACGGTCGCCGCCTTCGCCGCGACGGAACCCCCCGCCCGAACCGCCACGGGGACGATCGTCATTGTTGCCGCGGTATCCACCACGATCACCGCCGCGATCGAATCCACCGGCAGAACGGTCGCCGCCTTCATGACGCTTGAATCCACCACGATCGCCGGAGCCGCCACGACCGGCGTCATCGCGGCGCTGGTAACCGCCACGTTCGCCGCTGTCGCTGCGCTGGTAACCGCCACGTTCGCCGCTGTCGCTGCGCTGGTAACCGCCACGATCGCCACTGTCGCCGCGCTTGAATCCACCGCGATCGTCGTCACGCTTGGGGTAGCCGCCGCGACCAGCGTCGTCGCGCTTGGGGTAGCCACCCTTGTTGCTGTCGTCGCGACGCTGGTAGCCACCGCGATCGGAGGAGCCGCCACGATCCGAACCACCGCGCGGACGGTCGTCGTTGTTGCCGCGGTATCCACCACGATCATTGGAGCTGCTACGACCGGCGTCATCGCGGCGCGGATAGCCGCCACGGTCGCCACTGTCATTGCGCTTGAATCCACCCCGATCGGAGCTGCCACGATCGGAACCACCACGACCGGCGCTGCTTCCTCGGCCGGCGTCGTCACGACGGAATCCGCCGCCTTCGCCACGGCCAGAGCCGCGATTGTCACCGTGTCCGCCGCGGGGGCGATCGGTCGGTTCGCCTCGCCGGCCGAAACCGGGGGCGTCTCCGTCCCGGCGGAAAGGCTTCCGTCCGTCGTTGTGTTCCGACACGGCGATCCCTCTCTAGGTTCCCCGGCCTCCGGGGAGTGTTGACATGGCCCCGCCACTAAGAATTCAACCACGGACGAAGGACGGGGCATCGTCCGCCTGGCGTACCGAACTCGTATCGAGTCCACAAACGCCGATAGGGGACCCAAATAAGGGTCCCCTATCGCGAAGGATGTTCCGGCAGTGTCCTACTCTCCCACACCCTGTCGAGTGCAGTACCATCGGCGCAGGTGGCCTTAGCTTCCGGGTTCGGAATGGGACCGGGC
>NZ_JBHXMN010000022.1:0-85286 GCF_042720495.1 Nocardia sp. NPDC058480 | reverse complement strand
GCGGCCACGAAGTGGCCGGTCCGCGGCCGGGTCGCCGGTTAGCGCTCGAAAGCGCTGCGCCGAAGGCGCTAGTCTCGAGCGCTAACCGGCGGCCCCTCAGGGCCACGGACACGCGCGCGCCAGCGCGCCAATAAACACAGCGTCAAACCTCCTGGGACTACCAACCCCCCGAATCCCCGACCCACCCCAAAAAACCCAACACGCCGCCCGGATTGTGTGCGCCCTCCACCACCAGTGCTTGAATGCGCCTATGACCAGGACCACATTTGCTCGAACCCTGATGGCCGTTGCCGCGGGCTGTGCGGCCGGATTCACCCTTTTGACCGTTCCCGCCCAGGCGTCGAACGAGAACCCCCTCGACTGCGCCGGCGTCCCCGGCGCCCAGGCCGCGGCCGACCGCGAGAGCGCCATCCGCGGCATCGCCATCACACCGTTGTGCTTCAGCGGCGGCCTCTACAGCGGCGTCCACGCCGGCATCCCACTGGCGGTGTTCAATCCGCTGACCATGCCGGGCACCGCGAGCGTGTGCGTCGCGGAGCGCGAAACCGTTGAGGCGGCAGCGAAATTCGAATGGACCGACCGGGTCCACGTGATGCCGATGTGCATTCAGAATCGGGCGTTCGGCGTCTACGAGCTGTAGTTCCACCCCGAACTGAGCGGTCCGCACGGAGTCGATCCGTGCGGACTTTTTTTGCCTCTTGCTCTATACGTATACATCTACTTATAGTGAGTCGGACGGAACGCACACAGTCACCGCACAACTGAACACAGACCCACGACGACGGCCCGAAACGAGGGGCACGCCGCTCGTACACCCATGCCCATATGCGCACTGCCTTATCGAATCGGAGCGATCGATGTCCACCGAACCCCTCCCCACGCACGACACCGACCTGGTTGCCGTTGACACCACCAAGCCAACCAGCCCCGACGCCGACGGCTTCGCCCCGATCATCGTCAAGGTCGGCCCCGGCGGCGGCCGCACCCAGCGCTTCACCGGCCGACAGGTCGGCGAATCGCGCCGGGCAACCCGCAAGGCCATCGAGACCGTCCGGGTCTACCTCACCCGCAAGGGCAACTTCCTGGTGCACAAGCAGACCGCCGCGTGGTCGGACTACAACGAGCTCGGCGACTGGACCGAGGACTGGAAGAACTGGCGCTCGATCCTCGGCAAGAGCGAGCAGAGCTGGGGCGACTACACCACCGAGGTGGTCGATTCGCTCGACGCACTGCGCCCACTGGTCTCGCCGAAGGTCCACCTGATGGTCGTCGACCGCGTCCAGCACCCGCGCAACCACGACCTCGACGTCTGACCCGCCAGGCCAGGAAAGGACCTACCACTATGTTCGCCGGACTGGGACGCGTCGTCGTCCACCATCCTTGGAAAGTGATCGGCCTGTGGGTGCTCGCGATCGTCGCCGTGTTGGCGACGGCACCGACGCTCACCGCGACGACCGATCAATCCGAGTTCCTGCCTTCGCATTACGAGTCGATCCAGGCGATGAAGTTGCAGGAGCGGGCATTTCCGCAGCATGCCGCACCCGCCGCCCTCATCGTGGTGGTCCGCGCGGACGGCGCGGCGCTGACCGACGCAGATTCGACGGCGGTCAGCGCGGCCGCCGCGGCACTGACCGCACGCAACATCAAGGGCGTCACCGGCATTCAGGTGACGCCACCGTCGGACAACCGTCTGGTCCAGGTCATCGCGGTGCAGATGACCAAACTGACCGACGCCGCCGACAAGACCCAAGGCGAGGCGGTGAAGAGCCTGCGCGAGCAGCTGACGGAACAGGTGCGTGACTCCGGGCTGAAGGCAGGCATCACCGGCACGGCGGCACAGACCCTCGATCAGACCGAAGAGGGTGAGAAGGGTATGGCGATCATCGGCATCGCGACGATCATCTTGATCTTGGTGCTGCTGCTGATCATCTTCCGCAGCCCGGTGATCGCCTTGCTGCCGGTGATCACCATCGGTGCGATCTCGAGCACCGTCAGCGGCCTGATCGCGATGGCCGCCAAGGCATTCGACCTCGATATCGACACCTCGATCAGCGCGATCCTGCTGGTGGTGCTGTTCGGTGTCGGCACCGACTACATCCTGTTCCTGATGTTCCGCTACCGGGAACGGCTGCGGGCGGGCGATGACCCGAAGACCGCGATGGTCAATGCCGTAGCCCGCGTCGGTGAGGCCATCACCTCGGCGGCGGCGGCCGTGATCATCGCGTTCATGGCACTGACACTGTCGAGCCTCGGGATGTTCCGGGCGATGGGTCCGGCGCTGGCGATCGCGGTCGCGGTGGCACTACTGGCCGGTCTCACGCTGGTGCCCGCGATCGTCTCGCTGCTCGGCACCAAGGTGTTCTGGCCGTCGAAGTCTTGGCAGGTCGAGCCGCGGGGTGCCAGATTCGGCGCGATCGGTGCGGCGATGGGCAGGCGGCCCGGCGTGTTCGCTGTCGCTTCCGGCGGCGTGCTGGTGGCCCTCGGGGTGTTCGCGATCGGCTTCAATCCGACCTTCGATCTGAGCTCGGGCTCCACCTCCGACGCCTCCGAGTCGGTGGTCTTCACCACCGAGTTGCTCAAGGGCATGCCCGCGGGCGCGACCCAGCCCTCCGATGTGCTGCTGCACTCGCCCGGCGGGCCGCTCGGCGATGACCAGCTCGCGGCCTACCGAACCGCGTTGACCCAGGTGGCGGGTGTCGGCCAGGTCGGACCCGCGCAGCTGTCGCCGGACCGGACGATCGCGAACTTCCAGGTGACGCTCGCCGACGCACCGGAATCCGACGCCGCGCTCGACACGGTGGCCGGTCCGCTGCGTGCGGTCGCGCATCAGGCGGCGCCCGCGGGGGCCACGGCGGCGGTCGGTGGCATGACCGCGGTGTTCGTGGACTTCAAGGACGCGATGAACCACGACTACGCGATCGTATTCCCGGTGGCCGCGATCCTGATCATGCTGGTACTGGCGCTGCTGCTGCGCAGTCTCGTCGCACCCTGGTACCTGATGGCCTCGGTGTTCCTCGGCTTCGCCGCGACCCTCGGCGCGACGGTGCTGGTGTTCCAGCAGATCCAGGGGGAGAACGGCCTGATCTTCACGCTGCCGGTGATCATGTACTTGTTCGTCGTCGCGTTGGGTACCGACTACAACATCCTGATGGTCGCCCGCTCGCGGGAAGAAGCCCGCGAGGGGCACACACCACGGGAAGCGGCGGCGCTGGCCGTGCGACACACGGGGCCGACGGTGGCCGCTGCCGGTCTCATCCTGGCGGGCACCTTCGCCTCGATGATGTTGGCGGGCAACAGCACTCTGTCGCAGATGGGCTTCGCCATCTCGGTGGGTATCGCGATCGCCGCGTTCGTGATGGCACTGTTCTTCACTCCCGCGGTGACCGCGCTCCTCGGGCGCCGCGCGTGGTGGCCCGGCCACGGTGGTGACAGTGACGAGGACAAGAAGTCGCGCTGGGCAGCGCACTCCTACGCCGAGAGCTACTACACGCCGCCGACGGAGCACAGCCGCTGGTAGCGAACAGACACACAACGACACAGGTCCGCTCCCCGTCGGGAGCGGACCTGCTCGTCTATCGTTGGGCGGGTGGCCAAGTCTGCGGCGCCCGCGGTCGAACTATCGGTGGGTGAGCACACGGTGCGGGTCAGCAATCCCGACCGGGTGTACTTTCCCGAGCTCGGCGTGACAAAGCTCGACTTGGCGCAGTACTACCTGAGCGTCGGGGACGGGATCGTCAACGCTGTGCGGGATCGGCCCTGCATGCTACACCGATTTCCCAAGGGACTACCCGGTGGAAAGGTGCACCAGAAGCGGGTGCCAGCGGGTGCGCCGGACTGGATTCCGACGGTGCGCGTACATTTTCCGCGCTACGGCAGGCATGCCGACGAGCTGTGCGTGCGTGAGCTCGCGGACGTGATCTGGGCTGTGCAGATGTCCACGGTGGAGTTCCATCCCTGGAATTCGCGGGCCTCGGATACCGAGTCGCCGGACGAATGGCGCATCGACCTCGATCCGATGCCGGACTGCCCGTGGTCGCGGGTGCGGCGGGTAGCCGGGGTGGTGCACGAGGTGCTCGACGAACTCGGAGCGGTCGGCTGGCCGAAGACCTCCGGTGGTTCCGGACTGCATGTGTACGTGCGGATCGCGCCGGAGTACGGGTTCGGGGAGGTCCGACGGGCGGCGCTCGCGTTCGCGCAGGAGGTGGAACGACGCGCGCCCGAGGACGTCACGACGGCCTGGTGGCGCAAGGACCGCGATCCCGCGCAGCTGTTCGTCGACTACAACCAGAACGCGCGCGACCACACCATCGCCGCCGCCTACTCCGTGCGGGGCGTACCGGAAGCGACCGTGTCGACCCCGGTTCGCTGGACCGAGATCGACGACATCGTGCCGCGCGACTTCACCATCGCGACCGTGCCCGCCCGCTACGCCGAGCTCGGCGACCTGCAGGCCGACATGGACAACACCGTCTTCGACATCGCACCCCTGCTGGAACTGGCCGATCGGCACGGCGTCGAGGAACTCGTCGACCTCGACGAAGAATGAGCCGTCCTGGACGACACCGCCGACGACTACACGAGACCGCGATGCGGCGGGCCGCCGACGGATGAGTGTCACGACCAGCCGACCAGCGTGTGCACCGGGACGAGAAACCATGGTGGAACGACGCGCGCTGGGGACGAGACTGGGAGGGTGCGGCGGCGCCGTCGATAGCGACCAGGAAGAATCAGAGTCCGGGACCGCGCGCGGTGCCGACGACAGCGCTCGAGCCGCAGTGCGGCGCAGAAAGCCGATCGACCCAGGAGGTCTCTGTGCAGGAATCCGCGACCACGATCGCGATCGCCCCGGACCAGCCGGCGCCGCGCTTGCTCGAGAAAGCGGTCGTCGGAGCGGGCGCTCGGGTCGGTGAGCTCGCGGAGGCCGACGCACTGATCTGGACCGGCAAACCCGGTGATTTTCCGGCGACCCTGCCGTCGTCGGTACGCTGGGCGCAGTTGCCCGCCGCGGGGATCGAGGACTTCTTCGACGCAGGCGTATTCACCGCGCACCCGGACGTGCTGTTCACCTCCGCCGCCGGGGCGTTCTCGCACAGTGTCGCCGAACACGCGCTGATGATGTTGCTGGCGGGTGTGCGGTATCTGCCCGAGCAGTTGCGGGCTACGTCGTGGCAGCAACGCGAGTTCTTCCCGCACATCGGGTCGTTGCGCGGCAAGACCGTGACGATCGTCGGCGCGGGTGGGATCGGGCGTGCGCTGATCCCGATGCTGGCCCCGCTGGGTGCCCATGTGATCGCGGTGAACCGGTCGGGACGCCCGGTGAGCGGTCATGGGATTCCCGCCGATGTCGAGACGGTGCCCACCGATCAGCTCGCACGGGTGTATTCGCATACCGATCATGTGGTGGTGGCGGCACCGGCGACGGCGCAGACCCGCCACCTCATCGGTGCCGACGAATTGGCCAGGCTCAAGCCGTCGTCGTGGGTGATCAATGTGGCCCGTGGCAGCCTGATCGACACCGACGCACTGGTGGACGCGCTGACCGGCGGGTTGATCGGTGGCGCCGGACTCGACGTCACCGACCCGGAACCACTGCCCGACGGGCACCCACTGTGGACCTTGCCGAACGCGATCATCACCCCGCACGATTCGAACCCACCGCAGCTGCGGTTGGCGGCGTTCGCCGATCATGTCGGCGCGAACGTGGCGCGGTTCGTCACGGGTGAGCCGTTGGAGGCGATGATCGACACCTCCCGGGGTTACTGAGGGATCCGACTGCTCACCCAGGCGGCGATCTGGCTGCGTTTGGCGAAGCCGAGCTTGGTGAGAATGTGCTGAACGTGGTTCTGCGCGGTGCGGTCGGAAAGTACAAGAGCCGCGGCGATTTCGTGGTTGGTCAGGCCGCGTGCGACCAGGTCGGCCACCTCGCGTTCGCGTGGTGTCAGTGCGGCGCAGGTGATCTCGTGCGCGGCCACCACGCGTAGCCGATGGGTCCACGGGGGCATGGCGAGGGAGATCGCCGTCGGCAATGCCCTTTTCGCGAGGGCGACCGCGGCGGCGGTGTCGCGGTGCAGCAACAGCAGCTCGGCGAGTTCGCACTCGGCCTCGACGGCGAACCCGGGGGCGCCGATCATGCGCGCGGTCTGCGCGGCACCGGCGAGTTCGATGCGGGCGACGTCCGAATCACCGAGTGCCACAGCGAATTTGCCCAACCAGAGCTCGACCGGGCCGAGGTAGTTGGCATTGCCGCCGCCGGTGACGTGCATGCCACGGTATCGACCGAGTTGCTCGCGGAAGTACGCGACGTCGTCGCCGATGCGCAGCGCTGCGGCGATCGCCCCACCGACCGCGAGCACATTGAGCCGGAAATACGGCGGCACCGACCATTTCTGGGGCGGCCCGAGATTGCGATAGAGCGGTTCGGCTTCGGCACTCAGCCCGCTGTCCATCATCGGGAACGCGGTGCCGAGCGCGGCGAGCAGCAGGTTGCTCACCGGTCCGCGCGTCACCGCAGCGGCCGCCGTCAGCACCTCGCGGCGATGGCCGCGATGGTGTCCGACGACGCCGAGCAACGCCCGGTAAGCCCCCTCCCCCGCCGGATGCCCGAGTGTTGTCGCGAGCTCGTGTGCCTGTCCGGCCAGGTCGAGCGCATCGTCGAATTCGGCGTGCGCCTGAGCCGACGCGGCCTGCGCGACGAGCAGGCGCCAGCGCGACATCGGTCCGCCGGTCCGCTCGGAACACCAACTCAGACAGGCCAATTCGCCGGTGATCACACTCAGATCACCCTGCTCCCACAGTGCGTCGATGCGCCACAACCTGCCCCACATCTCCACGGCGGGATCACGCGCACGCTCGCCCGCTTCGATCATCCGGGTGGCCAGTACCCGGTGCTCGTCGCGGTGCTCGGGTCCGCTGCAGGCGAGCCGACGGGCGCGCAGCGCGGCAGCCAAGACGACGGGATCATCACTGCGGTCGGCGGATTGCATTGCGGCCCTGCTGGATTCATCGACACCGTCGAGATTGCCGAGGTGAACCGCCGCCTCGGTGGCGCGGGCGAGCAACCGGGCCCGCAACGACTCGGGGAGCGCGTCGGCGGGCGGCGCGCCGCTCAGCCCGTCGGCGGGCGTGCCGTCGGGCGGGTGATCAGCCGCTGACGCCACGGCCCGAGCGCCAGCCGCCAACGCCTCGTCTCGGGCGCGGGCCGCCAGCGCTTCGTCCCGGGGGCAGGCCGCCCGCGCTTCATCCCGGACACCGGCCGCCCGCGCTTCATCCCGGACACCGGCCGCCCGCGCTTCATCCCGGACACCGGCCGCCCGCGCTTCATCCCGGACACCGGCCGCCAGCGCTTCGGCACAGGCATCGGCGATGTCGCGATCCCAGCTTCGGTCGCCGATCGGCTCGAGCACCAGCGCGGCCTCGGCAAGCAAGACGACAGCCTCAGGTCTGCGGTGCGGAGGTCCGGCGTGACATGCGGCGCGCGCTATCGCTTGTGCTGCGAGGAAATCCGACTTCGCCGAGTTCAGGACGCCGGCACGCGCGGCTGCTGCGGCGCGTTGCAGCAGCAGGCCGCCCCTGGCGACCGGGTCGAGGTCGGCCGCGTGGGTCAAGGCCAACCCGTAGAGCCGGACGGCTTCCTCGAAAGCCAGTTCCCGCAACGCGACGTCCGCCGCGCGGCGCGCCCAGCGGACCGCGGGCTCAGGGGCTCCGCCCACCGCGGCATTGGCCCAATGCCAGGCCAGCGCCGCCGAATTCGCCTCCACCGCATCGGGATACAGCTCCTCGATACCCAGCGCCGCGCGTTGATGCAGCAGCACACGCCGCTGTAGCGACAACCCGTCGAGCAGGGCGGCGCGCACGAGGGCATGGGTGAAACGCACCGTACCCGGCTCATCGGCGGCGGCCAGCAGACCCGCATCGATCGCCTCGTCGACCGCGCCGAGACAGTCCGGCACCGAACGTTCGACGAGCCGGGCGGCGACCGCGATCGTGAACCGCTCGCCCAAGATCGACGCGGCGCGGAGCAACTCCTGCGCCGATGCCGAGCGGGGTGTCATCCGGCCGCGCACCACCTCGCGCAAGCTGGTGGGCAGGCGCAGCGCGTCATCGGTGGATCCGCGCAGGGAACGGCCTAGTTCGCGCAGGTAGAAGGGGTTGCCCGCGGTCATGTCGAAGGCCTCGCCGGCCAACTGGTCGGGGAGGTCACGGCCCGCCTCGATCCGCAAACAGTGCGCGGAGTCGGTGGGCGAGAGTCCGCGCAGGGGCAGCGAGCCTGCGACCGGTTCGCGCAGGAGGTCGGGTTTGATGGTGGTCCAGCCGGTGCCCGCGGTGCCGCAACATTCGGTGGCACACACCATGATTCGGCGCTCGCGCAACGCACGCACCACATAGAGCAGCGCTTGCAGCGATGGCTCGTCGGCCCAATGGATGTCGTCGACGACCAGCAGGACGCCGCCGGTGGCACCGTCGAGGCCCGCGGCGAACCCGTCGAACAGGGCGACGCGGTCGGCGCCGGGGGCAGGCGTGCTGGTGCCGAGCGCCTGGTGCCAGAGCCAGAACGGTGGGGTGTCGGGCAGTTCGAGGGCACGGGCCCACAGGGTGCGCACTCCGTCGCGCCGCGCGCGCACGGTCAGTTCGGCGACGAGGCTGGTCTTGCCGACGCCCGCCTCGCCGGAACAGATCACCAGTTGCGGCGCGCCGTGCACCGCGTCGTCGAGCCGACCCAGCAGATCGGCCAGTTCGCCGTCACGTCCGATCAACTCGGTCGCCACACCTCACCTCCGAGTATCAGAGCATACTCGCAGGTGAGGGGCTATAACAGGGGCTATGAGGCGGTGCGCTCGGTCAGGCCGCCGACCGATACTACGTACTCCTTCGCTTGATCGTCGAAGTTGATCGAATAGGTGGTCGGATAGCGGGTCGAGTGCTGGTAGGCCTGGGGTTGGGTGATGTCGCCGGTGAACGAGGGCTTGGTGAGCAGCCAGTCCCTGGTGAACATCGGTTCGGTGAAGATGTACTGGCCGTCCCACGCGCCGTTGATCAGGGTCTGAGTGAACTCGAACTGGCCCGGAACCACCGGTTTCGTGCCGTCGACCCAATGCACGCCCATCGCGGGCACCGCCTGCACCTCGATCGGCTCGGGCAGGGTGGTGAAACCGGTCGGCATGTACTTCAGGTCGGGCTTGACGCCCGCCTTGGCGAGGAACTGCGGGTCCTGCGGGTTGATCGCCTGCACCGCGGCATCGTCGATGAAGTAGAAGTGCGTGTCGAAATGGGATTTGTCGAAGATGCCGATCGGTGGGTGGCCGTGCGGGACCCAGTCGAAGGTGAGGTGGTTGATCACCGTGCCCTCGGCTTCCGCCGGGAGGGCCAGGCCGGGGCTGGCCGGTGGCGGGCCCTCTGGCATCGTGGCGGGCATCGGCAGCCCTTCCAGCGCCGACTCCTGGATACGCAGACCGAGTTCGGTGGGATGGCCGTCCTTGTCGGTGGTCACGTAGGTGCGGATCTGGCCGTTGCCCATGGATCGTTCGTCGCCGTAATAGGTCTTCGGGCCGGAATCGTCGCTACACGCGGCCGCGGAGGCGAGGACGAGCGCGGCCGCCAGCGCCGTCGTGAGTATTCGCGCGCGCCGCCTGATATCGGACATGACCGCTCCCTTCGACGGGGTCAGTCCTGAACGTAGAAGGGTTTGCCGACCCGAGCGTCCGCCGAAATACTCATCTGAGGTACTCATCAGCGGCAAAAGTTTCCATTCGGAGGTATGGGCATGATCGGCACGCCGGAATCGGACACCGCGGGTTAGGCTGTCCCCGTCCTGGTTCGGTAAGGATGGGATCGGCAATGGGATGGACCTTCACCGCTGACGAATTCGCGCACGTCTGGCGGGAATCGGGTCAGGACCGCATGCCGTTTCCGCTGCGCGTGCTCGAGTCACCGCACACCGAGAACGACGCGGCCCGATTGCGCGCGGGGCTGCACGATCGACTACCCGGGGGCGACCCCGACCTCGCCGCCTGCCTGCGGATCATCGCCGAACCGCACGCCAGAGTCGTACTGGTCGGCGGCGCCCATACCCCCGGCAGCGAAATCCGGCTACTCGCCTGCGCGGTCTACGACCATGCCGTGCTGGTAGTGCAAGATCCGAGTACCCGGCCCGATTACGGTGGCAGCGTGCGTGTTTCGATCGGGCATACCGCGGGGATCGGCGCCCGCGTGGCGGCCTGTCTGCCCGATACCCCGCCCGGACGCGAACCCGCGCGCGAGGCCGCGACCGACGCGGTACGCGACGAGGAAACCGTGCTCGCGACCCATCCCGCGGTGCCGCGTATCCAGCGGTTATTGCGCAGGCCGCATACCGCCGAGGGCCACATTCGGATCGAGACCGGGCTCGACCGTCCGGTGCCGAGCCCGCCGGTGCACTACAGCTGGATCGACGTGGCCAACGATGGTCGATACCTGCTGCGCGCGGGTGAAACCGTGCACGTGGTGCCCGCGTCCACTGGGCAACTCGCCGCGCAGTTACAGCGCAGGTTGGTGCCGGCGCACAGTTCGCACAGCAGAAGGTCCGGCTAACCTGGACTCCACCGCATCATCTGGAGGGGAGACGCGATGACGATCGAGAGCAGCAGAGCCGAGATCTCCCGGTTCCGCAGCGCCGCCGCGGCGGGGACACTGACATTCGACCCCGATGCCGCGCGCCGGTGCGCCGACCTGTACGAACAGCAGGCCGAGCACCTCGCTCAGTTGCGGCAGGGGCTCGAGAACGCTGCCGAGGCGGCGGGGTTCGGTGGGTTCGTCTCCGCCCAGCAGTTACAGGCGGGCTTCGCGCACAAGGCACGCGACGCCGCCGAACTGCTCGACCGCTACATCGAGGCGGCCTACCGGATGAAAGAGGCGTTCCTGCTCAGCGCGGGCCTCTACGAGGAAGCCGATGCCGCCGCGGCCGCCGCCCTGCGCGCCGTCGATACGAGGGTGCGCGGATGAGCACCGACCCGACCTACGTCAGTGCGATGGAACATTTCGAATCCATGCCGCACGAACAGATCTACACGCGTGCCCAGCAGATCGACGCCGGTGCCATTCTCGGCGCGTCGATGACCTGGCTGGAGACCGCCGCTACCCTCACCACCTCGATGCCGCTCACCAAATCCGGCGCCGACCGGGTGATCAACGACACCGGCTGGTCCGGTACCGCCGCCGACGCCGCCGCGGCGAGTACCCGCAGCTTCGCCGCATCCATCGACGAACTCGCGGTGGTGATGGCCGAAGTCGGCGCCCGCCTCGGCGGTGTCGCCGCGGCCGCCGAAGCCGTGAAGCTGGCCGTTGTCGCGCCGGGCGGGTCGGGCCCGATCGGGGCGATCGCCCGCCTGCTGGAGAGCGCGCAGGTGATCGACGCGCAGATGGCGGCCGAGGCGCTGCGCCAGGAAGCCGTGCTGGCGATGAACATGATCTACAAGCCGGCGTATTCGCTTGCCGGAAGCGGTGTCCCAGCGTTGCCCACCGCACCAGGGGAAACGGAATCGCCCGCGGGCAGCGGTGGTTCACCCGCACCGGGCAACGGGTCGACGCCGAGCCCTGGCACGGACCCCTCCGCGCCACAGGGCAATTCGCCGGAATCGCCACAGGCCCCGGAATCCGGCTCGGCTCCCGGTGACGCTCCGGCTCCCGGCGCAACTGTGACGCCGGGCGAAGACCCCGCACCCCGGACGCCCGCACCGGCGGAAAGCCCTGCGCCCCAAGGCCAGGGCTCTACTCCACAGTCTCCGACACCGGAGACACCCGCGCCAACTACCGAAGCGCCCGCGCCGACTTCCGAAGCGCCCGCCCCCACACCCGAGCAGCCTGCACCGCCCACTCAGGCGCCTGCGCCAACTACCGAACCGCCTGCGCCGTCCACTGAAGCGCCCGCGCCGACTTCCGAAGCGCCCGCCCCCGCTCCCGAACCGCCTGCGCCGTCCACTGAAGCTCCTGCACCGTCGACCGAACCGCCCGCCCCGCAGAGCCAGGGGCCGACGAGTTCGCCCAGCGACGTACCCACTCCCCCGCCCTCGCTTCCGAATCAGGCACCGACACAGCAGGATTCGAACCCACCTGCACCGAAGCCGCCGACCGCAGAGAATCCGCAGCCGGCGCAAACCCCCGCGCCGGCCTCGGAACAACCCGCGCCACCACCGGTCTCGACGTCACCGCAGCCGCTTGTCACCGAGCCGGCGCCGCCGCACGTCCCGGAACCACCCGCACAGCCGAACGTCCCCACGCCGACCGCGGAGCAACCAGCCTCCCCGGCACCACCCGGCCGCCAAGCGCCACAACCACTTCCGCTGCCCGGCATGCCCGACATGTCCGACCCAGGCGGACAGCCCGGTGTCACCGGCCCGGTTCCCGGGGCAGACGTGTCGCCGTCGCAGCCCGCCACACCGAAGGCACCACCGCCGGAAACCGATCAGCCGGGCGTCGTGCCGCCACAGCGGTAAATCCGCCATGACCGCACTCCCAACCCCCACCCGCGACCCATAGGGAGCGACGGCCACGAAGTGGCCGGTCCGCGGCCGGGTCGCCGGTTAGCGCTCGAAAGCGCTGAGCCGAAGGCTCTAGTCTCGAGCGCTAACCGGCGGCCCCTCAGGGCCGCGGACACGCGCGCGCCAGCGCGCCAATAAACACAGCGTCAAACCTCCTGGGACTACTCAAACCCCGGTCATCTCTTCACGACCCGCGCCTGCCGACCGCGGACAGCCCAAACGAACAGAAGTCCCTGTTCAGACCTTGACCAGATCGTCCGCGTGAATCACCGGACGTTGCATGGTGTCGGGAAGGTCGATGGTGGACCGCCCGAGCATGGAAGCAAGTTCGGTGCTGTCGTATTCGACGACGCCCCGGGCGACGACCTCGCCGTCAGGACCGACCAGGTCCACCACATCGCCGCCGAAGAACCGGCCGCGGATCTCGGTGATGCCCGCAGCCAGTAGGGAGTGCCGTTGAGCTACCGCGTCAACAGCGCCCGCATCGAGCAGGACCGCACCGCGGGGATCGGCGGCATGGCGAACCCAGAACTTACGACCGGACAGGCGAATCGGGCGCGCGGCGAAGGCCGTGCCCACGGCCCCGTCGGTGAGCGCGGACGAGGCGTCGGCAGCCGAGGCCAGCAGGACCGGAATGCCCGCGTCGGCAGCCAGCCGGGCGGCGGAGAGTTTGGAGGCCATGCCGCCGGTGCCGAGCGCGCCACCGCTGCCCGCGATGACGCCGTCGAGGTCGGCGCTGCCGCGCACCTCGGGGATGAAGTTGGCGGCGCCCTTACGCGGGTCACCGTCATAGAGGCCCGCCACATCCGACAGCAGGATCAGCGCTTCGGCGCCCACCAGATGCGCCACCAGGGCGGCGAGGCGGTCGTTGTCGCCGAAGCGGATCTCCTCGGTGGCGACCGTGTCGTTCTCGTTCACCACGGCGATCGCGCCGAGCGAACGCAACCGGTCGAGGGTGCGCTGGGCGTTGCGGTGATGCTCGCGACGGGCGAAATCGTCGGCGGAGAGCAGGATCTGGCCGACGGTACGGTCGTAGCGGGCGAACGAGGTACCCCAGGCGTGGGCGAGAGCCAGCTGGCCGACGCTGGCCGCGGCCTGCTTCGTCGCCAGGTCCTTGGGCCGCTTCGACAGGCCGAGCGGCGCGAGTCCCGCTCCGATCGCGCCCGAGGACACGACCACCACATCCGAACCGGCCCGCATCCGCGCTTCGACCGCGTCGGCCAGCAGATCGAGCCGACCGGTATCGAGCCCGCCTTCGAGGCTGGTCAACGCCGACGAACCGATCTTCACCACGACGGTGCGCGCCGACACGATCGCCGCGCGTCCCTGACTCAGCTTCGAACCCACCTGCATCGTTGCACTCCCTGCACCACGATCACCGAGCTAACCGGAACCATCGCAGTATGCCGATCGAACGGCCGTGCCCGACAGCGAATTTCGCCGGGCACGACCCCACTCTCACTCTTTTCGTTCGCCGTTTTCGTCGAGCAGACCACGTCGCGCCTGCGAGGCGAGCTTGCGCTCGGCCGCACCGATGCGGTCGTTGGTCTCGAGCCGGAGGTCGGTACCGCGGCCGGTCGGCTGCATATCGACACCCGCCGAGATCATCGGCTCCCATTCGAAGGTGACGCCGGCGATGGTGACCGGGCAACCCGGCTGGGCACCCTGCTTGACCAGCGCGGCTTCGACACCGAGTCGAGCCAACCGGTCGGCCAGGTAGCCGACGGCCTCGTCGTTGTTGAAATCGGTCTGCCGGATCCAGCGCTCGGGGCGAGTGCCGCGCACGATGAAACCACCGGGCTCGTTCGGATCGGCGATGACGCTGAAACCGGTCTCGTCGGTCGCGATCGGGCGGATGATGGTGCGCTTGGGCGCGGCCTTGGGGTGCGCTTCGCGGTACTGGCGGACCATGTCGGCCAGCGCGAAGGTCAACGGGCGCAGGCCGGCACGGCTCACCGCGGAGATCTCGAACACCGGCCAGCCACGTTCGGCGAACTCGGCCGACACCATCTCGGCGAGTTCGGCAGCGTCGGGCACGTCGGTCTTGTTGAGGATCACCACGCGCGGCCGGTCGGCCAGGTCACCCAGGCTGGCGTCACCTGACAGTGCAGGCTTGTAAGCGGCGAGTTCGGCTTCCAGCGCGTCGACATCGGAGACCGGGTCGCGACCGGGCTCGAGTGTCGCGCAGTCGACGACGTGGGCGAGCACCGCGCAGCGTTCCAGGTGGCGCAGGAAGTCCAGGCCGAGACCGCGGCCTTCGCTGGCACCGGGGATCAGGCCGGGCACATCGGCGACGGTGAAGGTGGTGTCACCGGAGAGCACGACGCCGAGGTTCGGGACGAGCGTGGTGAACGGGTAGTCGGCGATCTTGGGCTTGGCGGCGGACAGCACCGAGACCAGCGACGACTTGCCCGCCGACGGGAACCCGACCAGGCCGACATCGGCGACCGACTTCAGTTCGAGAACGAGATCGAGCTCTTCGCCCTCTTCACCGAGCAGCGCGAAACCGGGCGCCTTGCGCGCCTTCGACGCCAGCGAGGCATTACCGAGGCCACCACGGCCGCCACGGGCGATGATGAACCGGTTGCCCACGCCGACGAGGTCGACGACGACCTTGCCGTCGCCATCGACGACCACGGTGCCGTCGGGCACGGCGAGCACCAGATCGCCGCCGTTCTTGCCTTCGCGATTACTGCCCTCGCCCGGCTTGCCGTTGCCCGCCTTGGCGTTGGGGTGGAAATGGAAATCGAGCAGGGTGTGGACGTTGGCGTCGACCTCGAGGATCACGTCACCGCCGTTACCGCCATTGCCGCCGTCGGGCCCGCCCAGCGGCTTGAACTTCTCACGATGCACCGAGGCGCAACCGTGTCCACCTCTACCGGCACGAACATGCAGCACGACGCGGTCGATGAATTTGGACATGGGTTGATCCTCCTCCTTCTGACTGGTCGTTTGCGGTAAGGGGTGGGGAGAACACGACAGAGCGGATCAGGGAATCAACCCTGACCCGCTCTGGTGTCTGTGGGGAGCGAAGCTCCAGGCGGTCAGGCCTGGACCGGCTCCGGTACGACGATGTTGACGGTCTTGCGGCCACGCTTGGTGCCGAACTCGACCGCGCCCGCCTCGAGGGCGAACAGCGTGTCGTCGCCACCACGGCCGACGTTCACGCCCGGGTGGAAGTGGGTTCCACGCTGACGGACCAGGATCTCGCCCGCGCTGACCTTCTGGCCGCCGAAACGCTTCACGCCGAGGCGCTGGGCGTTCGAATCGCGGCCGTTCCGGGAGCTGGATGCGCCCTTCTTATGTGCCATTGCTTCGTCTCCTCGGGAAAATTCTTACTTGATGCCGGTGACCTTGATGACCGTCAGCGGCTGACGGTGACCCTGGCGCTTGTGGTAGCCGGTCTTGTTCTTGAACTTGTGGATCCGGATCTTCGGGCCCTTGGTCTGGTCGATGACCTCAGCGGCCACGGAGATCTTGGCCAGCTTGTCGGCGTCGGTGGTCAGATCGGTGCCGTCGACGACGAGAACCGGGGTCAGCGCCACGGCGGTGCCGACGGGACCCTCGATCTTCTCGACCTTCACCAGGTCACCGACCGCGACCTTGTACTGCTTTCCGCCGGTCTTGACGATTGCGTACGCTGCCATCGGTCGGCTTCCTCCACTCACATTGGTCCTGCACATGTCCACGCCGCAGCTGCGACGCGTATTACTGGGCTCATCCCCGCAAGAGCGGGGGAAGAACGTTTGCTGCCTGCGGTATACACCCGGCCTGTTCGGCCAGATGCTCAATCACTGGGCAGCGACCGACCTAGGTTACCAGAGCGGTATCCACTCCCCCAATTCGGCCGGTCAGGGCCCGAATCGAGGCTTGCGTGCGCGGAGGGGATCCGCGCACGCAAGCGTCGGGCTACTTCGATTCGGCGGCCGGAGCGCCCGCGGGACGACCCACGGCGCGACGACGCGGCTTGCGTTCCGGGACGATGACCGGCTCCGCGGCGAAGTCGACGACAGCCGCTGCGGGCGGCTGCTCGTTCGCCGACAGCACGAACACGGCTCCCGCGCTGTCCGGTGCGGGTGCTGCCGTCGACCGGGCTACGCGACGCCTACGAGGCGCCCGCGGTGCGGGTTCCTCGGCGGCCGGAGCCGGTTCGGACGTCTCGGGCTGTGGCGTCTCGACGACCGCGGCCGGTTCGGGCTGCGCGGTCTCGGCGACAGCGGCATCGGCAGGCGCCGAGCTCACCACTTCCTCCTCGACCTCGGCGGCCTCGGGCTCTGCCTCGCCGGCGATGACCCCGGTGAGCGGACCCTCGGTGCTCGGCTCGGTATTCGCGGCAGCGGCACCGCGACCCGATCGGCGCGACCGAGACCGTGAGCGCGACCTGGTCGGCTCGGCGGGCGCTTCCTCGACGACCTCGGTGCGCTCGTCGGTCTGCTCGTCGTCGTGATGACCTGCCATCGCGAGCACCACCGGGTGGGCCCGCTTGACCGCGATGTCCTCCTCGGCGTGTTCGGCGGCAGGCGCGGTGCCATTGGTCGCCGGTGCGGCGGTGGTGGTGGCGGGCTTGTCGCGGTCCTTGCCGCGGCGACGGCGCGAACCGCCCTCCTTCGCCCTCGGTTCTTCGACGCCCGACCCGGAATCCACCGGGTAGGAGTGCACGAGGATGCCGCGACCGTGGCAGTGCTCACAGGTGGTGGAGAACGCCTCGACCAGTCCGGTGCCCAGCTTCTTGCGGGTCATCTGGACCAGGCCCAGCGAGGTGACCTCCGATACCTGGTGGCGGGTGCGGTCGCGGCCGAGCGCCTCGGTGAGACGACGCAGCACCAGGTCACGGTTGGACTCGAGGACCATGTCGATGAAGTCGACGACGATCATGCCGCCGATATCGCGCAGCCGCATCTGGCGCACGATCTCTTCGGCCGCTTCCAGGTTGTTCTTGGTGACGGTCTCTTCGAGGTTCGACGAGCCCGAGCCGGTGAACTTGCCGGTGTTGACGTCGACGACGGTCATCGCCTCGGTGCGGTCGATCACCAGGGTGCCGCCCGAGGGCAGCCACACCTTGCGATCGAGAGCCTTGGCCAGCTGCTCGTCGATCCGGAACGTGTCGAACACGTCGACACCGTTGTTCTCGTGCCGGTTGACCCGCGGTAGCAGGTCGGGCGCCACGGTGCGGACGTAGGTCTCGACGGTGCTCCACGCGCGGTCACCCTCGATGACCAGCTTGGCGAAGTCCTCGTTGAACAGGTCGCGGATGACCTTGACCAGCATGTCGGGCTCTTCGTAGAGCGCCTTCGGTGCGTTGGTCTCCTTGGCGGCGGCCTCTTCGATGGTGCGCCAGGCGGCCTGCAGTCGCTCGACGTCGCGAGCCAGTTCGGGCTCGCTGACACCCTCGGACGCGGTCCGGATGATCACCCCGGCGTCGGACGGGACGATCTCGCGCAGAATCTCCTTGAGCCGCTTGCGCTCGGTGTCGGGCAGCTTGCGGCTGATCCCGGTGGAGGTGCCACCCGGCACGTACACCAGGAAGCGACCGGCCAGGGAGATCTGGGTGGTCAGGCGGGCGCCCTTGTGACCGACCGGGTCCTTGGACACCTGCACCAGCACCTGATCGCCGGGCTTGAGCGCCTGCTCGATCTTGCGCTCACGACCACCGAGACCGGCGGCTTCCCAGTTCACCTCACCGGCGTAGAGCACACCGTTGCGGCCGCGGCCGATGTCGATGAACGCGGCTTCCATGCTGGGCAGCACGTTCTGCACCTTGCCGAGGTAGACATTGCCCACCATCGACGCCTGACCGGAACTGGTCACGAAGTGCTCGACGAGGATGTTGTCCTCCAGGACCGCCACCTGCGTGGTGGTCTGGTGGCCCGGCGCGTGTTCGGCGGGGTCGAACGACTTCTCGCGCACGACCATCACCCGGTCGACCGCCTCGCGGCGGGCCAGGAACTCCGACTCGGTCAGGATCGGCGGACGGCGACGCCCGGCCTCCCGACCGTCACGGCGACGCTGACGCTTGGCCTCCAGGCGGGTGGAGCCCGAAATGCCCTGTACTTCGTCGGGGTTGGTCGAGCTGGAACGGCCGCGGCTCTTGTTGCGGGGCTCGCGCTCGTGCACGACAGTGTTCGGCGGATCGTCCTCGGTCGCCGCCTCGGCGTCGGCGGACTCGCCACCGACCTTGCGACGACGGCGACGACGGCGACGACGGCTCGCGCCATCGGAGGATCCGTCTTCGTCCTCGGTCTCGGCTTCGGTGTCTTCGGCCTGTTCGGCCTCGTCGGTGACCTGCTCGGCCTGCTGCTCGGCCTCGTCGGTGTCGTCGTCTTCGGTGTCGGACTCGTTGTCCTCGCCGTCGGCGGACTGCTCGCCACGGCCACGGCCACGGCCACGGCGGCCACGGCGACGGCGGCGCGGCTGGCCGTCGGCGTCGTGGTCACCGGACTGATCGGCGGACTCGTCCTCGACCTCGGCTTCGAGCTCCTCGGCCTTCGGCGCGACAGGCTCTTCGACCGGCGCGGCGGCGGGCTCTTCGGTCCGCTTGGGAGTCCGCTCGGCCCGACGGCGCTTGCGGGCTTCCTCGGCGGCGGTGGCATCCGGCGGGAGGAACAACGGCATGCCCACAGACGCGGGCGCCTCGAAGGTCACCGGCTCGGCCTGCACGGGGGTTTCGGACACCCGGTGGGTGAACAGATCGGTATGCGCGTCCTCGCGCATCGTGGCGAACACCTCGTCGGTGCGCGCGACGTGATGCGCGGAGAACAGCGACGCGGGCGCCGCTGACGTGTCGGCCGGCTGCTCGGCGACGGGTGTGGACGCGGCGCGTTTCTTCGCGCGCGTCGTGGGTGCGGGTGCGGTGGCTTCGTCGGGGGCGCCGGGTTCGGCGTCAGCGGCGGCGATCGCGTCGCGCACCGTTTCGGCGACCGAGCGGTCGACATTGGATTGAACGCTGCGCGCCTCGGCGCCCAGCTCGGCCAGTTTGGCCAGGATGCGTTTGCTGGTCACTCCCAACCGTTTGGCCAGTGCATGAACTCGAATTCGCTCCGGCAATTGATCGGCATCCTGTTGTGTTGTGTCCAGCGGCTCTTTTTCGGCCACGAAGTCTCCTCGGGCCCCCGGGCGCGTCCTTCCCCGGTACGGGAGTGACGCGGCCGACGCGGGGGCATCGTCCGTGCACCTCGTACCCGATGGTACGAGGGTCATCTGGTCTCGCCCCGCGTGTCCGGTCGCACCTTGATCGATCGTCTGGCGCGCCAACCGGTCACACGGCGCCTGGCTGTACGGCGTGGCACCGCGCTTTCGAGCGCTCATCCAGCGTGCCTGCGCGGGCAACCCCAGCAACAGGGTTGTCCGTGGCAGCGATGATCGGCATCAACCGCGGTGTCATCCGGTCATGTCCGCCGCCGCGTCACGTACCTGCGCGACAGGTCGGCGTCGAACACATCCGTAGTCAGTATCCCATACGGTTCGCGCGGGGATCGCCATCGGCGCAACTCACGCGAACTCCGCCCCGCTCACGGCTGTCGTTTCAGCGGCGGATCCAGCGAGCGAGGGTGACCCGGCCGAGCGGAGTTCGATACCGCCTGACCGGGTGTCCGACTATCTCTCTCGCGCTGGGCGAGGCGAGGCGGGTCAGGCGGGAAATTCGGGGAACCAGAGGGCGATCTCGCGCTTGGCGGACTCGGGCGAGTCGGATCCGTGGACCAGGTTGAACTGGGTCTCCAGGCCGAAGTCGCCGCGAATGGTGCCGGGCACGGCCTTCTCCACCGGGTCGGTGCCACCGGCGAGCTGACGGAACGCCGCGATCGCGCGCGGGCCTTCGAGCACGGCCGCGACGACCGGGCCGGAGGTGATGAATTCGATGAGCGAACCGAAGAAGGGCCGCTCGGCATGTTCGGCGTAGTGCTCGGCCGCGAGTTCCGCGGACACGTTCTTCAGCTCCAGCGCCTGGAAGGTGAGGCCCTTGCGCTCGATGCGCGCCAGGATCTCGCCGGTGAGGCCTCGGGAGACACCGTCCGGCTTGATGAGTACCAACGTCTGCTCAGTCACCGGGTAACCCTAGCGTCGCCCGGGTCAGTACGCCGATCGGGCCCTCGAGCCGTCAGGACTTCGTCTGGGTTCGCTGGCTGGGGAGCAAGCCTGCGTACCCGGCAACCGTCAGGGCTTCGTCTGGGTTCGCTGGCTGGGGAGTAGGCCTGCGTCCATGCGTCGCTGGACGTCCGAGCGCAGGATCAGGATGAATGCCCATACCGCGATGAACACCACCGCGATCACACCGATCGACAGGTGGATGAACGTGCCTGCGAGCAGCAACACCTGCAGACCCATGTTGAACGGGATCGCCCACGACTTGCGCTGCACACCCGCGCCCAGGATCATCAGCAGCGAGAGCACCACCAGATAGGTCCCGGACAACCAGGTGACACCGCCGCCGACATCGGCGACCACCGGCAGCGCCAGCAGGACCACGATCGCCTCGAGAACCAACGTCCCCGCCATGACCCCGCGCAACCCCTTCCAGGGATCGTTGGCGGGAGGAGGCACTTCACTCATGCTGTGTCCATTCGGCGTGCTCGGGCGGCCTCCGTGGTCACGCTCCGCTTCCTCCTCCGGCCGCTGACCGTTCACGCCGGAGCCTTTCCGAACAGGGCGCGCGCCGCACCCGCGGTGACGACCGACCCGGTGACGATCACGCCCGCACCCGAGATCACGTCGCCTTCGTCACCGGCCTGCTCGGCCAGCGCGATCGCCGACTCCAGCGCGTCGGGCAGCGTGTCGGCGGTGATCACTCGTTCATCGCCGAACCGCTGCACGGCCAGGTCGGCCAGTGTGTCCACATCCATGGCTCGCGGTGAACCGTTGCTGGTGACGACGATTTCGTCGAAGACCGGTTCGAGCGCGTCGAGAATCCCGGCCGCGTCCTTGTCGGCGAGCACCGCGACCACCCCGACCAGCTTGCGGAAGTCGAACTCGCCGGTGAGCGTCGCGGCCAGCGCCTGCGCACCCGCCGGGTTGTGGGCGGCGTCGACGAAGATGGTCGGCGCGTTGCGCATCCGTTCCATCCGCCCCGGGCTGGCTACTGTCGCGAAACCGGTGCGCACGGCCTCGATATCGAGCTGGCGATCCGCGCCGGCGCCGAAGAACGCCTCAACGGCGGCCAGCGCCAGCGACGCGTTGCGAGCCTGGTGCTCGCCGTGCAGCGGCAGGAAGATCTCGTCGTAGACACCGCCGAGTCCCTGCAGGGTCAGCAGCTGTCCGCCGACGGCGACGGCCCGTTCCAGCACCCGGAACTCCGCGCCCTCGCGCGCCACCGCGGCGTCCTCGGCGACGGCCCGGCGCAGCAGCACATCCATCACCTCGGGCTCCTGCTCGGCGATCACCGCGACGGTATCGGTCGGGATCAGCGCCTCGGGGGCGCGCTTGATGATCCCGGCCTTCTCCTTGGCGATCGACTCGAGGTCGGGACCGAGGTATTCGGTGTGGTCGAGGCCGATCGGGGTGATCACCGCGACCTGGGCGTGGATCACATTGGTGGCGTCCCAGGTGCCGCCCATGCCGGTTTCCACGACGGCCACGTCGACCGGTGCCTCGGCGAACGCGGCGTAGGCCATGCCGGTGAGCACCTCGAACTTGCTCATCGCCGGGCCGCCGGATTCGGCGGAGCGCTGGTCGATCATGCCGATATACGGTGCGAGCTCGTGATAGGTCGCCACGTAGTCGGCCGGCGAGATCGGCGCGTTGTCGATGCTGATCCGCTCGGTCGCCAGCTGCAGGTGCGGGCTGGTGATCCGGCCGGTGCGCCGGTGCAGCGCGGTGAGCAGAGCGTCGATCATCCTGGTCACCGAGGTCTTGCCGTTGGTGCCCGCGATATGGATGGCCGGATAGTTGTTCTGCGGGTTACCCAGCAGATCCATCAGGGTGGCGATCCTGGTGAGCGACGGCTCGATCTTGGTTTCGGGCCAGCGCTTGTCGAGTTCGGCCTCTACCAGGGCCATTTCGGCGAGGTCGACCGGCGACGGCCCGGTGCCGATCGGGGCCGCGTGGTAGTCGCTGCCGCCGAAGTCGGCGTCTTCGGGGTCGAGGTCACCGGGGCCCAGGTCGCTCACTTGGCGCTCAGCTCCGCCAGGCGGGCGCCGATGCGCGTGACTTCGGCCGCGGCCACCTCACGTCGCCCGGTGATCTTGTCGACGACCGGCTGCGGCGCCTTGGCCAGGAAGGCCTCGTTGCCGAGTTTGGCCGTGGTGGTGTCGAGGTCCTTCTGCGCGGCCGCGAGATCCTTTTCCAGCCTGCGGCGTTCGGCGTCGAGGTCGATCGCGCCGGAGGTGTCGAGCTGCACGGTGACGGTCGCGTTCGACAGCCGGACCTGCACCTCGGCGGTGGTGGCGAAGTCGTCGCCCGGTTCGGTGAGGCGGGCCAGGTTGGCCACCGAGTCGGCGAACCCGCCGAGCCCGGCCTCGTCGATCCCGACGAGGGTGGCCTTCACCTTCTGCTTGTCGGCCAGCCCCTGGTCGCCGCGGAACCGGCGGATCTCGGTGATCAGCCGCTGCGTATCGGCCACTCGCTGGGCGGCGACTTCGTCGGTCGCGATGCCACTGGCCTGCGGCCACGCGGCGATCACCACCGATTCGCCGCCGGTGAGCGCCTTCCACAGGGTCTCGGTGACGAACGGGATCACCGGGTGCAGCAGGCGGAGCACCGCGTCGAGCACGCTGCCGAGCACCACCGCGGTGCTCTCGGCGCGCGCGTCGGATTCGGCGAACTGCACCTTGGACAGCTCCAGGTACCAGTCGCACAGCTCGTCCCACGCGAAGTGGTAGAGCGCCTCGCAGGCCTTGCCGAATTCGTAGGCGTCGAAGGCGGTGTCGACCTCGGCGCGGACCTCGTCGAGCCGGTCGATGATCCAGCGGTCGGCGTCGGTGAGAGTCTCGCGCGGGGGCAGCTCGCCGATGCGCGCGCCGTTCATCAGCGCGAACTTGGTGGCGTTGAACAGCTTGGTGACGAAGCTGCGCGAGGCCAGCGCGTGCGCGTCGCCGACGGAGAGATCGCCGCCGGGCTGGGCGCCGCGGGCCAGGGTGAAGCGCAGTGCGTCGGCGCCGTAGGAGTTGATCCAGTCGAGCGGGTCGATGCCGTTGCCGCGCGACTTCGACATCTTCTTGCCGTGCTGGTCGCGGATCAGTCCGTGCAGGAACACATCCTGGAAGGGCACCTGCTCGCGTCCGCTCTTCCCGGCGGTGAGCACCGGGTCGTCGCTGACGTACATGCCGAACATCATCATCCTGGCGACCCAGAAGAAAATGATGTCGTAGCCGGTGACGAGCGCGCTGGTGGGATAGAACTTCGCCAGCTCGGGGGTGGCGTCGGGCCAGCCCATCGTGGAGAACGGCCACAGGCCCGAGGAGAACCAGGTGTCGAGCACATCGGGGTCCTGCACCCAGCCCTCTGGCGCTTCCTCGCCGGGGCCCAGGCACACCATCTCGCCCTCGGGGCCGTACCAGATCGGGATGCGGTGTCCCCACCACAGCTGACGCGAGATGCACCAGTCGTGCATGTTGTCGACCCAGTCGAACCAGCGCGGTTCCTGGCTGGCCGGGTGGATCTTCACATCGCCTTCACGCACGGCGTCCCCGGCGGCCTTGGCCAGGGTGTCGACCTTGACCCACCACTGCATCGACAGGCGCGGCTCGACCGGCTCGCCGGAGCGCTCCGAGTGACCGACCTGGTGCTTGTAGGGGAACTTGCGGCCGACGATGCGACCTTCGGCCTCGAGCCGCTCGCGGATCTTGACGCGGGCCTCGAAACGGTCCATGCCGTCGAATTCGGTGCCGCTGTCGGCGATCCGGCCCGTCTTGTCCATGATCGTCGGCATCGGCAGACCGTGGCGCAGGCCGAGTTCGAAGTCGTTGGGGTCGTGTGCCGGGGTGATCTTCACTGCGCCGGAACCGAATTCGGGGTCGACGTAGTCGTCGGCGACGATCGGGATCTGGCGGCCGGTGATCGGGTGGTAGAGCGTGGTGCCGATCAACGCCTGGTAGCGCTCGTCGTCGGGGTGCACCGCCACCGCGGTGTCGCCGAGCATCGTCTCCACGCGGGTGGTGGCAACGACGACGTGCGGTTCGTCGTCGTTCAGCGAACCGAATCGCATGCTCACGAGCTCGCCGTCGACCTCCTTGTGGTCCACCTCGAGGTCGGAGATACCGGTCTGCAGCACCGGCGACCAGTTCACCAGTCGCTCCGCGCGGTAGATCAGCCCCGAGTCGTAGAGCCGCTTGAAGATCGTCTGCACCGCGCGCGAGAGACCGTCGTCCATGGTGAAGCGGTCGCGGCTCCAGTCGACGCCGTCACCGAGGCGACGCATTTGCCCCTGGATCTGCCCGCCGGACTCGCGCTTCCAGTCCCACACCTTGTCGATGAACAGCTCACGCCCGAAGTCCTCCTTGGACTTCCCGTCGACGGCGAGCTGCTTCTCCACCACCGTCTGCGTCGCGATACCGGCGTGGTCCATGCCCGGCAGCCACAGCACCTCGTAGCCCTGCATCCGCTTGCGGCGGGTGAGCAGGTCCATGATCGTGTGGTCGAGCGCGTGGCCCATGTGCAGGGTGCCGGTGACGTTCGGCGGCGGCAGCACGATCGAGTACGGCGGCTTGTCCGAGGAGGCGTCGGCGGCGAAGTACCCGGCGTTTACCCAGCCCTCGTACAGGTCGGCCTCTACCTCGCTGGGGTTCCAGCTCTTGGGCAGGGCATCGGCACGATTACGCGAGTTGTCAGGGGCTGCGCTGGTCACGTCCCAATCCTAAGGGGAGGCGGCAACCAGCTTTTTCCCGCCTACCCCAGCACAAAAAAAGACGGAATCTTCGGTGGATGAGGGACACCGAAGACTCCGTCTACACCAGTGATCCTACCGGCGATCAACCCCACCGAGCAGAATCCATATGGAATTCTCAGCTTCGCCTCGCGCTGGTCGGCAAGGCCTGTGACGCGCCATGACGACACGCGGAAACCCTTGTGCCCCAGGCCTCGAACCCGAATATCCGGGTAACCCCGGATTGCCGTTTTGTCCCTTTTACCGGACCCTGGAGAAGGTGACGCCCCCGCTCGATTCCTCGTCCCCCGTTCCCGCATCGGCGCCGAGGATCATCACCCCGACCGCACTGGTCGACCTCCGCGCGAGCGAGGTCGAAGAACTGCGCTACCCGAACACCACCGTCCTGGTCTTCGCCGGTGTGCCGGGCGCGGGAAAGTCCACCGCCTTACACCGCTTCTTCGGCGCGGGCCCCGACGCCGAACATCCGGTGCGCACCGCGTCCGGCGCCCTGGTTCTCGACTCGAACCACACTCGCAATCGCCTGCGCCATCGCTTGGGCTGGGCGCCGTACTCGCTGTGGCGCCCACTGGTCCACCTCGCGCACTATCGTGCGATCCGCGACGCACTGCGCGAGGGTGCCGGACCGGTCGCCATCCACGACTGCGCGACCTTCCGCTGGAGCAGGCGCCTGATCACCCGCTGGGCCGCGCGGAGTCAGCGCGAACTACACATGGTGCTCATCGACGTTCCCGCGGAGCAGGCCAGATCCGGTCAGATCAGTCGAGGCAGAAGCGTCAACAGCATCGCCTTCACCGCGCACTGCCGCCGCTGGGAAACGATGATGGGCTCCCTCGGAGCCCGCGACACCACCTACGCGCCGGACCCGGAGACGCGACCGCTGTCATCGACCTCGGTGGTGATCATCGACCGTCCGACGCTGCACGCGGTGTCGCGCATCGCCTTCGACCCGGCCTGATCGAGGCGCGCTCACGGCACCAGCACGCTCAGCGCCCCCGGCATCGCCTGCACCGTCACCGGCAACATCCCCGCGGGCTCACCGTCGGCCGTCGCGTACCCGCCCTCGGCGCTGACCGTGATCCGCCGGGCCCGATAGCGCTTCGTTGCGGGATGGTCGATCCGCTTGCCCGCCGACAACGCGGGCAACAGCCGCGCCATCTCCAGCCGCGACACCGCACCGACCACCGTGATGTCGAGGTAGCCGTCGTCGGCGAGTGCTTCCGGACACACCAGCATCCCGCCGCCGTAGGTGCGGGTGTTGCCGATGGGTGCCATCACCGCGTCGGTCAGGATCACCACGTGCGAGTCGGGTGGATTGTCGAGCGCACCGGGCGCGAGGCCCGACATCTCGATCCGGAACGGCAGTGTGTAGCCCCGCATGAGCTCGGCCACAGCGGCCGCGGTGTAGCGCAGGGGGCCGCGTGGGTAGCGCATCTTGTTGGCGCGCAGGGTGACTCGCGCGTCGAACCCGGTGCCGACCACGGTCGCGAACCAGGTGGGGGTGGCATCCGGCGATTCGATCCGCCCCAGATCGATGGTCCGGGCTCGACCGCCGAGCACGATCTCGACGGCGGCCAGTGGGTCACCGGTCGGTATGCCGAATTCGCGCGCCAGGTCGTTGCCGGTGCCCGCGGGCACCAGCCCGAGCGGTACTCCGCTGTGCGCGACAGCGGCCAGCAGCACGTTCATCAGCCCGTCACCGCCGACGCAGATCACCGCATCCGGCCGGTCCTCGCCCGCGATCAGCGTCCTGACCTGCGTCACCGACTCGTCCGCACTCGGCGCGCGCACCTCGACCACGTCGACATCGCGGGCCAGCAGTTCGGCCAGTACCGCCTCGGCGACACCGTCGCCACGGCCCGACCCGGAATGCGGGTTCGTGACAACTACTACGCGCCGCACCGAATGTTGGTTCACGGCACCAGCTTCCCAGGGTTGAGCACGCCGGTGGGGTCGAGTTCGCGCTTCACCGCACGCAACACCCGAACCCCCAGGTCACCGATTTCGGCGCCCATCCACGGACGGTGGTCGGCGCCGACGGCGTGGTGGTGGGTGATGGTGCCGCCCGCGGCGACCATCGCGTCGCTCGCGGCGGATTTGGCGATGCGCCACTGCGCGATCGGATCGTCGAGCTGCTTGGTGACCACGGTGAAGTACAGCGACGCCCCGGTCGGGTAGGTGTGCGAAATGTGGCACATGACCAGCGCGGGCGTGCCCTGCGCCCCGAGCGCGTCCATCAGCGCGCCGGTGACCTTCACCTTGAGATTGCCCAGGTTGGCCCAGCTGGTGGCGGTTTCGAGGGTCTCGCACAGCACGCCGACATCGAGCAGCGCGTCGCGCATGTAGGGCGCGGCGAAGCGGCCGTGCTCCCACTGCTGCGCGGGTGCCTCGCCGAGCGCGGTGCCGCCCGCGGCGGCGAGCAGGTCACTCGCCTCGACAGATCGGGCGGCGACGTGGGCCTTACTGCCCTCGAAGGTGGTGATGGCGAGGCAGCCCGAGACCGGGTTGCCGCCGACATCGGCGGAGCGGGCCAGGTTCAGGCCCGTTTCGGCTTCGTCGGACAACCGCATCACCGTCGGCGCGGCACCGGCCTGCACCACACTGCGCAGCGCGGCTGCGCCGGTGGCGAAGTCGGGGAACGACCAGGCTTGGTAGCCAACGGTTTCCGGCACGGGGTGCACCCGCAAGGTGACCGAGGTGATGATGCCGAGCGCGCCCTCGGACCCGACGAACAACTCGCGCAGGTCGGGTCCGGCCGCCGACGCGGGGGCGCGACCGAGGTCGAGGGTGCCCTGCGGGGTCGCGATCACCAGGCGTTCGACCATGTCGTCGAACCGGCCGTAGCCCGCCGACGCCTGACCCGACGACCTGGTCGCGGCGAACCCGCCGATGCTGGCGAATTCGAAACTCTGCGGAAAGTGCCCGAGCGAGAGCCCGTGCGCGCCGAGCAGCTCCTCGGCCTGCGGGCCGGTGAGCCCGGCGCCGAGGGTGGCGGTGCCGCTGGCCGGATCGACCTCGGTGAGTGTGTCGAGCCTGCGCAGATCGAGCGCGATCACAGTGGCGAACTGGCCGCGCACCGGATCGACGCCACCGACCACGCTGGTTCCGCCGCCGAACGGGACTACGGCGATGCCGTGTTCGGCGCAGTACTTCAGCAGCGCGAGAACCTGGGGGTGATCGGCGGGGAAGACAACGGCGTCGGGGGCGTCCTGCGGGGTGCTCGCGCGACGGCGCAGCAGGTCGGGGGTGCTCTTGCCGCCCGCGTGCCGGAGCCGGTCGATGTCGGCGGTGGTGAGATGTTCGTCACCGACGATCCCGGCCAGACCGGACCGATCGGCGGCGGTGAGCGTGGTGGGGATCAGCGGCACATCGTGCTCGTCACGGCGCGCGACCGGCTCACCCGAGATCCCGAAAACCTGCGCGAGCAGGCCACGGATCTGGGCTGACAGCGGCTGGTGACCGGCGGCGACGCCCCAGGCGTCCCACACCATGTTCGGTGCCACGGTGGCAGACCCCGATTGTTCGCGTTGCGTCTCGACCATGCGTTACATAATGACATATAGTGTCAAGCAGTAACCAACGACATGTCCCAGAGTCGGCATCCACACCGCTGTCGGATGTCACTACCGAACATTCGCGACCGCGACCCTGCTGGTCCGCTCGATACCCTTGGGCGGTTCCAGCCCGACCATGGCGCCGCACCACGGCGCCACCGAACACACCGGCGGTGAAGCACGATGATCGACCTCGCGACCCACGCTGACCAGCTTTCGCCCACCGACGTGGCGATTCTCGATGCCACGCGGGCCTGCGTCGTCGATTTCGGTGTTCGCCGAACCACGCTCACCGAGGTGGCGCGGCGGGCAGGTGTGAGCAGGCCGACGGTCTACCGCCGCTGGCCCGACACCGGGTCGCTGATCGCCGAGCTGCTGGTCCGTGAACTGCGCACGATCGTCGCCGAGACTGTGCCCGACACCGGCCTCGGCCGGGATCGGCTGGTCCACGGCATCGTGGCGGGTGCGGCGGCGATCAGGTCGAACGCGGTGTTCGCCAAGATCTTCCGCACCGACACCGACCTGATGCTCACTTATGTGTTCGGCCGGCTGGGCCGCAATCAGCGCACGCTGATCGGGCTGTTCGCGACCGTGATCGAGCTCGGCCACGAAGACGGGTCGATCCGGGCGGGTAATGCCGAGCACATGGCCACCATGCTGCTGCTCATCACCCAGTCGGCGGTGCAGTCGGCGGGCACGGTGGAGTCATTGCTGGCCGGTGCGGAGTTCGATGCCGAATTGTCCAGGGCTGTCGAGGGTTATCTGCTCCCGCTACCCGACAAGGACTGTGATGACTCCTGACTCCCCCTCTTCCAGTGCCCTGAACGCGGCGCGACGCACCGCCGACCTCACCGCGCTCGGCGAGAATCCCGAGGTCGATCTGGTGGTGATCGGCGGCGGTGTGACCGGGGCCGGCGTCGCCCTCGACGCCGCCGCGCGCGGGCTGCGCACAATCCTGGTGGAGCGCAACGACTTCGCGTTCGGCACCAGCCGCTGGAGTTCGAAGCTGGTACACGGTGGGCTGCGGTATCTGGCGAGCGGACGGGTGGGGATCGCGCACGAGAGCGCGGTCGAACGCGGCATCATGTTGCGCACCACCGCACCGCATCTGGTGCGCCCGCTCCCTCAGCTCGTGCCGTTGCTGCCCGGCATCAAAATGGGCCAGAGTTCGCTCATCCGTGCGGGTTTCGCCGCCGGTGACGCGCTGCGGATCGCGGCGCGTACCTCCGTCGATACGTTGCCGCGCTCGCGCCGGGTGGCCGCCGCCGAGGCATTGCGCTTGGCGCCGACCGTGCGACGAGACGGGCTGCGCGGTGGGTTGCAGGCGTGGGACGGTCAGCTCGTCGATGACGCCCGTTTGGTAGTCGCATTGGCTCGCACCGCGGCCGGGGCGGGCGCGACGGTCCTCACCCGCATGGAAGCCGTTGCGGCAACCGGCGATTCGGTCCAGCTGCGCGACACTCTCACCGGCGAGACCTTGGCGGTCCGAGCACGCGCGGTCGTGAACGCGACCGGCGTGTGGGCGGGCGAGGTCGACCACAGCATCGAGCTGCGGCCCAGCCGCGGCACTCACCTCGTCTTCGACGCCGCGGCCTTCGGTGGGCTCAGCGCCGCGCTGACGGTGCCGGTGCCGGGCAGCATCAGCCGGTTCGTCTTCGCGTTGCCCGCCGCGCACGGCCGTGTCTACCTCGGCCTCACCGACGAGGACGCACCGGGCCCGATCCCCGACGAGCCCCAGCCCACCGAGGCCGAGATCGACTTCCTGCTCGACACCATCAACACCGCCCTGCGCGAACCGTTGACCCGCTCCGACATCCGCGGCAAGTTCGCCGGCCTGCGCCCGCTGCTCAAAACCGCCGATGACAGCACCGCCGACATCTCCCGTGAACACGCGGTCCTCACCGCCCCCGACGGCCTGATCACCGTCGTCGGCGGCAAGCTCACCACCTACCGTCAGATGGCCCAGGACGCCGTCGACGCGGCGGTGGCCCGGTCGGCACTCACCGCCGCCCCCTGCCGCACCACCCACCTCCCCCTCATCGGCGCGGTCGCCGGTGCCGCCCGCGACCGCATCGACGCCCCACCGGTCCTCATCGAGCGCTACGGCAGCGAAGCGAGCCAGATCGTCTCCGCATGGCTCGCCGACCCCACCCTCGCGGAACCGGTCGCCCCCGGAATCGACGTCACCGCAGCCGAATTCGACTTCGCCATCACCCACGAGGCCGCCCTCACCATCGACGACCTCCTCGACCGCCGCACCCGCATCGGTCTGGTCGACACCGACCGCGAAGCCGCCACCCCCGCCGCTGAAGCGGCCTTCGCCAGACACGCCGCGATCACCAACTGAGCCCGCAGCTCAGCGGCTGGTGGCGGCCGGCTTGCGCGCCGCCAGATCAGCCCGGAACCGCCGAGCCGGGCGGGTACTCATCGAGGCCCGCTCGGCACGCGGCGTATGCCAGCCGATAACGGCCGTGTGCGGAGCTATGGGGCAGTCCGGCCACCGCCGGTCAGTCGAATCTCCACTTCGCGAGCTCGGCGCGCATGGACGCGCGTGGCCATGCGTCGAGGCCATGCGCCACTTCGGTGGCACGGATCGCGCGCAGGCCCGGCGGTTCGGCTGCCGCAGGAAGGTAGACGAAGCCGAGGCGTTCGTAGTACGGGCCGTTCCACGGAACCTGGGTGAACGTGGTGAGCGTGATCTCTTGTAAGCCACGGTCGTTCGCCCAGCGCACCGCGTGATCGATGAGCCGCTTGCCGATCCGCGCGCCCGCGTACGCCGGGTCGACGGAGACCTGGTCGATGTGTGGCTGCTCGTCGACCAGGCCGAGAACCAGGTAGCCGATCGGGTGATCGCGGTCGTCGGGCCAGACCCATGCGCGACCCTCGACAACGAAGGCGCGCAACACTTCCCACGGTGGTGGCTCATCGTCGGCAACGGCGATCATCCCCACCTCGGCGAACGGTGCGCCCGCCCGCCGCTCGATCTCCTGCAGCGCCGCGATCTCCGCCTCACGCGCAAGGCGCACAGGTCCACCGACCACCGGGCGCCGGACGGGCCGTTGTGCGGAATCCACGCCGGTCGCCCCACCGGTCATCGGCGAGCCGACAGCTCCCGGCTCGCCGGCGCCCGACAAGACCGAGCTGAGTTCCGCCGGCTGATCGCCCCCGCTCATCGCGCACCCACCGGGGTGGCGACGATTCCGTTGAGCAGGGCCCGCAGGGCCCAGCGGGCACGGGCGGCACCGTCGCCGTCGCGCAGGTGCGTCTGCCACGCGGTCATCGTCGGGAATCGAGCGGGCAGGTCGGCCAGGCGCCGGGAGACGTCGGCGCGGTACGCCGCGCCCCCCGCACCGGAATTCTCGGCGGCCTCGGCGGCGATGTGGAGGTAGATCAGGTCGACGGCCCAGGTGGCGGTCGCGGGGTCGAGACCACCTTCGCTCAGCAGGCACAGCAACTGTTCGATCAGGCCGAGGGCGTGTTCGGTGGTCGGGAACCGGCCGAAGGCGACGAGCGCGAGACCGTCGTGGCGGCCGAGGGCGTCGATCGAGGTCTCGACCAGCTGGGTCACCCGCGTGCGCCAGTCACCGTCGGCGGGGACCGGAACCTGGGACAGGACGTGATCGAGCATGCCTGTCAGCAGGTCGTCGCGATTGGCGACGTAGACATACAGCGACGCGGCGCCGGTGTCGAGTTCCTTCGCGACCCGGCGCATGGTGAGCGCGGCCGAGCCGTCGGTGTCGAGGACGCGCAAGCCGGTCTCGATGACGAGGTCCCGGCTCAAGGGGACTTTCGCCGGTCGGGCCCGGCGACTGACGGGTGCGGCGTTCATGCGCCGATCCTACGCGGCCGACGAACATCGTTTGGCACGAACGCCGTTCGAAGTTCGCCTTCGGACGCTATCCCCGAGCGTCGGGCAACTATGCTGACGCGGAGACCTCGGTCGCGGTCTGCCGCACAGCGGGTCGGCCGAGGCGGCGGTGAAGACCAGTCCGACAAGGAGGCGTTGATGCACGCGCATTCGTCCACCGTGGCCATCGTGCCGGGGACCGGAATCGTCGCCAGATTCGGCGATGTCGTCGTCTATCTGGCCGGGGAGACGCCGTCGACCGACCGGTTACTCGGAGCGGTGGAAACCGTCGCCAACAGCACGGCAGCGAGCGCGCCCGGTGCGGCATTGGCGCAGCGTCTGGCGGGTGTGGTGTTCGGCGGAGCTTCTGCCCCACCGCCTTTCGGTGTGCTCGCCCCGACCGCCGACGGGATGCTGATCCTGCTGCGCGGCGCGGTGATCGCCGAGATCTCCGGCGCGGAGGGCAACCGCCGCCTGGCCGGCGACCGGGCCTTCACCTGGGTCGACGAGATCATCCGCGAACCGGTCCGCCGAATCGCGGTCGGCGCCGAGATGGCCGATCCAACCAGCGCCAATCCGCGCACCGACCTACGCGCGGGCATCGTCACCGGCAACGGTTTCGTCCTCAACCTGGGCCGTCGCCGTAATCCACCGCCCCGCCGGGTCGAATCCGTCGACGAACCCGCGCCGACCGAGGCCACCGGTTTCCAAGCCTTGCGCCCACCGACCGCGCGACCCACCGACACCAGCGACGCGCTCCCGGCCACCGCCGGATTCCCGGCACCCGACCAACCCGCGACCTCGGGTTTCCAGCCCGACGCGGGCCGACCCGACAGCGAGACGGTGAGCACCGGCAGCCGACCGAGAACCGGCGACGTCGTCAGCACCGGGCCGAGCAACTCCGACGGTGTCACCGTGAGCACCGGCCCGCGCAACTCCCCCGCCGCCAACGCGCCCCGCGCGTGGTCTCGAGCACTCGATGCCGCCGAGCGCGGCGAACCGGTCGCGTTGAGCAAAGGCACAGCGCCCCACAGCAGTTCGCGCGGCGCCCTGGTCACCGAAGACGGGCTCAGCTACCCACTTGACCGGCCTTACGTCCTCGGCCGCAACCCCTCGGGTGAAGAATCGGTACGCGCTTCCGCGGCGACGCCGATACTGATCGAGCGCGATCGGCTCGTCTCGCGGGTCCATGCCTTCGTCGCCCCCGACCGTGGCAAGGTGTTCGTCCGCGAGGCCCCCGCGACCTCCGGAACCTTCTTCGCCGCACCCGACAGCGAACGCTGGTCACGCGTGGGCACCCTCCCGATCGAGTTGCAACCGGGATGGCGCCTGCGGATCAACGACTTCCTGCTGACCTACTGCGTGTAATCACCTACTGCGTATCACTCACAGACCATCCCGACGCCCGTGCATCCAGCTCCACGGGCGTCGGATCGCGAATCGGCTCAGGCCTCGAGGGCGTCGAGCAGTGCCGCGCGCTGGCGAGCACCGAGGCCGCCGATGCGGCGATCCTCGGGAATCTCGGCCTGATCCATCAGCTTGGCAGCCTTGACCGGGCCAACGCCCGGCAGTGCCTTGATCACGGCAGCGACCTTGGTCTTTTTCACCAAGTCGTCGCTGTCGGCTTTCTTGAGCAGATCGGCGACGGTGACCTTGCCCTCCTTCACCTTGCCGATCAGTTCCGAGCGCGCCTTGCGCACGGCAGCCGCTTTGGCCAACGCCTCGGTGCGCTGTTCGGCGGTCATCGTAGGCAGTGCCATGTCTCCTCCGCTTCCACTCGTCACTCGAACATCTGATTGACGGACCGAGTAAACAGCACGAAATCGGCAGCACCAGTCCGACACACCGCGAGGATACGCCGATGAGTTTTGCTTGCCGAACCCGTCGTATTCAGTGAAGGGCCTCCCAAGACAGACCAAACGGACGAAATGACAAGCGGTCAAGGCCCGCGTAACACCCCGATGACCAGCAGCGACACATCATCAGAAGCACTTTTGCGGGATCAAGGTTCAACGGCGAACCACGGAGGATCAACGAAGCTCCTCGGCCCGGGCGCGACCCGTTCTCGAACGGTCGTCACCGTCTCCCGCATCGCTGCATCGACAGCTACACAGTTGTGCGCCAGACATTTTCAGCGCCCGCGGGTCGAGCTAATTCGGGCCCGCGGGTGTGCTACCCCCGCTCGATGCGCAACAATGACGCGACCCGGCGAACCCTTTTGCTACCTGGAGTTGCGATGCGCGAGGAACACCCGCTCGATCACGAGGTCACCGCTCTGCCTGTGCGGGTGGAACGGGCCAGGCGTCGCATCGCCTATCAGTCCGATCCGGCACTGACCGACGCGCTGTCCGAAGACGAGTTGCGCGCCGAGCGCGAACTCGCCGAGAAGATCCGTACCTACGAGCGCGACCAGCGCTGGAAGCACATCAAGGCCGCCTCCTCACACGCCGACCGCTTGCGTGACACCACCGCGGAGCTCGAGCGCGCCGAGATGTCGGACCTGATGCTGGCCCGCAAGGCCATCGCCGCGCAACGTCGTGAGTCCAACCCGCGCGCCCGCCTCGCCTCGCTCTATCAGCACCGCACCTGGTCGCTGCGGGCGCTGGCAGGCGTGGTGATCACGGGCATGCTGTGGTCGGCGGTGAACGTCCAGCACAACATCGCTCCCGGTGGACCGAGCGATCCGCTCTACTGGGCCAGCTTCGGCCTGGAGGCGATGATCAGCGTGTGCCTGATCATCATCATGATCGGCACCACGCGGGTGGCCGAGTGGGGCGTGATGGGCAACCGCAACCAGGTGCTGATCGCCGAGCTGTTCCTGCTCACGCTGACCATCGCCCTCAACACCTATCCGCACTTGAGCCAGCAGCACTGGTACGACGCCGCTGTGCACGCGGTGGCCCCGGTGATGATCGGTGTCGCACTGCTCATCCACAACGCCGCCAGTGCCCGCTACAGCACCGCGATCGTCCGTGCCAGCGCGGAGATCCCGGCAGACGACGGCGACGATCTCCTGGCCGCGCCGAGCCTGGGGAACCCCGCCGTCAACTAACGGCCACCCGCACACAGCGAAGGGCCCCTCGGATCAGATCCGAAGGGGCCCTTTGCCGTTGGTTTGTTAGGCCGACTTCTCGCGACGCTCGGGCCGCTGCGCCTTGCGCGGCACGATCGTCGGGAGGACGTTGTCGACCACGGTGTCGGCGTTCACGACCACCTTGGCGACGTCGTCACGGCCCGGGATGTCGTACATCACCGGCAGCAGGACTTCCTCCATGATGGCGCGCAGGCCACGGGCACCGGTGCCGCGCAGGATGGCTTGATCGGCGATCGCTTCGAGGGCGTCGGTGGTGAACTCGAGATCGACGCCGTCCATCTCGAACAGCCGAACGTACTGCTTGACCAGTGCGTTCTTCGGCTCCGAGAGAATGGTGACCAGCGATTCCTTGTCCAGGTTCGTCACCGAGGCGACGATGGGCAGGCGGCCGATGAACTCGGGGATCAGACCGAACTTGATCAGATCCTCCGGCATCACGTCGGCGAAGTGGTCGTCGGTGTCGACCTCGGCCTTGGAGCGCACCTCGGCGCCGAAGCCGATGCCGCGGTGACCGGTGCGGTCGGAGATGATCTTCTCCAGGCCCGCGAAGGCGCCCGCCACGATGAACAGCACGTTGGTGGTGTCGATCTGGATGAACTCCTGGTGCGGGTGCTTGCGACCGCCCTGCGGCGGCACACTCGCCTGGGTGCCCTCCAGGATCTTCAGCAGCGCCTGCTGCACACCCTCACCGGAGACATCGCGGGTGATCGACGGGTTCTCGCTCTTGCGGGCGATCTTGTCGACCTCGTCGATGTAGATGATGCCGGTCTCGGCGCGCTTGACGTCGTAGTCGGCGGCCTGGATCAGCTTCAGCAGGATGTTCTCGACATCCTCGCCGACATAGCCTGCCTCGGTGAGCGCGGTGGCGTCGGCGATGGCGAACGGGACGTTCAGCATCTTGGCCAGGGTCTGCGCGAGGTAGGTCTTACCGCAACCGGTGGGGCCGAGCATCAGGATGTTCGACTTCATCAGCTCGACGGCCTCACCGCGGCTGTCGCGGCCCTTGTCGCCCGCCTGGATGCGCTTGTAGTGGTTGTAGACCGCGACGGCGAGGGTCCGCTTGGCGGTGTCCTGGCCGATCACGTAGTTCTCGAGGAAATCTCGGATCTCCGAAGGCTTGGGCAGCTCGTCGAGCTTCACTTCGCTCGACTCGGCCAGCTCTTCTTCGATGATCTCGTTGCACAGGTCGATGCACTCGTCGCAGATATAAACCCCGGGGCCCGCGATGAGCTTTTTGACCTGCTTCTGGCTCTTTCCGCAGAACGAGCACTTCAGCAGATCGCCGCCGTCTCCGATGCGCGCCATCTCGTAGGTCCCTACTTCCTTGTCCGAGTGCGACCGTCGTCCCCCGATTGGGCCGGAAATACGTCTCGGTGCCGTCAATCAGAGCAATGGTCCCTGAGTCGACCGTACCTGTTGTGCGCGAGACAGGTCGACAACTCGCGCATGTTCGATGTGAAGGGTTGTGCGGGTTCTCACCATTGTGGGCCAAGCCCGGTGAAAAAACCGGGCCCGCCGCCCAGATCAGGACAGCGGGCCCGGGCGTGTCACTTCTGTCCGCTGAGCTTGCGGTAGTCGAAGACCTGATCGATGATGCCGTAATCCTTGGCTTCCTCGGCGGTCAGGATCTTGTCGCGATCGGTGTCCTTGCGGACCTGCTCCTCGGGCTTGCCGGTGTGGCGCGAGATGGTGACTTCCATCAGGCGACGCATCCGCTCGATCTCGGCCGCGGCGATCTCGAGGTCGGACACCTGACCCTGCACACCGCCGGAGGACGGCTGGTGGATCAGGATGCGCGCGTTGGGCAGTGCGGCACGCTTGCCGGGGGCACCGGCGGCCAGCAGCACCGCGGCGGCCGAAGCGGCCTGACCCAGGCAGACCGTGACCACGTCGGGGCGCACGTACTGCATGGTGTCGTAGATCGCCATCAGCGCGGTGAACGAGCCACCGGGTGAGTTGATGTACATGGTGATGTCGCGGTCGGGGTCCTGGGACTCCAGCACCAGCAGCTGCGCCATGATGTCGTTGGCCGAGACGTCGTCGACCTGGTTACCCAGGAAGATGATGCGCTCCTCGAACAGCTTGTTGTACGGGTCGGAGGTCTTGACGCCGAACGAAGTCTGCTCGGTGAACTGCGGCAGGATGTAGCGCGACTGCGGCAGGCCGGCAGCGGAGCCGCCGTGGCCGGCGCGCGGGTCGAAGAGGTTGGCCATCTTTATCTCCAAGCTTGTCTCGAGTGAGGGGGGACGGCGGCGGTTACTTCGCCTGGCTCGCGTGGGCGACCACATGGTCGATGAAGCCGTATTCCAGGGCTTCCTTCGCCGTGAACCAACGGTCGCGGTCCGCGTCCTCGGTCACCTGCTCCACCGACTTGCCGGTGTGCAGCGACTGCAGTTCGTTGAGCTCACGCTTGGTGTGGGCGAACTGCTCGGCCATGATCGCGATATCGGCCGCCGAACCACCGATGCCCGCCGAGGGCTGGTGCATCATGATCCGGGTGTGCGGCAGCGCGAAACGCTTGCCCTTGGTTCCCGCGGTCAGCAGGAACTGCCCCATCGACGCCGCCAGGCCCATGCCATAGGTGGCGATGTCGCACTCGGCGAACTGCATCGTGTCGTAGATGGCCATGCCCGCGGTCACCGAGCCACCGGGCGAGTTGATGTAGAGCGCGATGTCCTTCGTCGCGTCCTCGGCCGAGAGCAGCAGGATCTGCGCGCAGATCTTGTTCGCGATCTCATCGTCGACCTGGGTGCCCAGGAAGATGATGCGCTCGCGAAGCAGCCGTTCGTATACGGAATCACTGAGGTTGAGTCCAGCGGTAGCGGCTGTCATGACCCCTGCCTGGTTGATCGTCACGGATACCTGCCTTCTCTTCTCACCGATTGCTACGGCCATACGAATACGGTTCGTCGTCACAAACACTAACGAAGGAGGGCGGCACCGAACTCCCGGCACCGCCCCTATTCGCTCACAGCGCAATCAAATCACGCCCCCGAAACCTACTCGGCAGCGGCTTCGTCCAGCTCGATTTCAGCGGATTCCGCAGGGTCACCGAACATTTCGGTGGTGTCGACCACGTTGCCGTCGGAGTCGGTGACCTTCACCTGACCGACAACTCCGGCAAGGGCCTTGCCGCGTCGCACGTCGGCGAAGACCGCACCGAGCTGACCCGCCTGCTGCACCTGCTGGATGAACTGCTCGGGCGACATGCCGTAACGCTGTGCCTGGAACAGGATTCGCTCGGTCAGCTCCTGCTGGCCGACCTGGGTGTTCTCGGCCTCGGCGATGGCGTCGAGCAGCAGCTGGGTCTTCACCGACTTCTCGGCGGCTTCCTGGGTGTCCTTGTCGAACTCCTCGCGGGAGGAGCCCTGCGCCTCGAGCGCCTCGGCCAGCTTGGCCTCGTCGTGGTCGAAGCCGTGCACGGCGTCGTGGACCACGGCGTCGACCTCGGCCTTGACGACGGCCTCGGGCAGCGGGACCTCAACGGTCCCGAGCAGGGTGTCGAGCACCTTGTCGCGGATCGAACCGGCCTGCTCGACCTTCTTGACGCGCTCGACGCGGCCCTTCAGGTCTTCCTTGAGCTCGTCGATGGTGTCGAACTCGCTGGCCAGCTGGGCGAACTCGTCGTCGGCCTCGGGCAGCTCGCGCTCCTTGACCGACTGCACGGCCACGGTGATCAGGGCTTCCTTGCCTGCGTGGTCGCCCGCGACCAGGGTGGAGGTGAACTCGGCGGACTCGCCGGCCTTCAGGCCGATGACGGCCTCGTCGAGGCCCTCGATCAGCTGACCCGAACCGACCTCGTGCGACAGGCCGGTGGTGGCCGCCTCGGGGACGTCCTCGCCATCGACGGTGGCCGACAGGTCGATCGACACGAAGTCGCCATCGGCCACGGCACGCTCGACACCGGTGAGGGTGCCGAAGCGCTGACGCAGCGAGGTGAGCTGCTCCTCGATGTCGTCGTCACCGATGGTGAAGGAATCGACAGTCACCTCGATGCCCGAGTAATCGGGCAGGGCGATCTCGGGGCGCACGTCGACCTCGGCGGTGAACGCCAGCTCTTCGCCGTCTTCGATCTTGGTGATCTCGATCTCCGGCTGGCCGATGACCTTGACCTCAGCGGTCTGGATCGCCTCGGCGTACTTGTTCGGCAGCGCGTCGTTGACGACCTGCTCGAGCACGGCGCCACGGCCGACACGGGTCTCGATCAGCTTGGCCGGAGCCTTGCCGGGACGGAAGCCGGGGATCTTGACCTGCTGTGCCAGCGCCTTGTAGGCCTTGTCGAAGTCGGGCTTCAGCTCCTCGAAGGGCACCTCGACGTTGATCCGGACCCGGGTCGGGCTCAGCTGCTCGACGGTGCTCTTCACGGACATACTCCTTGGTTCGTAGTTCATGGTGGTGTCCCCGCATGGGGAAACGCGCCCTGAGTAGGAGCGGCGCATGCATCCCGACCAGGGTAGTTGACCGCCTGCGCGGTCGCGCAATCGGCGGTTGGTTGTGGGCCTGTCCAGTACCGCGCTAGCGGCCGACCTGCACCGCGTCGGTCACGAAGACCAGCGTCTCGTTCGGCGCGACGCCGTTGCCGCCTTCGCCGTAGCCGAGGTTCGGCGGCACGATCAGCAGCCTGCGCGTGCCCTGCTGCACGCCGATCAGACCCTCGTCCCAGCCCTGGATGACCTGGCCCGCGCCGAGGGTCAGCCCGAACGGCTTGCCGCGCTGGAAGGAGCTGTCGAGTACCTGCTTGTCCGACCAGGTGACCAGCTCGTAGTTCATGGTCAGCGGCTGCCCGGCCACCGCGCCGGGCCCGCTGCCGACCACCAGATCCTTGACGATCAACGTCTTGGGCGCATCGCAGGTATCGGGGATGGTGATCTTGGGCGCCTCGCCGAACCCACCGCTGACTTTCACGTCGTCGGCAGTGCATTCGAGGCCCGTGCTCGCGGGGTTCCCGCCGGCCGCGCTCGAGCTCGGCGAGCTGCTCGAGTCCGTGTCGGAGCCGCAGGCCGCTGTGGTGATCGCGGCGGCCGCGACGAGTCCGATTCCGATGATCCTGCCGAGAGAATGCATGGCCCGCACAGTAATCGACCGCCGTCGCCTGGTCGGGAACCGGCACGACGGTAGGCACGGCGGTGTGTTTCTCCACCGGGCGTCGATCGGCGCCCGTGCGGTCCCCGCGGCCCCACGGGGTAACGCAGTTGCGGCGTGGGCCCGCCCTGCACGACGATGAAAGGGATATGACCGAACCCCGCCGCACCGACCTCCTCCCCCGCGACCGCCGCGATCTGACCGGACCGTTCGATGTGATCGGCGATGTCCACGGTTGCCGCAGCGAACTGGAGACCCTGCTCGGCGAGCTCGGCTATGCCGTGGACCGCGACGACCGCGGCCGCCCGATCGGTGCCACCCACCCCGGCGGTCGCACCGCGGTCTTCGTCGGCGACCTCGTCGACCGGGGCCCCGACACCCCCGGCGTGCTCCGCCTGGTGATGGGGATGATGGCGGCGAAAACCGCCCTGTGTGTCACCGGCAACCACGACCACAAGCTGATGCGCGCCCTCGACGGCCGCAACGTCCGCATCGCGCACGGCCTCGAGCAGTCGCTGTCCCAACTGGCCGACGAGGACCTCGAATTCCGCACCGCCACACACGCTTTCCTGCGCGAGCTACCGAGCCACTACCTCCTTGACCGCGGCAGGCTCGTCGTGGCACACGCCGGTCTGCCCGAAAGTCTGCACGGCAGCACCTCCGGCCGAGCTCGCTCCTTCGCCCTCTACGGCGCCCCCACCGGCGAACTCGACCAGCACGGCTACCCCATCCGCTACGACTGGGCCCAGGACTACCGAGGCACCCCCACTGTGCTCTACGGCCACACCCCGGTCCCCGCCCTCACCTGGGTCAACAACACCCTCTGTCTCGATACCGGCGCCGTCTTCGGCGGCACCCTCTCGGCCCTGCGCTACCCCGAGCTGACCACGATCTCGGTTCCCGCCGAACAGATCTGGAGCGAACGCGCCGGCATCACCCCGACCGCCTGATGGGTGCCGGTTGGCGGATCGTCGCCGAATCGTCAACGCCGAACCTGGGTATGACGTGCGGATTCCCGCCCGGATAGGCCTACCATCAGCAGCGGACGACCCGACTCATCGACGAGGAGAGGTTCATGCGCCGTACATTTCTCGCACTGTCCGTACTCGCTCCGCTCATGGTCACCGGTGTCGCGAGCGCAGATCCGGCGCCGCAGGGAACATTGACGGCATGGGCGTTCACCGGACGGGAACCGATTCCGGTGAATCGGGCCGATATCGAGGTGACGCCGTGTGATGCGAAACAGGTGGTCGCCACGCTGGTCAGCGGGGCCGACGGGCGCGCCACGGTGGCGCTGCCGGTGGGCTGTTACGAGGCGAAGGTAGTGACCGTGCCCGGCGGCTGCGGGTTGGCCGTCACCGAGCCGGTGCGGGTCACCGTGGCGGCGGGCACCGAGACCCGGGCGGACTTCCGGTTCGGCTGCGCCTGAGGCGACATTCAGTCCTTCGGGCCACCGGCCACGTAGATGACCTGACCCGACACGAAGCCTGCGCCTTCGCTCACGAAGAACGAGGCGGTGTTGGCGATGTCGTCGGGCGTGCCGACCCGGTTGACCGGGATCTGCGCCGCGGCAGCCGCTTTGAACGCCTCGAAGTCGGCACCGACGCGGGCAGCCGTCGCGGCGGTCATCTCGGTCTCGATGAAGCCAGGGGCGATCGCGTTGGCGGTGACGCCGAACTTGCCGAGTTCGAAGGCGAGGGTCTTGGTGAAGCCCTGCATGCCCGCCTTGGCCGCGGAGTAGTTGGCCTGGCCGCGGTTACCGAGCGCCGAGGTGCTCGACAGGTTGACGATGCGCCCGAACTTCGCCTCGACCATGTACTTCTGCACGGCGCGGGTCATCAGGAAGGCACCGCGCAGGTGCACGTTCATGACGGTGTCCCAATCGTCGACCGACATCTTGAACAGCAGGTTGTCGCGCAGCACGCCCGCATTGTTGACCAGGATCGTCGGCGCGCCGAGTTCGACGGCGATCCGGTCCACCGCGGCCGCGACCGCCGCTTCGTCGGAAACATCGGCGCCGACGGCAAGCGCGGCGCCGCCCGCGCCCTCGATGGCGGCGACGGTGCCGGCACAGGCGGCTTCGTCGAGGTCGAGCACGGCGACAGCATTGCCGTCGGCGGCGAGCTTGATGGCGACGGCAGCACCGATTCCGCGTGCGGCACCGGTGACGATCGCGACCCTGGAGTCAGAAGACATGAGCGCCACTCTATCGCGCCCCGAATCGAAAAAAGCCCCTGGTCCGGGGCTGGATTCGAGTGATGGTCGGGGTGACAGGATTTGAACCTGCGACCCTCCGCTCCCAAAGCGGGGAAACAACTTCGAGGTCAGAGGGCCGCCAGGTGCCTGCGTGCATTCTACGTGCAACATCTCTGCGCGGTCAGTGCATGACGATGCCAGGCGGCAGCTTGGCCGCGTCACCGCTTCGTGCAATCTCGCTGAGCCGGATAGCGATCTCACGGTCTCGTCCTGCGACCATGTGCAAGTACCGCGACGCGGCTTGATCCGAGGCGTGACCCGCCCGGTTCTTGAGATCCGCGAGTGTGGCCCCCGACGCGGCCGCCAAGGTCTGCCCGGTGTGCCGAAGGTCGTGGAATGTCCCCGTGAAGCCGACCTTCTTCTTGGCCCGGTTGAACGCCTGCGAGATTGCATTGCCGCGCATCGGTGAACCATCCCGACTGACGAAGAACCGTTCAGTCCCGGCCCATTTCTTTCGATGGGCGGCAACGTAGGGAAGGATGTGCGGCGGGATGGCGATCGGCCGCCTGCCCGCAGCGGTCTTGGGGTCCTTGTCGAATGCGACATCGGATTCGAGCATCTCGACCCTGTTCTTGAGCACCCACGCAGTTGCTGAATCAAGGTCGACGTAGTCGGTCAACAACCCGCACAGCTCTCCGCGTCGAAGCTCGCACCATGCCGCCATCAGCACCGCCGCGCGGTATCGCGGAGTAATCGCCGCTACCAGCTGCTCAATCACCGCCGGAGTAGCGATGGCCCGCTCTTTCGCCCTGTCGGCCCCAGCACCCCGGATTTGGCAGGGGTTGGACGCGACAGCCCGTTCCCGCACAGCGCAGTTCATGACCGTGCTCAGGAAGCGGTACGACTGCGCGATCGAGGTGCGGCCACCCTTCCCCGCCATCACCTTCTTGTGCCAGGCCCGAACAACCACGGGTGTCATCGCGACCAGCGGCACGTCATGAAGGTCGACCATGTGCAAGCGCAGGTTCCGTAGACACGTCTCCTCCCACCGCAACCCCACCTCCGGATTGTCGCGCAGGTATGCCTTCGCGTAGTCCTCGAAGCGTTGCCGACCGGCGCCGTCATCCAGCCACGTCCCCCGACTGATGTCGGTCTCGATCTTGACCAACCACCGGTCCGCGTCCGTCTTGGTGCGAAAGGTGTTGGGCGCGTTCTGTCGCCGACCGTTCGGAGCGATGAACGACGCTTGGAACTTTCCAGATGGCAACTTGCGAACATTGCCGAACCTCCGTCGAGCCATCACGCCACCGCCTTGCCGCCGGACCAACGAACCTCGATCGGCTCGACACGACCGGCCTGCGCGAAGGCTTCGAGGTCCGACCGCTTGAACCGCACATAGTTGCCGACCTTGTAGAACACCACCCGTCGTTCGGCCACGATGCGCCGAATGAATCGGACACCCGTTCCGAGGTACTCGGCGGCCTGCTCGACCGTGAGGTACTCGGCATTCATATCGGCGCTCATCACCTACACCTCTCCCCTACGCTGCTGATTGCTGAATGGTCGAAATCTGTTGTGGTGCAACAGTTTCACGTGAAACTGCCTGGCCATCCGGCGGATTCTCCGCCAGCGCGAGACGGGCCGTTGTGTACTGCGCGCGGTCGTTGATCCGGGCGACGACGGCAGCCATGATCAGATGCTCGCGCGGGGGTGCATCCTTGTCGCCGGGTCGGACCGGGGTGATCCGCAGGTGCGAGGTATCCGGCTTCACGATCCCGACGGCCGCGAGGGATTGCCGAACAAACTCGACACGATCGGCCTTGTGATCCGGGAGCGTCTTGCCGGTCCATTTCTTCGACACCAGCACCCGCCGACCGGGCAGCCCGAGGGTGTCGCGGCGGTGGGCTTTGCCCTTGCACCGGCCGGGGACGGTCTTCTCGGTGGCGCCCTTGGGCACGACACCGAAGCGCAACCACACCCCACAACGCGGTGAGCACGGAGTGTGCTGCAACTCCGCGTGGAGGCGGTCGTAATGGACTGCTGTGCGCCGGGAGTCGGTGTCGAGGACATCGGCGATGGACTTGGTCAGGTATTTGGTCAGGTAGCGGACTCTGTTCTCGCACTCGTCGGTTCCGCCGAGGACCGCTTGCGGGTCGACCTGGTCGCCGAAGCGGATCACGTGTGCCGGTTCGAGGTCGTCGACGGTGTCCATCACGTCGAGTGCTTCATCCCAGCCGGTCAACGGCCGACGGGTACGCGGGTCGACGAAGGTGTGTGCGTCGTAGTCCCAGATGGGCATGTTGTCGTCGCGGTAGACCTCGCGATCATGGTGGGGCCACCAGATCTGGCGGTAGGTCGCCGCGGTGACCTGTTCGAAAGTCTTGCGCGAGATCGAGCCCCGGATCGCGATGTGCAGGTGCGGGGCACCACGCTTCTGCGGCTCCACGGTCGCGAAGTACTGCACATCCCAACCGACAGCGCGACGGAGGTTCTGAACCCAGCGGTCGAACAGGGCAGCGAAGTGGACGATGTCACGAGCCTGGCGGGTGTAGTCGTAGGTCTCCGGGTCACGCGGGGAGCCGTCACCGCAGACCTTGCCGTCCTTGGTCTTGCTGCCGGTCCGGTGGATCGCCCCGTACGAGGGCATGGTCAGGGTGAGGAACGTCGAGGGCCGGTGTTTGCCGCCGTAGAGCTTGCCGACCGTGGTCTTTTCCACCTTGAGCCGCGGGAGATCCGGGGCGTCCTGGCGCCGACGGGTCGACTTCGCTTTGCGGCGCGGCTTCTCTTCGAGCGCTGGGAAGCGGCCACGGACACCGAGCTCACGGAGTTCGGTGTCGATCTCGGCGACTAGGACGCGGATGGCTTCGGCGAGTTCGTCGTCTCCGTCGTCGCGGGCCGCGTGGTAGTCGTTGAAGAACCGGGCCCGGTCGGCCAGGAGTGCGCGTTGTTCGTCGGTCGGTTCGGTGGTTTCCGGGATCGGTTCGGCGTCGAGGGTCCAGCCCTCGCGGAGTTGCGTCATCCGCAGGGAGCGAGCAGCTTTGGCGCAGGCGGGGCATTTGTTGGCGTCGGTGGCTTTGCAGGGTGCGCCGAGGTAGGTGACTGTGCCGGTGGTCGAGTCGACCGCGCGCATGGGGATGACTCGGGTGCAGATGTCTTCTTTGTCGGCAGCGCTGGCGGCGATGTCTTTGAGGTTGGGCATTGCCCGTCGATCAGCGGCGGTTTGGCGGGCAGGACGGCCGAGGGAGGCCGTTCCGGTGGTGTGCTCAGACATGGTGCGGCCTCTCTCGATCGTGGTGTGTGCGGGTCATGCGGCTTTGCGAGTGGAGGGGATGGTCTTGAATCCGGCCATCGATTCGAATGGCACCACGACCGGGTCAGCCAAGGAGTCGGTGCGGCGGAAGGTGATTTCGACCAGGCCGGGACCGACCAAGCTGACTTTGGCCTGTTGTGCACCGAAGCCGTGGGCGAAGTGGTCGGCGCGGTTTGTCCAGGTGTCGGGGCAGTGACCGGGCAACATCCGGGCACGGACCGTGTCGAGGGATTCACCGATCTGCACCGAGACAAGCCGCGGGATGAACACCCTGTCACCGTCACGGGTGGACAGCCCGCAGGCGGTGGTCATGGTGGTCCAGCGGCGGCGGTAGCGGAACCAGGTCAGGAATCGTGTCCGGGCACGGCCGGTGAACCAGCACTCGAAGGTCTGTGGACTCGATACTCGCCACAGCACCATCCCCGCGACTGCCACCACGGCCACCCCGATCCCGAGCGGCCAGCCGAAGAACCAACCAACCGCGACAGAAAGGCCGGCGGGCACCGACACCATCGGGAACAAGACCGCCCACCACACGATCACGAACGCGCCGAGCAGGATCCGCCCAGCGACAGTCAGCAGGGCATCGAGGGCTTCATCGGCCGGGTCACTCGTGGTGGTCGTGGTGGTGGTCGTGCTCATCGTTTCTTCCTTCGGGTGACGGAGGTCAGGGGGAACAGTTCGAGCTGAGTCGGCTCGGTCGTTCTCCGACGCTTCGGCGTTTGATCGGCGGCGGCCTTGACGACCGGATTCACTTGTGGCACAGCCTTTTTTGGTGGCTTGCGAGTGGTCATGCGGCGTCATCCCAGTCGGAGCCGTAGTCGTTCCAGGCGGGGGCCGAGCCGGTCTCGGCGAGCATGGTCACGGCTACGGCGAGGGGGTCCAAGCCGCGGGCTTCGGATCGGCAACGGCTCCGGGCGGCGAAGTCGATGACGTCGGCGAGACCGTTGTCGGTACGGGTGTTGTTGCGTGCCATGTCAGTTCTCCAGTTCGGGAATGTCGGATTCGAGGAGCCCGCACATCGAGCAGACGTAGGGGCCGGTGACCAGTTCTGCCCAGGTCCCGTCGAGGACGAGTTCGTGTCCGTGGACGCGGCAGTGTTCCGCGGCAGCGCAGTCGTCGCAGCGGACGGTGTCGCCGTCGTAGTCCCACCCGGCAGCGGTATCGGCGGTGATGAACTCGACGGCTTCGTTGGTCGTGGTGAAGCAGCCAGGCGTACCGGACGAGGGATGGAACACATCCCCGCACGCGTCGCAGTAGACGACCACGTGCGATTCGGTCTGGATTCCACGTTTCATGCCGCCCACCCCTGCTCGTCGTCTTCGCCGGGGATGAAGTCTGGGTCGAACGTGGCCGGGTCGAAATCGTCATCAGCACCGGCCGAGGTGACCGCGGGAGTCGGGGCGTAGGCATCGACGATCGCGTCGGCCTGCTCGTCGGAGATCCAGTACGCGCGGACCCGCACGAACTCGGTCGTGCCGTCTTCACCGACGTAGCCGACACCGGGTGTGGTGTCGGGGATCTCGTGGCAGAGTGCCCCCCGGTCCTTGGAGCCCTGACCGTGGACCATCGATGTCTGGGTGGGCTCGTCCAGGCGCAACCCGATCCGGACGGGGAACAACTGCCGGAACGGCATCGTCTCCTTGGACGGGTCCTGCAACGCCGCGATGACCGAGACACCGACCGCGCGACCTTGCGAGAGCAGCAGACCGAGGAGCCGTTCGAACTCGGTGCGCTGCTCACGATTGGCGTAGGCAGACAGAGCGGCAGCTTCGTCGATGATGATCAGGATCAGCGGCGCGTCGGTGGTTGGGACGTGTTTGCGGACACCGGCCGATCGCAGCGCCGAGGCCCGGTTTTCCATCACCTGGACGGCTTCGGTGAGCATGGCGAGGATGCCGTCAGCGGTCCATTGGAACCTCACCCACAGCTTCTCGCCGCGCCCGAATTCCATGCCGCCCTTGGGGTCTGCCATCCACACATCCACGTATCCGGCTTTGATCGCGGGACCGATACCGCGGATGATCGACCACAGCACCGAGCCCTTGCCCGAACCGGTCGCACCGGCTAGCAGGATGTGGGCGTAGAGCACGCGCAGCAGCCACAACCGGCCGTCTTCCCGGATACCGGCCTCGACGGCTTCCAGATCGACCCCGGTCGCCTCGACACCGGGCACATCGACCGGAGCCGCGAGGGTGTCGAACGTGCGCAGCTCCACCCGCAGGAATCCCGGTGAGGTCTGGGCCACACGGACTTTCGGGACGCCGAGGTACTGGGCGAGTGCGTCGGTGGTTTCGTCGTTGGTCCAGTCCGACAGCTTCTGCCCACCGACCATCTGGACATCGATCACGGCCCCGGCCTCGACCAGCTCCGCCGACAACACATGCGGCCAATTCCCGTCCGAGCCCAAACCCAGCACCGGCCACATCAACGACAACTGACCGGCATCGGTCAGGATCAGAGCCGCGGTACGCAAATCCGCCGGCACTCCATCGAGCGGGTCGACCTCCGGCGTACTGCCGACGATGCGGTCGAGGTGGCGCCACCACAGCATCACACCCGCGGCGATGACCGTGGACAGGGCGACGACGGTGGAGCCCATCACGACACCGCTTTCAACGTCGAGGCGTAGACATCGAGCGCGGCGGTGATTTTCTCGGAGACCTCGGCGGCATCGACCGGCGTCAGATACAGCCTGACGTCACCGATCTCGACCATGACCATGCCAACGAAATCGACAAACCTGACATCGACCGGACGCCCGTAGGTCGCACCAGTAGTGGACAGGTAGGAGCGATTCGGCGTGAACGAGTGATCAGACATTTCAGTTGCCCCCTGTAGGGATCGGGACCGCGACGGGCAGCAACGGAGCAACCGGGCGCGGAGGAGAGTGGAAGGTCTGCACCGGCAAGACAGCCGGAGCGGGAGTCGTGACCGCGGGCACCACATCGGGCACCCAATCACCAGCAGGCTCGGCAACCGTGTCGACCATGACGACCAGTGCCGAATCCTGTTGTGCCGCACGGAAAAGCAGCGCTAGACCGTGAGTATCGATGAGTAGCGATATCGGGGCGATCGCGGCCACGATGGCGCACGCCCAACCCGGTAGCGGGTTACCGGCAGCGATGGCATGGACGCTGTTGCAGGTGATCGACACCGCCGCACCGGCCCCGAGCACCCAGAGGAACCATTGCCGTTCCGGTGATTTCGCCAGCGCGAGAGCGGAGATGGTGGCTTGGATGATGGTGCCGTCGACGATGACCGGGAACAGCCACGCCCACCGGTGCGGGGTGTTGGCCAGGATCGCCAGGTCACGCAGAGCGGCGAAGCTCAGGATGAAGCTCGCTACGCCGATGGTGACAATGACGAGGACGGCGGACCAGCGAGCCCACCGCATACCCTTGGACTGCCGATCCGCCGTGCCCATCACTACGCCGCCTTGTACGCGGAGTCGATCTCAGCAGCCGCCTTGACCACAGCTTTCTCGCGCTCGGCGGCATCGTGGGCCATCAGCACGCCCGGCAGGACCTCGGCGAGCTGGCGGACATGCTCGATATCGAGGACCAGCCCGGCATCGGCACTCACCTGCAACCTCACATACGCGCGAATCCAGTGCTCGGTACCACGCGCCGTGGTCAACGTGTGCGCCTCGATATACTCGGCGGTCACTTCGTCATCCAAGGGAATCGTCAGATCGATATGCGACATGGCGATCACGCGGCCTTGCGGGCGGCAGGCTCGTTGACCTTCGCTCCGGAGTTGTCGCCCTTGATCCCGGTCGCCCGGATCAGGAAGCCGATCGACTTGAACTGGCCATTGCCGACCACGCGCGGCTTGAGCAGCAGCCCCTCCAGCTCGATCGGCGTCAGACCCTCCATGACCTCCTGCGCCGAAGGAGTCGGCATCACATCAGCGACGAACGTGATGTCGAAACCGGCCTGGTTCGCCTTGCCGCCCGCCCGGTCCATGATCGTGGCCTTCCACAGCCGCTTACCCGAGCCGTTGCCCTCCCGGTCGAAGTCCAGGGCCTGGCGCTTCGGCGCGTTGCGGTCCTCGCTGAACTCGGTCTGGGCCTCGATGTTGCCGAGCAGCAGCACGCCCTTCGGGAAGACGGAACGGAAATCGGTCGGAATCCACATGTCCTTGAGTGCCATTGGAATCAACTCCTGTGTGTGTCAGCGGGATTGACAGATCGTCAGATGCGGCAGAAAGTGCCCTTGCTTATCCCCTAGGTTCCCTAGGTAGCTTCAAGGTTAGCCTACCTCCCTAGGGAGGTCAATACCTACATGGATTACCTAGGGAATAGCCCTTATGCTGGGCAAATGGAGACAATCGACCCCGACGACCCCCGCCCGGCGTCACAACAGATCGCGAACATCCTGCGCGCTTCGATCCTCACCAGGAAGTTCGCACCAGGTGAGCGGATACCGTCCGGCCCGCAGTTGGTAGAACGTTTCGGCGTCGCGAAAGCCACCGCCGAGGCAGCAATCCGCTCCTTGAGGGAGGAGGGCCTAGTCGTCAGCAGGCCAGGCAGCGGCACCTTTGTTCGCGAGCGGACCGAACGCCCCGTCGGCCTGCGCCCCCACATCGAGCAAGCGTTCGAATCAGCCACTGTCACAGTCGATTTCGCTGGGTTCTCCGGCGAGACTCTGCACGGCGCTATCGCCGAACCGCTCGATCGAATCCGCGAAGGTCGGCTACGGCCCGAGAGTCTCACAGTCAGACTCCTACTCCCCGACCCGTCCCAACCGTGGACGCTCCCGGCCCGAGTCGATGACCTCACCGACAGCCCCGCATTCCGGAAGCGTGCAACCAAGATCATGGAACGCCACGGCAGCGCGATCATGGAGTCAGTCGAGGAGCTCGGACGGCTGGGCTTGGTCCCCAACGCATCCGCGCAGATCAGGACCTATCCAGCCGTGCCGCTGTTCAAGCTCTACGTCCTCAACGGCGAGCAGTCGTTCTCCGGCTACTACCCGGTCGTTGAGCACACGGTGCCACTCGAAGGCGAGAGCGTCGCAATGTGGGATCTCATGGGCAAGGACGCGACCCTGTTCCACCACGCCCGCGATGTCGACCCCGACTCCACAGGCAGCCAGTTCGTAGCCCAGTCACTGATGTGGTTTGACAGCATTTGGAACTCGGTCGCGCAGGACTATCACCCGTGAACGACCTCCGACGTTTGATCGCCGACCGGCCCTGCCTCCTGCTCGACTTCGACGGCCCGGTGTGCGCTGTGTTCGCTGGCATCTCCAGCCGACACGTCGCGAAACAGCTCGGGGCCGCAATGGGCGTCACGCTCCCCGACCACCTTGGGGCCACCTCCGACCCATTCGAGCTACTCCAGTACGCCGCCCAGATCTCCGAGGAGGTCGCCGTGACGACCGAACGCGAGCTAACCCGCCTCGAGGTTGAAGCCGTCGCCGTCGCCACGCCAACCCCCTACGCTCACGACGTCATCCGCGAAGCCGCGGGAAGGGACGGCGGATCAGTCGCAATTGTCAGCAACAACTCGGTTGCGGCCATCGACGCGTATCTCCGCACCCACGGACTACAGGCCCACGTCTCCGGCCTCTACGCGAGAACGTCAGCCGCTACCCCACTCAAGCCGAGCCCGCACCTACTCGAAGCCGCGCTAGCCGGTCTGCGGACCGATGCCAGGACAGCCAGCTTCACAGGCGACTCAGTCACCGACATACTCGCGGCCGATTCCGCGACACTCCCTGCCGTCGCGTACGCGAACAAGCCCGGCAAGGTTGAGCGGTTCGCTCCCTTCGCTCCTGCCGTGACGATCACCAGCATGTCGGCGCTTCTGGATGCCGTTCGCGGCGAATCCATCTCGCAGTAGACCAGCCCAGCGCCCGTCACGTCACGGAGTTGTTGCTGAATTTCGCTATATAGAGTCAAGGGCGGCGCTGGCGCGCCGCAGCGGCGCCGCCGCGCGGCACCACGCTCCCGCCGGCCTCCGCTTCGCTACGGCAGGCGGGCGCGTTGGCAGCGTCGGCGCCGCTCTGGGCGCGGGGTAGCACGGCCCTTTCCCCGATCTGGCTACTTCTTCCATCAACCGAGAAGTATGGGCGCGTTGTGAGCCGTCCCCGACTGTCTCTCCCGCAGCATCGAGGCCGCGTACCGGACCAGCTCGCTCGCCTGGCTGTTGTTGCGACCAGGAACTCATCGGAGCCGAAGCCGCGGAGCGAGGTCACCAGCAGAAGTGCCCGTGGTCGGTGTCGCCAACGTCGCGGCTTGTCCGCAGAACTCACGTCCGTAGGAGCGCGCTGACCGAAGGTTGCGTTGGAGGCCAGGTCCTTTCCGGTGGGACGAACGATCTGCCGAAGGCATACCACACCGCCGGGGTCCTCCAAAGGGCGCTTCGCGTCACTACGTGATGGGCATTCGCCCACCCTTTTCCACACCCCGACGGCGCGGTATGGGACGAGCCCAGATCGATCGCCCCACCGGAAAGGACCCCCACCATGGCCATCAACGTCACCTTCGGTCAGCGCTCCTACTCCTGCGACTTCTGCTTCGATGACGCCACCGTTCTCGACACCGACCACGGCCACTTCTGCCAGCGGTGCACCGACAGCTACGGCATCGGCTCCGATGAGTTCCTGGCCAAGCTCGACGACATGGAGCGCCGAGGCTTCTGACCCAGCAGGGGGGCTTCGGCCCCCTTCTCCGGGCACCCAGCAACGGCGCTGGGCAGCGGGTCGCCAACGACGTCGACTCCCCGCCCCGAACCGGCACGTAGCGACGCTTACCCATGCGGACGGCAGAACACCAGCCCCTCGCCGATTGCTGAACGGAATCCGCGGTGAGGTCGGTGGTATCGCGACCGGTGGCCGCGTGGCCCTGTTCTGGGTTGGCCTGCATTGTGATCCCGCGCCCCTCACACCTCAAGGGCGCCGACGGCGTCAGCTTCGCTGATTGCTTCGCACCCCTTGACCTGTGAGCCTCTGCGCGTGAACGGCAGGCCGTATCGGGCAGGCGGTGAGCCAGCCCCTGTGTGTGCAACCCAACCCAGAGCAGGGCCAACCGTGGTCCGGACACACGAAAGCCGCAGATGGCGCGAACCATCCGCGTGCAATGTACGTGCAACTACTGGCGGTCAATCCCGGTCAATCGGAGTGATCAACAGCACATCACCCCAGCGGGGCCGGAGAGCCGATCGAGCCCTGAACTGGGCGAATGAATCGTGTTGATGGTCGGGGTGACAGGATTTGAACCTGCGACCCTCCGCTCCCAAAGCGGATGCGCTACCAAGCTGCGCTACACCCCGATACCTCACCGGCGAGAACACCGTTGAGGCAATACATGTTTGAGCGGGTGACGGGAATCGAACCCGCACCATCAGCTTGGAAGGCTGAGGTTCTACCATTGAACTACACCCGCAGGCATACGACATCGATGGGATCGCCACGATGTCGTGTGCGCCATGACTGTACCGAACGCCGCGCGATAAATGCCAATCCGGCCCCTGCCTGCCCGATTGATGCGCCTCGGCCGCCGGTGTACCCGAACTCCCCACGCGACCAACCGTCGCTATGCCCGATTAGGGCCTAAGGACCCTAGCCCCGAAACATCCTCCCGGCGACGATGGTTGGTGCGCTCACGGGGACCGGCGCCAGCTCCACCGGGGGATTAAACAGGAGAATTTTCCTAAAAAACCTGGCACGTGGGCGGCGAGTAGGCCACCATGAGAGTGCGCGTGACGGCTATTGCCACATCGTCACGACTCGCATCCCGTGCCAGGAGGGACCCATGGCGACGCAACGTCCACCGCCCAGCGGAGGGCATCACGCTGCATGTTTCTGGCTCCCGAAATTTTTTCGGGAAATGTGTAACGCCGGAGACGCTGCAGCGATGTCATAGCCGATCGCCATTCGCGAGAGACCAGAGAACGCGTTCTAGAACGTGACTTTTCGGTCTCGGGTGGCTTGCTAGGATCCTTTTTGCCGGACGGGGGTATCTGGAAAGGGGGCGGTGAGCGTGTGCCGAACTCGGTGGACCCAACCGCGTAGCAGTGCGAATGATCGAGGTGGCAAGACCGTCGCCACCTACCGCCGGTGATATCGATGACCCACATCGAGCCACCGGTAGCCGCGATGGCCCGCGCCTGGGCCCGCGCGGTATGCGCCGAACCGGGCTCGTCCACGGCGCCGCACCAGCTGGAGCCGGTGCTCGTCGACATCGTCGAGCGGCTGCTGCACCTGGCTCGGACCGAACCGTTCCCGGTACCACAGGCGCGCAAGCTCGGCGCGCGATTGGCCGAGGCGCCCTTCGAACGCACCAGAATGCTGGCCCATGCCAGTCGCTGGCTGCTCGGTTTCCCCTCGGGGGTCCCGGGTTCGCTGGTGGCGACCCGCTGGCCGTTGGTGGCCAGCCAGGCCATCGACAGCTACGCACAGGCACTCCAGGAACGCGCTCTGGCGCAACAGGAACAGAACATCTCGGCGAAAGTGTCACTGCGCGTTCAGGAGATCGCCGCGCTGCAGCACCGCTTGCGCCACGAGGCGACCCACGACGCACTCACCGATCTGGCGAACCGCACACTGCTGCAAGAACGGGTACGCGCGTTCGCCGCCGACCCGAGCCGCGGTGTCGGTGTGCTGGTGGTGGACCTGGACCGCTTCAAACAGATCAACGACGGCTACGGACACGCGATCGGCGACGAGGTACTGGTCGAACTGGCCAACCGCTTGCGTGAGGTGTGCCCGCCCGACACGGTGATCTGCCGATACGGCGGCGACGAGTTCGTGGTCGCGGCGAACCCGCGCCGCGACACCCTCGGCGAGCTGGCACACCGCGTGGTCGCCGCACTGCGCGACCCGGTGTGGTCGAGCGCGGGCCCCGTACCGGTTTCGGCCAGCGTGGGCACCGCTTTCTGCCCACCGGGAAAGACGTGCGATTTCACCGACCTGTTGCGTCGCGCCGACCGCGCGATGTACTCGGCGAAATCGGCGGGCGGGCGGCGTTTCGCGCTCGCTGAATCGGGCGACCCCGAACTGGGAACGGCGGTCGCCGGCTGAGTCGGATCGCGAAGCCTGCACTTCGCGGTCCGGCTCAGCCGACTCAGCCCGATGTTGTTGACATGTTCTTGGCACAGTACGAACGGGACACGCTCGTATTCGAAGAACGACGCGACCCGATAGCGGCTCGCGAGACGGCCATCCGGTAGCGGACGCGCACTCAGTGTTCGAGATAGCCGGCCGCAGCGTTCCCGGTGTTGCCGACGTCTACGGCAGACCGATCCTCGGCGGTGTCGCATCGGCGTACCACGACGATCAGCGGCGCGCACTGAGCGACGCCGCCGAGACGAAAAATGGTGCGGTGCAGCCGGAGCGCTCGCACCATGTCACGTGCGCTCGGCCTGACGCCATCCGAGCCACGAATCCACACCAGGCCCGTCAGGAACTGACCGACGGTCGCGCCGAAGACGCTCGGCAGCACCGTCGAGTTCGCCACCAGCACGACCACCAGGAAGATCATGGACCCGAGCATCACCGGGGCCTGATCATCCATGTCGAGAATCCCCTCGTGCCCGACGAGAAGCACAACAGCCGCGAACGCGACCATGAGCACTACGTAGGGAAGCACGATGTCGGCGACATTGGCCGCCACGTTGCGTAACTTGCGCGGTGACGGATAGCGCGGATCACCTTCGGCGCCATGATATTCCGACGCGAGTTGTGTCATCCGACCATGCTCGCATACCGGCGAATCCCTCCGGCGGCTGTCAGCGGGGCTGGCAGGTGGGGCACCAGAAGAGGTTTCGGGCTTCCATGACCTTGTGCGCGATGGGGGTCGCGCAGACTCGGCAGGGTTCGCCCTGGCGGCGGTAGACGTAGGTGCGGGGGCGGTCTTTGCTGTAGGACGGTGCGCCGGTGTCGTGTTCGGGGCGGACCACGTGCATGCGGCCGGTGGTGACGCCGATCGGCATGAGATCTACCAGGTCGGCCCAGAGGGCGTCCCATTCGGGGGCGGTGATCGAGGTGCCGGGGCGGAAGGGTGAGATGCCGTGGCGGAAAAGGACTTCCGCGCGGTAGACGTTGCCGACGCCGGCGATCAGGGCCTGGTCCATCAGCAGTGCGCCGATTGCCCTGCGGGAGCGCCGGATTCGCGCGCCCGCTCGTTCGTGGTCGGCGTCGGTGCGTAACGGGTCGGCGCCGAGGCGCGCGGTGAGTGCGTCCACTTCGGGCGGCATCAGCACTTCACACGCCGTCGGCCCGCGCAGATCGGTGCCGAAATCCGTTGCCGCACCGAGCATGCGCATCCGCACCTGCCCGACCGGCGCCGCCATCGGCAACTCGACCTCGCTGAAGGTGCCGTACAACCCGAGATGCACATGCACCGTCAGCCCGGACGCATAGTGATGCAGCAGATGCTTTCCGTAGGCCTCGGCCCGCTCGAACACCTGCCCGTCCACCAGCGCGGCACCCTCGACGAACCGACCCTGTGGACTCGAAACCCGCACCACCCCACCGGAGAACCGCTGCTGATGCAGCGCGGCGATCCGGTGGAGGGTATGTCCTTCGGGCACTACTCAGTAGGCGGGGACCGCGGGGGCTTCGCCGGACTTCTCGTAGTCGGCCAGGATGTCGATGCGACGCTGGTGGCGCGGCTCTTCCGACCAGGCCTGCGCGAGGAACGCGTCGACGATGGCCAGCGCTTCCTCGGTGGAGTGCATGCGGCCGCCGATGCCGATCAGCTGGGCGTTGTTGTGTTCGCGGGCCAGCTTGGCGGTTTCGACGCTCCAGGCCAGGGCGCAGCGGGCGCCGGGGACCTTGTTGGCGGCGATCTGCTCGCCGTTGCCGCTGCCACCGAAGACCAGGCCGAGCGAGCCGGGGTCGGCGACGGTGCGGCGCGCCGCCTCGATGCAGAAGGCGGGGTAGTCGTCGAGAGCGTCGTATTCGAGGGCGCCACAATCGACGACCTCGTGTCCGGCCTCCTGCAGATGGGCCTTGACGTGATTCTTCAGTTCGAAACCGGCATGGTCGGCACCCAGGTAAACGCGCATGGCTGCGATTGTCGCAGGCCCGCTTAGAGTCGTTTCATGCACCCGCACGAACCGCATTCCCCGCATTCGGCAGGTTCCCCGCCGGAGCACACCGCCCAGCAGCCCGACCGAACACCGTCGCTGGACAAGAACACCGCGCCACCGTCGCCGTGGGACCGACCCGATCCACGGACCGGCGGTTTCCCCGCGCAGAGCAGCCACGCGCAGCCGCCGACCGGCCCGTACCCACCCGTCGCCCCCGGCTATTACCCGCCGAGCGGTCCGCCCGCACCGCCGCAGCACCGGCCGCGCGGGCTGATGCCGTGGGATCGCCCGGCCCGGCATCCGTGGGAGATCCCGCTGCTGATCGTGGTCATCATGATCACCGCGGTCGCCTACCTGCTGGCGCTGCTGCTCATGACGGTCGAACTGTTCACCGATCCCGTCGTCGACGAGAAGGGCGTGGAGCAAACCAGTTCGATCGTCACCAGTCCGTATGTGCTGCTGCTGTTGTTCGCGCCGGTGCTGCTGTGGGCCGGTCGTGGTCTGAACCTCGCGGCCCAGCGCGTGAACGGCGTGAAGATGTCGCCCACCCAGTTCCCCGAGGGGTTCCGGATGGTGCAGGAAGCGGCGGCACGGTTCGGGATGCACAAGGCACCGGACGCGTATGTGATCCTGGGCAACGGCCAGATCAACGCCTTCGCCTCCGGGCACGGGTTCCGCCGGTTCGTCGTGGTCTACAGCGACCTGTTCGAGATCGGCGGCGCCGCACGCGAACCGGACGGGCTCGCGTTCATCATCGGCCATGAAGTCGGCCATATCGCCGCGGGTCACGTGTCGTATTGGCGCCAGCTCGGCATGTTCGTGGCACCGTGGTTGCCGCTGATCGGGTCGTCGCTGATCCGCGCCCAGGAGTACACCGCCGACAATCACGGCTTCTGCTTCCGGCCGCCCGGCGCGGCCACCGCGATGGCGACTCTCGCCGCGGGCAAGTACCTCAATACCGATGTCGGTGTCGACGAGATGGCCGATCGGGCCGTGCTCGAGCGGGGCGGTTTCGTCTGGCTGGTCAACGCCATGGCCAGTCACCCGGTGCTCACCTGGCGGATGTGGGCGCTGCGTGATCGCAGCAGGCCCGGTCCGATGTTCTGGCGTCCGAGCGCACCGCGGCCCGGCATGATCCCGCCGCAAGGCGGTTATCCGCTGAATTCGGCGCCGCCCGCCCTGCCGCCGAAGCCGGTCTGATCGGGCGGGGGCGCCGATACCAGTGCCCCCGCCCGCACGATCAGTCGAAGACCGGGTCCTCGGTTCGGGTGCGCTTGAGCTCGAAGAAGTGCGGGTACGAGGCCAGCGCGACCACGCCGTCCCACACCCGGCCCGCGTCCTCACCGCGCGGGATACGCGAGAGCACCGGACCGAAGAACGCGGTCCCGTTCACGTGGATGGTCGGTGTGCCCACGTCGGGCCCGACCTTGTCCATGCCCGCGTGATGGCTCGCCCGCAGTGCCTCGTCGTAGTCGGTGCTGGTGGCGGCCTGCGCGAGTTCGGCGGGCAAGTTCAGCTCGGCGAGCGCGTCGGCGACGATCGCGGCGAAGGTCTCCTGCAGCGTCTCGCGCTCGTACTCGGCCCGGCGGTCGTGGACCCGGGTGCCCATCGCGGTGTACAGCGGCGACAGGATCTCGTCCCCGTACTTCTGACCCGCGGCGGTGACCACCCGAACCGGGGCCCACGCGGCGGCCATCATGTCGACATACTGCTCCGGCAGGTCGTCGTTGCCCTCGTTGAGCACCGACAGACTCATCACGTGGAAGCGCGCCTCGATATCGCGCACCTTCTCGACTTCCAGGATCCACCGGGAGGTGATCCAGCACCACGGGCACAGCGGGTCGAACCAGAAATCGGCGACATCCTTGGTGGCCTGCTCGCTCACGATAGGTTCCTCTCGGGTCAGCGGCGGCGGGTCGGGTCGCCCCACCGACTGGTGCAACCGCATCACCCCCTGAATCGTTCCCGTGGGCGAAAACGCGCACTAAGCTCGGGTTGCGAGGAGTCCGGGTCGTCCGCGAGAAGGGGTCCGTTCATGAGCTCGAATCAGCATTTCGTCGTTATCGGTGGAGGTCTGGGCGGCGCGAAAATCGCCGAAGCCCTGCGCGCCAACGATTTCGACGGTCACGTCACTCTGCTGGCCGCCGAAGAAGAGCTACCGTACGAGCGGCCGCCACTGTCCAAACAGCATCTGGCGGGCACCCAGCAACTGCCCGATTTCACCGTCGACTCGGCCGCCTGGTACCGCGATCACCACGTCGACCTGCGGCTGGGCACCACCGCGACCGCGTTCGATCCGGTCGCCAAGACCGTGACGCTGCCCGACGGTTCCACGCTCGACTACGACAAGCTGGCCCTGGCCACCGGTTCACGAGCCCGCACGCTCGACATTCCCGGCGCCGATGCCCCGAACGTCTACACCCTGCGCACCATCGGCGATTCGAACGCGCTGCTCGAGATACTGCGCACGGATCGCCGCCTGGTCATCATCGGGGCGGGGTGGATCGGTCTCGAGGTCGCCGCGCAGGCCAGGGCCAAGGGTGTCGAGGTGACGGTGATCGAGACGGCCGAGCTGCCGCTTTTCGGTGTACTCGGCCCGGAGATGGGCGGCTTCTACGCCGATCTGCATCGCGCGCACGGCGTGGACCTGCGCACGAGCACCTCCGTCGACGCGATCCTCACCGACGAGGGCGAGGCGACCGGCGTGCAACTCGGCGACGGCACTGTCGTCCCGGCGCAGGCGGTGCTGGTGGCGGTGGGCGCGCAGCCCAATATCGAGGCGGCGACCGCGGCCGGCCTGTCGGTCGACGGTGGCGTGCTGGTGGACGCGGCGCTGCGCACCAGCAACCCCGATGTGGTCGCGGTGGGCGACATCGCCGAGGCCGCGCATCCCCTGTTGCACCGGTTGGTCCGAGTCGAGCACTGGGCGACCGCGTTGAATCAGCCTGCCGTCGCCGCCAAGACCATGCTGGGCAAAGTCGCTGTCTACGACCGGCTTCCATACTTCTTCAGCGACCAGTACGACGTCGGAATGGAGTACACCGGCTACGTCGGGCGCGGCGACGATGTGCGGGTAGTGGTGCGTGGCGACCTCGGCAAACAGGAGTTCGTCGCGTTCTGGCTCGACGAGCAGAACAAGGTGCGAGCGGGAATGAACGTCAACGTCTGGGATGTGACCGAGCGGATCAAGGAGCTGGTCCTGTCGGAGGTACCCGTCGACCCCGACCGGCTGACGGACACGAACATCCCATTGTGACCCAGTTCACAGCAATGATTGTGTCGAAGACCGCTCGTCGGCTCCGACCAACCGTCGAACGCGCCACAAGGGCGCCGCGAGCAGGAGCCGAACCATGAAATTCATGCTGGTCAAGACCTATTCCGAGACCGCCTACTGCGACCTGCCGCTACCGGAGTGGGCACCCGAGGACATCGCCGCCCACATCGACTTCCAGCGAGCACTGGGTGAACAGCTCGCCGCCGCGGGCGAGCTCGTCGACGCACAGGGCCTGGCCGCACCCGATCAGGCGATGATCGTGTGCTCCGACGGCCGCTCGGCGCCGGTCGTGACGGACGGACCTTTCCCGGAGACCAAGGAGTTCCTGGCCGGTTTCTGGGTGGTCGATGTCGATTCGGTCGAGCGCGCGGTCGAGATCGCCGCGCAGGCCTCCGCGGCGCCCGGCCCCGGCGGCAAGCCGATCGGTGAATACATCGAGGTGCGTCAGATCATGAGCGCGCCCGACGTCGCGTGACCGAGACGCTACCGCGCATCGAGGACCTGCTGCGTGAACTGTCGCCGCAGGTCCTCGGCGTATTGGTCCGCCGCTTCGGCGATTTCGACCTCGCCGAGGACTCGGTGCAGGACGCTCTGCTCGCGGCATCGACCCAGTGGAACAGCGACGGGCTGCCGGACAATCCGCGTGGCTGGCTGATCCAGGTCGCGCAGCGGCGGATGGCCGACGCGGTGCGGGCCGAAGTGGCACGGCGACGCAGGGAGACAACGGTGTTCGTGCGGGATGTACCTGCCGAGGCGGTGGACCGCGATGACACCCTCGACATGTATTTCCTGTGCTGCCATCCCGACTTGCCGCCCGCCGGGGCCGTTGCCCTGACGCTGCGGGCGGTCGGTGGCCTGAGTACCGCCGAGATCGCCGCTGCCTTCCTCGTACCGGAATCGACTATGGGGCAACGTATCTCGCGGGCCAAGAAGCGCCTCGCCGAATCGGATCGGCCGTTCGCCGACGGCGCGCACGACAGCGCACGGGTGAGTGCGGTGCTGGCTGTGCTGTACGTGATCTTCACCGAGGGGCACACCAGCAGTTCCGGAGCGGGATTGCGGCGCGGGGATCTGTCGGCCGAGGCGATCCGGCTCACCCGCGTCCTGCGCGCCCTGCTACCCGAAAACACCGAGGTCACCGGCCTTCTCGCGCTGATGCTGCTCACCGATGCCCGCCGCGCGGCCCGCTCCGGACCACACGGCGAATTGATACCCCTGCCCGAACAGGACCGGTCACGGTGGGACCGCCGCCAGATCACCGAGGGCCTGCGCCTGCTCACCGCGATCATGCCCACCGGACTGACGGGGACGTACCAGATGCAGGCCGCCATCGCGGGACTGCACGCCGAGGCCCAGCGCCCCGAAGACACCAATTGGTCGCGAATACTGGTGCTCTACACCATGATCGAGCGTCTGACCCCCAACCCGATGATCACCCTCAACCGTGCCGTCGCCACCGCGATGGTGCACGGTCCGGCCGCTGGGCTGGCGGTAGCCGACAGCGTCGCCGAACCACTGTCGCGCTCGCATCGCCTCGCAGCCGTCCGCGGGCACCTCCATGAGATGGCTGGTGAGCAGACCGCGGCTATCGCCGAATATCGCCGCGCCGCAACGCAAACGGCCAGCGTGCCGGAACGCGACTACCTGCTGCTGCGCGCCGCTCGCCTGCGCGTCGGCGACGCGAAGTGAAGCCCGCACCTGGCAGACTCGCTCCGATGACGGACGTTTTCAGCGCGGGCGTGCTGGTGTACCGCCGAGCCGAGGCCGGGATCGAAGTGCTGCTCGGCCACATGGGTGGGCCGCTGTGGGCCAAGAAAGACGCTTCGGCGTGGTCGATTCCCAAGGGCGAGTATGTGTCCGAGGAAGAGTCCGCGCGCGACGCCGCCCGGCGCGAATTCACCGAGGAGCTCGGGTTGCCCGCGCCCGAGGGCGAGTGGATCGAGCTCGGCGAAGTGAGTTATCGCAGCGGGACCAAGCGCAAGTACCTCACCGTGTGGGCGGTCGAGGGCGATCTCGACCCAGCCGACGTCGTGCCGGGAACATTCGAGATGGAGTGGCCGCCGCGGTCGGGGCGGCTCGCGGAGTTTCCCGAGATCGACCGGGCTGCCTGGTTCGACCCCGCCACCGCGGCGGAAAAGCTCGGCAAAGGCCAGCGGCCCTTCCTCACCCGCCTCACCGATCAACTGCGCTGATCGGAGTAGATTTCAGCTATGCCCAGCGACCTGCAGCTGAAGATCATGAATACTCTCCACCGCACGCTGCTCACGGTGACCGGCGGCCGCGTCGGCAACTCGTTCCTCGGGATGTCGTCCCTGCAACTCACCACGATCGGCCGCAAATCCGGCGATCCGCGCAAGGTCATGCTGACCGCACCGGTCATCGACGGCGACACCATCGTCGTCGTCGCCTCCCGCGGCGGCGGCCCCACCCACCCGGCTTGGTTCCTGAACCTGCGCGACAACCCGAACGTCGAGGTGTCGTTGCGCAACGGTCCCGAGCGCCCGATGACAGCCCACGTCGCGAGCCCCGACGAACGCGCGGCACTGTGGCCTCGGGTCATCGCGTCCTACAAGGGGTACGCCGACTACCAGACCAAGACCACCCGCGAGATCCCCTTGGTCCTGCTCGAACCGAGGAACTGACCCACCCGCCGAGGGCACGTCGCGAGCTCTGGCGTGGCGGACAAGATGCGTTTACACCAGCGCTGCCCGGAACTCGGTGGGACTGGTCCCGCGTAGTCGTTTGAAGGCCGCGCTGAAGCCGAAGGCATCGGAGTAGCCGACGGTGGTCGCTACCTGGGCGACGCTGCGGGCGGGGTCGGCCAGCAGTTCTTCGGCTTCGGCCATGCGCCATTCGGTGAGGTAGGCCAGTGGCGGTTCGCCCATCACTTCGCTGAAGCGCCGAGCGAACAGGGCGCGCGAGACCGCCGCCTCGGTGGCCAGGCTCGCCACGGTCCAGCGGTGGAACGGCCGGTCGTGGATGGCGGTGAGCGCCGGGCCGACGATCGGGTCGGCCATCCCCCGATACCAGGCGGGCGCGCAATGCTGCTGTTCGGCGAGCCAGGAGCGCAGCGTGCAGACCAGCGCCCAGTCCAGCAGCCGGTCCATCAGCGCCTGCGCACCCGCGCTGATCCGGACTGCGTCGGCGGCGGATTGTTCCAGCCACAAGCACATTTCAGGGTCCTCGTGGACCACCATCACCTGCGGTAGCGCTCGCAACAGCCGTTCGTGGCGTCGCCCCGCCGCCCGATAGGCGCCGACGAGCAGCGAAGTCTCCTCCGGCACACCAGTTGTCGATGGCGTGACGATCAATTCCGATATCGCGCAACTGGTGTCGGTGGGACCGAAACCGTCCGGCACGAAACAGGACAGCTCGTAGCGCTCGTGCGGCCGGTCGAGCGCGGCGGGGGTGTCGGCCAGGTGGAAGGGTTCACCCGCCTGCACGAGCGCGGTGTCACCGGCGACCAGACTCGTGCGTGATCCGTCGGCGAGCACCAGTGTGCCGCCGCCACGCAGCACCGTCACCATGATCAGGGGTGCACGGTCGGCGAAACGAATCGTCCACGGTGGGCGCAGCACGGCATGGGCCACGACCGATCCTTCGGCACGAATGCCGCTCAGCAACGAACTCAACGGGTCCACCCCATCAGCGTAGACGAATTCCTATCGACTGGAGATGATCACCCATAGATCGTCCACACGATCCGCGATTGACTCTAGGGACCGGGCCGACCAGCCCGCACCCGATCGAACAGGAGCTCACCGTGACCCAGTCCGCCGCCACCACGACTGCCACCGCCGAACTGACCACCACGGGTCCAACCGAGGCGGTGCCCACTGGCGACAGCTCCGCACCGACCGCGCTCGTGGTTCTCGGCCACCATCGCGCCGATTCACTTTCTGCCCATGTCGCCGACCGTGCCGTCGGCCGCCTCACCACCGCCGGGTACGCGATCGATTTCCTCGATCTGCAGGCCGAGAATTTCGATCCGCGGATGACCGTGGCCGACCAGCCCGAGTGGGGCAATCGCGACAAGGTCTACTCCCCCACCGCCGAGGCGCACATGCGGCGGATGCTGGCCGCCGATGTCGTGGTGGTGGTGTTCCCGGTCTATTGGCAGAGCGTGCCCGCCCTGCTCAAAGGCTGGATCGATGCCGTGTGGAACTACGGTTTCGCCTACGGCCGCAGCAAGCCGCGCCTGGCGGGCAAGCGCATCCTGTGGCTCGGATTGGCCGGAGCGACAGCCGATGACGCGATCATGCCTGGCATGCAGCAGCTGCTGGAGGCCCAGCTCAACGAGGGCCTGGCCTACTACAGCGGGTTCGCGGACTCGCGGGTCGGCCTGCTTCCCGACGCCGAGGAGCAGCCCCAAAGTCTCGACGCCGAAGGCAATCTCGTGATCGGCGAGGCGATCAGCGGGGACGCGCGGACCACCCACTACGCCGCCTTCGACGCGAAAGCCGAAGCCTTCGTCGACGCCCTGCTGGCCGCCGATCTGGTCAACGCCTGAGCCCCGGGATCCCGACTTCGACAACGCCGTCGACGCGCAGTGACCCACCTCGGTCACTGCGTGTCGGGTCGACTGCGGGCTCGGGACTCGTAGTCCGGCGAAATCGACCAATCGGCCGCCACCCAGTCAGATAACTGATTCCGGACCGCCGTTGTGGGCGATTACGCCGGTCGAGCACACCGACCGGTCACAGGCCGGCGAGACCGCCGCGCAGGACCGCGTAGAGCTCTGTGGGGTTGCCGGATTCAGCGGCGGACTTGTCGATCAGGTCGATGGCGGCGGCGGTGAAATCGTCACTTTGCGGTTGCACGTAGTCCGCCGGGTTGTCGATGCCAGGTGCGTACCCCTCGAGCAAGGTCCCCATCGCCTGCAGGAAGGGCACCATCAACTCGGCCAGGCGCGCGGCCGAGCCGCCGGTGGAGCGGACCATTGCGCCGCCCTGGCGGAACGCGGCGAACATGGCGTACATGCCACCGAGGATCGAAACGTCGTACATGGCGGCAGCGCCGAGATCCTCACCGACGAATTCGGCGCGACCGAACAACTCCAGCACCGCGCGGAATCGCTCGAACCCGGCGGCTGCACCGCTGTAGAGAACGAAAGCCGCAGGCCCGCCGATCATTTCGGGCACCGCCATGATGCCGCCGTCGACCAGCTCGACCGCCTCGTCCGCAGCCCAGCGACCCAGCGAGCGCGCCTGCTCCGGCGAAGTGGTGGTCAGGTTGACCACCACCTTCCCGCGCACCTGTGCCACGGCGGGCTCGATGTGTTCACGCACCGCGGCATCGTCGAGCACGCACAGGATCACCAGATCCGCCGCCGCCATCGCCTCGGCGGAGTTCGCCGCGACCTTCGCGCCATCGGCCACCAGCGCCTCGGCCCGCGCTGGGGTGCGGTTCCATACCGTCACGTCATGGCCGCCCGCCAGCAGCGCCTTCGCCAGCGCGGTGCCCATCGCGCCGAGTCCGATCACCGAAACACGCTGTGCTGCAGTCTGGTCGGTCATTGCTCTCCTTGTTCCGAAGCTCTTCGCTGCCGCTCGGCAACGCCCTCCTAGAATCGCCGGTTGCGCTACACTCGACAAGTACCGACTATTAAGTGCAATACCTACCAAAAAGTAAGTAAGGCGGCCATGAAGCAGCGAGAGCGCCCGTATTCCTGCGGTATCGATGCCGCCCTGGACATCGTCGGCGGCAAGTGGAAAGCGCTGATCCTGTGGGCCCTGTCCACCGGAACCCAACGCTTCGGCGACCTGAAACGCCTGGTCCCCGGCGTAACCGAGAAGATGCTGATCCAGCAGCTGCGCGAACTCGAGCACGACGGCATCATCAACCGCGAGGTCTACGCGCAGGTACCCCCGAAGGTCGAGTACTCACTCACCGAACGCGGACTCTCACTCAACGCGGCCCTCACCACGCTCGGCGCCTGGGGCCGCGAGAACATGAATCACATCTGCACCGTCAAGGGCGTAGACGCACCCGTGCACTGACGCGACAAGGTGTTACTGCACCCACTTCTGGCCGGTGATGCGCTCGTAGGCCTCTTCGTACTTGCGGCGGGTGCCTTCGACGACGTCGGCGGGGATCTCGGGGCCCGGGTATTCCTTGTTCCAGCCGGTGGAGGTCGACCAGTCGCGCACGAACTGCTTGTCGAAGGAACCCTGGGCGCGGCCCGGCTCCCACTCGTCGGCAGGCCAGAAGCGCGAGGAGTCGGAGGTCAGTACCTCGTCTCCGAGGGTGAGAACATCACCGTCCCAACCGAATTCGACCTTCGTGTCGGCCACGATCACGCCCGCCGTCGCCGCGTGCTCGGCCCCGCGCGAGTAGATCTCGAGGGTCAGATCGCGCAGCTTCTCCGCGACCTCACGTCCCTCCTGGTTCACCACGTCAGCGAAACTGATCGCCTCGTCGTGCCCCTCGGAAGCCTTCGTCGACGGCGTGAAGATCGGCTCGGGCAGCTTGTCGCCATCGCGCAAGCCCGCGGGCAGCGCGATCCCCGACACGGTCCCCGACCGCTGGTACTCCTTGAGTCCCGACCCGGTCAGATACCCACGCGCGATGCACTCGACAGCCAGCATCTTCAACGGCTTGACCCGAATCCCACGCCCGGCGAACTCCGCGGGCACATCGGTCGCCGAGACCACGTGATTCGGGATCCCGGTGAAGTACTCGAACCACCAGTTCGACAGCTGCGTCAGCAGCGCGCCCTTGTCCGGAATCGGCGTCGGCAGCACCACGTCGTAGACCGAAACCCGGTCCGACGCGACGAGCAGCAGGGTGTCGCCGTCCTCGTAGAGGTCACGAACTTTCCCGGCGTGCACATGCTTCAACGTCGAGCCTCCGAATCTCCGGTGCGGTACCTGCGGGTTTCCCCGAACTCTACCGGCCCACCCGTGGCCGGTATCAGGCCTGGTCATCGGTAGGCGAAACCGGTCACATTCCGCACAGGACCGGTCGTGGGATCACTGACCCGCGCCAGCACGGGTGCAGGTCGGCGACGTCGACCCACATCGTCGCCGGAAACCCGTGGGCGGGCACCGACGGCAGGTGGCATTGTGGACGCCGAACTACCGTGCCGTGTTCGTCGAGGAACGAAGGAGATCAATGTCCGCCCCGAATCTCACCCGCGACCAGGCGGTCGAACGCGCGGCCGTGGTGGCCGTGCAGAACTACCGGATCGAACTCGACCTCACCGATCAGCCACGCGGTGCGGGGTCCGAGGTGTCGGACACCTTCGGGTCGACGACCACTGTCAGCTTCACCGCCACCGCTGGTGCGAGCACCTACATCGATCTGGTGGCGTCGCGGGTGCGGTCGGCGGTGCTCAACGGGGTCGCGCTCGATGTGAGCGCCTATGACGAGTCGACCGGAATCGCGTTGCCGGGGCTGGCCGAGAACAACGAGTTGGTTGTCGAGGCCGATTGCGAGTACTCACATACCGGCGAGGGTCTGCACCGGTTCGTCGATCCGACCGACGACAATGTGTACCTGTACTCGCAGTTCGAGACCGCTGATGCCAAGCGGATGTTCGCCTGCTTCGATCAGCCCGATCTCAAGGCCACCTTCGACATCGTCGCCACCGCGCCGTCGGACTGGGTGGTCATCTCCAACGGTGCCGATATCGAGCAGCACAAGGTCGGCGCGGTCGTGCGCCACACCTTCGCTACCACCCCGCGGATGAGCACCTATCTGGTCGCCATGATCGCGGGCCCGTACGCGAAGTGGTCCGACACTTTCACCGACGCCAGCGGCGAGATCCCGCTGGGTCTGTACTGCCGTGCCTCGCTCGCCGAGCACATGGACGCCGAGCGGCTGTTCACCGAGACCAAGCAGGGTTTCGAGTTCTACCACAACAACTTCGGCGTGCCGTATGCCTTCGGCAAGTACGACCAGCTGTTCGTGCCCGAGTTCAACGCGGGCGCGATGGAGAACGCGGGCGCGGTCACCTTCCTCGAGGACTACGTGTTCCGGTCCAAGGTGACCCGCGCGTCCTACGAGCGTCGCGCCGAGACCGTGCTGCACGAGATGGCGCACATGTGGTTCGGCGACCTGGTCACCATGAAGTGGTGGGACGACCTGTGGTTGAACGAGTCGTTCGCGACCTTCGCCTCGGTGCTGTGCCAGGCCGAGGCCACCGAATACACCAGCGCCTGGACCACTTTCGCGAATGTGGAGAAGTCCTGGGCATACCGCCAGGACCAGCTGCCGTCGACTCACCCGATCGCCGCCGACATCCCTGACCTGCACGCGGTGGAGGTCAATTTCGACGGAATCACCTATGCCAAGGGCGCTTCGGTGCTCAAGCAGCTCGTCGCCTATGTGGGGCTGCAGCCGTTCCTGGCGGGCCTGCGCGACTACTTCGCCGAACATGCCTACGGCAACGCCACTTTCGATGATCTCCTCGCGGCGCTGGAGAAAGCCTCCGGGCGTGACCTGTCGGACTGGGGCGCGCAGTGGCTCAAGACCACCGGTCTCAATATCCTTCGGCCCGATTTCGTCGTCGCTGCGGACGGCACGTTCTCGAGCTTCGCGGTCGTGCAGGAGGGCGCCGCGCCGGGTGCGGGCGAGTACCGCGTGCACCGGATCGCTGTCGGTGTCTACGACGATGTCGACGGCAAACTGGTGCGCACCACGCGCGTCGAGCTCGACCTCGATGCCGCCGGGCGCACCGAGGTGCCCGAGCTCGCCGGCGTGCCGCGCGGTGCGCTGGTACTGGTCAACGACGACGACCTCACCTACTGCTCGCTGCGTCTGGACTCCGATTCCCTCGACGTGGTCGTGCAACGCGTCGGTGACATCGCCGACTCGCTGCCGCGCACGCTGGCCTGGTCGGCGGCCTGGGAGATGACCCGTCAGGCCGAGATGAAGGCCCGCGATTTCGTCGCGCTCGTGCAGCGCGGAATCGGCTCCGAATCCGAGATCGGGGTGGTGCAGCGACTGCTCATGCAGGCCAACACCGCCATCTCGAGCTACGCCGATCCGGTGTGGGCCGAGCAGGAGGGCTGGGCGGCATACGCCGACCGGCTGCTCGAGCTGGCCCGCGCCGCCGAGGCGGGTTCGGATCATCAGCTCGCCTTCGTCAACGCGTTGACCGGGGCGAAGCTGGCATCGCGCCACATCGAGGTGCTGGCGCAGCTGCTCGACGCTGACCCGGCGGCGGCCGGTCTGCCCGGTCTCACCGTCGACACCGACCTGCGCTGGCGCATCATCACCGCGCTGGCCGCCGCGGGCCAGATCGATGCCGACGGTCTGGACTCACCGACCATCGACGCCGAACTGCAAGGCGACCCGACCGCGGCCGGCAAGCGTCAGGCAGCCACCGCGGCCACCGCGCGCCCGATCGCCGAGGTCAAGGCGCAGGCCTGGAACACGGTGATGGGCGACGACTCGGTGCCCAACATCACCGCCCGCGCCATCGTCGGCGGGTTCGCCCCGGCCGGTCAGGGTGCGGTGCTCGCGCCGTACGTGGACAAGTACTTCGCCGAGATCCCCGCGGTGTGGGACCGCCGCTCGAGCGAAGTCGCCCAGACCGTCGTGATCGGCCTGTACCCGCACTGGGCGATCACCGAGGAAGCCGTCACCAAGGCCGACGAGTTCCTCGCAGGCGACCACCCACCCGCCCTGTACCGCCTCGTCTCCGAGGGCCGCGCAGGCATCGAACGTTCCCTGCGCGCAAGGGAATTCGACGCGAAATAAGAACCCACTAGTGGAGGGCGGCCGGACAATCCCGCCGCCCTCCCCGCGCACCCGACCCCACGGTTCACACCAGCCCGTCCCCGTCTTCCACACCCCTCCCTGCTGAGAGCAGATCCGCCCACAGCAGCATCAACAGCGAATCACCCTGTCCGCGAGGCACCGTGGACTCATGGCACACGACGACAAGACCCCGATGTTCAGCTGGCGAGCCCGCGAACAACTGTTCGGCCGCCGGATCCTCGTCCTCGACGGCCCCCTCGACGACGACAACGGCACCCTGCTCATCACCCAACTACTCACCCTCGGCGCCCAGAGCCCCGAGGCCGGGATCTCGCTGTGGATCCACTCCCCCGGCGGCTCGGTGCCGTCGATGCTGGCGATCCGCGACGTGATGCGGCTGGTGCCGTGCGAGGTCTCCACGCTCGCTCTCGGATTAGCCTGCAGCGCAGGACAATTCCTGCTGTCATCCGGCACGCCGGGTAAGCGCTACGCCCTGCCACACGCCCGCGTCCTCATGCACCAGGGATCGGCGGGCATCGGCGGTAGCGCGGTGGAGGTGGAGGTGCAGGCCGACGACCTGCGCTACACCGTCGACACGGTGCTCGGCCTCATCGCCGACGACACCGGCCAGCCGTTCGACCGCGTCTACGAGGACTCACTGCACGACCGCTGGTTCACCGCACCCCAGGCACTCGAGTACGGGTTCATCGACCACATCGTCGAATCGTTCGATCAGGTCGTTCCGAACCGCCATCGCATCGGGATCACTGCATGAGAGTCACTGCCGCACAGATTGTTTCGAGTAATCTCCGCGAATTCCTGTCCGGCGCCCTGCGCGGGCCGATACCGGAGACCGCTCGGCCCTACTCCACGTCGTTCATCACCGCCAGGAAGGCCACCTCATGACTTACACGATCCCGAACGTCGTGTCCCAGCATCGCGGCGGTGGTGAGCGGATCACCGATATCTACTCGCACCTGCTGAGCGAACGCATCGTCTACCTGGGCACCCCCATCGACTCCGGGGTCGCCAACGCGCTCATCGCCCAACTGCTGCACCTGGAATCCGACAGCCCCGGCCAGGCGATCAGCCTCTACATCAACTGCGAGGGCGGCGACCTGTCCGCCATGCTCGCCGTCTACGACACCATGCGATTCATCAAGGCACCGGTGCACACCACCTGTGTCGGCCAGGCGATCGCCGTCGGCGCCGTCCTGCTCGCCGGCGGCGCGCCCGGACATCGCGCGATGCTCCCGCACACCCGAATCGTGTTGCACCAACCAGCGACTCGCGGCCAGGGCACCATTCCCGACCTGATCCTGCAGGCCGACGAGATCGTCCGGATGCGCGCGGCGATCGAGGCGATCCTGTCCAAGCACACCGGCCAGACCCCGGAAACCCTGCGCCGCGACACCGATCGGGACCGTGTGTTCACGGCCGAGACCGCACTCGAATACGGACTGGTCGACCAGGTCCTGCACGAACGGGAGTGACCCGCCGAGCGCACCACAGTCGGGACTACCCGGCGCTCACTGCTTTTCGATGCGGTCCAGGTACACGCGACGGACGTCGTCGTCGACGCGGGTGATGGCGGCGTCGTCGTGGGCGGCCTTGCGGAAGGCCCGCATCACGGGCTCCGGCACCAGACCGGACGCGTTCGCCATCACGCCGACATACCCGGGCACCGCGGTCTCGGCTGCCCTGGTCTTGACCGTGCGCACCACCGCGGCCGCGATGTCCTCGGGGTCGACGGCGGGCAAGATGCCGTAGTCGATACCAGAGCTGAGTTCGGTGCGCACCGCGGACGGGAGGACCGCGCTCACACTGACTCCGGTGGCGTCCATTTCCAGCCTGGTGGCGGCGGTCAGGCCGACCACCGCGTACTTGCTGGCGTTGTACACGGCCAGGCCCTTGATCGGGAACTTGCCCGCCAGCGAGGCCACATTCACCACGTGGCCGTAGCCGCGCTCGACCATGGCGGGCAGGGCCAAGCGCATGCCGTGGATGACGCCGTAGACATTGACGTCCATCGTGAGCTGGTCGATGCGGTCGGACTGGTCGAGGAACGGGCCGTTGGGCATCACGCCCGCGTTGTTCACGAGTACGTCCAACGGACCGCGCCACTGGACAGTCGCCTCGAGAAACGCTGCGTAGGAAGTCTTGTCGGTGACGTCGAGCGCGTGACCCATCGCGTGGTCGCCGATCTCGGCGGCAGCCTGCACGGCCAGCGCTTCGTCGAGGTCACCGAGCGCGACGTACGCGCCGGCCTCGACAAACGCTCTGGCCGTGGCGAGTCCGATGCCGCGGGCGGCGCCGGTGATCGCGATGGTGGCGCCGTCGAGGTCGATCCGTGGGTAGCTCATGTGCTGGCCTCTCGTCGGTGGTGTGCGCGTGCGCTCATGCGAGCACCGTCACGTCGTCGGTGATGGTGAAGTCGGCCGGGTCGAACGTGCTGACCCGGGTGGTGAGCGCGCCGGTGGACCAGGGCCAGCTGAAACTGTTGCGGCCGTTGGCATCCATGTAATAGCTGTGGCAACCGCCCGCGTTGTAGACGGTGCCTGCCAGCGCGGCTTGCACCTGGTCGACGTAGCGCGCCTGTACCTCGGGACGCACGTCGAGCACCGCCCAGCCTGCGCGCCGGGCGCTGTCGATCGCGGCGACGAGGAAGGCGACCTGGGCTTCGAGGATGGCGAATGCCGAGGAGTGGCCGGTACCGAGGCTGGGGCCGAGCACGGTGAACGCGTTGGGGAACCCGGTGGTGACGGTGCCGAGGTAGGCCTCGGGCGAGCCCTTCCAGTGCTCGGCCAAGGTGCGGCCGTCGGCGTCGCGGACGATGTCGGCCAGTGGGGTGTCGAGGATGTGGAAGCCGGTACCGAGGATGACGGCGTCGACCTCGGCGGTGGTGCCGTCGGCGCCGACCACGGTATTGCCACGGAATTCGGTGACTCCGGTGGCATGCACGTCGACGTTGCTCTTGGTCAGCGACTGGAGATAGCTGTTGGAGAACAGGATTCGCTTGCAGCCGAGCAGATAGTCCGGCGTCAGCTTCGCCCGCAGTGCCGGATCACGCACCACGGCACGAAGATACGCCGACCCCACGGCCTGCACGGTCTGCATCAGCGGTCGCGGATGCCGGAACGCGACCCCGAGCCCTTCCATCAGCGCGTACTCGACCGAACGCAATGCCTTGTGCGCGAACGGGAATCGTCGCATCACCGTCTTCTCGAAGCCGGGTACGCGATGATCGAGTTTCGGCAGCACCCACTGCGCGGTGCGCTGGAACAGGTGTAGTTCGGCGACCTCGGGCTGGATCGCGGGCACGAACTGCACCGCGGACGCACCGGACCCGACCACCGCGACTCGCTTGCCACGCAGGTCGTAGTCGTGGTTCCAGCGCGCGGAATGGAAGACCTCGCCGGGGAATTCGGCCAGACCCGGAATCTCGGGCAGGCGCGGTTCGTTCCACGGACCCGCCGCCGAAACGACGAAGCGGGCGCTCAGCGGGCCCGCACTGGTATCCAGCCGCCACAGCCGCGCGGCATCGTCGAACTGCGAACCGACCACCTCCACCCCGAACCGGGTGCGCTCGGCCAGCCCGTGCTCGCGCGCCACCCGGTCGACATAGTCGAGGATCTCGGGCTGGGGCGCGAACAGCCGCGACCACTCGCTGTTCGGCGCGAAGGAGAACGAGTACAGGCCGGACGGAACGTCGCACGCGCAGCCGGGATAGGTGTTGGCCCGCCAAGTGCCGCCGAAGGTTTCGGCCTTCTCGACGATCACCACATCCTCGACCCCGGCCTCGATCAATTTGATCGCGGCACAGATGCCGGAAACACCCGCTCCGATCACAACGACCTCATGCTGGCGGCTCATACGACTTCTCCTTCGAACGAAACGAGCGGCGCGCCGATCACAGCGCGAGTAGTTGTGGAACCGGCTCCCTGAGCACGAGGGAGCCGGGCACCGGTGGCGCCGGACCGCCCGCCCACGAGTCGGAATCTCGCCGCGGGGCTATCGATCGCTGGATGCCGGCAGACACTGCGCGTGGGAAGGCGATTCATGCGAGTCGGGCGGGACCGGAAACGCGCAGCGCATCGGCGACTCGGGTCGCCATACCGCGGCGGGCAGCGGCGATGGTGGCCGGGCGGCGGGCCGAATCCATGAAGTTCGGGCCCATGGCGGCGAGCTCTTCGGGGCCTGGTTCGACGCGGATCACGCGGGCGCCCGCGGCGCGCAGCAGCGCCACTTCGCGGTCGAGGCCGCGGGTCATCTGGGCGCGGAGCAGGCGTTCGACGCGGTTCAGGCCGGTGGCCGACGCGCCACCCTCGGACGTCATCGGGGCGATGACCACCACCTCGTCGAGTTCCAGTGGCACCAGCAGATCGGCCGACACCGACGACACCGAACCACCGTCGATGTAGTTCTTCCCGTCGATCCGCACGGGCGGGAACCAACCGGGGATCGCCCAGGACGCGGCGATCGCATCACCCAGATCGACCGGCGCCGCACCAGCCGCGACCGATTCTCCGGCCGTCGCGAGGTCATTGCCCGCCCCGTTCGCTCCGAAGGCGACTCGCGCACCCGTTGCCGCGTCGGCGCCGACCACCCAGGTCGCGGGGTGGCTCACCCAGCCGCTCGGGGCGGCCAGCGCCTGACCGAAGGAACGCAACCAGCCGGCGTCGCCGCGGCCGCACGGAAGGAGCCCGGCCAGCGCGGTGTAGGGCGCATGAGCGCGCAGACCGGCGCCGACCAGGCCGAGGCCGGGGAATCCGAGTCTCGGCAGCGGGGGAAATTTGCCGGGATCGACGGCGACGTGGCCGGCCAGGATCGGGTCGGCGCCCGGAGCCGCGTCGAGGGCAGCGAGCAGGTCGGCGGGAGTACGCCCGGACCCGAGCGCCGCCACGAGCTCCGCGCCCGCGGAGGTGCCGATCAGGACATCGGCGGTCCGGGTGTCCCAGTTCATCGCGCGTTCGACGGCGTCGAGGGCTACGGCGGTCCAGGCGAAGCCGAGTAGGCCACCGCAGCCGATCGCTAAGCCACGTCGTGTAGTCATGTTTCGAATACTAACGGTATTTGAATTCCGGCGGTAGCCCATTTTGCTAAACTCCTGCGCATGGCCAGGATGACGCGCAAGGAGTCGCACGCACTCACGCGTGAACGGCTGGTCGAGACCGCCAAACGGCTGTTCATGGCCGACGGCTACAACGTGACCCCGCTGGAGAAGGTGGCCACCGAGGCCGGATTCTCCAAGGGCGCGGTGTACTCCAACTTCGCGACCAAGCACGAATTGGGCCTCGCGGTGCTCGACGTCGTGCACGTGGAGCGCGCGCAGACGCTCGTGGACGCGATGCTGCCGCACGACACCATGGCGGAGCGGATCGAAGGTTTCGCGCGATGGGCCGACGAGAACATCGGCGATGTCGGCTGGACCGCGCTGGAAGTGGAGTTCGCGACGAGCACCCGGCACATGCCCGAGATCCGCACCGAACTCGCCGAGCGCAGACGCACCCTGACAGCGATGCTCGCCACGGTGATCCAGACGCAGGCCGACCAGCTGGGCCTCGAGCTCCCGATGTCCGCGGATGATGCCGCGCTGCAACTACTCTCGCTCGGCATCGGCCTCGGCGTGCAACGCGCGATCGACCCCGAACTCCCCGTCAGCGCGATCGTCGACCTACTGCGCAGCCAGATCGCCGCCGCCCGAACAAGCGCGACGCTGGACGGTTGATCACCAGGACATCACGCAAACATCGCCCGAGTGGGAAATGCACCGAGGCCTGTTGATCTTGATAGACCGGGCTCGGATGAGGACGGTTCGGCTCGGGTGAGCCGACCTCGAGCCGGGCTCCATGCCGACCTGGGTCAGATCAGGCGGCGAGCAGTACGGCGTTCGGGGCGTGCGCGATGGGGGCGGCGTGGGCGGGGGCGATGCGGTGCTGTCCGCCCAGCACCACCGCGCGAGCAGGCACGAGCGCGTGCCTGCGCATCGATTCGGCGACCTGGGCCACGAGATCGCCCAGCGAAGTACCGAGGGCGCCGGCCAAGGCCGCGATCATCTCGCTCGAAGGCTCCTTGCGACCGCGCTCGACTTCGGAGAGGTACTGCGGCGAGATACCCGCGCGACCCGCGGTGTCGACAAGGGTGGAGCGCTGTTCCAAGCGCAGCGCGCGCAGGCGTTCGCCCAGCGCCTCACGCCAGAGTGGTTCCGGCCGCGACCGCTGTTCGCCGCGTCCGCCTGGAATCACCCGCAACCCGTTGTGCTCGCCCATACTCCGAGCGTAGGGATGCCGAGCCCGAAACACCCGGCTCTTCTGCTCTCGGCGTAACCGGGATACCTCTTCTCGGCGTAACCGCGATACCTCTCAGCGCAACTGAGTTCCAAGGGGCCCGCCCTGATCTGGACTGAGTGGAGGGTGCGACGAAGGAGTACCCGGAGGGAGGGAAGATCAGGGGCCCGAAGGGCCCCGCCTCGAGCGCGCCAGCGCTCCAATACTTCAGCGATTGATGCCGAAGCGGGTGTCGGCCCAGCCGAGCGCGTCGGCGAAGGAGGCGGAGACGATTTCGCTGTGGTCGACGTCGTCGTACTTGCGGTAGTCGACCGACTCGCCGCGTGCCTGCTGTTCGGCGACCATCGCATCGGTGGCCTGCAGCGGGACGGTGAGGTCGGAACGGCCCTGGAGAACGAGGACCGGAACGGTGAATCGCAGGCTGCTCGGGTCGTTGTCATCGAGGACTCGCAGCAGCCCGGAGACATCGCCGTCGGAGGTGAAGACATCCTTCGCCGACAGGCCGCCCCATTTGCTCTTGTCGCGCAGTCCGCCGGTGCATTCGGAGTCGGCGACCGGCAGCAGGGACTGCGCGCGGCCGGTGAGGAATCGGGCGGGGTCCACATCGGTCACCGTCTGGGCGCCGCGGACCAACAGCGGCAGGTATACCGACACGTCACCTGTACCGAGTTTGCCCAGCGGATTCGAGACCGCCCACTTCGCCATGCGGACCTGTTCGCCGAGGTGCGAGGCGGGTGCCAGCGCGATGGCGCCGAGCAACGGCGAATTCGGCGTCCACCCCGCAGCGTCGACGGCGGCGAACAGCGCCGCGTGACCGCCTTGTGAATGCCCCATCGCCACCCAGCGCGACCCGACCGATTTGTCGATTTCCCTTGCTGCCGTGGCGATATCGGCCATCGCACGCTGTTCGGTCTCGCCGATCATGTACCCGTGCGCGCCCGGCGTCCCCAAGCCCTGGTAGTCGGTTCTGGCGACCGCGTACCCCTTGGCCACCCAGCGAGCCTGTTCATCTCTGCTCGGCGAGGAGCCTTCCGAGCGCGAGGCCGCGCACACATCGGCGACCCCGGTGCTACCCGGCCCCCAGGAAATGAGTGGCCAACCACCCTCGGGCGCAACACCTTCGGGCACCGCGAGCGTCCCTGACACCGCGACGGGCTTTTCCTGCGCGTCCAGCGACCGGTACAGCGTCAGGTAGTTGCGGGCACCGGGCACGACCTGCGCACCGGTGAGCGGCTGCGAGCGGATCACCGAACCACGCTGTCCCGGAATCGAATCCGCACCGGGGTTGTAGAACGCGGAAAGAGGTGCGGCGGCGGCGAATTCGACCGGCGGGCTGTCCTCGGCGCAGGCCGACGCCGTCAGCGCCAGGCACGCCGCCGCGAGCACCCGAGTGATACGTGCGTGCAAGTTTCCCCCCGATAGGCCGACGGCCGATGATGTGGCCGATAGACCGCCGACCAGGTTACTCGATGCCGCCCGGACGGCTGGGCGCCCCTCGATGCTCAGCCGTCCGCCGGACTCAGCGCACGACCCGGCCGAGGAAGTCGCGGATCAGCGCGGCGATCTCGGGTCCGTGCGTCTCCAGCGCGAAGTGGCCCGCGTCGAGCAGATGCAGTTCGGCGTCTGGCAGGTCGCGCAGGTACGCGCGGGCACCGTCGGCGCCGAAGATCTCGTCGTGCTCGCCCCAGGCGATGAGCGTCGGCGGCTGATGCGTGGCGAAGTACTTCTGGAAGGCGGGGTAACCGTCGAGATTGTTCTTGTAATCGAAGAACAGTTGCAGCTGGATCGCCTTGTTGCCGGGGCGGTCCAGGTAGGCCTGGTCGAGGGTCCACGCATCCGGGCTGACCAGCGCGAGCCGGTCGGCCGGAACACCGTGCGTGTACTGCCACTTCGTGGCGTCGAGCTCGAGCAGCTTGCGCACTTCGGGCTCATGGGTCACGCGGTCGGTAGCGTGCGCGAACAGCACCTCCCAGAACGGGGTGAAGCCCTCCAGATAGGCATTGCCGCTCTGGGTGATGATGGCGCTGACCCGCTCGGGATCACGCGAGGCGATGCGCAGACCGATGGGGGCGCCGTAGTCCTGGATGTAGAGCGCGAAGCGTTCGATACCGAGGGTGTCGAGCAGTTCGCGGGTGATCTCGGTGAGCTTGTCGAAGGTGTAGTCGAACTCGTCGACCGGCGGCATGGACGACTGGCCGAAACCCAGGTGATCGGGGGCGATCACGTGATAGTCGTCGGCGAGGGCAGGGATGAGGTTGCGGAACATCGCCGAGCTGGACGGGAAGCCGTGCAGCAGAAGCAGCGTCGGCTTGTCCGGGTCGCCCGCCTCGCGATAGAAGACGGACTGACCCTGGATCTCGACGGTGTGGTGGCTGATCTGATTCATCACGAAGGTTCCTAACTGTTGAACTCGATTTCAACGGTTAGAACACGATGGCCGACGGCCGTATTCCTTTGTCACGAAAGTCATCGGCGTACGGAATCGCTTCGCAGCCGGGCAATCTCGGATTCGACGGCGAGCCGGTCTCGCACGCCGCAAATACGAAACGGCGCGCTCACCATGAGGTGAACGCGCCGTCCGGAAGTGAACGAACTAGCGGAGCAGCTCGGCGGCCATCACACGGACGGCCGAGATCAGGCCGTCGATCAGGTGGCCCTGACGGAACGGGGACAGGGCGGCGGTGGCGCCGAGCTGGCAGATGTTGTCTTTGGCGCGCGCGGCCACGTCGACACCGGCGCGGACCTCGATCGCGCCCTGGTTCGGGGACACCGCGATGAGCAGCGAATTGGCCGCCTCCGGGGTGTTCGGCAGGATCGCGTCGGCACCGGCCGCCGGATCGGCACCGAGATCGCCGAGGTAGATGTTGAAGCGGACCTTGGTGGCGCGGGTCGCCTCGGTGAGCGCGTTGTCGAGGGAGATACGCTCGTGATCGGTGAACGGCACCTCGTCGAACACAGTGCCTGGCTCATGCACACCGGACACCCGACCGCTGCTGGTCATGGCGAACCCGTGCGGCAGGTCGGCCTCGACCACCGCGGGCCAATTAGAACTTGCCACTTGCCCGGCCTCCGATCAGCTCCGCATGCGCGGTTTCGAGAGCCGCATGACCATGCGGCTCGGCGGTGTGGTGCCCCGCCGCAGCGGTCACCTCATCGGTAGCACTCCACAGCACCGGCCGGTGGGTCCACTTCTGCCCGAGTGCGAAGTGGGCCGGCTTCTCACCGGGGAATGGCTTACCGAGATAGGACAAGCCCGCGATCGCGAAGTAGATCGCGGCCGGGATGCCGACGAAGATCAGCACTGTCTCGAGAATGCTCACGCACCAACGGTAGACGATGCTGTGTAGTAGTTCATCCTCCGGCCATAGGTTGCCGCACGCGTGTCCGCCGCGGCTACACCAACCAGGCCGCCGCGTTCGGGGGCAACCGATCGTCGGCGACCGGCGCGCTGGACAGCAGCACCTCCCCCGGCGGCAGCTGGATCGGGCCGTCGGAGGCGTTGAGCACGCAGATCAGCCCGCCCGGACGACGGAAGGCGAGGCAGCCGTCGGGACTGCCGTACCACTCGATCCGCTGGCCGGCGAACTCCGGCCGGGTGGCGCGCAGGTCGATCCCCAGCCGGTACAGCGACAGCGTCGAGTGCAGGGTTTCCAGTTGCGCTTCGACGGTGCGCTCGGCCCAGTCGGCGGGGATCGGCAGCCACGGCTTGCCCTCGGTGAAACCGAACGGCGTGGCCGGTCCCTCCCACGGCATCGGAACCCGGCAACCATCACGACCGCGTTCTTGATGGCCCGTGCGCTCCCACACGGGATCCCGCAGGACGTCGTCGGGCAGGTCGTCGACATTGGGCAGGCCCAGTTCGGCGCCGTTGTAGATGAACACCGCACCGGGCAGGGCGAGTTCGACCATCATCATCGCCCGCGCCCGGGCGAGGCCGGTCTTGCCGCCGCCGTAGCGGGTCACCTCGCGTTCGATGTCGTGGTTGGACAGCGTCCAGGTGGGCGGGGCGCCCGCGTCGGCGACGGCCGCGAGGGAGTGGGTGATCGCGTCGTGGACGCCCTGCGCGGTGAAGGGGGTCTCGGCGAGACGGAAGTTGAATGCCAGGTGCAGCTCGTCGGGGCGCACGTACTCGCCGAAGCGGACGTTGTCGTCGACCCACACCTCGCCGATCGACACCGCGTGCGGGTAGTCGTCGAGGACTGTACGGATGCGGCGGTGGATGGCGTGCACGCCGGGGTTGTTGAAGCGGGGATCGTCGTCGTCGTGCACCAGCATCTTGGTTTCGACCTTGGTCATGTCCGGCAGACCTTCTGGTTTGGCCATGCCGTGTGCGACATCGAGGCGGAAACCGTCGACGCCACGGTCGAGCCAGAAGCGCAGGGTCTTCTCGAAATCATCGGCGACCTCGGGGTTGTCCCAGTTCAGGTCGGGTTGTTCGAGCGCGAAAATGTGCAGGTACCACTGTCCGGGGGTGCCGTCGGGCTCGGTGATCCTGGTCCAGGCCGGACCGCCGAAGATGCTCGGCCAGTTGTTGGGTGGCTCGTCGCCGTTCTTCCCGCGACCGTCGCGGAAGATGTAGCGGGCGCGTTCAGGGCTGCCCGGCACCGCCTCCAGCGCCTCGGCGAACCACGCGTGTTCGATGCTGGTGTGGTTGGGCACCAGGTCCATCGTCACTTTGATCTCGCGGTCGTGCGCTTCGACGATCAACTCGTCCAGCGCGTCCAGCCCGCCGAAGAGCGGGTCGATATCGCGTGGGTCGGACACGTCGTAGCCACCGTCGGCCTGCGGTGACCGCATCACCGGACAGATCCACAGTGCGTCGACGCCCAATAGCTCCAGGTACCCCATCTTCTCGCGGACACCGCCCAGATCGCCGACACCGTCACCATCGGAATCGGCGAACGAACGCGGATAGACCTGATAGAACACGGCGGTTTTCCACCACGGAGCGGTGCTTGCTTCCCCCGGCACCGGCGAGGCAGGTGTCTGTGTCACACCCGCAATATTGCCAAAGATCGCCCGCAATATTCATGGGGGGCCGAGACTTTCTGCGAATCCGGCAAATCACCAGCGTTCGCCACGCCACGGAGAAACCTCGTGGTAAAGGAGGGCATCGGTGCGAAACTGGGCCACTATCCGCCGGTCATCAGCGAACACCGGGCACCCACGGGCTCAGGCGAGGCGTCTATGGGGCGTTCTGGAGGGAAGCTGCGGCCATTTGGAAATAGTCCAGCAGGGCCTTGCGGTGTTCGTCGTCCAGGATCGACGGTTCGATCTCGCCGACGGCGATCCGCATGCAGCGCATCCAGGCGTCGCGCTCGAGCGGCCCGATGACGAACGGGTTGTGGCGCATGCGCAGACGCGGGTGCCCGCGCTCGTCGGAGTAGGTGCGCGGACCACCCCAGTACTGTTCGAGGAACATCCGGAACCGGCGCTCGGCCGGTCCTAGATCCTCCTCCGGGTACAGCGGACGCAGGATCTCGTCGGCCGCGACCTCGCGATAGAACACCGACACCAGACGGCGAAACGTCTCGGCGCCGCCCACGGCTTCGTAGAAGGAGGTCGTTGTCTGCTCACCGGTGCTCACGCGTTCCATTGTGCCCCGATCGCCAGGGTCACGAACGCGCCGCCCTTCAACCACAGTTCATCCGGAAGTTTGAAAAATAGCCGTGCAATACCGCCGGAACCATGGTCAACTGGGGGCAGTATCGGCCCCAGATACCACATGATCCTGCCAATCATGAAATTGAGGTCAAGAGGATGAAGCAGCGACCGAGCGCCCGTTCACACGAGGCGCGCACGCATCGACAACTCCAGCCCGCCGACGTCCACAACCGTGGCTCGGGGGCTATTCCGCTGCATATCCTGTCCGATCACCATCCGGGCGCACACGGTCTTCACGACCTGCCGCATCTCCCCGCGCCACTGCACCTCGCCGGAGACCACGACGCCGCCGCATGGCGCAAACGCCGGGTCCTCCTCCTCAACGCCACCTACGAGCCGCTCACCGCGCTGTCCGCGCGTCGCGCTGTCGTACTGCTGATCTGCGCCAAAGCAGACGCCGTCCATGACAATCCCGAAGGACCGGTCCTGCATTCGGCAGGCGCCCAAGTGGCGATTCCGTCCGTCATCCGCCTGCGCACCTATGTGCGGGTGCCCTATCGCGCCCGCGTGCCGATGACCCGCGCCGCGCTCATGCATCGCGACCACTACCGATGCGGGTACTGCGGCGGCAAGGCCGAGACCATCGACCACGTGATCCCCCGCAGCCGCGGTGGCGAGCACTCGTGGGAGAACTGCGTCGCCAGCTGCGCCCCTTGCAATCACCGCAAGGCCGACAAGATGCTGACCGACCTGGGCTGGCACCTGCGCCACCCACTGGTCTCCCCCAAAGGCCCGCACTGGCGGCTGCTGTCCACCACCGCCGATCTGGATCCGATCTGGTTGCAGTACCTCGGCGAAGGAGCCGCCTGACACGCTCGATCGGTTCAGGCGCTCTCGATGACCATCGTCGCCCAGGTTCCCGGTTCGAGCGCTTCGAAGATATGCGGGAGATCACCCAGGTAGCGGATGTAGTCGCCCGGGCGCATCTCGACGGGCTCATCGGCCGGACCGACCATGGCGTGGCCCGCTGCGAGCACGACATGTTCCACGACGCCGGGGGTGTGCGGCTCCGAGCGCCGGATGTGACCGGGTTCGGCCGCGATGCGGTAGACGTCGCAGCGGGTGTGTGACTGGCCCGCTGCGAGCAATGTCACCCGGTAGTCGGCGTCGGCTGCCGGGACCGGCGATCCCTCGTCGGCGCGGATCACCTGAACGTTGGATCGGGGCGGGTCGAGCAGCCGGGAGAACGGCATTTCCAGGGCAACGCACAGTGCCCACAGGGTTTCCAGGCTGGGATTGCCGGTGCCCGATTCCAGTTGGGACAGTGTGGATTTCGCGACACCTGCCCGATTGGCGACCTCGGTGAGCGATAGGCCCGCGCGGGCGCGTTCGCGGCGCAGCGCCGCCGCAATCACCGCCTGGGGCGGTCCGACGACAGGGTCCTGCCGGTCCATCTACGCCTCCTGAGGGCTGGCGATACCGCGTTGACTTTACCCACCAGGTGCGTTCAATATAAACAACATGCGTTCGATCTGGCGAACACTCGACCGGGGAACCGTGGCTGCCGTAGCCGCGGCGTGCCTTGCCGTCGGCTTGTTCGGTGTGTCCTACGGCGCGTCGACGATCGCGGCCGGGTTTCCCATGTGGATGCCGATCGTGATGGCAGTGACGGTGCTCGCCGGCGGGTCGGAGCTGCTGTTCTTCGGGATCGTCGCGGCCGGTGGTAGTCCAGTGGCGGCGGTGGTCGCCGGGCTGCTGCTCAACGCGCGGCACCTGCCGTACGGGTTGTCGGCGCCGGAGGTGTTCGGGCGCGGCTGGAAACGGGTGCTCGGCATCCACGTCCTCAACGACGAGTCGGTGGCCTTCGCCGCGGCGCCGGGCAATCAGGAACGCAAACGCGCCGCGTACTGGGCGTGCGGGATCGGGGTCGCGCTGTGCTGGCCGCTGGGTGCGACCCTCGGTGCGGCGCTGGGTTCGCTGGTGCCGGATACGTCGGCGCTCGGACTGGACGCGGTGTTCCCGGTGATTCTGCTGGCGTTGATCCTGCCCGCGCTGCGCGACCGGGCGACGTTGCGGCCGGTGCTGGTCGGTGCGGGACTGGCCGTGGCCGTCGCGCCGTTCGTACCGGCGGGGCTGCCGGTTTTGATCGCGCTCATCGGGCTGGTCTTCGCATTGCGTCCACCCGCGTCGATCGCGGAGCCGGTGGCGTCATGAGGCCGCTCGACTCGATGCCGGTCCGGCCGACGATGTTCTCGCCCCCTCCGCCCGCACCAGCGGTCGGTGCGGTGGCCGCATGAACGCGCCGTACCTGCTGCCCGCCATGTTGGCGCTGGCCTTGGGAACGTACGCACTGCGCTGGACCGGGCCCGCGATGCGCCATCGACTGCGGCTGTCCCCCAGAGCAATTCACCTCCTCGACACCGGCGCCCTCATCCTGCTCGCGGCCCTGGTCGCGACAGCCACGCTGCCGACCGGCTCCGGCCATCTCGGCATAGCCCTGCCCGCAGGCGTCTGCGTCGGCGGATTCCTCGCGTGGCGGCGCGCCCCCCTGCTCGTCACCGTGCTGGCAGCAGCCACGACAACCGCACTGCTACGCCTCATCGGCGTGCACTGACCCAACCGCCAGGCGACAACACTCCCAACCACACTGTCCACCTCGAGACCGCCACGACCACACTCCAACCACCCCGTACACCCCAGCTCCGCCATGACCACACTCCCACCCACACCGCGCACCCAGCTCCGCCATGACCACACTCCCCCACCCACACCGCACACCCCTGCTCCACCATGACCACACTCCCCCAACCACACCGCACACCCCGAAGACCACAGCCCTACCGCACTCCCAGCCCCACCGTGCACCCCAGGTCCGCCATGACCGCACTCCCAACCCCCACCCGCGACCCCTGGGGAGCGGCGGCCACGAAGTGGCCGGTCCGCGGCCGGGTCGCCGGTTAGCGCTC
>NZ_JBHXMN010000021.1:0-102783 GCF_042720495.1 Nocardia sp. NPDC058480 | reverse complement strand
ACTAGAGCCTTCGGCTCAGCGCTTTCGAGCGCTAACCGGCGACCCGGCCGCGGACCGGCCACTTCGTGGCCGCCGCTCCCCAGGGGTCGCGGGTGGGGGTTGGGAGTGCGGTCATGGCGGATTTGGGGTTGGACGGTGTGGCTGGGAGTGCGGGACGCTGCGGGGTTCGGGGACGGCCCGCTGACATTCTTGGGAGGTGGTCCTGCCAGGATTGGGGGTGTGAATGCGCAAGTGGAGACTGTTGTCGACTTGGATGCCATTGCACACAATGTGCGGGTGTTGCGGGAGTATGCGCAGGGGGCCGCTGTGATGGTGGTGGTCAAGGCTGACGGGTACAACCACGGGGCGGTTGAGGTGGCTCGGGCCGCTTTGGGGGCGGGGGCTCGGGAGTTGGGGGTGACTACGGTCGGCGAGGGGCTGGCGTTGCGGGCGGCGGGGATTACCGCGCCTGTTCTTTGCTGGCTCAATACCGTTGATGCTGATTACGCGGCGGCTATCGCGGGGGATCTCGAGATCGGGGTGTCTTCGCTGGCGCAGTTGCGGGCGGTGGAGCGGGCGGCGCTGGTGGTGGGGCAGACGGCGACGGTGACGTTGAAGGTTGATACGGGGCTCAATCGCAACGGGGTGTCGGTGACGGAGTATCCGCAGGTCTTGCGGGCTTTGCGGGGGCTCGTCGACGGGCAGGTGGCGCGGTTTCGGGCGATCTTCTCCCACCTCGCGCATGCCGATGAGCCGGGGCATCCGATGCTGGATCGGCAGCGGGAACGGTTCGTCGAGGCGATCGCGCTGGCCAAGGAATACGGGCTCGAACCCGAGCTCGTGCATCTGTCGAATTCGGCGGCCACGTTGACCAGGCCTGATCTGCATTTCGACATGGTTCGGCCGGGCATCTCGGTGTACGGGCTCTCGCCCATCCCCGAGCTCGGGCAATTCGGGTTGAAGCCGGCGATGACGTTTCAGGCGGAGGTCGCGCTGGTGAAACAGGTGGCGGCGGGGGAGGGCGTGTCGTACGGGCATCGGTGGGTCGCACCGCGCGACACCACGGTCGCCGTGGTGCCCGCGGGGTACGCCGACGGTGTATTCCGCTCGCTGAGTGGGCGTTTCGAGGTGTGGTTGGGCGGGGCGCGACACCGTAATGTCGGGCGGGTGTGCATGGACCAGTTCGTGGTTGACCTCGGCGACAACGCGGGCGGCGTGCGGGAGGGCGACCGGGCGGTGCTGTTCGGCGGCGGCGCGGGACAGCCACACCCGCTCGACTGGGCGCGGGCGCTGGACACGATCGACTACGAGGTCGTCTGCGCACCGCGTGGTCGCACGGTCCGCCGCTACGTGGGGACCGGCCGATGACCCGGCGCACGGTGATCCGGCGCGGCGGCCTGGCGACTGCGGGGCTGCTCGCGGGGCTCGCCATCGCCCACACCCTGCGCCAGATCGGCGCCCGGGTGCTGTGGCCTGCCGAACGCGACGAATATCGCGACGAGAACTTCGCCCTGATCGACGAGGACGAACCGGGGGTGGTGCTCGCCGACGACGGTGTGTCGCTGGCCACCCGTACCTTCGGTGACGATTCCGCCGAGTTCACGGTCGTTTTCGTGCACGGATTCTGCAACAGCATGGAGTCGTTCCACTTCCAGCGCCGCGATCTCGCGCGGCAGTGGGGGTCGCGGCTGCGGATGGTCTTCTTCGATCTGCGCGGACACGGACGCTCCGGCACGCCGAGCACCGACAGCTGCACGGTCGCCCAGCTCGGCCGCGACATCGCACGCGTCATCCGCGAGTGCGCGCCGACGGGGCCGGTGGTGCTGGTCGGGCATTCGCTCGGCGGGATGGCGGTACTCGCGGCGGCCGCGCAGTTCCCCGAACTATTCGCGTCTCGGGTGCGCGCGGTCGGGCTGCTGAGCACCGCGGCCGCGGAGGTGACCGCGACCGGGATCTCGCAACTGATTCGCCATCCCGCGGTCGACGGGTTCCGGCTGGCGGTCCGAACGGCGCCGACGCTGGTGCAGTTCAGCCGCAGCGCGAGCAAGCAGGTGGTGACGCCGATCCTGCACGTCAGCTCGTTCCACGGCCCGGTGAGCCCGACATTGTCGCGATTCACCACGATGATGATCGACCGCACACCGGTCGGCACCATCGAGAAATTCCTGAAAGCGATTGAACTGCACGATGAATCGGCCGCATTGCCGGTATTGGGTGAACTGCCGGTGCTGATTCTGGGCGGTGCGCACGACGTGGTGATCCCGTTCCGTAACTCCCGCGAACTGGCGGCGGAACTGCCGAGCAGCGAGCTGGTCCGGGTACGTGAGGCGGCGCACATGCCGCACCTGCAGTTCCCGGAGGTGAGCCTGGCCGCACTCGATCGGCTGCTGGCACGCGCGGGGATCACCGACACGCGCGGCGAGGAGGCTGTCGGTGGCTGATCCGCACCAGCGTGTTCTCGACACGGTCGAGGACACCGAAGCGTTCGGCCGCGAACTGGCGGCCATCCTGCGACCGGGTGACCTGGTCGTGCTCGACGGCCCGCTCGGCGCCGGGAAAACCGCGCTCACCAGGGGAATCGCCGCCGGTCTCGGTGTCGCGGGCCGGGTCAGCTCACCGACGTTCATCATCGCGCGAGCGCACAAGGCCGGGGTGCGCCCGGACGGCACGCCCGGGGTGGCGATGGTGCATGTCGACGCCTATCGCCTCGCCGGCGACCTCGACGAACTGGACTCGCTCGACCTCGACACCGACCTGCACCACGCGGTCGTCGTCGTGGAATGGGGCAAGGGGGTTGTCGAACACCTCGCCGACCGGCATCTGCGAGTGCAACTCGCCCGGGAGCCGGAATCCGATGTGCGCACGGCGATCTGGGAATGGATCGAATAACGGGCGATCACCCGCGCACCGGTGCGCGCCGAGCGCCGATACCACCCGGTATTGTTGAGACAATCATGCTCGTACTAGCAGTCGACACCGCGACACCCGCCGTTACAGCGGGATTGGTGCACCTGTCACCTGCCGGTGAACCCGGTACCCGGCCCGCCGTGGCGACGCTCGCTGCGCGCGTGAAGGTCGACGCCCGCGCGCACGCCGAGGTCCTCACCCCGCAGATCCTGGAGTGTCTAGCCGAGGCGGGGGTGCGCCGCGACGAGCTCGACGCGGTCGTCGTCGGGCTCGGACCGGGACCGTTCACCGGGCTACGCGTGGGAATGGCCACCGCGGCCGCCTTCGGTGATGCGCTCGGGTTACCCGTGCACGGGGTGTGCAGTCTCGACGCGATCGCCGCCGACACCTTCGGTGAGAAGCGCGACCCCGGTGAGCTGCTGGTGGTCACCGATGCGCGCAGGCGTGAGGTGTACTGGGCCAAGTATCTGAACGGGGTGCGGGTCGCCGGTCCCGAGGTGAACAAGGCTGCCGACGTGCCGGTCGGTGAGGCCGCGGCGATCGCCGGGTCGGCGGCACATGTCGACTATTTCGATCTACCGGTGCTGCCGAGCGAGACGCCGTCGCCTGCCGGGCTGGTAACCGTCGCCGCGCCCGCGCTACTGGCCGCGGATGTGCCGGCAGCGCTGGTGCCGTTGTATCTGCGTAGGCCCGATGCGGTGGAGAACAGCTTCCGCACCCTCGACCGGACCGGGGCGTGAGTGCCGTGACCGAGTACCTGATCGCTCCCATGACGCTGCCCGATATCGACCGCTGCGTCGAACTCGAGCACCTGCTGTTTCCCGAGGACGACCCGTGGCAGGCGGTGTCGTTCCGGTCCGAGCTGGCCGGTGGGCACAATCGCTACATCACCGCGCGCGATGCCGACGGGATGATGGTCGGCTACGCGGGCATCGCGCTGCTCGGTGACGACGCCCATCCCGAGGCCGAGGTGCACACGATCGGTGTCGACCCGCAATGTCATCGGGGTGGTATCGGCACGCTGCTGCTCGAAGCACTGCTGGCCACGGCGGCCGAACGTGGTGGACCGGTATTCCTCGAGGTGCGCACCGACAACGCACCCGCCATCGCGATGTACGCCAAGCACGGCTTTCACATCATCGGGCTGCGCAAGAACTACTACCACCCCAGTGGTGCCGACGCTTATACGATGCGGCGCCCGGAACTGACCGCCGCGGCCGATGAGTGGGCCGCGCGCGGCAGGCAGGACGAGGTGTTGTCGTGATCGTCGCCGGATTCGACCGGGCGGCGGGCGACCAGCGGAGCGAGGCGTTGTCGTGATTGTCATGGGGATCGAAAGCTCGTGCGACGAAACGGGAGTCGGCATCGTGCGCCGTCACTCGGATGGTTCCGTCGAATTGCTCGCCGATGAGGTGGCCTCCAGCGTCGACCAGCATGCCCGTTTCGGTGGGGTGGTGCCCGAGATCGCGTCGCGTGCGCATCTCGAGGCGATCGTGCCCGCGATGCGTCGTGCGCTGGCCACCGCGGGGATCAGTAAGCCCGATGCGCTCGCTGTCACCATCGGGCCCGGCCTGGCCGGTGCGCTGCTGGTGGGCGTCGCCGCGGCAAAGGCGTACGCGGCGGCGTGGGATGTGCCGTTCTACGCGCTCAACCACCTCGGCGGGCACGTCGCGGTCGACACGCTCGAGCACGGTCCGATGCCGCCCGCGGTGGCGCTGCTGGTCTCCGGTGGGCATACACATCTACTGCAGGTCACCGATCTGGGTGAGCCGATCACCGAACTCGGCAGCACTGTCGACGATGCCGCCGGCGAAGCTTTCGACAAGGTCGCCCGGCTGCTCGGCCTCGGCTATCCCGGCGGGCCCGCCCTCGACGCGGCAGCCGCCGACGGCGACGCCCGCGCGATCGCGTTCCCGCGCGGCATGACCGGGCCCCGTGACTCGCGCTACGACTTCTCCTTCTCCGGCCTCAAGACCGCGGTCGCCCGCTATGTCGAGGCCGCCCAGCGCCAGGGCATCACTCCCGATCAGCTGCCCATTCCCGACATCGCCGCGTCCTTCCAGGAGGCGGTTGCCGATGTGCTGACGATGAAGGCCGTGCGCGCGGCTGCCGATATCGGCGTAGACACAATCGTGCTCGGCGGTGGCGCCACCGCCAACACGCGGATCCGATCGCTCGCCGAAGAGCGCTGTGCCGCAGCGGGTTTGACGCTTCGTGTGCCGAAGCCGCGGCTGTGCACCGACAACGGCGTCATGATCGCGGCACTCGGCGCCCACGTGATCGCGGCGGGCGCGCAACCCGCCGAACTGACCGTGGCCACCGACCCCGGCCTGCCCGTGTCGGTGAGTGCGCTGCGCGGCTAGCTCAGCGCCATCAGGAGTCGCAGGGCGCGGTCGTGTTCGGCCTCGGCCGAAAGGGCTGGTCCCGACACGGACAGTTCGACGGTCCTCATCGCTGGATCTCCTTCGCGGGCAGCAGGGTGGTAGCGACGATCAGGGCGAAGACCTGTACGGCGCAGGCCACCCGCGCGAGATGGAAGGCCTCCCAGCGGCTCAGTATCTCGGAGCAGGAGTTTTCGGCAGGGTTGGATGTCATCCTGGCCGGGCTGAACCAACAGCCGTGACCAGCGGCGGCTCAGCGAGCTATCGGGGCGTGCCGACGCGCTGATCGTCAGGCTGGATCGGGATTTCGTTCGTCGCGTCGGCACGCGGGATCGGGAGGCCGCTGCGGGCGGGGGCCTGGGTTGGGGAGATGTTCGGGGTGGAGGGGCGTTGCCTGCCGCCGCCGGAGGAGCCGCTGTCCAGTGGGCCGAGCTGGGACTCGGGGTAGGGGATCTGCGGGAGCTTCGGGTCGGGGCGCAGGGTGGGGGCCGTGGTCGAAGTGGGCACGGACGGGGTGGTGGCGTTCGTGCTCGTCGTCTGCGCGGAAGTGGGCGCGCCGGTGGTAGCCGCGGGCGGGGCGTTGGTGACGCCGGTGCGTTCGGTGCTCTCCCGATTGGCGGGGGCGGGTGCCGGGGAGGGCACCAACGGTAAGGGGGACTGACGCACGGTGCTGCTCGTCCCGGCCGGCGTGACATCGGGGGTATCGGGCGTGACGGCTTGCACGCCGTAGCCGATCACCAGTCCGACCACCACCACCGCACCGACGAGGGTGCCGACCACCTTGGCGAACGTGCCACTGGGTGCGTCGGCGGCCGCGCCGCCCGCCAGTCCGGACGGTGCCGCGGCATCGGCGACCAGCGCGGCACCCTTGGCGATCACGGCCTCCGGGTCGGGCACGGTGAGCACCGGCACCTCGAGTCGCGAGTCGAGAATGTCGATGACACAAGGGATATTGGCGCACCCGCCGATCACGGCGACCGCGTCGGGGTACTTCGGCGCACGGGTGAACACCGACGACGAGAACAGCGCGATATTGCGCAGCAGGCCGCCGATGAGCTCCTCGAAATCGGGGCGGGTGAGCTCGAGCCCCTGTCCCGCGACGTGATCGATCGTGACCACGGGCGCCAGCGACAGGTGTTCCTTGGCGGCGCGACCGCGGTTGGTCAGCGTGGTGCGGTTGGGCCGGGTGCCGCGACGGGCGTAGTGCAGGTCCACCAGGTGGTGGTAGATCAGCTCGTCGATCGCGTTGCCGCTCAGCGTCGGCGTGCGTTCGGTGTGCAGGACCACGTTGTCGGTGTAATCGGCGACGGTGACGGTGAGTCCGGTTGCGCCCAGATCGATCACCGCGACGGTGGCGTAGCGGTCGAGCAGTCCGGTGTGGCGCAGGTAGGCCAGGGCGGCGGCGCCCTCGGTGACCAACCGTAGATCGCGGTGGCGGGCGCAGGCGGCCCGAATGGCCTGTGCCTGTTCCTTGTTGCGGTAGGCGACGGCGACGCTGGTCGGCGGCCGCGAACGGGCCGACTCGGCGCGACGGCCGCCGCCGGAATAGCGCCCGAGCGGTTCGCCTGCCATCGCGGCCTGGGAAACCGGTAACTGAGTGGTCATCAACTCGATCGAGGACGCCACGAGATCGCCGAGGTCGGAATGTGCCTCATCGGCGGAAACGACGCGGTAGTCGAAAGTCTGCTCGCCGGCGGGCCCCGTAGCGACCAGTGCCGAGCACACCACCTCGTTCCCGGCCGAGATGCCGAGGGATGTTCGCATGTTCACCTCCCTTCAAGCTGATGGTGCTCTCCGAGCGGATGGCGCCTTCCTGTGCTCTGTCACAGCCTGTTATGCGAACGTTACAGATTGTGGCAGGCGATGTGAAGATCACTGGGCAGTGTGGGCGTGTCGACAATGCGACATCGGCAGAACCCGACCTTGAGTGCTGGCACTCTCACGTATAGAGTGCTAGTCGGCACTGTGTAGCTGTACTTGTGCCAAGTCGACTTCTGGGCTTCGGCTCCGGCACCCGCGACGACGGGGCTGTGCGCAGGGTCGCGAGCTGACTGAAACCCGGTCCGGGGCACCAGTTCCGGACGGCCGAATTTCCCCTGAAAGTGGAGGGCTCAACGTGGCGAGCGTGAACATCAAGCCGCTCGAGGACAAGATCCTCGTCCAGGCCAACGAGGCCGAGACGACGACGGCCTCCGGCCTGGTCATCCCGGACACGGCCAAGGAGAAGCCCCAGGAGGGCACCGTCATTGCCGTCGGAGCGGGCCGCGTCACCGATAAGGGTGACCGCATCCCGGTCGACGTCAAGGAAGGCGACGTCGTCATCTACAGCAAGTACGGCGGCACCGAGATCAAGTACCAGGGTGGGGAATACCTCATCCTCTCGGCGCGCGACATCCTGGCCGTCGTCACCAAGTAAGGCCAACGCCGCATCAGCGTTCCGCCCCGGCGTCTTCACAGGCCCGGGGCGGATTGCGTTCACACACGCGGCATGAGCTCAGGCCCCGGAGGCGGTAGCTTGCGTAACCACGCAGGGGCCAGGGAATGCCGCCATCAGACTCAGGAGCTGAATCCTCTTATGCCCAAGCAGATCGAGTTCGACGAAAAGGCTCGCCGGGCTCTGGAACGCGGTGTCGACAAGCTGGCCGACGCCGTCAAGGTAACCCTCGGCCCCCGCGGCCGGCACGTGGTGCTGGCCAAGGCTTTCGGTGGCCCGACCGTCACCAACGACGGTGTCACCATCGCGCGTGAGATCGACCTCGATGACCCCTTCGAGAACCTCGGCGCACAGCTCGTCAAGAGCGTCGCCACCAAGACCAACGATGTCGCGGGCGACGGTACGACCACCGCCACCGTGCTGGCTCAGGCCTTCGTGCGCGGCGGTCTGAAGAACGTCGCCGCCGGCGCCAACCCGATCACCCTCGGCCAGGGCATCGCCGCTGCCGCCGAGAAGGTGTCGGAGGTGCTGCTCGCGCTGGCCACCCCCGTCTCCGGCGAGCAGGCCATCGCCCAGGTCGCCACCGTCTCCTCGCGTGACCCCGAGATCGGCGAGATGGTCGGCAAGGCCCTCACCACGGTCGGCAAGGACGGCGTCGTGACCGTCGAGGAGTCCTCGACCACGAACACCGAGCTCGTCATCACCGAGGGTGTGCAGTTCGACAAGGGCTACCTCTCGCCCTACTTCCAGACCGATCCCGAGACCCAGCAGGCCGTGCTCGAGGACACCTACGTCCTGCTGCACCGCGACAAGATCAGCTCGCTGCCCGATCTGCTGCCGCTGCTCGAGAAGATCGCCGAGTCCGGCAAGTCCGTGCTGATCGTGGCCGAGGACGTCGACGGCGAAGCGCTGTCGACCCTGGTGGTCAACTCGATCCGCAAGACCATCAAGGCCGTCGCGGTCAAGGCGCCGTTCTTCGGTGATCGTCGCAAGGCGTTCCTCGACGACCTGGCCGTCGTCACCGGTGGCACCGTGATCAACCCCGATCTCGGCGTCACCCTGCGCGAGGCCACCATCGAGCAGCTGGGTCAGGCGCGTCGCGTCGTCGTCACCAAGGACGAGACCGTGCTGATCGACGGCGCGGGCACCGACGACGAGATCAAGGGCCGCAGCGCGCAGCTGCGTCGCGAGATCGAGGCCTCGGACTCCGACTGGGATCGCGAGAAGCTCGAAGAGCGTCTGGCGAAGCTGGCCGGTGGCGTCGCGGTGATCAAGGTCGGCGCTGCCACCGAGACCGCGCTCAAGGAGCGCAAGTACCGCGTCGACGACGCGGTCGCCGCTGCCAAGGCCGCGGTCGAGGAGGGCATCGTCCCCGGTGGTGGTTCGGCACTCGTGCTGGCCGCCGCCGCGCTGGTGGAGCTGCGTGACTCGTTCACCGGCGACAAGGCCGTCGGTGTCGAGGTGGTTCGCAAGGGCCTCGAGGCGCCGCTGTACTGGATCGCCAGCAACGCCGGTCTCGACGGTGCGGTTGTCGTCGCCAAGGTCTCCGAGGGCAAGGACGGCTTCAACGCCGCCACCCTGACCTACGGCGACCTGCTCGCCGACGGTGTCGTCGACCCGGTCAAGGTGACCCGCTCCGCCGTGGTGAACGCCGCCTCGGTCGCGCGGATGATCCTGACCACCGAGAGCGCCATCGTGGAGAAGCCGGCCGAGGCCGACGACGACCACGGGCACGGGCACGGTCACGCGCACTGACGAGTGAGGTCAGGGAGGCCCGCTGCCGATTTTGATCGGTGGCGGGCCTTTTTGTTCGGTAGTCCCAGAGGGTTTGACGCTGTGTTTATTGGCGCGCTGGCGCGCGCGTGTCCGCGGCCCTGAGGGGCCGCCGGTTAGCGCTCGAGACTAGAGCCTTCGGCTCAGCGCTTTCGAGCGCTAACCGGCGACCCGGCCGCGGACCGGCCACTTCGTGGCCGTCCCTCCCCAGGGGTCGGGAGTGCGGTGGTTGGTAGTGCGGTCATGGCGGATTAAGGGCGCGCGCGTGTCCGCGGGCCTGAGGGGCCGCCGGTGCGGGGCTGGTAGTGCGGTCATGGCGGGCTTGGGGTGTGCGGTGTGTTGTCGAAGTGCTGGGTCAGCTGGCTACCGGCGGGTCTTCGGCATCGAGCGCGGCCAGTAAACGGTCACGCAGCGACGGAGGCGGTGCGGTGGGGGTTGCGGACGCGAGTTCGGCGAGCACTTCGCGGGTACAGCGAAGCTCTCGCAGGAACTCGGTACACAGGGTTGGGTCTTCGGTATCGATGATGGTCTGGATCGCGTGATGGTCTTCGTCGTCGATCAATCCGAGCGCGACGGTGTGCGCGAGATCGATCTGGGCTTCGTTCATCTCACGTCACCCCCAAACTTTTCTTCAGTCGTGTCAATCCGTCCCGAATTCGGGACTTAACGGTCGGTAACCCGATGCCGAGGTATTGAGCTACCTCCGCGTAGGTCCGCCCGCCGTAGTAGGCGAGCGAGATCGCCTCGCGTTGGGTCTCGGTGAGGGTCGAGAGCCCGCGCTGGACGGCCTGTTGTTCTAGTCTGCGTTCCACCTCCTCGGTGACCTCGTCGAATTCGTGGCCGAGCACCCGGATCCCGTACGCGACCTCGCGCTGGGTGTGGGCTTGCTCGGCGCGAACCCGGTCGACCGCGCGCCGGTGTGCCAGCGTCATCAGCCAGGTCACCGCCGACCCCTTGGCGGGGTCGAAACTCGTGGCGGTTCGCCATATCTGGAGGTAGACCTCCTGAGTGGTCTCCTCCGCGTACCCGGGATCATGGAGTACCCGCAGTACCAGGCCGAAAACGCGCGCCGATGTTCGGTCGTACAGTTCGGAAAATGCCTGCTGGTCGGACAGACCACATCGTTGCAGCAGTGCAGCTAGCTCGACTCCTTCGGCCGCGCGTGCGGTAACCGCAGAATCCACGCTCGGTGGAAAGGCTTCGCTTCGGAACCCATTCTGTGTCATCGGTCACGAATGTAGCCCGAGGCTATGACCCCCTCGCGGCCGGGGGTGTCTTTATTCGGGTGCCAGCTGTTTGCTAGGGATTCGGCGCGCCGGGGTCAGCGGATTGGAACAGATTTGCCAACCCCGCCAGACGAGGTCCGTGGGGTTCTCAGACGGCCATCCGCCGCCGGTTGCGGCGGGCGTGCATCTCGCGTTCGGTCTCGGACATGCCGCCCCAGATGCCGTAGGGCTCGCTGACTTTGAGGGCGTGGGTGCGGCACTGCATGAGGACGGGGCAGGCCCGGCAGATCTCCTTGGCGCGCATCTCGCGTGCCGTGCGGGCGCGGCCGCGTTCGCCGTCGGGGTGGAAGAAGACCGCGGAGTCCTGACCGCGGCACGAGCCGCGCATCTGCCAGTCCCAGACATCGGCGTTCGGTCCGGGGAGGTGGGTGGGCATGGGCATGTGAACTCCTTGTGGCGCGAGCTCGTCAGCGTTGTCGAGCGAGTGGTGCGGCAGGTCAACGCGGCACCCGATGATGGGTGGCCGGCTCGACGGTGCCTGACGGTGCCGCTCGGAGGTCGCTGCGATTTCGCGCGGCGCCAACCGTGGCGATGAGCTACGTTAGGTGCAGGCGGGAAATTCCGTCAATAGTTCGGCGCATGAGTTCAGTAAATCTGCAGCGCTGAAATTTAACCTCCTCACTATTTACATTCCACACCCGATCCCTCCATACTGTTTGGTTGGCTATGGATCGGGCGTCTCTCCGTCTCTCAGGCTGCCTCGGTTTTCCCAGGTCGCGCCGGTAGGGGCCCGGTTCGTGTCGGCGACGCTCCTGGTGAGCGGGTGTGATGGATCACAAGGGGCCTCGCGGGCCGACTCCGTAAAGATGGCGTAAACGGGGCGCGAAGGTTAATTGCGCGCAACGCATGTGAATTCGAGACTTTGCGGTAGCGGCATCGGGGAGCGGAGATTTACCTGATGGCAACATCGGCGCTCGAGAGAAATGCTGATTGTTTGCTGAATAGGCGTTCCTTGGTCATAACACGCGAACCGTCCAGGGCTGGTCGCGGCTAGAGTCTCGGCGTGCAGACAAAGGCCTCACCCGCGGATATCGGTTCCGAAATACTCGTTTCGACTGCCTTCGGCACCACTCCGGGCTTGGCCGCTACGGAGTTGCCGGAGCCTGCGGACCCCTTGTCGCGGTGGTACCGCGCGGTCGCGCTCGGCGGGCAGGGCCGCTACGCCGCCGCCCGTGCTGACCTGCTGATATCAGCCCGGACTACGACAGATCCCGGCCTGCGATCCCTCGTCGAGAGCACCCGGGGATCACTGCTACGCCAGCTCGGCGGCCACGCGGCGGCGGCAGCGTTCGACGGCCGCGCCGCGACGATCGGATTCGGCGCCACGGGTGCGGCCCGCGCCGAGGCGCTCGCCGACGCGTATACGGGTCTAGCCGCCGACGCGCTCGGCGTCGGCCGACTCGGCCTGGCGCACAAGCTGCTCGGCCGCGTGCGACCACTGCTCGCCGAGGCGCCCCCGCGAGCGGAGGTGCGCTGGCATTGGGTGCGCGCCGAGACCGCGCTCGCCGGCGGGGAAGCAGGCCGAGCGCTGCGCGACGCGGTCGCGGCTGTCGACCTCGCCGCGGCGCTGCCGTCGGTACGCCACCAGGTGAAATCGGCACTGCTCGTCGCGGCCGCGACCGCCGCGACCGGCGACCTCGCCGAGTCCGCGGAACTGGCCGGCCGGGTCGACGCGCGCTGCCGCGAAAACGGCCTTCTCCCACTGCGCTGGGCCACCGCGATGCTGCGCTCGGGAGTCGCCGAACCGGCGCAAGCGCGCGCCGCGGCGGACGAAGCCGCAGATCATGGCGCCCGTCTACGGGCCTGGGGTGGCGACATCGCCCCGCTCGGTGCGTGATTCGCTGCGGATGATCTTCCTGAGAGCTCGGTTAGAAGCGACCACGCCCGCTGGCGGCCGATCCGGGGGTCGCTATTGTTAGTCCGTTCCGCCTTTTCGGTGGAAGCTCGGTCACATTCGACCGCGCCACTCGTAACGCCAGGAAAATCTCTGACGATGACGCATATGGGCGAAGAGTTGGACCTCGCCGTCGCTGCGGCTGCGCAGGGCGACAGGACCGCTTTAGCTCGGGTATTGGAACTGGTCCGTCCCTTGGTGGTTCGCTACTGCAGGGCACGGATCGGAGCCGCGGAGCGCGGACAGCTCTCCGCGGACGATGTTGCGCAAGAGGTCTGTATGGCTGTGATGACCGCCCTGCCCCGCTATCAGGACCAGGGTCGGCCCTTCATGGCCTTCGTGTATGGAATCGCTTCGCACAAGGTCGCCGACGCCCATCGCAACGCCGCCCGTAACAAGGCGGAGGCGATGGCCGAAGTACCAGATGTCATATCCACCGACCACGGACCGGAACAGCGGGCTCTCGACTCGGAGACGAGCAGGCAGATGAACACTCTGCTGGCAACGCTCCCCGAGAAGCATCGAGAAATCCTGATCCTGCGCTTGGTCATGGGTCTGTCAGCAGAGGAAACCGCAGTCGCCGTGGGCAGCACGGCGGGGGCGATACGGGTTGCCCAGCACAGGGCGCTCGCGAAACTGAAGTCACAAGTGGCGAGGGCAGGTGAAATGTATGGCTAGGGATGGCGAGCGCGGTCTAGGCGACCGGAAAGTTTGGCAGCGCGGATCGCACGACAGCGGTCCCTACGCCGCCGAGGACGCCGGTGACTCCGGACCGGTCGACATCGCGGCGGTGCGCAGCGATGACGCGCTGATCGACGCGATCTCCAGCGATGGTCCGGTGCGTACCGACAGTCCCGAAGAGTTCCAGCTGGCGTCGTTACTCGCGGATTGGCGGGCCGACCTACTGGCCGAGCCGATGCCCGCGGGCCCTGATCTGGACACCGTGTTCGCGGCGGTCAATCAGGAGATCGGCGCGCGGCAGGTTCGAGTCGGAGCTTCCTCGCGCGGACGTCTACGGCTGGTCCGCCCGATTTTCGGGGCAGCAGCGGCACTGTCGCTGGTGTTCGGCGGTATTACGGCCTTCGCGTACAGCGCGGCTCCCGGCGATCCGCTGTGGCGGGTCAAGGAGGTCGTGTTCAGCGAGCAGGCGCAGTCCACCGTCGTACAGTACGCCGACGAAGATCTGCTGGCCGCCCAGAACCTGCTCACCTCGGGCAATCCGGAACAGGCGAAGGCCAGGCTGGAACAGGCTTCGGCCAACGCGGGCCAAGTCGACGACAAGGGCAAGCGCGAGGATCTGATCGCGCGCTGGAACCTGCTTCGTGATCAGCTGCTGAAGGTCGCGCCGGAGATCGGCGCGCAGTTGCCGCCGGCCACGTCCGAGCCGGGCAAGCCGACTTCCGCGGTGCAGGTCCCCCCGACGACGAACCCGGGCACCACCGCTCCGGTGGCACCGACAGCTCCCGGCCAGAGCACCACCGATCCGTCCACCCAGCCGCCGGTCATCATGCAGACGCCAGGTCCGGAGACCAAGCCGGTGGTTCCGCCGGTCGAGCCGACGCAACCGCCGGTGACCACCCCGCCGCCGGTGACCCCGCCGCCGGTCACTGTCGATCCGACCACACCGCCGACAACCATCGTCGAACCACCGCCGGTGGTGACCGTGCCGACGGTGGTCCCGACGGTTGTCCCCACGTCGGCGACGCTGCCCCCGACGGTGCCCCCCACCTTGCAGTTGCCGCCCGCGGTGACGATCCTGCCCGCGCCGCCGATCGTGCCGTCTTCCTGAGTAAGCATTTCTGCGCAACGATGAATTGAACCAACGACGAAGGCCCCGAACAGGTTCGGGGCCTTCGTCGTTGTTCGGGGGCGTTTTCCGGTGCGGGCCCGCGTCATCCCCCGCGCACGCGTGACCGGAGCGGGGGGAGCGGGCCTCGCGACAGGCTCAGCTGTGCTGAGTCGCCGCCAGAGCTCAGTTGTCGAACCCGTCGAACCCGTCGCCGTGGAACGCCTCGTTCATCGACGCGTCCGCGTAACCGCGGCAGTAGTCCCACGTGACGTAAGCCTCGGGGGTGGGATCGTAGGCGGGTTCATGTGGACGGACGGTGCCGTCGACGAGTAGCTGCAGCAGGTTTGCCCGCAGCATGTCCCAGTCGTGGTAGTGATCTTGCCGACAATCCTCACAGCTGACGACCAGGCCGCGAATGCCGCGGTGGGCCAGCAGGGCTTCGTATACGGCGAGGTCTGCGAGATCTTCCTCGACCGCTAGGCGCTCATGAGGATCCAACGGCTCACCGGGCTCGATCGCATCGAGCGCGGCAGACGGGTCGGAGGGGTCTCCGGCGAAGGGATCCGGCGGCAGGCCAGGTGGTAGATGGTCACGCACATCCCCACGGTACGCAGTACTTGGTGCATCGCGCCAGCGATGCACCGGGCAAGTTTTGCGGAAGGGCTCACTTCACAGGCGTGTCCGGGCGCCGGATACCATGGAATGCAGGCGTCGGCGACTTTGTTCTTGTCGACCATCCGAAAGCTTTTTCCGCTCGAGCACCGTCGCACTGTGTCCAGTCGCGTCGGTTGCTATGACGACCAGGAGGGGTCGATCCGAATGAGTAATCCCGTGTCGGGCGAACGAATCGCGGTGCGCCCTCCTACGGGGGGCGACGATCCGACCAAGATCGCCATGCTCGGCCTCACGTTCGACGACGTGCTGTTGCTGCCTGCGGCCTCGGATCTCATCCCCAGCTCGGTCGAGACATCCAGTCGGCTGACCAGGGAAATCACCCTGCGCACGCCGCTGGTGAGCTCGGCCATGGACACCGTCACCGAGGCGCGCATGGCCATCGCCATGGCGCGTGCCGGCGGTATGGGCGTGCTGCACCGCAACCTATCGGCCGCCGATCAGGCCGCCCAGGTGGAGACGGTGAAGCGCTCCGAGGCGGGCATGGTGACCGATCCGGTCACCTGTCGTCCCACCGACACTCTCGCCGAGGTCGACGCCATGTGCGCGCGCTTCCGCATCTCGGGTCTGCCGGTGGTGGACGAGACCGGTGCGCTGGTCGGCATCATCACCAACCGCGACATGCGCTTCGAGGTCGATCAGGATCGCCGCGTGGACGAGGTGATGACCAAGGCGCCGCTGATCACCGCGCGTGAGGGTGTCACCGCCGAGGCCGCGCTGGGTCTGCTGCGCCGCCACAAGATCGAGAAGCTGCCGATCGTCGACGGCAACGGCCGCCTGCGCGGGCTGATCACGGTCAAGGACTTCGTCAAGACCGATCAGTACCCCAACGCCACCAAGGACCGCGACGGCCGCCTGCTGCTCGGTGCCGCGATCGGTGTCGGCGAGGATTCCTGGTCGCGTGCCATGACGCTGGCCGACGCCGGGGTCGATGTGCTGGTTGTCGACACCGCGCACGGCCACCAGGCGCAGGTGCTGCAGATGGTCGCCAAGGTCAAGGCCGAGGTCGGTGACCGGATCCAGATCGTCGGCGGCAACGTCGCCACGCGTGCTGGTGCCGCTGCGCTCATCGAGGCGGGCGTCGACGCGGTGAAGGTGGGTGTCGGCCCCGGCTCCATCTGCACCACCCGCGTGGTCGCCGGTGTCGGCGCGCCGCAGATCACCGCGATCCTCGAAGCCGTCGCCGCCTGCAAGGCCGCCGGTGTGCCGGTGATCGCCGACGGTGGCGTGCAGTACTCCGGCGACGTCGCCAAGGCCATCGCCGCAGGCGCGTCCACCGTGATGCTCGGCTCGCTGCTCGCGGGTACGGCCGAGTCGCCCGGTGAGCTGATCCTGGTCAACGGCAAGCAGTTCAAGAGCTACCGCGGCATGGGCTCCCTCGGTGCCATGCAGGGCCGCGGCCAGGCCAAGTCGTACTCCAAGGACCGCTACTTCCAGGACGACGTGCTCGCCGAGGACAAGCTCGTCCCCGAGGGCATCGAAGGCCGTGTCCCGTTCCGTGGCCCGGTCAACCAGGTGATCCACCAGCTCGTGGGCGGCCTGCGCGCCGCGATGGGCTACACCGGTTCGCAGAACATCGAGCACCTCCAGGGCGCGCAGTTCGTGCAGATCACCGCGGCGGGTCTCAAGGAGAGTCACCCGCACGACATCACGATGACCGTCGAGGCCCCGAACTACACCGGGCGCGGCTGAGTACAATAGATGCGTTTGTGCGCCGGGAGGTACGCTCCCGGCGCACAGCCATGCAGACCGTCAGGTCTGCGAAAACGCGCGCACACGCGCGCCCGAACACAGGGAGCAACTGTGCGTGACATGGTCGAAATCGGTATGGGGCGGGTCGCCCGTCGGACCTATGAGCTCGACGACGTCGATATCGTGCCCTCGCGGCGGACGCGTTCGTCGAAGCTGGTCTCGTTGGCTTGGCAGCTCGACGCCTACCGTTTCGAGATCCCGGTGCTCGCGCACCCCACCGACGCGCTGGTCTCGCCCGAGTTCGCGATCGAGCTGGGTCGCCAGGGTGGCCTCGGTGTGATCAACGGCGAGGGCCTCTGGGCGCGCCACGCCGACGTGCAGGCCAAGATCGACCAGCTGCTGGATCTGGTCGACAAGGGGGGTTACGAAAAGGCCATCTCGCTGCTGCAGGAACTGCACGCCGCGCCGATGCAGCCCGATCTGCTGGCCGCCGCCGTCGCGCAGGTCCGTGCGGCCGGGGTGACCACCTCGGTGCGCGTGAGCCCGCAGAACGCCCGTGCGCTGACCCCCGCGCTGGTCCAGGCAGGCGTCGACCTGCTGGTCGTGCACGGCACCATTATCTCCGCCGAGCACGTCGGTGGCGACGAGCCGCTCAACCTCAAGACCTTCATCGCCGAGCTGGATGTGCCGGTCGTGGCCGGTGGCGTGAGCGATCACCGCACCGCCCTGCACCTGATGCGCACCGGTGCGGCGGGCGTCATCGTGGGCTACGGCTCGTTCCCCGGCGCCACCACCACCGGCGAGGTGCTCGGCATCGGTGTCCCGATGGCGACCGCGATCGCCGATGCCGCCGCGGCCCGTCGCGATTACCTCGACGAGACCGGCGGCCGCTACGTGCACGTCATCGCCGATGGTGACGTGGCCACCTCGGGTCAGCTGGCCAAAGCCATCGCCTGTGGCGCCGACGCCGTGATGCTCGGTGTGCCGCTGTCGGCGTCGGCCGAGGCGCCCGGTCGCGGCTGGTACTGGCCCTCGGCCACCGCGCACCCCTCGGTGCCGCGCGGTTCGTTCCTGCCGGTCGACGAGGCCTGGCTCGACGGCCCCGACGGCGCGGTGACCCGCCCGAGCCTCGAGCGCGTGCTCTACGGCCCCTCCGACGACCCGTTCGGCTCGCTGAACCTGGTCGGTGGCCTGCGTCGGTCGATGGCCAAGGCCGGCTACTCCGACCTCAAGGAATTCCAGAAGGTCGGGCTGAGCGTCCGCTAACGCACGTGGGTCAGTGAGACCCGATCCCTCAGGAACCGGGAGATCGCGGTATTGACCGGTTCCGGGTGGGTCATCGTGACGGCCAGGCGGGCGCCATCGATCTCCACGAAGGTGGAGGCGGTGAGCCCGTCGGCCAGCGTGCGGGCCCGATCGCCCGCGATACCGCTGCGCGTGGCGTGGATGATCAGTGCCGGGCAGGTGATCTCGCGTAGTCGGTCGAGTACCGAATCGCGCCCGAGCAGGCAGCCGACGGCAGCGTCGAGCCCGCTGTGGGCGTCGCCGACCCAGCGCCGGGTCCAGATGTCTCGGTACCAGGTGTCGTCGCCGATGAGCCAGTCGGCCAGGCGGCCCGCGGCTTCCTCACGAGAGCTGCGGTCGTGCCACTCGTCGAGGAACCGCTGGGTGGCGGTGGACTGGTCAAGGGTCGGCCCGTGCGCCTCGGTACTGATCAAGATCAGCGCGGCGACCCGTTCCGGCGCGACCAGCGCGGTCCGCAATGCGGTGAAGCCCCCTTGCGCCGTCCCGCCGACGATGGCGCGTTCGGCGCCGATCGAGTCGAGCACGGTCAGCGCGTCGCGCGCCGCTGTCCAGTAGGTGAAGGGCAATCGCTGGTCTTTGGTGCGGCCGTGACCGCGCGCGTCCCAGGCGACGATCCGGAATTCGGGGGAGAGTGCGGCCTGCTGCGAGGCGAACATCGTGCGATCCATGAAGAATTCGTGGGCCAGCAACACCACCGGACCCGTGCCACCGCTGTCCTCGTAGTAGATGTCGGCATCGATCGCGCGGGCGAATGGCACGAGCACGAGGATAGCCAGAGCCACCGCGCCACGCCCAACAATGGGGGCGCGTCGTGCACAGTCACTACGGCGAGTCCGGGCTCCGGCGATGCCCGCTGCTTGCTCGTCTCACCCCGTCACTAAACTGTGGCGGTGGCAGATACTCAGAGACCGGTCCTCGTCGTCGACTTCGGCGCGCAGTACGCCCAGCTGATCGCCCGACGGGTGCGTGAGGCGCGGGTGTTCTCCGAGGTGATCCCCCACACGATGACAGTGGAAGAGATCGCCGACAAGCAGCCGCTGGCCGTGATCCTGTCCGGTGGTCCGTCGAGCGTGTATGCCGAGGGCGCACCGCAACTCGACGCGCGGCTGTTCGATCTCGGTGTGCCCGTGTTCGGCATCTGCTACGGCTTCCAGGCGATGGCGCAGGCGCTCGGCGGCACGGTGTCGCACACCGGCACCCGCGAATACGGCCGCACCGAACTGAACATCGACGGCGGTGTGCTGCACGGCGGCCTGCCGACCATTCAGCCGGTGTGGATGTCGCACGGTGACGCGGTGACCGACGCCCCTGCGGGCTTCGAGGTCACCGGTACCACCGCGGGCGCCCCCGTCGCCGCGTTCGAGGATCGCGCGCGTCGGCTGGCCGGTGTGCAGTACCACCCCGAGGTGCTGCACTCCCCGCACGGCCAGCAGGTGCTCAGCCGCTTCCTGCACGAGCTGGCGGGCATCCCCGCGCAGTGGACCCCGGCCAATATCGCCGGGTCGCTGATCGAGAGTGTGCGCGAGCAGATCGGTGACGGCCACGCCATCTGTGGGCTGTCCGGTGGTGTCGACTCCGCCGTGGCCGCCGCGCTGGTGCAGCGCGCGATCGGTGACCGGCTCACCTGTGTGTTCGTCGACCACGGTCTGCTGCGGGCCGGTGAACGCGAGCAGGTCCAGCAGGACTTCGTCGCCGCGACCGGGGCCAAGCTGGTAACCGTCGACGCGGTGGACAAGTTCCTCGGTGAGCTGAAGGGCGTCTCCGATCCCGAGGAGAAGCGCAAGATCATCGGCCGCGAATTCATCCGCTCCTTCGAGGACGCGGTGGCGGGCATCGTCACCGAAGAGGGTGCGGCCGAAGGCAGTGCCCCGAAGGTCGAATTCCTGGTCCAGGGCACCCTGTACCCGGACGTCGTCGAATCCGGCGGCGGCACCGGCACCGCGAACATCAAGAGCCACCACAATGTCGGTGGCCTGCCCGACGACCTCGAGTTCGACCTGGTCGAGCCACTGCGCCTGCTGTTCAAGGACGAGGTCCGCGCGGTCGGCCGCGAACTGGGCCTGCCCGAGGAAATCGTTGCCCGCCAGCCCTTCCCCGGCCCCGGCCTCGCCATCCGCATCGTCGGCGAGGTGACCGCCGACCGGCTCGAACTGCTCCGCCAGGCCGACGCCATCGCTCGCGAAGAGCTCACCGCGGCCGGTCTGGACAAGCAGATCTGGCAGTGCCCGGTCGTGCTGCTGGCCGACGTGCGCTCGGTCGGTGTGCAGGGTGACGGCCGCACCTACGGTCACCCGATCGTGCTGCGTCCGGTGTCGAGCGAGGACGCGATGACCGCGGACTGGACCCGGCTGCCCTACGACGTGCTGGAACGGATCTCGACGCGCATCACCAATGAGGTGGCCGACGTCAACCGCGTGGTCCTCGACGTGACGAGCAAGCCGCCGGGCACCATCGAGTGGGAGTGAATTAAGCCGGCCGTGGCGGTTGCGCCACCTGGGTGAGCAGGAGCCTGCCCAGGAGGAAGCCGCCGGTGTGCGGTCGGTGGGTGGCCGGCGACAGGACCTTCGCCAGTGGGGTTTCCGGTTGCTGATCGGATTTGTCCATTGCCCTTGTCTCTCAACTGGTCCCGTATACAGCAATGGCCCGTCACGGTGACGGGCCATTGCTGGTTTCTGGGGGTTGTCCTTCGGTCAGTGGTGTTTACGGCTGGGGGTCAAAGTGAGCAACAGGCCGATGACGATGGCCGCGATCACCACGCCCCAGCCGATGGGCAGGATCCCGCCGCCGTCGGGGGTCGGTGCGCCGAGCAGTGCCCAGACGCTCACCGCGAGCGCGATCAGGCCGATGGTCAGCAGGGAGAAGGCCGGTCGGCGCCTGGTCTCGACGTTGTTCTGCTCAGCCACGGGTCACCTCCACGTCGCCGACGTGCATCTTGATCTTCAGGTCGAGCACCGGTGCACCGGGGGTGTCCGGTCCGCTCAGTCCTTCCGTGCAGGTCGAATCGGCTACTCGGATGTCACATGTCGTATTCACTGTCATCCCTTCGGGCAGTTGCACTTTCGCGTCACCGATATTCACCGCGACCTCGACGCTGCGGGACTCGGTGAGGGTCAGGCCACGCAGATCCAGCGTGCCCGAACCGATGTCGAGGGCGTAGCGCGGCTGCAGTTCGGTCACCGAGGTCGGTGCCCAGACGCGGTCGCCGACGGCGCCGGTGTTCTCGAAGTCGATCGGCCCGATCAGCGAGGCCAGCACCACGAATCCGGCCAGCGGGGCGGTGAGTACCAGCAGTCCGTATCCGCGCCGCAGGAACGCGCCAGCGACGAGGCCGAGGCCGACCACGGCGAGTGCGAAGGCGGCGATTCGCGCGGGGGTCATCCATTCGACGCCCGATGCCGCTGCGGCGCCTGCCAGCGCCGCGGCGAGGATCGCCAGGCCGATGGTGACCGGAGTCAGCCGGGAGCGTGGACGTTTCGGTGCGGGCTGTGGTGGCGCAACGGGCGCGTAGTGGGGTGCCGCTTCCGGGAGTTCCCAGGCCAGCGGTGCGACGGCGAGCGGGTCCCAGCCGTTGGGCACCTGCGCGTTGATTCGAGGGGGTTCCGGTGCGGTAGAGATAGTTCCGGGGAGGCTCTTGTGCAGAACCGCACTGGTGCCGGTCTCCTCGGCCTCAGACAGCGGGCTGTCCGTACGTTTGCCGAGATCGATGGGCGCGACCTCATCATCAACCGGACGAACCGGATCCGCGGTCGGCTCACTCGGGACCGTGGCGGCTTGCGGTGTGTCCGAAGCCGACGTGTCCGCCCCGTCGGTGAGTGCCGAATCAGGCTTGCTGGATTCTGCCGGTGTCACTGTGATCCGAGCGGTGTCGACCGTATCCGAAGTGGTGTCACCTGTTTCGTCGATGTCCTTGTGCAGGACGACCGTCTCGGCCGTGTCGACACGCAGCAGTGGGGTGGATTCGGCTGTGGCCGTGTGGTTTTCCGCACGGGCGGGCGCCGGATCGGGTACGTAGGCGTCGGGGAGTTTGGTGTAGGGCGTGTACATCCCCGTCGTCGGCATCTCCGGGTTGAACGGATAGCCGCGCACCGGTCCACCGGTCGGGTAACCCGCACCCGGATAGCCCGTCGTGCCGAGCGGCGCGCGGTAGGCATCGAACCCCGCCGGCAGCTCGGGATGACGCAGGTACAGCATCCACCAGCCTGCGAGCATCAGCCCCAGGCTCACGACCCCGCCCCCGCCCATCCCCAGACCGATCGGCCCCATGGCCGACACGGCGATAGCCAGCGCGACGATCAACACGATCGTCTTGGTCTGCGAATGCGACCCCCGATCGTGCGCCGACAAGGCCTGCGCCGCCGACACCTCGTTCCCCGCCGACCCCAGCACCAGCCAGCCCAGCAGGTACAGCATGATCCCGGCCCCGCCGAAGATCGTCGACACCACGAAGGCCACCCGAACGAGCACCGGATCCACCCCATACCGCAACCCGAACCCCGCCGCCACACCGGCGATCGGCCCCTGCCGAGGCAGCCGGACGGGCCGCGTCTGCCACATCTGGTGAACCTGGTCGGCGAAGCTCGTTCTGCTCATGCCATCCATGGTGTGCCGAGCCACCCCTTTCGCACATCGGGGGTAACCCTGAGAATTTCCCGGGTTCAGGGGCAGGGGGAGTGGTAGGGGACGTTCGCGATGTGACCGCGCCAGATGGCTTCGGTGAGTGGGCCGGTGGACGCGCAGATCCGGGTGGCGACAGTCTCGGCGTCGAGGTCCCACACGCCGAGCTGGCCGTTGTCGGTGACGATCATGAGCTGTTCGCCACGGGGGTGCATGGTCACCTGTCGGTCGCGACCGTCGGCGGGGCCGAGCGGACCGCTGTACTTGCGCGGTGCGTGCGGGTCGTCGAGATTCCACACCCCGGTCGTGCCGTCGTCGCTCGACACGGCCAGCTCGGTGCCGTCCGCCGACGCGGATACCCAGCTGATCGGCCCGATTTCGGTGCGGACAGCGTCGATGAGCGGGGTGAACGTCTCGGGTGCGTCGGCATCCCACAGGCCGAAGCGATCGGCCTTGGTGACGGCGAGGGTCCGGTTGTCGGGCAGGAACTGAGACGGCTGTAAGACGGTGTTGAGTTCTACGTCGGTTTCGGCGATCAATCGTGGGTGCGCCGGGTCGTCCAGATTCCAGATCTGGCGGGTGTAATGCTGCTCCCAGTCGCCACGGTGGTCGACGAGCATCACTTCGACCAGGCTACCGTCGAAGCTGAAGCTGCCACCGACGACCTTTCCGGAAGTCGCGGTGATCGGCGACCCGAGGGGCTTCGGCGCGACGCGGTCGGCGACGTCCCACATCTGGACCGAGTCCGGGAAGGTCAGCAGCATCCGGTTGCCTTTGACAGTCGAGCTCTCGGCCTCGCCGGTCGGCCAGCTGGGCAGTGGTCGTGGATGACGTGGATCGTCGAGGTCGAAGACGATCCGCCGCTTGCCGCCCATATCGTGCAGGCTCAGTGTGCGTCCGTCCGGACTCAGGACAGGGTTCGACAGCGCCAGTACGTTCGGGATCGTGGTCAGCCGGGTCGGGCGACGCGGATCGGTAGTGTCCCAGACCCCCACGTCGCCGGTCCTGGTCACCATGGCCATCCGATCTCCCGCTCGATCGAACACCGGACCCGACGGCATCCTGGGAATCACGTCGATCGTCGACCGGGGCAGCGTCCAGGTGCGTAGCAGGCCGTCGTGCCCCGCGCTGATGAGTACCGGTTCGCCGGGGAGGAAGAGCATCGACGTCGGTCCGCCGCTGCACAGGGAGGCGCGAGCCTGTGGGCAGGCGGCCGGGCTGACCGACAGGGCGGGGCCCGCTTGCACGGGTTGGGCCGGGTCGCTGATGTTCCACAGTCGTGCGGCCTCGTCGGAGCCGGTGGCGAGAAGGTTTCCGTCCTGGTGAAAAGTGATCGAGGCCAGCACGTCGTTGTCGACGCGAGTCGAGGCACCGAAGGTGCGGGGGCGGCGCGGATCGGTGATGTCCCAGAGTTCGAACTGACTCGACGGTGCGCTGCTGGTGCCCTTCGCGCCGTGTGTGCCGATCGCCAGGCGGGTGCCGTCGGGACTGAGGGTGACCTCTTGGAGGAAGTCGCCGGCCATCGTCGAGATCGGCGGTCCGAGGGGACGCGCTGTGGCGGTGTCCCACAGCTGCACGGTATCGGGGACGCCGGTGTCGAAGGTGACGGAGCCGACCGCGAGCACCGTGCCGCCGGGGCCGAATTCGACGGAGTGGTGATCACCGGCGAGTGGACGGGAGACGGTGCGCGACGGCCGTGACCGATCGCGGATGTCCCAGAGAGTGAGCGTCGATGCCTCGACCTCGGCGAGTCGGGTTCCGCTCGAATCGATGGCGATCGTGTCGGCACGGAGGGTATCGAGAGTGTGGATCAGGCGCGGCGACTCGGGGTCGGCGAGATCCCACAGCTGGGTGCCGGCATCGCCGAGGGTGACCGCGTCGGTGCTGCCCGGGATGAAATCGAGCTGGTGGGTTCTCGTGCCGAGCGAGGTGGTGAGTCGGCGCGGTCGCGCGGGATCGCGCAGATCCCAGAAGGCGGTGTCGCCTACGTAGTCGATCGAGACCAGTAGTGCGTCGGCCGGGCGATATGCCAGCACGGAGATGCCCCGCTCGTGGGCGGGCACGGTGACGGCCAGTGGTGCGTCCTGGCTGTTCAGCAGCTGGGTGCGCGTCGCGTCGTCGGGCCGGATTCGGTACGCGGCCAACAGGAACTGGGCCGAGATCGATGGGTCGCTGCTCCGGGTCCGGCTGGCGGCGGCCACGAGTTCGGCGTAGTCGCGGTCCAGTGCGCGCTGATCGGCGAGCCGGGTGCGGTCGATGGCGATCACGCCGGTGGCAAGCAGCGCGAGCACCACCACGATCGCCCCGATCCGCCATCGCCCACCGATCCGGACGGCTCGCCGTGAGGCCTTGAGGAAGGCACGCACACGCGGACCGATCGGGGCACCTCCGGTGTGCTCGCTCGCACTGTCGAGCCGGGTGCCGCGATACAGCAGTGCCGAATCATGGCCCGCTGCTTCCCATTCGGCCGCATCGTGCTCGAGCCGCTGTCGGACCTGGTGTCCGACTCGGTCGGTGTCGATCCAGCCGCGCAACCGGGGCCATGCGGTCAGCACGATCTCGTGGGAGAACTGCACCGAGCCCGCGTCGAGAGCGATCAATCTGCTGGCCGCGAGCACTTCCAGCGCTTCCGCTGTGGCGTCGGGGTCGCCGCTGCGGGCGAGTAATTCGGCGCGGTCGACGGTCCGTCTCGTATCGCGTCCATCCTGTCCGACCGTGACGAGCGAGCCGAGCAACTCCTGCGCGGCGCCCTGCTGCGCCGCGGTGAGCTCGCTCCAGGCCAGTTCGGCGGTCTCGGCGACCGACCCAGCGACTCCGCCGGTCTTGCGGTAACCGGCGACCGTGAGTTTGCGGCCTTCGCGTTGCTGCCAGGTCGCGGACATCACGTGGGACAGCAGTGGCAGCGCGCCGGGGTCGTAGCCGTCGGTGCTGAGGTGCCCGCCGAGCCCGCGCAGTTCGGTGAGTACCAGCTCTTCCAGGCCTGGTTCGAGGGTGAGTCCGGCGGCGGCCGCTGGGCCGGTGATCGCGTGCGACACCTCGTCCATGGACATCGCGCCGAGTAGGTAATTGGTGCGCTGCAAGCTGTTCCGCAATATCGGGTAGTGCAGGCATTGTTCGTAGAAGTCGGCGCGCAGCGCCAGCACGACCGTCAGCGAATCGGGTAGGCCTGCGAGCGCCGCCAGGAACGCCACCCGTTCGGCCTCGTCCTGACACAGGGTGAACAGTTCCTCGAACTGGTCGACGATCAGGACCCGCGGTTCATCGGTCAGCGTCGCGGCGAGTCCGGCGGTCGGCGTCGCACCCGGCGTCATGGTGGCGGCGGGCAGGTCGATCGCCGGTCGCAGGCCCGCCGCCAGCAGCGAGGACTTGCCCGCGCCCGAGGCGCCGATCAGTACGACGATGCCGGTGGTGGCGCGGACCAGTTCGACGAATTCGGTGGTGGCCTGCTCGCGTCCGAAGAACATGGTGTGCTCCTCGGGTAGGTAGGCGCGCAGGCCGGGGTAGGGGCAGGTCTCGCCGTCGCCCGCGGCCGCTGTCCAGGTGACCGACTCCTGCCACAGCCGTCGCCATTCGTGCGGGTCGGCCAGTGTGCGTGGAAGATCGCGCTGGGCCTTCTCGGTCATCTCGACGAGCGTGAGGACCACCGGCAGCAGCGATTCGAAGCGAGCGGGCACATTGCGCCCGGCCTTCCAATCGCTGATCCGCTGCGGTGACGGGGTGCCCGCCTGCGCGCCGCGCATTCGTCGTTCGGTGGCCGTGGCGACCCGGCGCAATGTCGGATTGCCCGCTGCGGCATAGAGTTCGGCGAATCGCTTGGCGAAATGCGCTCGCGGCGAAGAACTCTGCGTATCACTGATGGTCAATGAACCCCCCGTTCGATGAAAACGACCGAGGGTCATGATATTCGGCTGGACCGGGACCCGGCGAGTTGCCGGGTCCCGGGTCGGCTCACAGGAACATGGTGTCGCCGAAGACCGAGTTCGTGGCGCTCACCTGTCCGGTGCTCGCGGTGACTGTCGCCCACGAATAGACATTGAGCGGCCCACCGCAGTTGCCCACCATCAGATGGAAGTCACGGTTCACCAGATAGGTGGTGCCCGCACCGAGGGACATCGATCCCACATCGATCTTCTTGATCTCGCCCGGCGCGAGCGACAGGCTCAGATCCATGCCGGCCGTGATCGACGGACCGATATCGACGGACGCGTCGGGACCGGAGGAGCCGAACCCGATGCTCGCCCCCGCGCTCGCCGAGATGCCGCCGTTGAACCCGACCGACAGGGTCAGGTCCACCGCGCAGGCGACGAGATAGCCGGAGGTGATGTCGCCGGTCGCACCGAGCGGTGCGGTGACGTAGGCGGTGTTGTCGAGGAACACCTCGCGATTGGTCGGCATCGCGTTGAGCGGGGGGACCAGCCGGTAGGACTCCTCGGTATGGCCGAGGGTGAGTTCGAAGCCGGCCGGCCCGTGATAGGTCGTCTCGTGTGGTGCCATCGGCGTCGCCGAAGCGATCGGTGTCATCCCGATGGTGCTCAGTCCGATAGCGGCGGCACCCAGCACGGTGGTGATGATGTTCACGTCGTTCCTCCCCTGAAGCGGAGGCCGTCATTCCGGCCTGCCATCAACGTAGGAAAGCCTCGGCGGCCGGGCTTTCGGAGCGTCTGCGCATCGGCTTAAAGGGCCTGTTGAGGACCCTGTGGCCGGGTTTCCGGTCCGGCGTCCGGCGCCGCCGGATCGGCCCGTTACCGGATCCGACATACCCCCAGGTAGAGCCCTATTTCTGTCCGGACCGGACAGGCTGCCGCCCAGGTCAGCGCCGGATCGCCGACATCGGGGACGAGATCAGGGACTTTCCTGATGTCGGCACCCCCTCCCGCGTGCCACTATCGAGAGCATGGATCCGTCTGTTCCCGCCCGCACTGCCGCCCAGGGGTCCGCCGCCCCACCCGGGCCCGGCGCCGCCGCCGGGAACAACGCCACCCACTACCCGGTCGGCCCGCCCGCGGGCGGCACCGGCAACAGCTCTGTGCCCGGTAATGGTGCCGCGGGCTGGGGCGGCAGCGGAGCGAGCTCCGCGCCCGGTCATCAGCCGGGGATCAGCACGCCCGCTGTCGGTCGTGCGCCGATGCCCGCGAACGGTTTCCGACCGGGTGATTCGGCAGGGCCTTCCGAGGGGCCGGGTGCCGCGGCGAATCCGCGGTTCGGCGGGCATCGACTGCGCGGTCCGCACCGTTTCGTAGAGCGCGCGTTCGGGGGTGCGCCGGTGGTTTATGGGCCGCCGCAGCAACACATCCCGCCCCAGCAGTACCGGACCGCGCCGGGCTACGCCCAGTATCCACAGGGCTATGGCGTGCCTCGCGGCTATCGGCCCATGCTGCCCGTCCCCGGTCCTGAGCCGATGGGCGCGCCGGTGCCGGAGACCCCGCGCATGGTCCGTCGCAGCGGTGGGCGGGTGGTCGGGGGAGTCGCGGGTGGTCTGGCCGACCATCTCGGTGTCGACGTGATCAAGGTGCGGCTGGCGTTCGTGCTGCTGTCCGCGCTGGTCGGTGCGGGGCTGGTGGCCTACGGGCTGCTGTGGATCTTCACCCCTGGTGGCGAGGACGCCGCGAAACCGACCGGTGACGAGCGCAGGCAGGCGATCGGGCTGGCCCTGCTCGGGCTCGGGCTCGCGGTGACGGTGGGGTGGCTGTTCCAGGGGACCGCGGCGCATGTGATCGCGCCGATCGTGGTGGTCGCGGTCGGCGCCGCGCTGGTCTGGCGCGAATACGACGTCGCCGCACCGGGACCACGGGCACTGTTCGGGCTGCCCGCGCGACCCTCGGTGGTCACCTGGTCGCGCATCGTGGCCGGGGCGACGCTGATCGTGGTCGGGCTCGGGGTGGTGGTGCTGGCCAGGATCGATCTCAGTTCGCTCGGGTCGGCGCTGATCGCGGTGGCGGTCACCCTGGTCGGCGCGGGTCTGCTCACGGTGCCGCTGTGGTTGCGCATGGTCCGCGCGCTCAATGCCGAGCGCGGCGCCCGCATCCGCAATGAGGAACGCGAGGAAATCGCCTCCCACCTACACGATTCGGTGCTGCAGACGCTCGCGCTGATCCAGCGTCAGGCCGAGGATCCCCAGGAGGTGCTTCGCCTGGCCCGCAGCCAGGAGCGCGAGCTGCGCAAGTGGCTCTTCGACGACACCGCGCCCGCCCAGTCCAGCCTGGCCACCGCGCTGCGCACCATCGCGGGCGAGGTGGAGGACCAGCACGGCGTGAAGGTCACCCCGGTCACCGTCGGCGATGTGGCGATGGATCCCGGCGACACCGGCGCGGGCCTGCCCAAGGAACATTTCACCGCCCTGCTCGGTGCCACCCGCGAGGCACTGGTCAACGCCGCCAAACACGCGGATGTCCCCGAGATCGACCTGTTCGCCGAAACCGAACCCCACCAGGTGAGCATCTTCGTGCGCGACCGCGGCGCCGGTTTCGACGTGTCGGCGGTGCCCGCCGACCGCCGCGGGGTGGCCAAGTCGATCTGCGCCAGAATCGAGCGCCGCGGCGGCACCGCCGAGATCGACTCGCACCTCGGGCGTGGCACCGAGGTGCGGATTGTCATGCTGCGCACCGACTCCGGGACCTCCGAGCCGGACGAGGTCGCGGCCGACGACGCGCCGACCACTCCACCGCGCCCAGATGACCGCGAGTCGGCGCCCGACCATCCCACCGATCGCTGATCGCACCGAACCCGAGTCGATTTCGACGCCGGGACACCGCGGTGTGGTACCGATGACAGCAGGTCGATCGAGACGGTTCTACTGAGGAGTCTTGTAGTGAGTGTGCGGGTGTTCCTGGTCGACGATCACGCGGTCTTCCGATCGGGGGTGCGGGCCGAGCTGAGCCGGGAGACCGATATGGAGGTCGTCGGTGAGGCCGGGGCGGTGGCCGAGGCGGTCGCCGGGATCGATGCCGCGAAGCCGGACGTGGTGTTGCTGGATGTGCACATGCCCGATGGCGGAGGGGTGGCGGTGCTGAGCGGGATCGCCGCGGGACCGGTGTGTTTGGCGTTGAGCGTGTCCGACGCGGCCGAGGACGTGATCGCGGTGATTCGGGCGGGGGCGCGCGGATATGTCACCAAGACGATCTCCGGTGCCGAGCTGGCCGACGGAATCCGCCGGGTCGCGGGTGGGGACGCGGTGTTCAGTCCGCGGTTGGCCGGGTTCGTGCTCGACTCGTTCACCGGGCGCTCACCGGTTCCCGAGCCGCCACTCGATCCCGAATTGGACTCACTCACCCCGCGCGAGCTGGAGGTGCTGCGCTTGCTGGCGCGCGGTTACACCTATCGCGAGATCGCCGAATCCTTGTTCATCTCGGTGAAGACCGTCGAGACGCACGCGTCGAATGTGCTGCGTAAGACACAACAGTCGAACCGGAACGCGCTGACTCGATGGGCGCATCGGCGCCGCATCGAGTGAAACCCGGTAGGGCTGCGGCTCTACATCACGGCGATGATGATCGCGATCAGGATGATCAGGCCGATCAGCACGCCCGCGCCGATGGCGAGGGGGGCGCCGTTGGGGAGGTTGTCGATGAAGCTGCCGCCGCGCTGCTGTGGTGCGGCGGTGGCGGCGAGCGGGGCGCGCTGCGGGCGCGGGAGGGGGGAGGAGTTGGGGCTGCGCAGGCCGCTGGCGGAGTTGCGGGTGGACCAGGCGGGAATGGTGCCGTCTTCGGTGCGCAGCGGCACACCGAGGATGTAGGCGCCGGTGCCGGGGCCGAAGGCGGCGGTGAGGATTTCGTCGCGGGCCTCGGCCATGGTCGGGCGACGCTGGGGCGCGGGCTCGAGCATGTGCAGCACCGGCTGGGTGAGGATGCCGCTGCGGGTGGGCGGGATGATCCGGCCCATCGCGGCCGCGGCGACGACGTCGTGCTCGTCGGAGTCGAAACCGAACGGCGGCTGGCCTTCCAGCGCGGTGTAGAGGGTGGCGCCGAGGGAGAACACGTCGCTGGCCTCGGTGGGCCGGGCGCCGCGCGCGACCTCGGGCGGGAGGTAGGCGGGGGTGCCGGTGATCATCCCGTCGGGTTCGTCACCCTGGGTGTCGCCCGCGCCGCGCGAGATGCCGAAGTCGCTGAGTTTGGCCAGGCCCACACTGTTGCCGCGGTCGGCGACGAGGATGTTGCCCGGCTTGATATCGCGGTGCACGATGCCGGCGGCATGCGCGGCGGCGAGCGCGTCGGCCACCTGCGCGCCGATCTGGGCCACCTCGACCGCGGGCAGCGTCTCGACCAGTGCGAGCGCCTTGGCCACGCTGCGCGAGGGTAAGTACTCCATGACGAGCCACGGCTCGCCCGCCTCGATCACCACGTCGTGCACGGCGACGGCGTGGATGTGGGACAGCTTGGCGGCCACCCTGCCCTCGTGCACGATGCTGCTGCGGATCGCCTCGGCCTCGGCCGCGCTCAGTCCCGCGGTGGACAGCACCTGTTTGATCGCGACTTCCCGGTTCAGCAATCGATCGGTCGCGAGCCAGACCGCGCCCATGCCACCCCCGCCCAGCTTGGACTGCAGGCGGTAGCGGCCCGCGACCAGGTAGTCGGGGCCGATATGGGGACGAGCACGTTCGGTCACGGGTGCGAGGGTAGCCGAAACCGGCGCTGACTGGCCGGGATCCCGAGTGTGGCCCGTTCAGTGGAATTAATATTTCGATCGGTCGAAATCTTGATTCCGTGAGTCCGGTCACGTAGCGTCCGAAAAGTGGTGCGGGCCCGCCTGATGACAACGCTGTCGGATCGAGAGTTGGATTGATGAGATTTCCCAGACGGACAGGCCGCGTCGGACGGCGAACTCGCTGGTCGGCACTACTGGTCAGCGCGCTGATCGCCGTCGGTTCGATCACGGCGGCGGGACATGGCGCTGCCGAGGTCGTCGACGACTTCTACACGCCACCAGCGGGTTTCGAGTCCAGCGCGCCGGGTGCGATCCTGGCGAGCCGACCTGTCACCACGAAGATGTTGCTGCAATTCCCCGTCAACGCGCAGGCCTGGCAGTTGCTGTACCGCACCACCGATGGGGAAGGACTGCCCCACGCCGCGGTCACCACGGTGCTGATTCCGCGAGGACCCGCGCAACCACGACCGTTGCTGTCGTTCCAGATGGCCTATGACGCGATCCAGCGCGAGTGCATGCCCTCGCACACCCTGACGCACGGCGATCTCGCCGGCATGCTCAACGGGCAGAAATCGGGTTGGTCGACAGTTCCCGGTGAGATGGCACTGGTCGCGGCCGGATTGGCGAAGGGCTGGGCGGTGGCGGTTCCTGATCCGGGCGGGATCGACGACCGCTTCCTCACCCCGAACCTGATGGGGTACGCCACTCTCGACGGCATCCGCGCCGCGCGGAACTTCGCACCGCTCGGCCTGGCCGAGGACACCAGGGTCGCGGCATGGGGCTACTCCGGTGGTGGGGTCGCCACCAGTTGGGCCGCGCAGGTGCAGCCGCGCTACGCGCCGGAATTGAATATGGTCGGCTTCGCGATCGGCGCGCCCGTGCAGGATCTCGGTGCGGCCATGCGTACCGCCGACGGTCGCGAAACCGTCGGTCTCGTGCCGCTCGGCCTTGCCTCGATCAGCAAGGATTCCCCGGAGTTCGCCGCGCGACTCGACTCCTTCCTGACCCCGGCGGGCCGCACCGCGGTCGCCGCGGCCGGCGTGGAGTGCACCGCGACCACCGTGTCGGCGAACCGTTTCAAGCGGGTGAGCGAATGGCTGAACGCGCCGATCGAGGTGATGCTGGCCGACCCGGTCCTCGGCGGGGAGGTCGACGCGCGCAAGCGGGGCGCGGAAACACCGAGCGCGCCACTGTATGTGGTGAACGGCGTCAATGACGAGGTGAGCTGGATCGGCGGCACCGACGACCTGGTCGCCCGCTACTGCGCCGACGGCGCGTCGATCACGTACCTGCGCGATGCGACACCCGACAGCATCATCGGCACACACGGCGTTGTCGCGCTCACCGCGGCGGGCGGCGTGATGTCCTGGGTCGCCGAGGCATTGGATGGTGAAGGCCCGGTTCAGGGCCCCGGCTGCACGACATCCACCATTGCCACGACCGCGATCGACCCGGCCAACGCCACCGCTTTGCCGGAATTCGCCGGGGCCGTGCTGGCGACGCTGGTCGGGCAGGCGGTGGGCGCCCAGCGCTGAGTGCGACCGTGGGCGGGACGTGCAGGGGGCGTCCCGCCTACGGGCGTGTTTCGCGATGTGATGCGAGATAGCCGTTGACCATGGTGGTCAACGCGTCGAGCCGCGATTGTTCGAACTGTGGCTCGGGGAACGGGCCGGCGTTGATCGCGTCGCCGTCGAGACAGAACAGCACCATCGAGCCGAGCGCGAACGCCTGCTCCTGCGAAAGTCCTTCCAGAACCGGGTTTTTCACGCCATCGGCCAGCATGGCGGCACCGTAGTCGTAGCGGACGACCGCGAGTTTCTCCCGCAGCGCCGCGTCGGTGCGTGCGGCGACGATCAGTTCGCGCCACACCGCGTTGATCGGATCGCGAGCCACGTCACGCCAGACGGTGAGCAACGCCCGGACATCGGAACGATCGGGCAGCTCGACCATCTTCGCGACGAACTGTTCACGTTGGCGCACACCGACTTCCGCCGCCGCCGCGGCAACCAGATCGAACAACGTACTGAACCGGCCGAACAGGCCTCCGTGCGAAACCCCGGCCCGCAGGCAGATCTCCTTGACGCTGACCTGCGCGTAGCCCTTCTCGACAATGGTGTCGATGGTCGCGTCGATGAGCGCACGGCTGGTCTCGGCGCGCCGCTGCGCCTGTGTCCGCCGGATTTCGGCCACCACACTCCCTTGATATCGACCAGTCAGTCGAAAAATACTGTATCGGGATCCGCGGTGGACACGGGGAGGGGGTGGATGTCACGCTGGTCGCTATCGAACGTATATTCGAATACGATCGATAGCTGAAACGGTGCTGCTGTTTCGGCGCGGGGCGGTTTTCCGCTCGCGGGTCCATCGTGGAAGTAGGTGGTGTTGATGGGTTCGGAAGCGTTGTCGCCCGATCTGGGCATGCTCGATGAGCTGCGCAGGCGCATAGCCGCAGTGCCGGGACGTGGTGAGTCCGCGACCGGGCATATACCGCGTGACCAGCCATTGCGTCGTGATCTGTTGCCGGTTCCGCCCCCGCTGGCCGATCTGCTGCCCGAGGGTGGACTGCCCAAAGGTGCGGTGGTCGCCTACACCGGCGCGCACTCCCTGCTGACCGGGCTGCTCGCCGCGGTCACCGGAAACGGCGGTCACGCGGCGGTGGTCGGCCTGCCCCGGCTCGGTTTGCTGGCCGCCGCGGAGATGGGCGCACAGTTGTCCCACTTGGCGGTGATCGCCGACCCCGGCCCCGACCCCGCCGAGGTGGCGGCGGTCCTGCTCGACGGCCTCGACCTGGTGGTCCTCGGTCTCGGTGGCCTCGCCGTCCCGCCCGCCCGCTGTCGCGTCCTCGCCGCCCGCGCCCGCAATCGCGGTGCCACCCTGGTCGTCGCGGGCGAATGGGTCAACCCGACCCTGCGCCTCGACTCCCGCGTCACCGGCTACCGCGGCCTCGGCCCCGGTCGCGGCCGCCTGCGCTCGGTCTGCCTCGACGTGCGCGTCAGTGCCAAGGCGGGCCAGACCCGCCACGGCCGCATGGACCTGTGCGCCCAGGCCGGGCGCACCGAATGGCTGCCTCGCGAAACCATCAGCGGTGCAACAGAAGTCACCGCGCTACACGAGGCCGTCTCATGACCGCCGGTCCATTGTCAGGTTCTGACCGATGCGTGTAAGGGGATCCACCGGCTACCCGGCGGCCGGTCGCCGCGGGTCTCCCGTGCATTCCCGAGTCGCTCTCGGCACACGTCTATCGCCCAGCCGGTGCGGACGGTCAGCCGGTCGCCGAGCCGACACCCACCATCGTCACCGTTGCGATTGCCTACCGCATTCTGGTGGTGGCTCGTTCGGTCTCGGTGTGGCATGCGGATCGGCGGTGACGCGCGTTGACGGTGTGGTGCCCGAGTCGGCTGGTGGCTCGTTCGCGCGTGGTGTGGCGGGTGGATCGGTGGTGTCGTCGTGACGCGCGTCGATCGGGTGCTGGCGGTGTGGTGCTTGGACTGGCCCGCGGTGGCGGCGGCCGCGGTGGAGGGTGTGTCGGCGGAGCGGCCGATCGCTGTGCTGCGGGGAAATTCGGTGGTGGCGTGTTCGGCGATCGCGCGGGCCGAGGGAGTACGGCGCGGGATGCGGCGTCGGGATGCGCAGGGGTGTTGTCCGGGACTTGTTGTTGTGCAGGACGATCCGGATCGGGACGCGCGATTGTTCGAGCTGGTGGTCGGTGCTGTCGATGCGACGGTGCCGGGGGTCGAGGTGTTGCGGCCGGGGCTCATTGTGCTCGGGGCACATGGTGCCGCACGGTATTTCGGCTCCGAGGAGGCCGCGGTGGTGCGGTTGATCGACGCGGTCGCCGTAGCGGGGGCCGAGGCGCAGATCGGGATCGCCGATGTCATCTCGACGGCGGTGATCGCGGCGCGGCGCGGGGCGATCGTGGTGCCGGGGGAGGGCGCGCAGTACCTCGCTCCGCTCCCGGTCTCGGAGCTCGCCGTGGAACCGAGCTTGGCCGCGCCGGAGCGCAAGGATTTGGTAGATCTGTTGCGCCGCTTGGGATTGCGCCGCATCGGAGATTTCGCGCGCCTGGCTCCCGCCGAAGTGGCCTCCCGATTCGGCGCCGACGCCGTGCTCGCCCATCGCACCGCCCGGGCGCTGCCGGAACGCCCGCCGTCGGCGCGGCGCCCCGCCCCGGAACTGACCGTCGAGCTGGCTTGCGATCCGCCCATCGACCGGGTCGACGCGGCCGCGTTCGCGGGCAGGCAACTGTCCACCCGGCTGCACGCGGTGCTGTCGGCGGCGGGCGTGGCCTGCACCAGGCTCGCCGTGACCGCGCGCACCGAGGCGGGCGAGGAGCTGACCAGGATCTGGCGCTGCGCCCGCCCGCTCACCCCCGCCGACACCGCCGACCGCGTCCGCTGGCAACTCGACGGCTGGCTCACCCACCGCGCCCGCCCCACCGGCCCGATCGTCACGCTCACGCTGGAGCCGGTGGAGGTGGTCGCCGCCGGTGCCCTGCAACTGGGTCTGTGGGGTGGCGAGGGCGAGGAAACCGAGCGTGCCCGCCGCGCCCTGGTCCGCGTGCAGGGACTGCTCGGCGGCGAAGCGGTCCGCATCGGTGTGCTCAGCGGCGGGCGCGGCCCCGCCGAACGCATCACCATGATCGCCCTCGGCGACGAACTGACCCCTGCCGCCGACCCCACCCAGCCCTGGCCCGGTCGACTTCCCGAACCCGCCCCCACCTTGCTCCTGCTGCACCGCCCGATCGTGCACCTGACCGCCGACGACGGCACCCCCGTCCTGGTCACCGATCGCGGCCTGTTCACCGCCACCCCCACCAGCCTGCGCTGGGGCAGCAAGCAGTGGGCGCTGCTGGGCTGGGCGGGCCCATGGCCGATCACCGAACGCTGGTGGTCCACCGCCGAACCCACCTCGCTGGCCGTGCGCGTCCAAGTCCAGCTCGACGCCGACCCGACCGAAATTCGCGCCGTCCTCCTCGTCTTTGACGCGGCGCAATGGCACGCCGAGGGCGTCTACGAGTAGGCCACCGAGCCGCTCATCTCCCGTAGCTCGGGTTCGTGGCGCGGCGGTCCTCGCTCAGTGTGGTGCGGGTGTGGGGTGGGCGTCGACTCGGTCCGCGCGCTCGGTTCTAGAGTGAAACGACGCTTGTCCGGGATAGCCCCGGAAGGCTCGGTCGCGGGAGGAGCGCTGTGAACCCATTCGAGGGCATGTTGTGTACGGCGGCCGCTGCCGACATTCCGCTTCTCGGTACCGCGGGGCACTTCACCGGATGGCTGTGTATCGAGCATCCCGGTGCGTGGGGCGGTGATGTGATCGGTGATGAGGTGCTCGGTCCGGAGATCACCGCTGAACTGGCGGCGCGTACGTCAGCGGCGCAGGTTCGGCCGACGCTGATCCGCCGCCCCGGCCGCAACGAGTTCACCGGTACCCGCACTGTGCTGCTGGTCAGTTCGCGGCCGGAGGGTTCCTGGTGTGAGCGGTTCGAGATCACCGACTTGCGCCAGCTCTTCGACATAGACCTGCATCTCGTCGACGGACCACCCCCGGGAATCGGTGTGCGTGTGGATGATTCGGTGGTCTTGGTCTGCGCCCACGGCAAACGCGACCAGTGCTGTGCCCTGCTGGGCCGCCCGATCGCCGCCGCCATGGCCGCCGATTACCCGGGCCGGGTCTGGGAGGCCTCGCACACCGGCGGTCACCGCTTCGCCCCCGCGGTCGTCCTGCTTCCCTCCGGCCTCACCTACGGCCGCGTCGACGCCACTGCCGCCAAGGCGATGCTCGAAGCGGCCGACGTCGGCGAGGTCTCCCTGACCGGTCTCCGCGGCCGCAGCTGCTACCCACCGATCTCCCAGCTCGCCGAAGTCGCTGTGCGCGAACAGATCCCGGCCAATGCCACCGACCTCACCGTCCACCCCGATCAGGCTCCCACCCATGACCCGACCATGGCGGGCGCCGCCATCGTCACCCACCGCGACGGCCGCCGCTGGCGCGTCACCGCCCGCACCGTCCCCGCCGCCCCCCGCCAAGCCAGCTGCGGCGCAGCCCCCAAACCAGCCACCTACCTGGAACCCGCTGCCGTAGAACAACTCTCCGGGCCATTCGCCACCCAGCCCGCACCGTCCGCCGACCGCTGACGGTCGCGGGGACGATCAACCAGTGCGCGCCGGACCGGCAACGTCGGTGGACTATCGGAACTGCGGCGGATTGGCTCTCCCGTGCGATCACCCGGCGGCCCTAACGTCGACTCCATGATCGACATCCGGGAAATCGGCAAGGACGACACCGAGCTGGCGGGCCAGGCTCTACTGGAGCTTCGCCCACAGTGGGAGACGGCAACCCGGCTGGCCGAGTTCATCGACACCGAACTGCGCCCCGCGGGCTACCGGTTGGTCGGTAGCTTCGAACCAGGTTCTCCGACAGCGCTTTCGGTGGCGGGCTTCCGCGAATCCCACTCCACCGCCTGGGGCCACCATCTCTACATCGACGATGTGTCCACCCTCCCCGCGGTGCGCGGTCGAGGCCACGCCGACCACCTGCTGGACTGGCTCACCGCCGAGGCCAGGCGCCTGGACTGCGCGGCGATCCACCTGGACTCCGGCGTCGGCCCGGCCCGAGCCGCCGCCCACCGCCTCTATATGCGCCACCACCTGACCATCACCGCCCACCACTTCACCCTCGATCTCGGTCCCGAGAACTAGCGCCGCCGAGCACAACGCCCTTGTCACCGGTTGTGGGATCGTCTGGTGGCGGCACGCTACGACGGGGCCGAGAGTCGGCCTAATCGCCCACGGCGCGATTACGCCGGCTACCAGTGCGTGCCGGGCACCCAGCGGGCCGCGCGGCGCAGGGCGGTGCCGGTGAATTTTCGGGCGGCGGAACGGGGTTTCGGATCTGATCGGGTGGCCGGGACGGCGGTGTCTTCGGCCGACTCGCCCTTGGCCGCAGGGGAATCCGGGAGCGAGCGATAGTAGCGGTGCATGATGCGGTCACGGAGTTTGGGGGTGAGGATGCCGCCGTATTCGGCGATGGTGCCGAGGGGGACGTCGATGCGTTTGGGGCGTTCGGCGAGGGCACGGACGATCGTGCCGGCGGCCCACTCGGGGGATTCGGAGCGGCCCTGTTCGCCACTGGGGGCGATCATCGGCGTGCGCACCAACGGCATGTGGATGGTGGTGAAAGTGACTCCGTCGGCGAGGGTTTCGACCGCGGCCACCTCGGTGAACTTGTCCAGGGCTGCCTTGCTTGCGAGGTAGGCGGCGAAGCGGGGTGCGGCCACCTGCACGCCGGTGCTGGAGATGTTGACGATGTGGCCGAAGCCGCGCTCGCGCATCTGTGGCAGCAGCGCGAGGGTTATCCGCAGTGCGCCGAAGTAGTTGACCGCCATGGTGCGTTCGAAGTCGTGCAGGCGGTCGGTGGAGCGGTGGATGGCGCGGCGGATGGAACGGCCCGCGTTGTTGACCAGCATGTCGACGTGGCCGTGCTGCTCGAGAATGGCCTTGACGACCGAATCGACGGATTCGGAATCGGTGACATCGCACGGGTAGCCGTAGGCCCGTCCGCCCGCGTCGACGATCTCGGTGACCACCGCGGCCAGTTCGTCGGCGCGGCGGGCGAGGAGGAACACGACACCGCCCTTGTCGGCGACCGAGAGCGCGGCGGCCCGCCCGATCCCGGAGGACGCGCCGGTGATCACGATGTGCCTGCCGGTGAGATCGCGCCGCTTGCGGCCCTGTTCACCTGGAGAAACCTGAGACATCACTGCTCCTTTGCAGCTCGTTACCTCCGAACTTACTCCGAAGTAAGTTCCAGGGCCAGGCTCTTCGAGAAACTCGAAAATATGTTCGAATGTCTCTCGCTAATATTCGAACGTATGTGCGATACTGGTGCGCATGGCGGACGATCGGATGGCGGACATCTATGCCGCGGTGCGGCTCGGCGGTGGCGACCCGGATGCGGCGCGCGCGGCGCTGACCAGGCTGTGGAGAGAAATAGGGGAAGGCGGCGACCCGTTGCATCGCTGCGTGGTGGCACATCACCTGGCGGATGTGCAGGAGTTGCCGGAGGGTGCGTTGCTGTGGGATCAGCGGGCGCTCGCCGCGGTGTTCGGGCCGGGCATCCCGCTCGACGAGGGGCTGCGCGGGTTCCTGCCCTCGCTGTATCTGAACCTGGCCGACAGTCATCGCCGCGTCGGTGACTTCGAGATGGCGCGGATGCAATTGGCTATCGCGCGCGGGCACCTGGACGTGCTCGCCAACGATGCCTACGGCGCGGTGATCCGCACGGGTCTCGGCCATGTGGAGGCCGCGCTGGAATCGCGGTCGATGGAGCGCTTGCCCGCGAATTGAGTTGTCCGGCAACAGGAAAGGGGTTCGGTGATGCGGGGGTCGTGAGAGGAGCGGGTGCATGGGCTGGAGCAACGGTCCGCCGACCTGGTCGGAGCTGGAGCGGGTACTCTCGGGCAAGCCGAGCGGCAGACCCGCGCAGGACTTGCACCCAGGCGACGGCGGCGACAGTCCGGCCTGGTCGCGCAAGCGGGGCGAGTACCACGCCGCCGGGCTCGACCGGCCGACCGGCCCGACGGTGCCCTACGCGGAGTTGCACACGCACTCCGCCTACAGCTTCCTCGACGGCGCGAGTCAGCCGGAGGAGCTGGTGGAGGAGGCGGTGCGGCTCGGTCTGGAAGCGCTCGCGCTCACCGACCACAACGGGTTCTACGGGACCGTCCGGTTCGCCGAGGCGGCCAGGGAATGGGGAATGCCAACGGTTTTCGGTGCCGAACTGTCACTGGGAACCGATGCGGAGGCGGCGCCGGGCCGAGGGGATGCGGTCCGGCGCCGTTCTGTACCTCGGGGCGGAGTGCGTGTCACGCCGGGCGCCGGTCGAGCGCAGGCGCGCGAAGCAGGTGCTGATGGGTCGATGGGCGACACGGCGGACGGCGATATGCGCGATGCCAGTGGATCGGTCGAGCCGGGAAGCGGGCACGCATCCGCGCCGGACTCCCTGCCGCGCACGGGATCTCCCGACCCCCGGGGCCCGCATCTGCTGATCCTCGCCAGGGGGCAGGAAGGGTATCGGCGGCTGTCGCGGGAGATGGCGGCGGCGCATATGGCCGCAGGGGAGAAGGGGGTGCTGCGGTACGACCTGGACACGCTCGCCGCGGCGGCGGGTGGGCACTGGCATGTGCTCACCGGTTGCAGAAAAGGGCACCTGCGTACCGCGCTCGAGTACGACCTGGGTGCCGGCGACACGAAGTTGCCGAAAGCGGAAGTGGCGCTGCGAGATCTGATCGAACGGTTCGGTGTCGACCGGGTGAGTGTGGAGCTCACTCATCACGGTATCGCCACCGACGACGAGCGCAACGCCCTGCTGATCGCGCTGGCCGATCGGCTCGATGTTCCGGTACTCGCCACCACCGGTGCGCATTTCGCGTCCCCGGCGCAGCGCCGCCGCGCGATGGCGCTGGCCGCGATCCGGGCCAGGAGCAGTCTCGACGAGATAGCGGGCTGGCTCGCCCCCACCGGCGGCGCGCACCTGCGTTCGGGCGCGGAGATGGCGCACCTGTTCGCCGACTACCCGCACGCGGTGTCGAACGCGGCGGTGCTGGCTCGCGAATGCGCGTTCGACCTGGGATTGATCGCCCCGAATCTGCCCCCGTTCGAGGTGCCCCCAGGCCACGACGAGAACTCCTGGCTGCGCCACCTCGCCTATGCGGGCGCGGCGCGGCGCTACGGGTCGGCGGAACGAAACCCCAAGGCGTATGAGCAGATCGACCACGAACTGGCGGTGATCGCGGACCTGAACTTTCCCGGCTACTTCCTGGTGGTGCACGACATCGTCGAGTTCTGCAAGAACAGCGACATCCTGTGCCAGGGCCGGGGTTCGGCCGCCAACTCCGCGGTCTGCTACGCCATCGGCATCACCAATGTCGATCCCGTAGGCAACCAACTGCTGTTCGAGCGGTTCCTCTCACCCGAGCGCGACGGGCCGCCCGACATCGATGTCGATATCGAATCAGACCGTCGCGAGGAGGCCATCCAGCACGTTTACGCCAAGTACGGCCGCGACTACGCCGCGCAGGTGGCGAATGTGATCACCTATCGCGGCAAGTCCTCGGTGCGCGATGCCGCACGCGCACTCGGCTTTTCGCCGGGACAACAGGACGCGTGGAGCAAGCAGGTGAGCCGCTGGTCCGGGGTGGCTGCCGAGACGGGCACCGATATCCCGGCTGCGGTTCTCGAACTCGCGGGCGAACTCGACGGTCTGCCACGGCATTTGGGGATCCACTCCGGCGGCATGGTGATCTGCGATCGGCCGATCGCCGACGTGTGCCCGGTGGAGTGGGCGCGGATGGCCGGACGCAGTGTGCTGCAGTGGGACAAAGATGATTGCGCCGCAGTTGGTTTGGTGAAGTTCGACCTGCTCGGCCTCGGCATGCTCTCGGCGCTGCACTACATGATCGACCTGGTGCGCGAGCACAAGGGCGAGACAGTGGAACTACACGCGCTCGACCTCACCGAAGCGGGCGTCTACGAGATGTTGCAGCGCGCGGACTCGATCGGGGTGTTCCAGGTGGAGTCACGTGCGCAGATGGCGACGCTGCCCCGGCTGAAGCCCCGCAATTTCTACGACTTGGTCGTCGAGGTGGCGCTGATCCGGCCGGGGCCGATTCAGGGCGGCTCGGTGCACCCCTATATCCGCAGGCGTAATGGCAAGGAACCGGTGGTGTTCGACCATCCCTCGCTGGAGCGCTCGCTCGCCCGCACGCTCGGGATCCCGCTGTTCCAGGAACAGCTGATGCAGATGGCGGTCGATGTCGCCGGTTTCAGTGCGGCCGAGGCGGACCAGTTGCGGCGTGCGATGGGTTCGAAGCGGTCGCCGGAGAAGATGGCCATGTTGAAGGCCAGGCTCTACCAGGGAATGCGTGAGCTGCACGGCATCACCGACGAGGTCGCCGATCGCATCTACGAGAAGCTCTACGCCTTCGCCAATTTCGGTTTCCCCGAAAGCCATTCGCAGAGTTTCGCCTCGATCGTGTTCTATTCGTCGTGGTTCAAGCTGCACCATCCGGCGGCGTTCTGTGCCGGGCTGTTGCGCGCGCAGCCGATGGGTTTCTACTCACCACAGTCGCTGGTCGCCGACGCCCGCCGCCACGGTGTCCGCGTGCACGGCCCCGATATCAACGCCAGCCGCGCCGAACCCACCCTCGAGAACGCGGGCACCGAGATCCGGCTCGGCCTGTCGGGCGTGCGCCACATCGGCACCGACCTCGCCGACCGCATCGTCGCCGACCGCGCCGAACACGGCCCCTTCACCTCGATGCTCGACCTCACCGGCCGCGTGGAACTCACTGTCGCTCAATCGGAATCGCTCGCGACCGCAGGGGCACTGGACGTCCTGGTCGACACGCGCGGTAGCAGCGTGCGCAGGGCGGCGTTGTGGGCAGCGGGTGCGGCGGCCGTGGAGCGTCCCGATCGCCTACCCGGCACAGGTCCCGCCACCGTCGCCCCCTCCCTGCCCGGCATGAGCGCTCTCGAACTCGCCGCCGCCGACGTCTGGGCCACCGGCATCTCGCCCGATACCTACCCCACCGAATTCCTTCGGGCCCACCTGAATTCGCTCGGCGTCGTCCCCGCCTGCGACCTACTGCTCGTCGAAGACGGCGCCCGCATCCTGGTGGCAGGCGCTGTCACCCACCGCCAGCGCCCCGCCACCGCCGCGGGCGTCACCTTCCTCAATCTCGAGGACGAGACCGGCATGGTCAACGTTGTCTGCTCGGTCGGCCTGTGGACCCGCTACCGCCGCCTCGCGCAGAGCGCCACCGCCCTGCTCATCCGCGGCCGCATCCAAAACGCCGAGGGTGCCGCCAGCCTGGTCGCCGACCATCTCGAACACTTGGACCTGACTATCGTCGCCCGCTCACGCGACTTCCGCTGAGTTTTTGGAGCGCTGGCGCGCTCGAGCGGGGCCCCGGAGGGCCCCGATCTTCCCTCCCTCCGGGTACTCCTTCGTCGCACCCTCCGGTCAGTCCAGATCGGGGCGGGCCCCTTTGGGTAGGGACATCCAGGGTTTCCCGGCCCAGGCTGTGCACGCATGTGGCGATGTGTCCGCCGAGTTGAACGCAAGCCGGGGGTCCGCTGACGCACTACGCTGCGAACATGCGCAAGCTTGCCGTGGTGATGATCGCGTTGCTCGGACTCCTGTTCCTGGCCGGGTGCGGCGATGACGACAGCGAGGACAAGGCAGGTCGGGCGTCGGCGCCCACCGTCTTAGATGGGCCCGCGCCCGTTGTGACGCCCGGGTTCCGGGAGGGTGCTCCGCAGAAGGACAGCCCGGCGCCGACGGACCAGTCGAACCGGAAAGAGGTGATCACCGGGGCGGTAGATGTCACCTCGGCCGATCCGATCGCCGCCGCCGCGACCGTCACCGAGCAGGTCGATGCCGTCGACGGCCGGATCGACAGCCGCACCGAACAGCCAGGCACCGATAAGCGTGCCGCTCGCGCCGTGCTCAGTGTCCGGGTGCCCGCCGACAAGACCGACGCCTTCATCACCGGCCTCGGCGGGGTCGGCACGGTCACCCGGGTGAGCACCAATCGCGACGACGTCACCATGCAGTGGCAGGATCTCGACGCCCGCATCCGCGCACTGCAAGCCTCCGTCGACCGGCTCAAAGCGCTGATCACCGGTGCCACCAACACCGCCGACCTGATCGACGCGGAGGAGGCGCTGTCGAGCAGGCAGGGCGAGCTCGACAGTCTCACCGCGCAGAAACGCAGCCTCGACGATCAGGTCGCGTTGTCGACGCTCACCATCACGCTCACCGCCGACGACAAGAACGCACCCGGCGACCCGGACAATTTCTGGGACGGCATCGTCGCGGGCTGGCATTCGCTGATCGACTGGTTGCAGGACGCGATCGTCTTCGTCGGCAAGGCCGTGCCGTGGTTGGGCTTCCTCGCCGTGATCGGCGGATTGCTGTACGCCGCAGTGCGATTCCTGCGCAGACGTCGCAGCGCAGCGCCCACGACCACCACTCGATCGGCAGGCCCGGTAACCACCACCACTCCGCCAGCAGCCACGGCCTCGGCAACCACCGAATCAGATGCCGAACCGGCAGCGTCCAGGAAGGAGACCCCCGGTGCCCACAGTGCGGGCGACGATCAAACCGAACAGCCGTAAAGGCCCGCTCGTCGAAACCGCCGAGGACGGCACCTTCACCCTCTACGTCCGCGCCCCGGCCGTCGAAGGCAAAGCCAACAAGGCCGCCATCGAGTTGCTCGCCGACCACTTCGGCGTCTCCAAGTCCGCCGTCCGCTTGTCGGCGGGCGCGACCTCACGATTCAAACGCTTCGACGTCGAGATGTGACTGCACCGAGCGCTACGGCGTGATCGGTCGCCACAGCGTGTCAGCTGATCAGTTCGACTCGGCATGGCAGGTCGTGCGCCTTGGCGAGCTTCGCGTCGGCAGTCAACAATGGGATGCCGAGACGGGCGGCCAATGCGGCGTAAAGGCCGTCATAGAACGTCATGCTGTGGCGTAGCTCCCATGCGTGTTCAGACAGCCAACCGTGATGTGCGTAGCGACTGTCGATCACGGTGGTGACCAGTCGCAACCCGAGTGCCGCCTCGTTGGCATCGATCAGACCGCCCCGTTCGTGTCGCCGTAGAACGTTGCCGATCTCGGCGTCGATGAGATGCGGCGCATGGCAAACCGTCGTCTCGAGCAGTCGGCTGATCGCCGCGCCGACAGCGTCTTTGCGGATCAGCGCGGTGAGGGCGGCGGAGGCATCGACAACGAATTCCTCATTCGCCACGGGCGTCTGCCAGCGCTTCGAGAATGGATTCGTTCGTTGCGCCTGGACTGTCGGAGTTCGCCAGCGATTCCCTGATCGCCGCTATCGCTTCCGTCTTGGTCCGCCGTCGTGCCGCGGCGATCAACTCGCGGCGCATATATGCCTGAAGGGACATCCCCGCCGCCTCGGCCCGGCGACGGAAGACCTCGGCGTCCTCGTCGGGGATGTCTCGAATCTGAATGGTCGCCATAGCGCTATTGTAGCGCTAATCTGCATGCATCTGGGCTACACCCCGTCAGGGAACCCGAGCTGCCGCCACGCCTCGTACACCGCGACGGCAGCGGTGTTCGACAGGTTCATCGATCGCCGCCCCGGCAACATAGGTACCCGCACCTGCTCGGTGATGTGGGGGTCGGCCAGAACCTCGGGTGGCAACCCGGTGGGCTCGGTACCGAAAAGCAGGACGTCGCCGGGGCGGTACGCGATGTCGGTGTAGCGGGTGGTCGCCGAGGTGGTGAAGGCGAAAACTCGCTGGGAGCCGAGGGACTCCCACGCTGTGTCGAGGTTCGGGTGGACTGTCACCGACGCCAGATCGTGGTAGTCCAAGCCCGCTCGGCGGAGTTTCGATTCGGACAGGTCGAAGCCGAGGGGTTCGATGAGGTGCAACGCGCACCCGGTACCCGCCACCAAGCGAATCGCGTTGCCGGTGTTCGGAGGGATTACCGGCTCGTGGAACATCACGTTGAACACTCGAAGGAGGGTACTGGGCCAATCCGTCGCGGACCGGGTCGGTCTGGAACAATCGGCCCCGTGAACGAGGCGGAGACGACCGGCAAGCACCGGGTCGCGCGATTGAGCGCGGGGGAGCAGTACCTGCGCAGTCATCTGCCGATGACCGTGGTGACCGCGCTGATCGTGATCGCGGTCGGCTTCGTGGCGTGGGATCGGTGGCGCCGCGGCGCGCTGATCTTCGGCAGTGCGGCCCTGGTGGCCGCCGCGTTCCGGCTGTGCCTGCCGACCGTGCAGGTGGGGTTGCTCGCCGTGCGCAGCCGCCCGTTCGACGTGGCCGCGCTGACCGCGCTCGGCAGCGCCATCGTTTTCCTGGCGGCCACCATCAACACCCTGGGCGTCAGCTGAACAGGACCGGTCCTGTTCCTTCGATCACGGTGTCATTCAGGCGGTTTCGGTGACGGTGCCCCACAGGCTGCGGGTGCCATGGCTGCCGTAGCGCTCGCGGGCATCGCGCGGGGTGATCGTCGAAAGGTTTTCCGGCGGCGCCGAATAGGCGTGCGCGGCGAAGATCTGCCCGGTCATCGGCGCGATGTAGGGCGCCGCGTGGATCAGCACCCAGTTGTCCCGGCGCGCGGCCACCCAGGCGATCACCTTCGCCGGAATCCGGACCGCCATATCGGCAATGCGCGGCAGATTGAACCGGCCCAGCTCGCGCATCCACATCGGCAGGGTGGGAATCGTCGCCAGTGACAGCAGTCTGGCGCCGATCGCGAACGTCAAGCCCTTGCTCGGCGGCGTCCACAGCAGGTAATGCATGGCCTGCACCGCCCGCTCGGTGACGCACAATCGCGGCCGCACCCGTTCGAAGTAGGCATGCACTTCATCGCGGTTGCGCGGAACATCGGAGGGCTTGCAGGTCTGTAGCTCGGCGGCGATCACGCACTCGGCCCAGAACCGGTCCTCCTCGGCGGGGCTCAGCGGCCCCGGCCCGTACATCTCGTAGGCCTTGAGCACCGAATGCCACCCGGTGACGTGAATCCACAGCTGTGCCTCAGGGCTGTTGGCGCTGTAGCGCTTGCCGCTGACCGGTTCGATGCCCGTCATCGGCGCGTGCACCTTCATCAGATGCTCGGCGGCCTGGATGGCGGTGCGGCCGTCACCGAGGGCGACCAGCACGAAATAGGACAGCGTGTGGTCGAGCCGGACCGCGGGGTTGTCGTAGATCCCCTGTGAATCGGCGACCGCCGCGGTCAGGAACGGATCGAAGTGCTCGAGGGTGACGGCGCGCTGGAAGCCGATCAGCGCGGTCGGCGACCCCCACACCTTCCAGCTGGGGGAGTCCGGCCCGAAGAAGCCGTAGTCGTCGCGGCGCAGGGTCGACGGATCGAAAGCCATTGCACATGCTCCTTTGCAGTGCCGAGGCAGAGCCTCACAGGTGAATACAACACCACCGTAGCAATAGCGTGTGATGAATACAACGGTTGCGTAGGATTAGGTCGGACGCGGGGGTATCGTCCAGGGGAGAAAGGTAGGTGGGCGTGTGACCGCGACGCAGGAGCAACGACCGCGACGCCGCTATGCCCCGCGTCTGCCACCGGAGCAACGCCGCGCGCAACTGCTCGACGCCGCGTTCACCGTGCTCGGCCGGATGGAGCTGCACGAGTTGAGCATGGAGGCCGTCGCGCAGGAGGCCGGGGTGGGGAAGCCGGTGCTGTACACCGTGTTCAAGACCCGTGCCGAACTCGTCGAAGCACTGCTGGAACGCGAACGCGAACGCGGGCTGGATCAGATCGCCGATACGCTGCCGAAAGACTTGCTCGACACCGACCCGTTGACCGCGGCCTCGGCGACTGTCGAAGCCTTTGTCGGTGTGGCACTGGAGAATCCGGCCCGCTGGCGACTGATTCTCGCCACGCCGGCGAGCGCTCCCGACGAATACCGTGCGGCTCTTCGTGCTTCGCGTGCCGATATCTTGGAGCGCGCGGAATCGCTTGTCCGCATGGGAATTTCGCTGTCACCACGCTGGTCGAGCATGGATGCCGGGCTGCTCGCGAACTCGACCCTCACCGTCGCCGAAATGCTCGGTCGGCTGGCCGTGAGCGAGCCGGAAGCGTATCCGCGCGAACGGCTTCAGGCCTACGTCCGCTCGATCGTCAGCCTGCTGACCGGGCCGTGATGGTCAGCGGTTCTCCCGCGCCAAGCGCATCGTCTCGGTCAGCAACTTCGACACCGCGGCCGCCTCGGTGAGGAACCCGTCGTGCCCGTCGCGAGAATGCACGATCTCGAGACCCGCACAGCCCGGCAGCCCTTCGGCCAACTCGGCCTGAGTGTGCAAGGGGTACAGGCGATCCGAGTCGACCCCGCCGACCACGCACGGCACCGACGTCGAAGCCAGCGCGGCAGCGATACCGCCGCGCCCGCGACCCACATCGTGGCGGTTCATGGCCTCGCTGAGCAGCACATAGGTGGCTGGATCGAAGCGCTGACACAGCTTGTCGGCCTGGTGCTCGAGGTAGCTCTGCACCGCGTACCGTCCACCGGTCCACGGGTCTTCCTCGCCCTGGGCCTTGTTGGCGAAGCGGTGATCGAGTTCGCCCTCGGTGCGGTAGGTCAGGTGCGCGATGCGCCGGGCCAGCCCCATGCCGGTCATCGGCGCGCGACCGGTGCCGTGATAGTCGCCGCCCTGCCAGTCGGGATCGGCCGTGATGACGGCCATCTGGGTGGTCTGGGTGCCGATCTGATCGGCGGTGGCGCGAGCGCCCACGGCCAGCACCAGCGCGGCGCTGACCCGCTCGGGCAGGCCGATGATCCACTCGAGCACCCGCATGCCGCCCATCGAGCCGCCGACGACCGCGCCGAGCCGCTCGATCCCGAGCACCTCGAACAACCGTGCCTCGGCGTTCACCTGATCGCGAATGGTCAGCTCGGGAAACCGTGAGCCCCAAGGCTTGCCGTCGGAGGCGAGCGAGGACGGGCCGGTGCTGCCCTTGCAGCCGCCGAGCACGTTGGTCGCGATCACACACCACTCGTCGGTGTCGATCGGCGCGCCGGGTCCGACCATGCCTTCCCACCAGCCGGGTGCCCCGTCGGGCCCACCGACGACATGCGAGTCGCCGGTGAGCGCGTGTTCGACGAGCACCACATTGTCCAGGGTGGGCGAGAGCTCGCCCCAGCGTTGCACCGCCAGCCGCACATCGCGAACCTCGGCGCCGTTCTCCAGCGTCACGTCCCCGATGGCGACCACACCGACACGCCCGTCCGGGGGTGGCAGCAGGTCCACCCCGGTTCCGGGTCGGGCGATCGGCGATTCGGTGCTCACAGTCACGTCGTCGCCGCCGCGAACCCGGCCCGCAGATCGGCCAGAATGTCTTCGATTCCCTCGATACCCACGGCGAGCCGGACCAGGCCGGGAGTAACGCCGGCCGCCAGCTGCTCTTCGGGCGTCAACTGCGAGTGCGTCGTCGACGCTGGGTGAATCACGAGGGAACGCACATCACCGATGTTAGCTACATGGCTGTGCAGGCTGAGCGCGTCCACGAACTTCTTGCCCGCATCGACACCGCCCGCCAGCTCGAACGCCACGATCGCGCCCGCGCCCTTGGGCGCCAGCTCCTTGGCCCGCGCGTGCCAGGGCGAGGACTCGAGCCCCGCATAGAACACCGCGTCGACGCCCGGCTGCTCGGCGACGAACTTCGCGACCGTCTCGGCATTGCTGACGTGCCGTTCGACGCGCAAGCTCAGCGTCTCGATGCCCTGCGCGATGAGGAACGCGTTGAACGGCGAGACCGCCGCGCCCAGATCGCGCAGCAACTGCACGCGCGCCTTGAGCGCGAACGCGGGCGCGCCCAGATCGGCGAATACCGCACCGTGGTAGCTGGGGTCGGGCTCGGTGAAACCGGGGAAGCGTGCTTGGCCGTCGGCGTCGCGCACGGTCCAATCGAACGTGCCGCCGTCGACGATCACGCCCGCCACGGCCGTACCGTGCCCACCCAGGTACTTCGTCGCCGAATGCACGACGATGTCGGCGCCGTGGGCCAGCGGCTGGATCAGGTACGGGGTGGCGACGGTGTTGTCGACGATCAGCGGAAGGCCGTTGGCGTGCGCGACACCGGCGATGCCGGGAATGTCGAACACCGCACTGCTCGGATTGGCGATGGTCTCGCCGTAGAACGCCTTGGTGTTGGGCTGGATCGCCGCTTCCCACTGCGCGAGGTCATCGGGATCCTCGACGAACGAGACCGTGATCCCCAGCTTGGGCAGCGAGTAGTGGAAAAGGTTGTAGGTGCCACCGTAGAGATGCGGGCTGGACACGATGTGGTCGCCCGCGCTCGCCAGGTTCAGGATCGCGTAGGTCTCCGCGGCCTGTCCGGAGGCCAGCAGCAACGCCGCGACGCCACCTTCGAGCGCGGCAACCCGCTGCTCCACCGCGTCCTGAGTGGGGTTCATGATCCGGGTGTAGATGTTGCCCGGCTCGGCGAGGCCGAACAGCGCGGCGGCGTGATCGGTGTCGCGGAAGGTGTAGGAGGTGGTCTGGTAGATCGGCAGCGCCCGCGCGTTGGTGCTCGCGTCGGGGGCCTGGCCCGCGTGGACCTGCTTGGTCTCGAAGGACCAGTTCTCGGGCAGGGAAGAGTCAGTCATGTCGTGCTCCAGTGGGTGTGCGCCGGGGGGATCTCGTCAACTGGGTCGGATCGACGGGCAACAACACATGGGGGCCTCCTGCAATGCGCGCTTGCTCTCGACTTTCGAGAGCCCGGTCATCACCCGGAGCACCCCACCGCAGCTGGAGGGTTGCCGACCAGCGAGCCGGGGCTTGGCGCTGGTACTCATGACCTTGCCGTCATGTTAACCGGACATCTCCCACGCGCGGAAACTTCCCCCGCATTTCACGCTGAAGATCACTCGGTCGACGGTGTGCCGAAGCCGGGCGTGTCGTCGACCGGTGCGAAGGTAGCGCCGCCGCCGTGGTGATCGCGGTGATGATCCGTGACAAGCCGGAAAACCTGATCGAAGGCGACGAACACGATAACCGAGTGCCGATCGCGGCCTGACCTATACGCAGAGCCGCGATAAACCACTGATTTCGCGAGGACATGGGTAACTCACCGGGGACGGGCTGAATTAGCCCGTCCCTTGCCGCCAGCCGCCAGCGTAAATCTCGCGGCACGTAGTCTGGCCAGAAGTCCCGGGGAGGCGGAACAGCCGTCCCGCACAGTGGGGCCTCCCATCGCGGTGAGGTGGGGGACAGCAGTACGCTCGTCTTGTTTGCACCACACGTCCCGCAGACAACGCGGGGCATATACGTTGTCTGTTGGAACTGCTGGGGTCCGCTCACAAGCGTGTTCGCCTAGCCGTGCAATAAGGGCACCCACCGAGGAGGACACGAAGATCCATGTCCAAGATCAAGGTTGAAGGCACCGTTGTAGAACTCGACGGCGACGAGATGACCCGGATCATCTGGCAGTTCATCAAGGACAAGCTGGTCCATCCCTATCTCGACGTGAACCTCGAGTACTACGACCTCGGTATCGAGTACCGCGACAAAACCGATGACCAGGTCACGGTCGACGCGGCCAACGCCATCAAGAAGCACGGCGTCGGCGTCAAGTGCGCCACCATCACCCCGGACGAAGATCGGGTGAAGGAATTCGGTCTCAAGAAGATGTGGCGCTCGCCCAACGGCACCATCCGAAACATTCTGGGTGGCACCATCTTCCGCGCGCCGATCATCATCTCGAACGTGCCGCGCCTGGTGCCCGGCTGGACCAAGCCGATCATCATCGGCCGCCACGCGTTCGGCGACCAGTACCGCGCCACCGACTTCAAGGTCTACGAGGCGGGCACCGTCACGCTGACCTTCACGCCGGAAGACGGCAGCGAGCCGATCATCCACGAGGTCGTGAAGATGCCCGAAGACGGCGGCGTCGTCATGGGCATGTACAACTTCAAGAAGTCCATCGAGGACTTCGCGCGGGCCTCGTTCAACTACGGCCTGCAGCAGAACTACCCGGTGTACCTCTCCACGAAGAACACCATTCTCAAGGCCTATGACGGCATGTTCAAAGACACCTTCCAGGAAGTCTTCGACGCCGAGTTCAAGGCCGAGTTCGACGCGGCGGGCCTGACCTACGAGCACCGCCTGATCGACGACATGGTCGCCTCCTCCATGAAATGGGAGGGCGGCTACGTCTGGGCCTGCAAGAACTACGACGGCGACGTGCAGTCCGACACCGTGGCCCAGGGCTTCGGCTCGCTCGGCCTGATGACCTCGGTGCTGCTCACCCCGGACGGCAAGACCTGTGAGGCCGAGGCCGCGCACGGCACGGTCACCCGGCACTACCGCCAGCACCAGCAGGGCAAGCCGACCTCGACCAACCCGATCGCGTCGATCTTCGCCTGGACCCGTGGCCTCGAACACCGCGGCAAGCTGGACAACACCCCCGAGGTGATCGGCTTCGCGCAGGCGCTCGAGGACGTGGTCATCAAGACCGTCGAGGGCGGTCAGATGACGAAGGACCTCGCGGCGCTCGTCGGCGGGGACCAGGGTTACCTGAGCACCGAGGAATTCCTCGGCGCGCTGGACGCCAACCTGGCTCGCGCACTGAAGTGATGTGCTGCGTTTCGCGCTGAACCGCGAAACCGCACGGCTGTAAGAAAGCGCTCGCATCGAATCCGATGCGAGCGCTCTTCCGCCTCTCCGCGTATTCAGGCCGGACTCGAGTGACGTGAGACCTGCGTCGGCGGCCTGCGGGATCAGTGGTGGTTCGGTTTGCTCGACCCGGTGAGTTACCCATGTTCTCGCGAGATCAGTGGGTTGTTTGCCGGGTCGATTTCGTGCACGGTGGGCTAACTCACGCTCTGCTCGGGTAGCGAATGGGTACCCGCGCCCGTTGCATGGAGGCGTGACTTCTTCCATTGCAGCCCCTGATCGCCTCGGCGAGCCACGTACCAGCTGGCATGTCCCGGCGATGCTCGCGTTGGCGCTGGGTGGATTCGGAATCGGCACCACCGAGTTCGTGACCATGGGGTTGCTGCCCGACATCGCGCGGGCCTTCGATATCTCCGAGCCGTCGGCCGGGCACGCGGTGTCGGCGTACGCGCTGGGTGTCGTGGTCGGCGCGCCGCTGATCGCCGCGTTGTGCGCGCGGGTGGCGCGCAAGAAATTGCTCATCGTGTTGATGGTCGCGTTCGCCATCGGCAATATCGCCACGGTCCTCGCACCGACTTTCGGCACGCTCGTGCTGGCCCGCTTCGTGTCCGGCCTGCCGCACGGCGCGTACTTCGGTGTCGCCTCGCTGGCGGCGGCCACCCTCGCGCCCGTCGGCCAGCGGGCCAAGGCGGTCGCCGCGGTCATGCTCGGGCTCAGCGTGGCGAATGTGATCGGTGTGCCTGGCGCGACCTGGCTCGGTCAGCATCTGGGCTGGCGTGACGCCTACGTGGTCGTCGCCGTGATCGGCGTGGCGACAGTGGCCGCCCTGTGGCGCTACGTGCCCGCCCTGACCAGCATGAAGATCACCAACCCGATGACCGAATTGGGCGCGCTGCGTCGCCCGCAGGTGCTGCTCACCCTGGCCGTCGGCGCGATCGGCTTCGGCGGCATGTTCGCCGTCTACACCTACATCGCCACCACCATGACCGACGTCGCGGGGATGCCCATCGGCGCGGTGCCGATCGTGCTCGCGCTGTTCGGCCTCGGCATGATCGTGGGCAATATCGGCGGCGGCATCCTCGCCGACCGCGGCGTCGACCGCTCGATCTTCATCGCCATGATCGCGATGGTGGTCATCCTCGCCGGCTTCGTCCTGGCTGCCCACAACCCCATCACCGCCTCGATCGGCGCCTTCCTCGTCGGCGCCTCCGGCGCGGCCTTGGCCCCCGGCCTCCAAACCCGCCTCATGGACGTGGCAGCCGACGCCCAAACTCTCGCCGCCGCCCTCAACCACGCCGCCTTGAACATGGCCAACGCCGCCGGCGCCTGGCTCGGCGGCCTCGTCATCGCCGCCGGCCTCGGCTACACCGCCCCGGCGATGGTCGGCGCCGTCCTCGCTGTAGCCGGTGTCCTCCTGTTCACCCTGACGGTGTTCCTACAACGCCGCTCCGCACACAACACGCCGTAACCGATTGGTACCCTTCCTCACCTCGACATACGGTGCCCCACATGCCGAGCCACCTGCACGAAGGTTTGCTTGACCTTTTCCGCACGGATCTCCTACTGGCCCCGTCATTGCTGGCTGAGGAGTTCAGCGTCCCGCTGCCGGGCCTGTCACAAATGCGGGCAGAGCCATGTGACTTCACTGACGTCGGGCCCAAGGAGTTTCGCGGTGACCTGGCGCTCAGCACTCATGACGATCGGGACATTCCCGTTCTCGGTGTGTGCGTGGAGGTGCAGTTGTCCAAGGCGGATGTGCGCCGCTGGAAATGGCCGGTCTACCTGACCACCCTGCGATCGCGGCTGTGTTGCCCGGTGGTTCTGTTGGTGGTGACGCCGAGCAGGAAGGTCGCGAAGTGGGCCGAGCAGCCAATCGAGCTCGATACCGTCGGATCGGTCATCCAACCCCTGGTGCTAGGCCCCGACCGCTTCCCCGTCGTGACCGACCCAGATGAGGCCAGGCGGCGTCCCGAGCGGGCGACGCTGTCGGCGATCGCCCACGGCGCAGGCGCCCACATGGAGGAGGTCCTTGCGGCTTTCCTGGCCGGGCTGATGAAAACCGACGACGAACATGCGAAAATGTATCTTGATCTGGTCGACGACGCGTTGACCGTCCCTGCAAGCCGACGCCTGGAGGAACTGATGGAGAGCACGCCTCAATACCGCGGCCGCATCGCTACCAAGTACATAGCGAAGGGGCGCGAGGAGGGGCGCGCGGAGGGGCGCGCGGAGGCGGACGCGAAGGTCGCCAAGGCTGCCGCGCACGCCGTGCTCACCGTACTTACCGCTCGCGGGCTCGAGTTGTCCGCGGCGCAACGGACGCAGCTGGCCGCATGCACCGACCTCGACCAGCTCGACGTGTGGTTGAAGCAGGCCGTTACCGCGACCCGTACCGACGAACTCTTCGGCTGACTCCGAGCGTCGGAGTTGGCCGCTTCGTCAACGGATCTAGTAGGCCGTGGCGGGCCTGCCCCAGCCGATGCTGAGCTGGACGGCTCGCTGCCAGCGTTCGTATTCTTCGTCGCGGATTCGGCGGTCCGGGGCAGGGGTCCACTGGGCGGCGACCTTCCAATTGCGGCGTAGGCCTTGGAGATCGGGCCAGTAGCCGACGGCCAGGCCTGCTGCGTAGGCGGCGCCGAGGGAGACGGTTTCGGTGACCAACGGGCGCATCACCGGGGTGTCGAGGACATCGGCGATTATTTGCATGAGCAGGTTGTTGGCGGCCATACCGCCTGCTACGCGGAGGGATTTCGCCTGCAGGCCCGCGTCGGCGTTCATGGCCTCGACCACGTCGCGGGTTTGCCATGCGGTGGCCTCCAGGACGCCGCGGGCCAGGTGGCCTTTGGTGACGTAGGAGGTCAGGCCGATGAGCAGGCCGCGGGCGTCGCTGCGCCAGTGGGGGGCGTAGAGGCCGGAGAAGGCGGGGACGAGGTAGCAGCCGCCGTTGTCGTCGACTGTGCTTGCGAGAGTTTCGATTTCGGGGGCGGTGGCGATCAGGCCGACGATGTCGCGCAGCCATTGGACCAGGGACCCGGTGACCGCGATCGGGCCTTCCAGCGCGTAGACCGGTTCGGGGCCGACCTGGTAGCCGATGGTGGTGAGCAGGCCGTGTTCGGAGCGGATCAGTTCGGTGCCGGTGTTCATCATGAGGAATCCGCCGGTGCCGTAGGTGCATTCGGTTTCGCCTGGGGCGAAGCAGGTTTGGCCGAAAAGAGCGGCGTGCTGATCGCCGAGGGCGGCGCCGATCCGCACACCGGGAACGACTGTGCGGGCGGTGCCGAAATCGCCGGTCGATGGTTCGATGCGGGGGAGCATGGCGGGCGGAATGTCGAAGAACCGCAACAGTTCCGCGTCCCACTGGCGGGTGGCGAGGTTCATCAGCAGGGTGCGGCCCGCGTTGGTGACGTCGGTGACGTGCTCGGTGCCGCCGGTCAGTTTCCAGATGAGCCAGCATTCCATGGTGCCGAAGAGCACGTCGCCGCGTTCGGCTCTGGCGCGCAGGCCCTCGACATTGTCGAGCAGCCAGCGCAGTCGGGGTGCGGCGAAGTAGGTCGCCAAGGGGAGCCCGCTCAACTCCGGAATACGCTGGGCGCCTGGAAGTTCCTTCAATCGATCGACCAGCTCCTCGGTGCGCACGTCCTGCCAGACGATGGCCAGCCGCACCGGCTGCCCGGTGCGCCGATCCCACACGACGGTGGTCTCGCGCTGATTGGCGATCCCGATCGCGGCCACCTGGTCGACGGTGATCCCGGCGTCGCGCAGCGCCGCGGGCACGATCCGCTCCACGGTCCGCCAGATCTCGAGCGCGTCCTGTTCCACCCATCCCGACCTGGGGTAATGCTGGCGATGTGTCCGCTGCGCCATTCCCGCCAGCCGCGCGTGCTGGTCGAAGACGATGCAGCGACTCGAGGTGGTCCCCTGGTCGATGGCGAGCACGAAGCGTTGAGTCATCGGCAGCTGCTCTCGTCGGCGGTGCGTGTCTGCATGGCGAAAGGCACGATGTCCGAGCTCATCGCGCTGCCGTCAGGTCGCGGTGCACGGCGAGAGCGGCGGCCAGTACCTGCTCAATTGCGGCGGGACGCACCTGTAACCGGTTGTCGCACAGCCGATCCGTCGGCCCGGTGATGCCGATAGCCGCGACGACGAGCCCACCTCTGGCTCGAACGGGCGCGGCGACCCCCGCTTCGCCGGAGCGATGCTCCTCGACTTCGTCCGCCCAACCACGCCGTCGAACCTCGGCGATCGCACGGTCGAGCCGGTCTCGTTCGGTGATCGTGCGCCGGGTGAACCCTTGGAGTGCAACGACTTCCGCTGCGGCGTCATAGGCCAGCAGTACCTTGCCGAGCGCGGTCGCATGGGCGGGCAGTACCTCACCGACTGCCAGGGCCTGCTCGCTGTTGTCGGGCCGAAAGACGTGGTGGATCACCGTGATCCCGGTATCGCGCGCCACGGCGATGCGGACCGATTCCCCGGAACGCGAGGCGAGTGCGTCGGCCCGGTGGATCGCCCGGGAACGCAACTCGTTCACATCGAGCCGATCGGTCCCGAGTTCGCCGATCGCCTGGCCGAGTAGGTACTTGCCGGTGCGTGCGTCCTGGCCGACGAATCCGACTCCGAGCAGCGTCCGCAGAATGCCGTGCGCGGTGGGTTTGGCCAGGTCGAGCGCGGTCGCGATCTCGCCGACGCCCAGCGGTCCCGACCCGCGCGCGAGCAGACGCAGCACGGCGGCGGCGCGTTCGATCGACTGGATCGGGCCAGGCATGGCCCCGAACCTACCACCGTTCAGCATTGTCGAACGGCGTGTGTGGTGTACGCGGCCGCGCGTTCCTAGCGTGGGTTTCGGGCACAGGTGCCCGATCGGCGGACTCGAAGGTGAGATCCGGGAAGGACGACACATGAACCGGTACGTGGGCGCGATCGACCAGGGCACGACCTCGACGCGATTCATGGTTTTCGACCACAGAGGCACCGTTGTGGCCCGCCACCAGCTCGAACACTCCCAGCTCATGCCGCGCCCCGGCTGGGTCGAACACAATCCGGACGAGATCTGGGAACGTACCCGCACCGTCGTCAAGACCGCCCTCTCGCTCGCCGACCTCACGGCAGACGACCTCGCCGCCATCGGCGTCACCAACCAGCGCGAGACCACCGTCGTGTGGAACCGCCGCACCGGCCGCCCGTATGGCAACGCCATCGTCTGGCAGGACACCCGCACCGACCGCATCATCGCCGACCTCGATGCCGCCGGGCAAAGCGCGCTCATCCGCGCGAAGACCGGCCTGCCGCCCGCGCCGTATTTCTCCGGCGGCAAGCTGAAGTGGATCCTGGACAACATCGCGGGCGTGCGCGCCGACGCTGAGCGCGGTGACGCCCTGTTCGGCACTCTGGACAGCTGGCTGATCTGGAACCTCACCGGTGGCGTGCACGTCACCGACCCCACCAACGCGTCGCGCACCATGCTGATGGATCTCGAAACCCTCGATTGGGACGACGAACTCCTCGCGATCTTCGGCATCCCGCGCGCCATGCTGCCGACCATCGCACCCTCGTCGAACGCGGACCTGTTCGGGACGACGAAGCCCGATGGCCCGTTCAAAGGTTCGGTGCCCATCGCGGGCGTGCTCGGCGACCAGCAGGCCGCGGGTGTCGGGCAGGTGTGCTTCCAGCCCGGCGAGGCCAAGAACACCTACGGCACCGGCAATTTCCTGATGCTCAACACCGGCACGGAGATCGTGCGCTCCAACCACGGCCTGATCACCACCGTCGCGTACCAGTTCGGCGCCGGCAAGCCCGCCTACGCGCTGGAGGGTTCGATCGCGGTCACCGGGTCCGCGGTGCAGTGGTTGCGCGACCAGATGGGCATCATCGCCGGGGCCGCGCAGATCGAAGACCTCGCCGGTCAGGTACCGGATTCCGGCGGCGTGTACTTCGTGCCTGCCTTCTCCGGTCTGTTCGCGCCGTACTGGCGACCCGATGCCCGCGGCGCGGTTGTCGGCCTGTCGCGCTACAGCAACAACGCCCACTTGGCCAGGGCCACCCTGGAATCCATCGCCTACCAGACCCGCGACGTGGTCGAGGCCATGCAGCGCGACGCCGGTGTCCGGCTGGCGACGCTGCGGGTGGACGGCGGCGTCACCGCGAACCAGCTGGCCATGCAGATCCAAGCCGACCTGCTCGGCGTCCCGGTCTCGCGGCCGGTCGTCGCCGAGACCACCGCGCTCGGTGCCGCCTACGCCGCCGGATTGGCCGTTGGCTTCTGGAGCGGCACCGACGAACTGCTCGACAACTGGTCCGAAGACATCCGCTGGCACCCGACCTGGTCGCAGGAGCAACGCGAACACGGCTACCGCCGCTGGCTCAAAGCCGTCGAGCGGACCCTCGACTGGGCCGAAATCTGAGTCACCACAATACTTTCGAGAAGGAGATCATCGTGTCTGTGCAACTGGACCCCACCTACCGTGAGCAGGCTGTCGGCACGCTCGACACCGCCGAGGTCGATGTCCTTGTCATCGGCGGCGGCGTAACCGGCGCCGGTGCCGCGCTCGACGCCGCCGCGCGCGGGCTGTCGGTAACCCTGGTGGAGGCACGCGATTTCGCCGCGGGTACCTCGAGCCGATCGTCGAAGCTCATCCACGGCGGCCTGCGCTACCTGGAGCAGATGGACTTCGCGTTGGTGCGCGAGGCGCTCAAAGAGCGTGGGCTGCTGCTGAATACGCTCGCGCCACACCTGGTGCGTCCGGTGCCGTTCCTGTTTCCGCTCCAGCACCGGGTGTGGGAGCGCGCCTACATCGGTGCCGGTATCGCCCTCTACGACACGCTCGGTGGCGCGCGCACGGTTCCGATGCACAAGCACCTGACCCGTTCCGGCGCACTGGAACTCGCGCCCGCGCTGCGCGACGACGCGATGACCGGTGCCATCCGCTACTACGACGCGCAGGTCGACGACGCCCGCCACACGATGATGATCGCCAGGACCGCCGCCGAGAACGGTGCCACGGTACTGACCCGGACCAAGGTGATCGGGCTGGAACGCGACGGTGAGAAGGTCGTCGGTGCGCGTGTGGAGGACCTGGAAACCGGTCTGACGCACACCATTCGGGCTCGCACGGTGATCAGCGCGACCGGTGTGTGGACCGACGACATGATCAAGATGACCGGGGTGGACTTCCCGTTCCACGTCCAGATGTCGAAGGGCGTGCACATCCTCGTGCCGCGCGACCGGCTGAACCTGCACACCGGCATGATCATGCGCACCGAGAAGTCGGTTCTGTTCGTGATCCCGTGGGCCGAACACTGGATCATCGGCACCACCGACACCGAATGGGCACTCGACAAGAACCACCCCACGGCCACCGCCGCCGACGTGCGATACATTCTCGACCACGTCAATTCGCTGCTGCGTGAGCCCTTGACCAGGGCAGACATCGTCGGTACCTACGCGGGCCTTCGCCCGCTGATGACCGGCGCCACGAAGGAGACCGCGAAGCTCTCGCGCGAACACGCCGTCGCCGAACCCGCGCCGGGCCTGTTCGTGATCGCGGGCGGTAAGTACACGACCTACCGGGTGATGGCCGCCGATGTCGTCGACGCCGCGGCCGCGCGCCTGGGTGGACAGATCCCCGCCTCGTCGACCGCGCGGTTGCCCATCGTCGGCGCGGACGGCTACTTCGACATGCTCGCCGACGCGCCCGCACTGGCGGTGGCCCAGCGACTGCCCGTCGACGTCGTCGAACACCTGCTCGGCCGCTACGGCTCGCTGACCACCGACCTCTTCGACCTCATCGCCACAGATCCCGCACTGCGCCAATCGATTCCGGGCGCCGCGGACTACATCGCCGCCGAGATCGTCTACGCCGTCACCAACGAGGGCGCGCTGCACCTCGACGACATCCTCACCCGCCGCACCCGCATCTCCATCGAGGTCCCCGATCGTGGCCTCGCCGCAGCACCGGAAATCGCCTGCCTGATCGCACCCCTGCTCGGCTGGAACGAGGAGACCACCAACGCCGAGATCAACCGGTACTACGACCGGGTCCACGCCGAACTCGCCGCCAACGAGGCGGGCGACGACGCCGCGGCCAACGCGGCCAGACTGGTCGCGGCCCGCTGACCGGCGCGCCGAAAGCCCGGACTGCCGTCGGGGCCCGGCACCCTCGCGGACAACTATCGTGAAGCACCGCAAGGTGTAGGAAATCCGTAGCGCATCCGTAGCGCGGGGCGTACCGTATCGACCATGGGCATCCCAGCAGAGCTACCCGAGATTCCGCAGCGAGAGCTCCGTAACGATGCGAGCCGGGTTCTGCGCGATGTTCGTTCAGGACTGTCCTTCACGATCACTGTCGATGGGGCGCCTGTTGCCGATCTTGTTCCGCATCGACACGCGCGTCGTCGAGCGGCAGTGCCCCGAGCAGAGGCGATCGCTGCCTTTGCCGGGTTGTCGGCGCCGGCCACAGCACAGCCGGTGGCCGATGATCTGGTCGACGATTCTCTCTACGACCCGTATGACCGGGCTTACCGACGCGGTGAATTCGCTGGGGACGGCACTGAATGACCTCGACTCCGGCCAGAGGCGTCGTCGATACGAATGTGTTGATCCTCATCGATGAACTCGATCCGGCGGAGTTGCCCGACGAGCTCATGATCAGCGCGGTGACGATGGCAGAACTCGCCGCCGGTCCGCACTATGCCGCAGAGCCGGGTGAACGGGCTCGTCGGATCGAGCGGGTGCAGAACGCTGAGGCGTTGTTCGAGCCGATCCCGTTCGACGCCAGGGCCGCACGCCGCTTCGGGCACGTAGTGGCCGCCGTTCTGGCGAGCGGCCGCAATCCGCGACCCCGGCGGATCGACCTGCTCATCGCCTCGATCGCCTCGGCCAATCGGCTCCCGTTGTTCACCGTGAACCCCCAAGACTTCGCTGGTTTGAGCGAGCTGCTGACAGTGGTGCCCGTGACGCATCCAGACCAGCGCACACTGATCTGAACACGACGCCAGGCTGGTCGCGGCCCGCTGACCTCGGCCGACCGTGTGGTGGTTAGCGTGTGCACATGGAATCGCGAATCACCCTCCGACGAACCGCGGCGCTGTCGTGAGCCGGGGCACCATCCTGATCACCGGCGCCAGCTCCGGGCTCGGCGCCGAGATGGCCCGCCAGTTCGCCGTGCTCGGGTACGACCTCGGCCTGTGTGCTCGCCGGACCGAGCGTCTGGACGAACTGCGCGCGCAGATCCTCGCCGATCACCCCGACCGCGTCGTCTCGGTGAAGCAACTCGATGTCACCGATGACGCCGCGGTGTTCACTGTCTTCGACGAGTTCGCCGACGAATTCGGCACCGTCGACCGGGTGATCGTCAACGCGGGCCTCGGTAAGGGCGCGCCGTTGGGCACCGGCCATCACAAGGCCAATCGCGAGACAGCCGTGGTGAATTTCCTTGCCGCCCTTGCTCAAAGCGAGGCGGCGTTGAAGATCTTCCGCGCGCAGGGGCGCGGCCACCTGGTGATGATCTCCTCGATCTCCGGCCTGCGCGGCATGCCCAAGACGCTCACCACCTACGCGGCCACCAAAGCAGGCGTCGCGGCGCTGGCCGAAGGCGTTCGCGCGGAAGCGATTCCGGGCGTCGATGTCTCGGTGGTCTACCCCGGGTACATTCGCTCGGAGATGAACGACCGCGTCAAGCATCAGCCGAAGTTCATGGTGGACACCGAAACCGGGGTCCGCGCCATGGTCGCCGCGATCGAGAAGCGTCGCGCCAATGCCTATGTTCCCGGTTGGCCGTGGGTGCCGGTCGGTTTCGCGCTGCGGATCCTGCCGCTGCCGCTGGTCCGCAAACTGATGTGAACACGACGAAGGCCGTGCCATCGGGCACGGCCTTCGCGTGGGATCTCAGTCCTGCGGGGGCAGCAGGTGCTTGCCGTGCTTGTCCGTGGACAGTGCCAGCGAGCTGATGTACTGGATCTCGCCTTCGGGACCGGGCACCGCCGAGGCGATCATGTCCGGGCGCTCGAAGTCCATGCCGGTGACATGGCAGGTGAGCAGGTCGCCCGACGGATTGCCGTGTTCGTCGAACATTGGCGCTTCGATGCCGTCGTCGGCGCGCCGCAGGTAGTACTTGCCCTTGGTGGCGATCGCGGTGAGCGGGGTCGCGATAAAGGCGACCAGCACCGCGACCAGTGGCGAGTACGGCTTGAGCAGCTCACCGAACAGCCCGAAGAAGGTCATGATCGACAGCACCGCCGACAGCCCGAAACCGACCAGACCGACCGGGTTGAAGTCGTAGAGCATGCCGCGCCGGAATTCCGGCACCTTCGGCGAGATCTTCAGCAGGTACTTGTTCACCGCGATATCGGTGGCCACGGTGACGATCCAGGCGATGCCGCAGTTGGCGTAGAAGCCCAGGATGTTATTGAGGAAGTCGAACATGTTCGCCTCCATCAGCACCAGCGCGACACCGAGGTTGACCACCAGGAACACCAGGCGACCCGGGTAGGTCTTGGTGACCCGGGTGTAGGAGTTGGTCCAGGCCAGCGAGCCCGAGTAGGCGTTGGTCACGTTGATCTTCACCTGGCTGATAACCACCAGCACCACGGCCAGTGTCATGGCCAGCCAACCCGGCACCATGTCCTTGTAGATCTCCAGGAACTGATGCACCGGCTGGTTCGCGATGCCTTGCGCCGCAGGAAGATTCGCGATCAGGTACACCGCGAGGAACAGGCCGACCACCTGCTTGGCCGCACCGAACAGCACCCAGCCCGGACCGGCGAGCAGCATCCAGCCCCACCACTTGGCCCGGTTCTCCGGGGTGCGCGGCGGCATGAACCGCAGGTAGTCGATCTGCTCGGCGATCTGGGCGATCAGCGACAGACACACGCCGGCGGCCAGCAGCGCGCCCGAAACGCTCACGCCCGCCCCGTTTTCCCCGCCGTAGGCGAAGAACGAGCCCACCGAATCGGGGTGGCGCACCAGCAGGAAGCCGAACGGCGCCACCATCAGCAGCAGCCACAGGGGAGTGGTCCACACCTGGAGTTTGGCCAGCGTGTTCATCCCGTAGATGACCAGCGGGAAGATGATGATCGTGGAAGCGAGATAGCCAAGCCACAATGGAATTCCGAGGCCCAATAGCAGGCCCTGGGCCATGATCGAACCTTCGAGCGCGAAGAAGATGAAGGTGAACGACGCGAACACGATATTGGTGATCACCGAACCGTAGTAGCCGAATCCGCTACCGCGCGTGATCAGATCGAGATCGATATTGTAGCGCGCCGCGTAATAGGCAAGCGGAAATCCGGTGAGCATCACGACCACGGCGAAGATGCCGATGCCGATCAGGGCGTTTCCGGTGCCGTGGGCGATGCCGATATTCGCGCCGATCGCGAAATCGGCCAGGTAGGCGATGCCGCCGAGCGCGGAGATGCCGACGACCGCGGGGCTCCATTTGCGGTAGCTCCGCGGGGCGAAACGCAGCGTGTAGTCCTCGAGTGTTTCTTTGGCGGCTGTATCTGCTCCGGCCATGTCCCTCTCTCCCTCATCGCTGCCGCACGATCCGGCGACTCACAGACGGTCGTTCATCGATGTAGACACGAATTTTCCGATTCGTTACGCCGCTGTTACGCGACTCGATGGTGACCGGGGTCACTGAAACCGCCGCGCAAAAACAAGCACGCGTGTATGTTTTTGGGCGGAGCGAGCGTCAGGAGACGACAGTGTTCGAATGGTCCGAGACCGATCTGATGATCCGCGACGCCGTGCGGGCGTTCATCGACAAGGAGGTCCGGCCGAACCTCGACGCCCTCGACAGCGGTGAGATGCTGCCGTATCCGATCCTGCGCAAGCTGTTCAGCCAGTTCGGGATCGATTCGCTGGGCGAGGACGCCGTCACGAAGATGCTCGCCAAGGAAGCGGCGGGCCCGAGCGAGGGCGGCAAGAAGCCGGGCAGTCCGTTCGGCGATCAGCAGTCGATGATGGCGGTGCTGATCAGCGAATTGTCCGGCGTCTGTATGGGTTTGGTGTCGGCACTCGGGGTGAGCATCGGGCTCGGTGCCACCACCATCATGTCGCGGGGCACCCTGGCCCAGAAGCAGCGTTGGCTGGCCGACATCGTCACCCTGCGCAAGGTGGCGTCCTGGGCGATCACCGAACCCGACTCCGGCTCGGATGCGTTCGGCGGCATGCAGACTCGCGTCGAACGCGACGGCGAGGACTACATCCTCAACGGTCAGAAGACCTTCATCACCAACGGTCCGTGCGCCGACGTGATGATCGTTTACGCCAAGCTCGACGAGCGCGATGGCACCGGCAAACGCGACCGCAAGGTACTCACCTTCGTGCTCGACAAGGGCATGGAGGGCCTCACCCAGGGCAAACCGTTCAAGAAGATGGGCCTGCACTCCTCACCGACCGGCGAATTGTTCTTCGACAATGTCCGCCTCGGCAAGGACCGGCTGCTCGGCGAGACCGAGGAGCACAAGGGTGGCGACGGAAGAGAAAGTGCCAGAGCCAGTTTCACCGCGGAACGGATCGGTGTCGGGTTCATGGCGCTCGGCGTGATCGACGAATGTCACCGGCTCTGTGTCGATTACGCGCGCGACCGCACGCTGTGGGGTCAGGAGATCGGTCGCTTCCAGCTGATCCAGCTCAAGCTGGCCAAGATGGAAGTCGCGCGAATCAATGTGCAGAACATGGTGTTCAACGTGCTCGAGCGTGCTCGTGCGGGTAAGCCGCCGAGCCTGGCCGAGGCCTCGGCGATGAAGCTGTACTGCTCGGAGGCCGCGACCGAGGTGGCCATGGAGGCGGTGCAGTTGTTCGGCGGCAACGGCTATATGAGCGAGTACCGGGTCGAGCAGCTGGCCCGTGACGCGAAGTCGCTGATGATCTACGCGGGCAGCAACGAGATCCAGGTGACCCACATCGCCAAGGGTCTGCTCGGGAAGTGAGGCGGACCCGGCCGCGAACAGTGTTGTCGCGGCCGGGGTTTCACACCGCGCGCAGGTGCCCGCGGCTGGCGTAGATGTGCTCGGCGATCAGCGTGGCGATCCGGTCGGGTGCCTCCAGCATCGGCACATGCCCCACCCCGTGCACCAGGATCCGATCCGCCGACTCGGGGAGTTCGCGCAGGTAGCGGGTGGCGTACACGCTGTTGGGGATGATCCGGTCGTATTCGGCGAGCAGCATCCGAATCGGGGTGTCCAGCTCGCCGAGGTCGTCCATGCCCGGCGCGCGCAGGCTGCCGAGCAGCAGCGCGATCATCGCGTCGCAGTGCAGGACAGCGGTGAGCAAGGTCGCCCGGTCCCGGCGGGCGAAGGCGCCGGTGTGCTTGGTGACCAGCATTGCGGCCACCTGCTGCACGAGCGCGTTGTTGATCGCCACACCGCCGAGTCGCTTGCCGATCTCGATGAAGGGAATCATCGACGCGAACTTGAGGCCGATCCTGACCTGACTCAGCGAAGGCGATGCCCAGCCGCCCGCGGCGGCGATCGTGGTGAGCGTGCGCGCCCTGCCGCGTCGCGCCAGTTCGAGGCCGACCCAACCGCCCAGCGAATTGCCCGCGATATGGCAGGTGCGCCAGCCGAGCTCGTCGAGCTGGTCTTCGATCTGATCGGCCAGGGCATACACATCCATTGCCCAGCCTTCGACCTTCGGGCCACCCCAATGCCCGGCGAACGCGGGCGCGTATACCTCGCAATGGGCCGACATCCGTTGCGCGACCTGCTCCCAGCAGTGCGGCGACAGCAGGAACCCGTGTAGCAACAAGACCGGGTCGCCGGACCCGATATGCAGCGCCGCGACGGGCGTGGGGCGGGCGGTGGATTTGGCGGTGCGTGACGTCATCGTCATCACCCCTTCCTGGACGACGGTGTCCGGGGGAGTATCCCTGCCTGCATTGTACGGTCGTACGGTGCCGATAATCCTCTCCACTGTGAACGTCAACGGGGTCCGTGCCGCTTCGACCAAGGGCATGGTGGCCTGGTTGGCGGCGACCGAAGCCGACATCGTCTGCCTACAGGAGACCAGGGCGACCGACGCGCAGACCGCGGCGGCGCTGGCCCCCGCGCTCGACGCGGGTTGGGTGCTCTCCCACGCCGAGCCGGAATCCAAGGGCCGCGCGGGCGTGGGGATTCTGTCGCGGCGCGCACCCGACGCCGTGCGTATCGGGTTCGGCAGCACCGAGTTCGCCGAGGCGGGCCGCTATATCGAGGCCGATTTCGGCGACGTCACCGCGGCGAGCGTCTACGTGCACTCAGGGGAGGAGAACACCCCCAAGCAGGACGAGAAGTACCGGTTCATGGCCGAGCTGGGCGCGTACCTGAAGTCGCGCACCGGCGAGTTCGTGGTGAGTGGCGACTGGAATATCGCCCCCGCCGAGGTCGACCTGAAGAACTGGAAGGGCAACCAGAAGTCGGCGGGCTTCCTGCCCGAGGAACGCGCCTGGATCGCCGAACTGCTCGCCGCGGGCTACGTCGACGTGGTGCGCGCCCTGCACCCCGACGTAGCGGGCCCCTACAGCTGGTGGTCCTACCGCGGCCGCGCCTTCGATAATGACTCCGGATGGAGAATCGACTACCCGCTGGCCCGCGGCGAGCTGACCGGTCGCGCCAAGCAGGCCGTCGTCGAGCGCGCTGACGCCTACGACCAGCGCTGGTCCGACCACGCGCCGGTTACTGTCCAGTTCCGATGAAACTCTCACGCAAGACTCTCAGCCTGCTCGGCGGACTTGTGCTGGTCCTGGCGGCCATCGGCCTGACGTTGTTCGGCGGTCGTGGTACCGACACCACCACCACGACCACCACGCGGGCCGTAGCCGGGATCACCACCACCGTCAGCGCGCCGAAACCCGGCCCGCCCGCCGGGAATTCGTCGGCCTCGCCGGTGACCAAGACCGCCGGTGTGCCCGACCGCGCCTACACCACCCTGGTCGAAATCGATGCCGGTCGCTGGCCCGGCTCGGCCAACGCGCAGGGCACCAAGGGCGGCGAGCAGTTCATGAACCGTGGAACCAAACTGCCGCCCAAGGATTCGGCGGGCAATCCGGTGAAGTACCAGGAGTGGGATGTCAATCCCAAGCAGCGCAATCGGGGTCGTGACGCCGAACGCATCGTCACCGGCAGCGACGGCTCCGCCTGGTACACCGGCGACCACTACGAAACCTTCACCAGGATGCGCTGATGACTTCGCGAATGACGCTGTCGCAGTTCCTTGCTCGCCCCACCGCCGAGGCACCGACCGCCGCCACGACACCGGTGCTCGGTGCGTTGCCGGTGGATGCCAACCAGTTCAGCGGCGTTCGCTACGACGCCCCCGCCGACTACCGCGTGCGCGAACTGCGCGGCACCAAGATGCGCACCATGGCGGAGCTGTTCGACGAGTTCGCCGCGGCCTTCCAGTTCCCGTACTACTTCGGCGCCAACAAGGACGCCTTCGACGAATGCCTGCGTGACCTGGACGATTTCGTCGGCGACGCCCCCGGCTTCGTCGCGGTCGTCCGCACCGCCGACGACTTGCTGGCCGAGCAACCCACCGAACGCGCCTGGTTCGACGCGGCGATGCGCGACTGCGCCGCCTACTGGACCCGCCGCGATGTCGCCTTCCGCGTTGTCCTACAGGCTGACCCGGAAACCTTCGGCGCGGTCGCCCTGTCCTCCTGACCTGATTCCGGTGCCACCGGAATTGGCGGCTGCCACCGCGTAGCCAGCCCGCTTAACATTCTCACCGCGCGGCTGCGGAGGCCGCCGATGAGGAGAACTGAACACGATGAAGCGAGTATTGGCGAGTGCGGGCATTGCCGCCGCGATCATGATGTCGGGTGCCGCGGTGGCCTCGGCCGATGCGATGACGGCGCCGGTCGCGGGGCCCGCGGCCGGATCGTCCGACGGTGCCCTGATCGAAGTTCTGTTGCAGCAGATCGGGCTCGGTTCTTCCCAGCCGTGCGACGGGATCATGCTCGATACGTGCGTCCCCGTCGGCGCCGCGAGCGCGCCGCAGGCGGTGCCGGTGGCCGACAGCGGATCGGCGCTGATGACGCCGGAGGTCGTGCTGAGCATCAACGAGGCGCTCGCTTGGTTGTACAACGGCTCGTCGGATCCGTGTGTCAGCTTCGGACCGAACTGCGCGTGGGAATGACGCTCGTGTCCGTAGGGTTCCTTATGCGAGGTTCGCGCGGCTAGGGTCGATGACTGATGCGTCGAGGTCCGGCGGATCGGGACGGAGTTCTGCCGTGCGTTTCGCGACATTGATCCCTCTGGCGACGGCAGGAGCGATCGGGCTGTTGCCGCTGGCCGTTCCCGCGTTCGCCGCGCCGTCGGACACCACGTACGCACCGACCATGTTGGTGCTCGACGCCTCCGGCTCGATGCTGGCCGCCGACCCCAGTGGCGGCACCAAGATGGACGCGGCGAAGAAGGCGGTGCGCGGCTTCGTGGCGAGCGCGCCCACCGAGGCGAAGGTCGGGCTGTCGGTCTACGGCACCGGCACCGGCTCCACGGATGCCGAGAAGGCGGCGGGTTGCCGCGACGTGTCGGTGCTCGAAGCGGCCGACACCATCGACAAGCCCGCGCTCACAACGGCTGTCGACAATATCGTGCCCAGCGGCTTCACCCCGATCGGCGCCGCGCTGCGCACCGCCGCGGGTGCGCTGCCGACCGAGGGACCGCGTTCGATCGTGCTGGTCTCCGACGGCCTCGACACCTGCGCACCGCCCGACCCGTGCGAGGTCGCGCGCGAACTCAGCGCGGGCGGCGCCGAAATCGTCATGCACGCCATCGGTTTCGGTGTCGACGACGCCTCCCGCGCCCAGCTGACCTGCATCGCGGAGACCACCGGTGGCACCTACACCGACGCCGCCGACGGCACAGCGCTCGAGCAGGTGCTGCCCCGGGTGAGCACCGCGGCATTGCGCGCCTACGCGTCGGCGGGCACTCCGGTCGAAGGTGGCGAGGGCTACCAGGACGCACCGGTGGTAGTGCCAGGGCAATACCTCGACACCATCGGCCACAAAAAGCCGCGCTACTACGCCGTCGACGTGCCAGAGGGGGCCACCGCCTACTTCAGCGGCACGATGTCCTTTCCGCTCGGCGAAGAGGCGGTGCGGGCGAACAACAGCATGTACCTGCGGGTATTCGGCGCAGAAGGCAAGGACTGCAACGTCTTCGAACACGAGAGCGCCGTGCGATCCACCGATGGTGTGGCGCTCACGGTCGGTTCGAAATGGACCGGCGCGACCGAACCGAAGGACGGCACGGTGCGCACCGACAAGTGCAAGGGCGGCGGCCGGTACTACTTCACCGTGGAATGGGCCGGTGTCGCCGACAGCGCACCGCCGACGTTGCCGCTGGAACTGAACGTCGCGGTCGAACCGGGCGTCACCGACGCGGGCCCGGCAGCGCAACCCGAACCGGTGTCGTTCACCGTGCCGACCAGTCCGGTCGAACCGGTGACCGGCGGCGGCTCGTTCAACGTGGCGACCGCGCTCGACGGGTCCGGTGTCTACAGCGACACCTTGCAGCGCGGCGAATTCGTGTTCTACAAGGTGAAACTCGACTGGGGTCAGGGCTTGGCCTATCGGGTGCGCTTCCTCGAGACATCGGGTCGGGGCCTGGACAACGTCTCGGCCGTCACCACCACGCTGTACACGCCGTACCGCGCGGAGATCGACCACGAATTCTCGTCCTACAACGGTTCGCCCGATACCGTGCCCACCAGCAGGGAAGCCTTGGCCATCCCCGAGGTCCGCTACCGAAACCGCGAATCCTCGGAAAAAGAGGTGTCGGAAAACGCCCTGGCCGGCTGGTACTACATCGCCGTGCAGGCCGCACCGACCGTTCAGGACCGCGGTGCCGTCCGTCCCGTGCCCATCGAGCTGGACCTGGCGGTGACCGGCACACCGGAGCCGGGCCCCACCTATCAGACCGCGCCTGGGTCCACCAGTAGCGCTGTCGAGAACAAGCCCGACACCGCACAGAACGCGGACTCCGACGACGACAGCTCCACGGCGCTGCTCGGCACCAGCATCGCGCTCATCGCGGTCGCCCTCACCATCGGTGGCGTCGTCCTGATCACCCTGCTGCGTAAACGCAACCGCCGGTAGCGAGCGCTCCGGTGGGTGTTCCCACAGTTGGCTGAACAATGGGTCGTCGGCGCCCGGTACCGGCCTATGCGGTCCGTTCCAGTCAGCGGTAGCGCTGGGCTAGGTCGTCGCCCAGGAGAACGAAAACGTCGGTGATCTGGTCGATCAACTCCTCGCGGGTGAGGTCCAGATCGCCGGCGAGCCAGGTCGTGAGGGTCTGGGTCAACCCGCCGACGAGATAGATCGCCCGGAAGTCGACCAGGTTCTGCGGGACGTTGCCGCCATAGAAGCCGGTGCCTTCCGCGGCGACGAGCCGGGCGAACGCGCGCACCGTGCGAGCGGTGCGCGCACGCAATTCCGGTGTAGCCATGCCCGCGATCAGGGCGGCGTGTGCCTTGCGTGGATCGTCGGTGAGCACCGAGATGCCCGCGTCGATCGCGGCATGGGCTTGGGTGCGGCTGTCGGGGGCCGCGGTCGCCAGTGCCGTCGCGATCGCCGCGGTGAGTTCCTCGGCGATACGGTCGAGCAGGGCTTCCAGCACGCCGTCACGACGTTCGAAACTCTCGTAGTAGTAGCGCTCGTTGAGGCCGGCGCGAGCGCACAGCCCGGCGACGGTGAGTTTGGCCTGCCCGTCCTCGGCGACGAGGTCGAGCGCCGCGTCGAGCAGCGCGGTGCGCCGCTGGGATCGGCGCTCCTGCGCCGAAACGCCACCGTATGTCCGTTGTGCTGCCACGGCGTCCATTGTGCGTGCCGCTGTCCTCCCGTGGGGTTCTGGTAGAGACTCTTGCCAGAATACCAATTCTGGGGGATTCTATTGCCAGATGCACTCGACGAGGAGGCGCAGCATGGCTACACGGCAGGGCGAACCCGGATATTTCGCCGACGATTCGATGATCCGGCGGGTGATGAGCAAGCGGGCGGTCGGTCTGACCTATGGCGTGCGGGCGTTGGTGATCGGCGCGGTGCATCCGCTGCTGTTCGTCGGCACCAGCGAACACACCGCGCATCGGGAAACCCCTTACACGCGCCTGGCCATCACCGGGGCCCTGTTCGAAGCAGTGTTTCTCGGTAGCAAGGCCGAGGCCGATCGCGCGCTGGCCTTCACCCGGCGCAAGCACGACGCGGTGGTCGGCACCCTGCCCGAAGACGCGGGCGCCCACCACCCCGCAGGCACCGCCTACGCGGCCCATGATCCGCATCTGATGTTCATGACCATGGCCTTCACCTTCGATTCGGCCGAGGTGATGTACGACCGCCTGGTGCGTGAACTCACCGCCACCGAACGCGAAGACCTCTACCAGGACTACGTCCGCTGGGGCGAGCTGTTCGGCATGCCGCGTGACGCCGCGCCCGCCGACTACCCGGCCTTCCGCCGCTACTTCGACACCTATCTGAACTCGACCGAACTGTTCCTCACCGACGAGGCGGCCCTGGTCGGTTCCTATCTGGCAGGCCATCGCAAGGCCTACCGGCTGCGTCCGCCCGTCGAGCAGGTCGGTACGGCGCTGTATCTGCTGGTGCAGGGCAGTCTCCCGGCCCGGATCCGGCAGATGTACGGCATCGAGTGGGGCATCGCCGACGAACTCGCCCACCGTGCGCTGTGCCGCAGCATCCGCACCGCCCACCTCACCCCACCGCTGGCGCCCCGGGTACTCGCGGGCACTCTCGCCGGACCGAGCGCACCGTCCTACCAGCTACTGGCCCGGCGCGAACAGCGCATGGTGAAGACGGGCCACCCGAGCATGCCCGGTGTCGATCCGCGCAACTGGGTGCAGCGAAATTGCGGTGCGACCGGCGGGCCCGGAGGCGGCAGCGCAGCGTAACCACGCAGGGCCCTCGGGAGTACCGCCAGACAACACAGCTTGAGCGTCATGGAAAGATTGGGGCATGTCCAGTCCTGCCCCGGCCGCGACGGCCGAACGTAAGCAGCGGGTGCTGTCGGGCATCCAGCCCACCAGCGACTCCTTCCACCTCGGCAACTACCTGGGTGCGCTGCAGTACTGGGTGACCCTGCAGGACGAGTACGACGCGCTGTACTTCATCCCGGATATGCACGCGATCACTGTCAATCAGGATCCCAAGGCGCTGCGGGCCCGCACCAAGGCCGCTGTCGCCCAGTTGCTCGCGCTCGGTATCGACCCGGCGAAGTCCACGCTGTTCGTGCAGAGCCAGGTGCCCGAGCACGCCGAGCTGACCTGGGTCCTCAGCTGTATCACCGGTTTCGGCGAGGCCAGCCGGATGACCCAGTTCAAGGACAAGTCGGTCAAGCAGGGCGCCGACAACGCGACCGTCGGCCTGTTCACCTACCCGGTGCTGATGGCCGCCGACATCCTGCTCTACCGCCCGCACCAGGTGCCGGTCGGCGAGGACCAGCGTCAACATCTCGAGCTGACCCGAAATCTGGCCCAGCGCTTCAACACTCGCTACAAGAAGACCTTCGTCGTGCCGGAGCCGCACATCGTCAAGGGCACCGCGAAGATCTTCGATCTGCAGGATCCCACCGCGAAGATGAGCAAGTCGGCCTCCAGCGACGCCGGGCTGATCAACCTGCTCGACGACCCGAAGATCACCGCCAAGAAGATTCGTTCGGCGGTCACCGACACCGAGCGCGAGATCCGCTACGACCCGGAGAACAAGGCGGGCGTGAGCAATCTGCTGGTCATCCTGAGCTCGCTGCGCGAAACCCCGATCGTCGACCTCGAGGTGAATTTCGAGGGTAAGGGCTACGGTGATCTCAAGGCCGAGGTGGCCGACGCGCTGGTCGAATTCGTCACGCCCGTGCAGAAAAAAGTGCAGGAATACCTGTCCGATCAGGCTGAACTGGACCGGATTCTGGCCGCGGGTGCCGAGCGGGCGCGGGAGATCGCAGGCAACACACTTGCTCAGGTGTACGACCGGGTTGGCTTCCTCGCTCGCTGACCCGTTGCGCACCTGAGGTTTTCGCTGAAGGGGCGCGCGTCATGCAGTTGATCGACAACATCTCGGCCGCCGTCGAGTCCCAGATCGGGCGCAGGCCTTGGCTGGATCATCTGGTCAGGGCCGGTGGGCGGTTCCAGAGTCAGCGCGGCGACTTCTTCGCCGCCGGCATCACGTATTTCACTGTGCTGTCACTGTTTCCGCTGCTGATGGTGGCCTTCTCGGTGGCCGGTTTCATTCTGGCCGGGCAGCCGGATCTGCTGACCGAGTTGCAGGACAAGGTCGTCGAGAAGGTTCCCAGCTCCTTCGGCACCCAGATCAACGACCTCATCGAACAGGCGATCAACTCCCGTGGCACGGTCGGTGTGATCGGCCTGCTGGTCGGCCTCTACACCGGGCTCGGCTGGATCGCGAACCTGCGGGCCGCGCTCACCGAGCAGTGGGCGAGCCACAGTCCTGAAAAGCCTTGGTGGCTGGCCAAACTGTCGGATCTCGGTGCGTTGGTCGGTCTCGGCCTGGCCTTCGCGGTCTCGCTCGGTTTGTCGGCGATCTCGGCGAGCGGGCTGAGTAAGCGGGTGCTCGAGCTGCTCGGCGCGGACCATCTGCCCGGGGCGACGCTGGTGCTGCGGCTGGTCTCGATCGCGCTCGGTTTGCTCGCGTCGTGGGCGGTCTTCGCGTGGATGATCGCGCGGCTGCCGCGCGAGCCGGTGTCGTTGCGCAGCGCGGCGCGGGCGGCGGTGCTGGCCGCGGTGGCCTTCGAGCTCTTCAAGATCATCGCTGCGATCTACCTGCGGGCGGTGCTGTCCAGCCCGGTGGGTGCGACGTTCGGGTCGATCATCGGCCTGATGGTGTTCAGCTATATGTCCTATCGGATTCTGCTGTTCGCGACGGCGTGGGCGGCCACGTCGTCGGACAACGAGCATGATGCGACGGTCGCGCCGCCGAACGCGGTGGTGATCCGGCCGCGGGTGGTCGAGCACGGGATGTCGACCGGGGCAGGCGCCGCCTATTTCGGGGCAGGGGCCGTCGCGGCGCTCACCTTGATGCTCGTCGGCAAACGCCGGTAGCGGTGTCAGCGACTGCGGCGGAATGCCTTACGCGCCCACAGCAGCAGTACGACGACCAGTAAGGGGCCGCCGATCAGGGTGGCGATGCGGGCGCCCTGGTGTGCCGGTCGTACGGGCTCGGGTTGGGAACCGTCGGCGCGCGGCGGCGGGGACGCCAGGGGAACGCTGGGTTGTACTGCCTCGCTGCCTGATTCGGGCAGCTTGCCGATCCTGGCGTCGGTGTCGAGGGCGAAGCCGTAGTCCAGTAGGCGCGCGGCCTGCTCCCAGGGCCGGATCGGGCGGACGTCGGCTTTGAGCAGGGTGACGACCAGGCGATGTCCGTCGCGTTCGGCGGCGGCGACGAAGGTCTGGCGGGCGTCGTCGGTGAAACCGGTCTTGCCGCCGATCGCGCCCGCGTAGTTGTAGAGCAGCTGGTTGTCGTTGCCGATCGGGAAGCCGGGGTGATCCTCGTCGCCGGGAATCTTCGGGTCGGCGGGGAAACCGGGGAAGTCGGCTTGTTCGGTGTGGATCAGTTCGGCGAACAGCGGGATGTTCATCGCCTCGCGGAACAGCACCGACAGGTCGTAGGCCGAGGTGCTCATGCCTGGCCCGTCGAGACCGGACGGGGTCGCCGCGCGAGTATCCAACGCGCGCAACGACTTCGCCACCTCGTTCATCTTGGTCACGGTGGCCTTGTCGCCGCCGAGCTGAGTGGCGATGGCGTGGGCGGCGTCGTTGCCCGAGCACATGATCAGGGCCTGCATGAGCTGGCGGTTGGTGTAGCGCCCGCCGGGGCCGATGCCGACCCGGGTGCCCTCGACGTCGGCGTCGGCCTGCGTCCCGATGACGACCTTGTCCAGATCCAGGCTGCGCAGCGCCACGATAGCGAGTGCGACCTTGATCGTGCTGGCGGGGCGGTAGCGGCCGTGCGGGTCCTTGGCGGCGAGCACGCGACCGGTGTCGAGGTCGGAGACCATCCACCCGGTGGCCGAGATCTCGGCCGGAACCGGGGGCGCGCCGTCGGGCACGACCACGCCGCAGTCGCCCATCCGCTGACCGCCGATAGCGGGGGATGGCACGGGTAGCCGGCTCGGTGTCGGTTCGCCGGGGGCAGGCACCTCCGAGGTGTCGATCGGTGGGGGCGGCTGCGTCTTCTGTGGGCAGTCGTCGGTGTTCGGCGTGGTGAACGGGGGCGTGGTCGTGGTGCTCGGGCCGCCGGCCGGTGGTGTCGTGTCACCCGGTGTGGGTGGGGCGCCCGGTGCGGGCGCGCTGGTCGACGGCCCGTCGGTGGCGGGTACGGCGACGGCGGGAGCGCCTGCGAGAGCGGTGACGGTGACGGCAGCGCCGAGAAAGCATGCGGCGCGCAGGCCGACTTCACGAATCCTCATCGCCTCGCAGCCTAGTAGTCGCAACCGCGGCGTGTTCCCCGGTCTTTCGCGATTCGACACGCCCGGGGCCGCTGCCCGAGCGCAGCAACTATTGACAGTTGCTAGCAAATGATAGTTACTATCAAAAGGTAGACACTTTCATTTTTGGAGGAAATATGCGGACGGAAGACACCCGCCGCTGGCTCGCGCTCGGCGCGCTCGCCGTGGCGATGCTCACCATCGGACTCGACGTCACCGTGCTCACCGTCGCCATCCCGACGCTCGCGGTCGACCTGAATGCGAATACCGCTGCGCTGCAATGGTTCAGCAGCGCCTACACGCTGGCCTTGGCCGCGCTGATGCTGCCCGCGGGCGTTCTGGGCGACCGGTACGGGCGCAAGAAGATCTTGCTCGCCGCGCTCCTGCTGTTCGGCGCGGCCTCGGTGGCCTGCGCGTTCGCCGCATCCGCCGGCCAGTTGATCGTGGCGCGGGTGGTGCTCGGCATCGCCGCCGCCGCGCTGGTGCCGCTGTCGATGTCGGTACTACCGGTGCTGTTCACCGACCCCGTCGAGCGGCAACGCGCGCTGACGATCTGGGTCACCTCGACCGCCATCGGTCTGCCACTCGGCCCGATCCTCGGCGGCTGGCTGCTGCAGCACTTCTGGTGGGGTTCGGTGTTCCTGATCAATGTGCCGCTGGTCGTCATCGGAGCGGTGGCCGTGGCCACCCTGGTGCCGGAATCGCGCAGTGACACCATCTTTCGCGTCGATCTCCTCGGCGCACTGCTCTCGGCGGCAGGCATGCTCGGGCTGACCTACGGCTTCATCCGGCTCGGTGAACACGGCTGGGACAACCCGGTCGGCTGGCTCGCCGTCGGGGCAGGGGTGGTGACGCTCGCCGTGTTCGGGTGGTGGCAACGCCGCACCACGCATCCGTTGATCGACCTCGGCCTGTTCGCCGCGCCGGGCTTCCGGTGGGGCACCGCGATCTCGATCCTGGTCAGCTTCGCCATGTTCGGGATGTTCTTCACCGTCCCGCAGTACTTCCAGGCCGTGCTCGGCGTCGACGCACTCGGCAGCGGGCTGCGACTGCTGCCGTTGATCGGTGGACTCGTCATCGGCAGCAGACTGGTCGACATGCTGCTGCCCCGGCTCGGCGTGCGGGTGGTGATCACCGCCGGACTGCTCGTGCTCGGAGGTGGCCTCGGACTCGGCGCGTTCACCACGGTCGAGAGCGGTTACGGGCTGACCGCGCTGTGGACGACAGTGCTCGGCGCCGGTATGGGCATGGTGATGCCCGCCGCGGTCGGCCTGGCGATGGGCGAACTGACCGCGCAACGTTCGGGCTCGGGTTCTGCACTGCTGCAAGCACTTCGGCAGGCGGGCGGCACCATCGGCGTCGCAGTGCTCGGCACCGTGCTGTCCACCCGGTACCGGGCCGACCTCGGCGCGCTCGACCGTGCGCCGGTCTCCGACGGTGTCAACGCGGGCGTCGCCCTCGCGCGCGAGACCGGTGATCCGGCGATGCTGGTACAGGTGCAGCAGGCCTTCGTCGCGGGCATGAACACCATGCTCGGGCTGTGCGCGGCGCTGTGTCTGGCCGCCGGGCTCGTGACCGCGCTGTGGCTGCGGCCACCGACGGCGCCGGTTACCGGCACGGATGCGGCAGAATCGATACATGTCGGTTGAGATGTCGCTGCGCGAGCGGAAGAAGGAGCGGACCCGCCGAACCATCAGGGTCGAGGCGTTTCGGCTGTTCCGGGAACAGGGCTATACCGAGACGACGGTGGAGCAGATCGCGGCGGCGGCCGAGGTGTCCCCGAGCACCTTCTTCCGCTACTTCCCGACCAAGGAACAGCTGGTCATCGCCGACGACCAGGACGCGGTGATGATCGAGGAGCTGGCCTCGCTCCCGCGCGGCCTGAATCCGCTCGCCGCCGTCCGCACCGCGAACGTGGCGGTGTTCGGGCGGATGTCGCCCGCTGATCTCGCCTTCGAGCAGGAACGGCAGGCGCTGCTGTTCCACGTGCCGGAACTACGCTCGGCGATCGGTTTGGAATTCCTGCGCAGCATCGAACTGGCCGCTCAGATGCTGGCCGACTACACCGGCCGGTCCGCCGAGGATTTCGATGTGCGGGTGGCCGCGGGCGCGATGGTCGGCTCCATGCTCGCCATCGCGCCCGCCACCCCGATGAATGTCACCAATGTCAGTGACGCCCTGGCATTCCTGCAGGCAGGCCTGCCGTTCGACGATCAGGCCTGATTACTGCGACTTGCCGTGCTGCACCGGGCAGCCGTGCGCGAGCGGGCCGAGCAGCTTGTTGTTGTCGTAGAAGTGCTCCAGCTCGAGGATGCGCAGATCCTCGCTCACCCGCGCGATGGTCACACCGAACATCTCGATCTGCTCACCGGTGGGCTGGTGGCCCTTGTACTCGCCCTCGAACTTGCCCCAGTGCCGCCACCGCACGCTCACGGTCGGCGGACCCGACAGCACTTCCAGTACCTCCCAGAAGAAGCCGCCGGGGAAGGCGGTGTGGAAGATGTGGTGCGAGGAATCGAAGGTCTCGTTCTCGGCGTCGTAGTACGGGTTGTCGCCGATCAGAATGTTGTAGCTGCCGATGCGAGCGAACTCCTCGGCGTCCTGCCATGTCCCACCGTTGACCCGGCCGCGGTACTGATCGGCCACCACCGACAGCCACGTCGCGGGGTCGGCCTTGTGCGAGACCTCCATTTCGAAGACCTTCACCAGGTCCTCGACGATCGCCTCGAGCGAGCCGGGCGCGTGCTCGACGCTGCGCTCGCGCGGGATCACCTCGTGGCTCAGTTCATAGTCGGGAACGTTGCCGCGCCATTCCTCCGGCGCCGCGGCGGCGATCACGGCTTCCCGGCCCTGCAGCCACAAGGGCGCCTCCGGCTCCGGGTTCTGCTCGGCCTGCGTATCTGTCACGTCCACAGTCATTTTCGGTCTACCCGACCCTTTCACAAAGCTTGAAGAACGGGTCGAAAGTAACAGTCGCGCATCGGTTGTGCGTGTCGGGTCTCAATAAGTGAGAAACGCGAAACGCCGAACTGTGTTCTGCAACAAGGTTTTCGGAGATAGCTATGGCACCGGCTGGGCGGGGTGGTCGAGCCTGGCCGGCGTCTCGTCATCCATGGTCGCGAAGAATTCGCCGAGCACGCCGACGATCTGATCCACCGACTCCGCACAGAACAGCACCGGCTGGTAGTGCGTGATGTCGTAGGCGATGGTGCCCATCTCCGCGACGTCGAGCGGACGCAGCCGCACGTGCCGGAATTCGTCGATCTCGCCATAGGACGACAGCAATCCAGCGCCGTAGCAACGGATTTCATCGTTCTCGCGGACCACGCCGAACTCCAGCGAGAACCAGAAGACATCGGCGAGGAATTTCAGCGCGCTGTCGGTCTCCAGCCGGGCCACCGCGGCGCCGACCGTCTCGTACAGTGCCGCGAAACGCGGGCTGGCGATCTGGTTGGCGTGGCCGATGATCTCGTGGATCGCATCGGGTTCCGGGGTGTAGAGCGGGGCGGAGTGATGGCGGATGTACTGGGTGGAGTGGAAGGTGCGCTCGGCGAAGGAACCGAAGAACTCACGCAGCGGAACCAGGCCGGCGGCGGGCACGTACCGGAAACCGGTGAGGGGTGTGAGCAGCCGCGATACCTCGTCGAGTTGCGGGATGTGATCGTGCGGAAGGGCGAGGTTTCGCGCTGCCTCCCTGACCTCACGGCAGGCGTAGACCTCGTGTTTGCGGGCCAGCTCCGTCGAGGCGATCCGCCACACCTGCTGCTCGTCGTCGGTGTAGTCGATGTGTGGTGCGGGGGCGCCGGGGGAGTAGTCGAGTGCGAGTGCGGCGATGGCGTTACGGCGCGCGCGGTAGTGCTCGTCGTGCACGCCGGGGTGGTCATCGCTCAGATGTACTGTCACGTCGCCGTCACGCTCGCGCGTCACCGGTGAGTAGAGCTGGGCCTCGGTGAACATGACTCCAGGCAAGCACCGCATTCCCGCCGCGACAACAACCACGCTGACAACTGCGCAAACTGCACAGTTGCAGGGTTGGTCACCGTCGGATTCCGGCGGTGAACTGTGTTTTCTGTGTGCTTGCTGACCGGTACCGCCCGCCGCTGTGCGGACTTGCGAACGCGTGGTTTCGGTAACGACGCGGTGAATTAGCGGACGAGCCGAGCGGGGATCACGCAAGATTGCGTTCGTAAGAAGAGGAGGTTGTGTGCGCACCTTGCGAATAGATCTCGATCAGCGCCTGCTGGCCGCTGCCGCCGACATCATGGGCACCGCCGACAGCAATGCCACCGTCAACGAGGCGCTGCGCCGCATCGTGGTGCACGAACGTCAGTTACGCAATTTGGAACGGCTGATGGCAGATTCGGTATTCAGCCCAGATCCGCCTACCGACCGGGGCAGTGCCTTTGATCCTGATTCGGTGTTCAGCCCCGAGCCGTCTGCCGACCGGGGCAGTGCCCTTGATCCAGATTCGGTATTCAGCCCAGAGCCCACCTAGTGGGGTAGGTCCAGGTTCGGGTTGCGTCACCGAGGTGGTGGCCGAGGGGTAGCCCGAGTCTGTCGGTACCCCCTGCGATTATCGGAGTCAGTCACCGATCCGCAGGGGGAAACGATGTCGGTTCCGATCGCGAGTTTGCCGCTCGCCCAACGTCCGCGCGAGCGATTGCTCATGCTCGGCCCACACGCGCTCAGCGACGGCGAACTACTGGCACTGCTGCTCGGCCAGGGCACTCGCGGCCGGTCCGCACTGGAAGTCGCGGCCCAATTGATCGGTGATTACGGCGGTTTGGCCGAACTCGCCTCCGCTCGCCCCGAAGAACTGGCCGCCCGCGTCGGCATCGGCCCAGCCAAGGCCGCCACTGTTGTCGCCGCCTTCCACCTCGGCACCCGTTCCCGCACCCCCACCGACTCGCTACCCCAGCTCAGCACTCCTGAAGACATCGCGGCCGTGGCGATTCCACTGTTCGCCGGCGCCCGCGTGGAGCGCCTCCTCGTCCTCATCTGCGACGCCCAAAACCGCTTACGCCACCGCGCCTTCGTCGCCGAAGGCGCCATCGACCACGTAGCCGTCCCCGTCCGGGAAATCCTCAACACCGTACTCCGCCACGACGGCCGAGCCTTCGCCGTCGTCCACAACCACCCCTCCGGCGACCCGACCCCCAGCCCCGACGACCGCCGCGCCAGCACCCTCCTCCACCAGGCCTCTCGCACAGTAGGCCTGCGCTACCTCGACCACATCGTCATAGCGGGCGAAACCTGGTCCACCGCCCCCGTTTTCGCTTGAGTCGCGATCAGGCTGGTACCAACCCAGCTGATCGCGATCTCAGTCGGCGAAACCGGTGGTGCGAGCCAGGTCCGAGAGCATGGCATCGAACATGATCTCCGGGTCCGCCAGGGGGATCGGATAGTTGCCGAACACCTCGAGGGTGACGTGGCCGAACAAGCGGGCCCAGATCTGCACCATCAGGTACGTGACACCCAGGTCCAGTTTCTCGGCGGGGAACTTCTGGCCCGACTCCGAGAGCATGGCGAGCAAGTCGGTCTGGAAACCGATGAGGTCATCGCGCAGCGCGGCCGGGATGGACTCGCCCGGTGGGGTGGCGATCTCGAAGTTCGCCAGCAGCCTGCCCGCGGCGGCGAGGAAGATCCGGCCGAAGGGTTCGTCGAAGCGGCGCATCATCGACCGTGCCGAGGTGGGCGAGGCGAACACCAGGGTGAATTCCCTGGGGTTCGCCAGCGCCCAGTGCCGGAAACCCCGGCAGATGGCCAGGAACTGCACCGCGCCGTCGTCGGGCAGCGGCTCGATCTCGGTCGAGAGGAACTCGGCGAGATCGGCGCAGAATTCCACCCGCATCCGCTCGATCAACTCATCGCGCGACGAATAGTGCCGGTACAGCGCGGGCGCGGTGACGCCGAGTTCGCGCGCGATCGCGCGCAGGGTGACCGCGTCCGTGCCCTGCTCGGCCAGCAGTGCCCGCGTAACCCGCCGGATATCGGCGTCGGTCACCACCGGCGCACGGCCACGCGCCTTGCCCGTCACCCGGCCACCCCCTCGATCACGTGTCGGTTCAAGCGTATTCGACCTCCCAGCGCTTGATGCCGTTGAGCCAGCCGCTGCGCAGCCGCACCGGGTCGGCGACCTGGCGCAGGTTCGGCATCGCGTCGGCAATGGCATTGAACATCAGGTCGATCTCCAGGCGGGCCAGATTCGCGCCGACGCAGTAGTGCGTGCCGGTGCCGCCGAAGCCGACATGCGGGTTGGGGTCGCGCAGGATGTCGAACTGGAACGGGTCGGCGAACGCCGTTTCATCGAAATTGGCCGAGCTGTAGAACAATCCGATCCGCTGGCCCTGTTTGATCTGCTGCCCGCCGAGTTCGAGGTCGCGCGTCGCGGTGCGCTGGAAGGCGGTCACCGGCGTTGCCCAGCGCACGATCTCGTCGGGTGCGGTGCGCGGGCGCTGTTGCTTGTAGAGCTCCCACTGATCCGGGTTGTCCACGAAGGCCTTCATGCCGTGGGTGATCGAATTGCGGGTGGTCTCGTTGCCCGCGACCGCGAGCAGGATGACGAAGAACGCGAACTCGTCCGAGCCGAGGTGCTCGCCGTCGACGTCGGCGTTCACCAGCTGGGTGACGATGTCGGCCGCCGGGCAGCCGCGGCGCTGTTCGGCCATGTTCCAGGCGTAGCCCATCACCTCGGCGGTCGCGGTGTGGTGGTTGCCCTCGAATTCCGGATCGTCGTAGGAGATCATCTGATTGGTCCAGTCGAAGATCTTGCGGCGGTCCTCCTGGGGGACGCCGAGCAGTTCGGCGATCGCCTGCAGCGGCAACTCGACGGCCACCTGCTCGACGAAGTCGCCGCGCCCGGACTTCTTGGCCTCCCACACGATCCGCTCGGCTCGCTCGGTGAGCGCGGCGCGCAGGTTCTCCACCGCGCGCGGGGTGAAGCCCTTCGACACGATCCGCCGGATCTTGGTGTGCTGCGGCGGATCCAGGTTCAGCATCAGCATGTTGCCGAGCATGTCGATCTGCTCGCGCGTGGTCTCCTCGTTGAACCGGATGATCGCCGTGTTCTCGTGCGAGGAGAAGTCCTCCGGATTCTTCGAGATCTCCTTGATGTCGGCCAGCTTGGACACCACCCAGTACCCGCCGTCGTCGAACCCGCTGGCGCGGTCGGGCTGCGTGCACCACCAGACCGGCGCGGTCCGCCGCAACTCGGCGAACTCTGCGATCGGCAAGCGACTGGCGAGCAGGTCGGGATCGGTGAAATCGAACCCCGCGGGAATGTTCGGGCTGGTCACAGCTTTCTCCTTCGGTCCGGTACGTCGACGTCGTTGGTGACGTGGAACACGTTCACCATGATGAAACCATGCCGAGCGCGTTTGTGAACAGTGTTTAGTAATACCCGTTTATAAAAGGGTCGGACTCGTGTGCTGCCTGAGATCTCCCGATTCGCCGACCGTCACCGGCCACGCTTGGGCAAGATGGCGGCGTGGACTTGCCGTTCCTGCGTGCGAACCCGCACCTGCTGCCGACGTTTCTCGCCCATCAGCGGCTGCGGACGACGCCTGTGGCGGGTGGGTCGATCAGTGTCGCCGAGCGGATCGTGCTCGATGACGGAACCCATCTGTTCCTGAAGACCTGGCCGGGCGGGATATCCGCCGTCCCGACCGCCGAGCCCGCGCCCGCTCCGCCAGGGCTTTTCGAGGCCGAAGCGGACGGGCTTCGTTGGTTGCGGGCGGCCGGTGGGGTCGCGGTGCCGGAGTTGTACGCCCAGACCGGCGAACTGTTGTTGATGCAGTGGGTCGACCACGCCGACCCGACCGCCGTTGCCGCCGAACGGTTCGGTGCCGGACTGGCCGTCACCCACGGTGCGGGCGCCCCTGAATTCGGCGCTGCCACCGAAGGTTTCCTCGCAGGACTGCCCCTGGACAACACCCCCGGCGATGACTGGCCGACCTGGTACCGCGAACACCGAATCCTGCCGTACCTGAAACTCGCCGTCGACGCGGGCGCCCTCGACCCCGCCGACGCCACCTACATCGAATCAATTCACATCGAAGCCCCCACCGAACCTCCAGCCCGTATTCACGGCGACCTCTGGCCCGGCAATATCGTCTGGGGTCCAGTCGACGTCCCATGGCTGATCGACCCCGCCGCCCATGGAGGCCACCGCGAAACCGACCTGGCCACGCTCTTCCTCTTCGGTGGCGCACCCTTCTCGGCGCGAATCATCGCCGCCTATAACGAAATCCATCCCCTCGACCCTGGCTGGCGCACCCGAATCCCCCTCCATCAACTCCACCTCTTGCTGGCCCACGCTGTTCTCTTCGGTCGCCCCTACCGATCCGCAGTCCTGGACGCGGCAGCACACTACCGCTAGTAATCACGATGGCGACGGGACCTGTTGTAGCGAAACGAGTTAGCCGCGCGCGCTGGTGAATGACAAAGGCCACCAGCATCATTCGGTGGTGATGGCCTTCGGCCTTCAGATTGTCGCCGGTTCCTGTCGCCGCACGGCGGGCAGCGTGTGGGGAGCCGAAAGGGCTGCCCACACGGCGAACCCGATGTACAGCACCTGCTCCGGGATCCGCTGCCACAGGGGCGACGCGGGCTCTCCCGCGAAGGGGATGTCGTTGAGGGCGGCGTAGATGTTGGCGGGCAGGAGCAGCAGGAACAGGGGGACGAGGGCCCAGCCGGCCACCCGGCGGGTGCGGGTGAGGATCAGGCCGATCGCGGCGAGCAGTTCCAGGACGCCGCTGGCAAGGACCATGAAGCCGGGGAACGGGACGAAGGGCGGGACCATGGCGACCATGTCGGCGTAGTTGGGCATCACGGTGACGCTCGCGGGCATGAAATGCGCCGTTCCCGTCATCACCAACATGACAGCCAGCGCGTGGGCGGCACTGACGGGCCACGAGGCGAACCGGGTCACGCCGAGTGCTCCGAGCGTGCGGAAGACGACGAGCGAGCCGACGAGGGCGAGAAGGGTGATCATTGGTCCTCCCAGAATGGATACTGCCACTATCTACTATGGATAGTAACACTATCCACTCTTCTGTCATTCCCCGCAAGTGCCGACGAACGACAAAGGCCGCCCACACCTTTCGGTGCAGACGGCCTGTGCCGAGCGGGAAAGATCAGCGGGTGAAGAGCAGGGCTCGCTTGACTTCCTGGATCGCCTTGGTGACCTCGATGCCGCGAGGGCATGCGTCGGTGCAGTTGAAGGTGGTGCGGCAGCGCCAGACACCTTCGACGTCGTTGAGGATGTCGAGGCGCTCGCGGGCGCCTTCGTCACGGCTGTCGAAGATGAAGCGGTGGGCGTTCACGATCGCGGCGGGGCCGAAGTAGCTGCCGTCGGTCCAGTAGACGGGGCACGACGTGGTGCAGCAGGCGCACAGGATGCACTTGGTGGTGTCGTCGAAGCGGGCGCGGTCGGCCTGGCTCTGGATCTGCTCGCGGGTCGGCTCGTTACCCGAGGTCATCAGGTAGGGCTTCACGGCGCGGAACGCGTCGAAGAACGGCTCCATGTCGACCACGAGATCCTTCTCCACGGGCAGGCCGCGGATCGGCTCGACGGTCATGGTGAGGGTCTTGTCGCCCTTGGGCAGCATGTCCTTCATCAGCACCTTGCAGGCCAGCCGGTTCACACCGTTGATCCGCATGGCATCCGAACCACACACACCGTGGGCGCAGGAGCGCCGGAAGGTGAGGGTGCCGTCCAGGTAGGACTTGATGTAGATCAGCACATTGAGGAAGCGGTCGGTCGGCAGGACCGGCACCTGGAACGAATCCCAGTGCGCGCCCTTGTCGTCCTCGGTGCTGAACCGGGCGATCTTGACGGTGACCATGACCGAGCCCTCGGGCACCGGCGCCGGCTTCTGCTCGGCGATTTCGACTACAGCAGTCATCAGTACTTACGCTCCATCGGCTCGTAGCGGGTCTGCACCACCGGCTTGAAGTCGAGGCGGATCTCGGAGATGAGCTCCGGGCCCTCCTTGTACGCCATCGTGTGCCGCATGAAGTTCGTGTCGTCGCGGTCCGGGTAGTCCTCGCGGGCGTGGCCGCCGCGCGATTCCTTGCGGTTGAGCGCGCCGACAACGGTGACCTCGGCCAGCTCGAGCAGGAAGCCCAGCTCGACGGCCTCGAGCAGGTCGCTGTTGTAGCGCTTGCCCTTGTCCTGCACCGTGATCCGGGTGTAGCGCTCCTTGAGCGTGTGGATGTCGGTGAGGACCTTCTTGAGGGTTTCCTCGGTGCGGAACACGCCCGCGTTGGCATCCATCGTGGCCTGCAGCTCGGTGCGGATGTCGGCCACGCGCTCGTTGCCGTGGTCGGACAGGATCAGCTCGAGCCAGTCCATCACCATCTGCGACGGGTTCTCCGGCATCTCGGTGAACTCGGTGCGGTTGGCGTACTCGGCGGCCGCGATGCCGGCGCGACGGCCGAACACGTTGATGTCGAGCAGCGAGTTGGTGCCGAGACGGTTCGCGCCGTGCACCGAGACGCACGCGCACTCACCGGCGGCGTACAGGCCGGGGACCACATCGGTGTTGTTGCGCAGCACCTCGCCACGGATCTTGGTCGGGATACCGCCCATGACGTAGTGGCAAGTCGGCATGACCGGCACCAGCTCGGTCACCGGGTCCACACCGAGGTAGGTGCGCGCGAACTCGGTGATGTCGGGCAGCTTCTCCTCGAGCACGTCGGCGCCGAGGTGGGTCACGTCGATGTAGACGTAATCCTTGTTCGGGCCTGCGCCACGGCCTTCGGCCACCTCGAGCACCATCGAGCGGGCGACGATGTCACGCGGCGCGAGGTCCTTGATGGTGGGGGCGTAGCGCTCCATGAAGCGCTCACCCGAGGCGTTGCGCAGGATGCCACCCTCACCACGGACCGCCTCGGAGATGAGGATGCCGAGGCCCGCGAGGCCTGTCGGGTGGAACTGGTGGAACTCCATGTCCTCGAGCGGCAGGCCCTTGCGGAACACGATCGCCATGCCGTCGCCGGTCAGCGTGTGCGCGTTCGAGGTGGTCTTGTACATCCGGCCCGAGCCGCCGGTGGCGAACACGATCGACTTCGCGTGGAAGATGTGGATCTCGCCGGTCGACAGCTCGTAGGCGACGACGCCGGTGGCGACGGGGCCACGATCGGACTCGGTCATCACCAGGTCGAGCACGTAGAACTCGTTGTAGAACTCGACGTCGTGCTTGACGCAGTTCTGGTACAGCGTCTGCAGGATCATGTGACCGGTGCGGTCGGCGGCATAACACGCGCGACGCACGGGCGCCTTGCCGTGGTCACGGGTGTGGCCACCGAACCGGCGCTGGTCGATCTTGCCCTCGGGCGTGCGGTTGAACGGCAGGCCCATCTTCTCCAGGTCCATGACCGCGTCGATGGCCTCTTTGGCCATGATCTCCGCGGCGTCCTGGTCGACCAGGTAGTCACCACCCTTGACGGTGTCGAAGGTGTGCCATTCCCAGTTGTCTTCTTCGACGTTGGCCAGCGCGGCGCACATGCCACCCTGGGCCGCGCCGGTGTGGCTGCGGGTCGGGTACAGCTTGGTCAGGACCGCGGTGCGAGCGCGCGGGCCGGCCTCGATCGCCGCGCGCATGCCCGCGCCACCGGCGCCGACGATGACCACGTCGTAGCGATGCTCCTGAATCGGACGGGATTCACTCATGCGAGGTGGCCTGTTCCTAACCTGTGATGTTGGGGTCGAAGGTGAAGATGACGTACGTGCCGACGCTCACGATCACGATCATCGAAACCACGAGGATGACCTTGAGCCAGAACCGGGTGGAGTCCTTGCGCGAGTAGTCGTCGATGATGACGCGCAGACCGTTGCCGCCGTGCAGCTGAGCCAGCCACAGCATGGACAGGTCCCAGAACTGCCAGAACGGGCTGGACCAGCGACCGGCCACGAACGCGAAGTTCAGGCGGTTCACGCCACCGTCGATCATCAGCATGATGAACATGTGGCCGAGCACCAGCACGATCAGGAACAGGCCCGAGATGCGCATGAACAGCCACGCGTACTTCTCGAAGTTGCCGTTCGACTTGCCACGCGGCGAGCGGGGGGAGTCGAGGCTGGCCGGGCGATCGTAGGACTTGCCGAGGACAGGTGCAGACATATCAGTGCTCCGTCAGCAGGTAGAAGAACTGGCGGCCGACGCCGGCGGCGGAGACCAGAACCCAGATGGCGAGAACAATCCACAGCATCTGCTTCTGGAATCGCGGACCCTGGGACCAGAAGTCGACCAGAATGACCCGGACGCCGTTGAGGGCGTGGAACAAGACGGCGACGACAAGGCCCATCTCCATCAACGCGACGACGGGGTTCTTGTAGAGCGCGATGGAGTGGTCGTAGGTGTCCGGGTTGACCCGGACCAGTGCCGTGTCCAGCACGTGCACGAAGAGGAAGAAGAACAGCGTGACACCGGTGATCCGGTGCAGCGCCCAGGACCACATGCCGGGGTCGCCGCGGTACAGCGTCTTCCGCTTCGGCTGGGCCGGAGCCGGAGCTTCTATCGTGGTCATAGAGTGCGGTGCCTCCAACGTCGTTGATGGACCCGGTCACAGATCCGACGCCGGCATGCGTGGAGAGGCAAATGCCCAGGTGGCTGCGCTGTATTCTCGAGCGCTGGCCCGCCGCCGGGAACCTGAACCGATCTTCGGTGAACTCTAATCCCCTCTGTTTCGCGGAACTAATTCGGCGTGCCGTGCGTTGTGCGGAAAACAGGCGAGTTAGGTTTACCTTTCCCATTGCCGGATACTGGTGTTCCGGCCCCTGTTTCCCGGTGTTCGGCGGGATCAGCTGGAGGTTTCCGATGTCCGAAATCGACTGGAATACGTTGCATGACATGGCAATTCGAGCTATGGGGTCGGCGTATGCCCCGTACTCGGGTTTCCCGGTCGGCGCCGCTGCTCTCAGTGCGGATGGCCGAATTGTGAGCGGATGCAATGTGGAAAATGTCTCATATGGGCTAACCCTGTGCGCCGAATGTGTACTCGTCGGTAACTTATTCGCGTCCGGTGGCGGGCGCCTCATCGCCCTATCGGTGACCGATTCCCGGGGCGAAATCCTGATGCCGTGTGGCCGGTGTCGGCAGCTGCTGTTCGAACACGGCGGGGGCGAACTGCTGGTGGATCACGCCGATGGCCCGAAGCCGCTGTCGGAGCTCCTGCCCTATGCCTTCGGGCCGGATGATTTGGCCGCCGGACAGCAGTAGTCGGAGCACGGTGCCAGACTTGGCACCATGACGGCACTGGATGCGGTTTCGGTCATTACTACCAAGCGCGACGGCGGGGAGCTGTCCGATGCTCAGATCGACTGGGTGGTGGATGCGTTCACCCGGGGGATCGTGGCGGACGAGCAGATGTCGGCGCTGGCCATGGCGATCGTGTGGCGGGGGATGACCAGGCGCGAGACGGCGCGGTGGACGGCGGCGATGATCGGGTCGGGCAGTCGGATGGACTTCACCGGCCTGCCGAGACCGACCGTCGACAAGCATTCGACCGGTGGGGTCGGCGACAAGATCACCCTCCCGCTGGCTCCGCTGGTGGCCGCGTGTGGAGCGGCCGTGCCGCAGTTGTCGGGGCGTGGGCTCGGGCATACCGGTGGGACGCTGGACAAACTCGAGTCGATCCCCGGCTGGCAGGCCGACGTGACCGTCCCCCGGATGCGCGAGATCCTGGCCGACCCGGCGATCGGAGCGGTGATCTGCGCCGCGGGTGCCGATCTCGCCCCCGCCGACAAGCGGCTCTACGCGCTGCGCGATGTGACCGGCACCGTCGAGTCGATCCCGTTGATCGCCAGCTCGATCATGAGCAAGAAGATCGCGGAGGGAACGGCGGCGCTGGTACTCGATGTGAAGGTCGGGTCCGGAGCGTTCCTCAAGACCCTCGACGGTGCTCGCGAACTCGCCACCGCGATGGTCGAACTCGGGCGCGATGCGGGTGTGCAGACCGTCGCGCTGCTCACGGCGATGGATACCCCGCTCGGGCGGACCGCGGGTAATGCGATGGAAGTCGCCGAGTCGGTGGAGGTTCTCGCCGGTGGGGGTCCTGCGGATGTGGTCGAACTGACTCTGACGTTGGCGCGGGAGATGGTCGCGCAGGCGGGGCTGCATATCGATCCCGCCGATGTTCTCGCTGATGGTCGGGCGATGGATCACTGGCGCGCGATGATTCAGGCGCAGGGTGGGGATCCGGATGCTCCGCTGCCGGTCGCGCGGCATAGCGAGATCGTGCGGGCGGAATCTAGTGGGGTGCTGACTCGGCTCGATGCGATGGGGGTGGGGGTCGCTGCTTGGCGGTTGGGGGCGGGGCGTGCTCGTCAGGGGGGGAAGGTGCAGGCGGGGGCTGGTATCGAAATGCATGCCAAGCCGGGTGATTCGGTGGTGGTGGGGCAGCCGTTGTTGACGTTGCATACCGATACGCCCGACGCTTTTGCTGGGGCATTGGCGGCGCTTGATGGTGCTGTGAGCGTTGAGTTGGCACCTGAAGGGAAGCCTGGGGGGTTGGTGCTCGGGCGAGTTGGGTGAGTGGGGGTTTGGGTTGGCCTGAGGGGTTGACCTGGGGTTTGGTGGGTATGGAGGGCAAGGGATGACCTGGGGTTTGGTGGGTATGGAGGGCAAGGGATGACCTGGGGTCGGTAGTCCCAGGCAGGTTTGGGCTGTGTTTATTGGCGCGCTGGCGCGCGCGTGTCCGCGGCCCCAAGGGGCCGCCGGTTAGCGCTCGAGACTAGAGCCTTCGGCTCAGCGCTTTCGAGCGCTAACCGGCGACCCGGCCGCGGACCGGCCACTTCGTGGCCGTCCCTCCCCAGGGGTCGGGAGTGCGGGGCTGGTAGTGCGGTCATGGCGGATTTGGGGTGCACGGTGTGGTTGGTGGTGCGGTCATGGCGGGCTTGGGGTGCACGGTGTGGTTGGTGGTGCGGTCATGGCGGATTTTGGGGTGGACGATGTTCTGCCCGGATCGGTGTGGGCGGCTACCGTCTATACATGACTGGACCGGCGCCCCTTGACCTTGCTTCGATCCGACGCGCACCGAAGGCATTGCTGCATGATCACCTCGATGGTGGTCTGCGGCCCGCGACGGTGCTAGAGCTGGCCGCTGATTGCGGCTATGACGAATTACCTGCTTCCGACGCCGAGAGTTTGGGGGCGTGGTTTCGCGACGCTGCCGATAGCGGATCGCTCGAGCGGTATCTGGAGACGTTCGCGCATACGGTCGCGGTGATGCAGACCCCGGAGGGGCTGCGCAGGGTGGCGCGGGAGTGCGCTGTCGACCTCGCGGCCGACGGGGTCGTTTACGCGGAGGTGCGGTTCGCGCCCGAGCAGCATCTGGAGAAGGGTCTCACGCTCGACGAGGTTGTCGAACACACCCTCGCGGGGTTCCGGGAGGGTGAGGCGATCGCGGCTGAGCAGGGCGATGTCATCCGGGTGACGTGTCTACTCACGGCGATGCGGCACGCGGCCAGGTCGCGCGAGATCGCGGAGCTCACCGTGCGGTTCCGTGACTCCGGGGTCGGCGGGTTCGACATCGCGGGCGCCGAGGCGGGATTCCCTCCCACCCGCCACCTGGACGCTTTCGAGTATCTGCGAGCCAACCACGCGCACTTCACGATTCACGCGGGTGAGGCGTTCGGCTTGCCGTCGATTCACGAGGCGCTCGCGTTCTGCGGCTGTGATCGGCTCGGCCACGGGGTGCGGATCACCGACGACATCAGTGTTCCGGGCGACATCGAGGACGCGCAGCTCGGCCTGGTCGCGAACTATGTGCGCGATATGCGGGTGCCGCTGGAACTGTGTCCTTCGTCGAATGTGCAGACCGGCGCGGTGCCCTCGCTGGACAAGCATCCGTTCGACCTGCTCGCCCGCCTGCGTTTCCGGGTCACCGTCAACACCGACAACCGCCTGATGAGCGACACCTCCATGAGCGAGGAGATGCGCAAACTGGTCGACACCTTCGGCTACGGCTGGAGCGACCTGGAACGCTTCACCATCAACGCCATGAAGTCGGCCTTCATCCCGTTCCCGGACCGGCTGAAGATCATCGACGAAGTGATCAAGCCGGGTTACGCGGTACTGCTCGGCTGAGATGAAATCAGGGGTGGCACCACGTCGGCGCCACCCCTGATTTCGTCAACACCTATTCGCTGACCAGGCGCGCTTCGAACGCACGCTGCAGGTCGCGGAACTGCTGGGCCTCCGACGCGTACGGCGGGTTCGGCGCCATCCGGTTCGGATCCGGGTTGAGCAGGTACGAGACGTACCAGCCGAGCGGATTCGACTGGGCGAGAGCCGTTTCCACACTGTCGTCATCGGCGTAGTCGGCCGCGTCGCTGAACAGTTCGACCGCGAGATCGAGCTGTTCGATGTCGACCGCCTCCGGCCCCTCGGCCAGATCGTCGACCAAGCCGGTGAGCACGTAGACGTTCTCGTCGGTCACCTCGACCGCGAGCGAACCGTCCACCGCCGCGGTCTGCACCTCGGCGAAGGTCGAGACCCGGGCCAGCTCGTGCTCGTGATCGTCGGCCAGGTAGCGGGCGAGTGCGCGCTCGGAGCCGAAGACGGTGATGGTGCTGCCGTTTCCGAGGAAGATCGGCTCGTCGTCGAGGTAGCAGCGCAGGGTGAACTGCTCGCCGTCGGAGGTGACGATCTTGACGGGGTCGATGCCGACCCCGTCCCAGAAGGACTCCTCTTCGTCGTCATCGTCGGAGGCGGTGAGGTCGACGTTCTCGAACTCTTCCTCCTCCTCGGCGACATCGTCGGCGTCGACCTCGTTCTCCTCGGCCGCCAGCAGCTCCGCCTCGGCGACGGCGACCGCGGCCGCGTCGACCTCGGGCGTGCTCACGACGCTGTCGATGGCGTCGAGCACGTCGTCCCAGCCCTTGACAATCGCGGCACCGACCTGGTCCCACAGCTCTTCGCCGTCGCGGCCGACGAAGGTGCTCGCCCCGCTGGCCAGTGCGCCGAGCACCGGGTTGTTGCCGAAGAACTTGGTCACCACGTCGAGCTCGCACACCTCGGCGATATTGCGCACCATCGCCAGGGTGTCCTCGAGCTCGCCGATGACATCGACGTCCGGGTCGCCCGCGGCCAGCTCCGGTACGGAGACCAGATCGAAGCTGAAATTCTCCTCCGGCTCCAGCTCAGCGGCCGATAGGCCGGCGATGACCGCCCAGGACGGGTGGTCGACGAGGTCGTTGTCGGAGTTGGTGCGGATGAACGCCGCCAGCTCCGCAACGGACTCGAATCCGTAGAGGTCGTCCTCGTGACCGAGGAACGCCTCCCACTCGTCGTCACCGTCGCGCCAGCGCGGTGCCCACAGGGTGACGAGATCGCCATCGGTCAGACCGAGCTCGATCGGGACGATGTCTCCAGAAGCCATGACGCGAAGCCTAGCTAGCTCGAGCGCCGGGCACTATCCGGCCCGGGTGCTAATTGCCCGCCGGGCTGTGCACTCGAACCGATGAGCGATTCGTTCAGTGTCGCAATGATGTTGGAACGAGCGTCACCGGCGGTCTCGGTGGCCTGTTTGCAGGCCGCCAGGATGAGCGCGGCGGCCTCGGTGGGGGCCAGCGTGGTGATGGCTTCGTCCAGCGTCAGGCCGACGAGGGCGCCGTCGCTGTTCACCTCGGCGGTGACCAGCCCGTCCTCGGTGGTGAATCGCCCGTTGACCTGCTTCAACCCGTACAGCGCCGCCTCGAGCGCCTCGAGTTTTCCGGTGACACCCGCGACCAGGGCGTCCATTTCCGCACTCACAGTGGCCTCATCCAACTCGTCTGACCGGTGTCGGCGTCGTCGATGCGATCGAGCTCGTCGACCGCCTGACGCCGGGTGGGCAGGTTCATCTTGTCGAGCAGTTCATCGGGGATCTGCGCCTGCTCGCTGTAGACCTCGCGCAGGCGGGCGGCGGCGGCGATGGTCGAGCGCCGGGTGAGGCGCAGGATCTCGTCGGCCAGCGCCTGGGCGCCGAACTGGTATTCGCTGCGTTCGAACTTGAGCGCGATCGGCAGACCCATGCTGGTCGCGCGGACCGAGATCGTGCCCGACCGGTTACTGCTGACCGCGGACTCCACATTGGGCACCTCGGGGATCGGCGTGCCGCTCATTCGGTAGGCCTGTAGAAGCCGTAGAACTCCATGCCACTGTTCTCCGTTCGGATGGAACTGATCGAAACCGGATCGCCCGCCTCGACGAGCTGCCCGTTGCCGACGACCATGGCGACATGGCCGTCCCACACGGCCAGATCGCCCGGCTGTAGGTCACCGGGGGATACCTGAGGATTGCCGATGTGCTGTTCCTGCGCCAGCCGAGGCAGTTCGACCCCGGCCTCGCCGTAGGCGTACTTGGTGAGCCCGCTGCAGTCGATGCCCGCTTGCGGGTCGTTGCCGCCCCAGACGTACGGGGTGCCGACGGCGCCGATGGCCGAGCGGACCGCGGTCGCGGCTTTCTCGTTGGGCGCCTCGACGGTGCTGCCGTCGGGCAGGGTGATCTTGACGCCGGTGCCGGACCCGGTCGACGAACCGGCCGATGACCCCGTCGACCCACCCGTGCCCGCGGAGGTTCCGCCGGTGGTGGTCGACTTCGAGCTGCTGCTGTTGCTGCCGCCCATCGCCGTCGACAGACCGGATCCCATGGCACTGAGCACGGTGCTGCCGGTGCTCGCGGCGGTCGAGAGCAGACCGGAACTCGACGCCGAGGACACGAGGTTGCTCGCGCCGGACGCGACGCTCGCCAGCGAGGTGCTCGACGGGGCAGGGGTGAGCTCCTGGATCGCGGCGGTCTGGGTGCCCATCTCGTCTTGCACCCGGCCGACGACGCCCATGCCCTGACCGATGTGGTCGATCGCCGAAGCCACCACGGCTGTCAGACCCGCGGGGGTACCGAGGGTGGGGCTCAGCGCGGAGACCTGGGACAGGAACGAGTTGACGATCCCGTCGAGCTCCTTCTGCCCGGTCTCCACGTAGGCGGCGGCCTGGTCGACGACGGTCGCCATCTCGGTGCCGTTGTCGGACAGGGTGGCCGAGGAGGTCTGCACGCGCAGTGCCTTGGCGGTGGCCGCGTCGACGGCTTGGCCGTCCCACGCGGTGTTCACGTTGTTGATGCTGTTGCGACCCTGTTGATAGATCTGGTCGAGGTTGGTCGAGGTCGAGCGCAAGCCGTCGGACGCGCCGCCGGTGCCGAGCACGCCGGTGCCGAAGCTCGACAGCAGATCGAGGAGGGGCTGAGCCAGCCCGCTGAGGTCGATCATGCGTCGGTGCCGATATCGCCCGCGGCCGCGGCGAGCGAGGCCGCGTTGTTCAGATCGGTCTCGACCAGGGTGGTCGCGGCGCTGGCGGTGGCCAGGCCCATGCTCCCCATCACTGCCGACAGCTGGGCGATCGACGCCACGTGGCCGGCATGGGCGGCGGAGTAGGCGGCGGTGAAATCGCCGCCGATGAGACCCATGATGGGGCCGAGCAGGGTGGGGTCGGAGGCAACCGAACCAGCCGCCGCCGTGGCCAGTTCCGTGGCCATCACCTCGGCAGCCGCGCTGTACGCGACGATGCCCTCGGCATCGGCCGACATCTTTTTCGTCATCGAACTTCCCCCAATCCTCGAGTTCCCGGGCAGAGTACGTCACTCATTATCTTGGACGCACCGACTCCGCGTTCGGTTCCCTCGACTGCGAAAATATTTCCCCGGCGGTCGTAGGCGCGAAGCGCCAAGCGACCCTATCGTCTTTTCATGCGCACCGACACCGTCGACCATCCGCTCGCCGCAACCCTGCTCAGCACCATGCGGGACGCTCGTACCGACAACGCCACCTTCCGCAATGCTCTGGCCGATCTCACCGGCATCCTCATGTACGAGGCGCTGCGCGACGCGCCGGTGGTGCGCGAGCCGATCGACACGCCGGTCGCGGTCACCGAAGGCGTCCGATTGGCGGCGCCACCGCTGCTGGTTCCGGTGCTTCGGGCCGGGCTCGGCATGGTCTACGCCGCAGCCGAACTCGTCCCGCAAGCCCGCGTCGGATTCGTGGGCATCGCCCGCGACGAGCAGACCCACGACCCGGTGCCGTACCTCGAGTCGCTGCCCGCCGACCTCACCGGCCTGCCGGTATTCGTCCTCGACCCGATGCTGGCCACCGGCGGTTCGATGCGCCACACCATCGAACTCCTCGTCGCCCGCGGGGCCACCGACATCACCGCCATCTGCGTCGTCTCGGCCCCGGAAGGCGTTGCCGCCCTGGCAGGCTCGGGCCTGCCGGTGCGCCTGATCACCGCAGCCATCGACGACCGCCTCAACGAGCACGCCTACATCGTCCCCGGCCTCGGCGACGCGGGCGACCGCCAGTTCGGCCCACGCTGAATCAGCCTCCCACCGCCCGGTTTTCGTGAGATCCTGGCAGGTATGGGGAGTGGGGTTACCGGGCCCGAGAAGCCGTTCGAGCTGGTTTACAGCGATGTCGCGGCCTGGGTAGACGACTATTTCGTCCGAGTGTTCGGTGACGCGCTGGGGTATCGGCCGGACGATCAGCTCAACTGGTGTCCGGAGTGGTGGCGGCACCCGAGCGCGGCCATCCGGCTGGACGCGCTGTGGCGGGTGTGGGAACGCCACCGGCTCGAAGGTGGGCTCGGCATCAGTCTCTGGTTTCTGGACCATGCCGATCCGCATCTGCGGGCTCTGACCGACGGGAACGGACCTTTCCGTCGATGCTCGATCGAGCACGGACACCAGGAGACGTCGCCGCTGCCCACGGCGGGGCTTCCGGCGCACGACGTATTCGGCGATCCCAGCCGCGAGCTGTTCCGCGATCCCAGCCGCGAGCCGGGTCCCGGCCTCGGCGACGCGGGTGACCCTTCGTTCGGCCCACGCTGACTCAGCGCGGCCGGGCGAGCGATTCCAGCCGTCGACTATTCCTTGCCTCCTGCCAGCGACCGGCAGAACGTGGTGAGCTCGGAGAGTCGCTGGGCGGCAAGCTGTCTGGCGTTGTTCAGGTCGTCCGGTTCGGATACCTGGGCGAATACCTCCAGGTAGCACTTGAGTTTGGGTTCGGTGCCAGAGGGGCGGACGACGATGCGGAAGTCGTCGGCGTCGAAGATCAGCGCGTCGGTGCGTAGCCGGCCGCGGACCTGCGCCTGGTCGGTGAATTTCACCGGGGTACCGGCGATTTCGCTTGGCGGGTCCGCGCGGAGGGCGGCGACCAGCACGCTCGCGGCGGCCTGGTCGGGCAGGCGCAGTGAGACCTGATCTCCCGCGTGCAGTCCGAATTCGACAGCGTAGGAGTCGAGTTCGTCTTGCAGCGTCCTGCCCTGAGCCTTGAGCAGGGCCACGAGATCCGCGGCGGCGACGGCGGCCGAGATGCCGTCCTTGTCGCGGACCTTCGTGGGATCGACGCAGTGCCCGATGGCCTCCTCGTAGGCGTATACGAGTCCATCGCCCGCCCTGGCCAGCCATTTGAAGCCGGTGAGGGTCTCGGCGTAGCGCGCCGTTCGCGCGGCGGCCAGCTTCGACAGCAGACGCGAGGACACGATGGTCGTGGCGACGAGCGGATCGGCGGGACGGGTGCGCAGCACGTAATCGGCCAGCAGCACACCGGTTTCGTCACCACGCACCATGCGCCAGCCCTCAGGACCCGGGATGCCGAGAGCGCAGCGATCGGCGTCGGGATCGAGAGCGATCGCAACATCGGCGTCGATCCGCGCGGCCAGCGCGAGCAGCAGATCGGCAGCGCCCGGCTCTTCCGGGTTGGGGAAGGCGACGGTGGGAAAGTCGGGGTCGGGGGTGAACTGTTCGGCGACCACGTGCACGTCGGTGAACCCCGCCGCGGCCAGCGCGCGCACCGCGAGCTCACCGCCGACACCGTGCAGCGCGGTGAGCACGATCCGTACATCCGCTCGTGCACCGGGCCCGCCGAGCAGGCCGGGCAATTCCGCGACGCGCGCGAGATACCGATCGACCAGTTCGGTGCCCGATACCGAAACAGGCTCCCGCGCAATCGGTTCGACAACCGTCTCGATGGCCTTCTCGATCTCGCTGTCGGCGGGCGCGATCAGCTGCGACCCACCATCGAGATACACCTTGTAACCGTTGTCGGCAGGCGGGTTATGCGAGGCGGTGATCTGCACCCCCGCGACCGCACCCAGCTCACGCACCGCGAACGCCACCACCGGAGTCGGCACCGGATCCGGCAGCACCGTCACCGGAAACCCTGCGGCAGTGAAGATTTCCGCCGTCGCGGTGGCGAACTCGGCAGAGCCGTGCCGCGCATCGCGCCCGACCACCACCGCTCCGCCGCCGAGGCACCGCTCACGTAACCAGCCGGCCAGCCCGGCCGTAGCCCGCGACACCGTCGTCACGTTCATACCGTCGGGGCCTTCGCGCAACGGTCCACGCAGGCCTGCGGTCCCGAAGCGCAGCATCTACACGCGCTCCAGAATGCCGCGCAGTAGCTTGCCGAGCCGGGGCGCCGCGGCCTGCCCTTCGGCCAGCACCTCGGCGTGCGAAAGATGTTCCCCGGTAACGCCCGCGGCCATATTGGTGACCAGCGAGATGCCGAGCACCTTCGCGCCGAGCGAACGCGCCTCGATCGCCTCGAGCACCGTCGACATGCCGACCAGATCGGCGCCGATGGTCGCGAGCATGCGGATCTCGGCAGGCGTCTCGTACTGCGGTCCGGTGAGTCCGGCGTACACACCTTCGGTCAGGCTCGGGTCGATTTCCCTTGTCAGCGCCCGCAATTCGGGATCCCAGGCATCGACCAGGTCGACGAACCGTGCACCTACCAGCGGGGTGCGCGCGGTGAGGTTGATGTGGTCGGCGATCAGCACCGGCTCGCCCACAGCCAGACCCGCCCTGAGTCCACCCGCGGCATTGGTGAGCAGCACGATCTCGGCGCCCGCCGCGATCGCCGTGGTCACCGGATGCACCACCTGCTGGGGTGTGTAGCCCTCGTACAGGTGCTGACGACCCATCAACAGCAGCACATTGTTCTCGTTCACGGTGACCGAATGCACTATGCCGCCGTGACCCTGCGCGCTGGGTTTACCGAAGCCGGGTAGCTCCGTCATGGGGATCGAGGCATGCGGCGCGCCGATCTCGGCTGCTGCCTCCTGCCACCCCGATCCGAGCACCACGGCCACGCGATGACGCGGCACTCCCGTACGTTCGGCAATCGCCGCAGCGGCCTGTTCGGCAGTCATGAGCGAAGTCTAAAGGGCGCAGGCGCGCAGCGATCCTCAGTCGCGCATGGTCGCAGCGAAGGCGGAGGTACGCCTGAGCCGCATGGGTGTCCCCGGCCCAGGCGACCGTAGCTGGGCCACGATCGGGCTCTTGCGTGTCGTACCCGCGAGTAGGTACGCCTGCCGTCGCGGTTTATTCTCCCTGCATGCCGTATTTGGAGCGCTCTGGTGATGTTTTCGTCCTGTACCTCGGCAACGAGGGTGAGACCGACAACGAGAACCGTTTCTCGCCGGACTGGATCGATGCCTTCCACGCCGCACTCGACAAGGTCGAGGAGTCCGAGGGCGCTGCCGCGCTGGTCACCGTCGCGACCGGCAAGTACTACAGCAACGGCCTCGACACCGATTACGTCTTCGGCAACCTCGACAAGGTCCACGGCTACCTCGACCGGGTGCACTCCCTCTATACCCGCCTGCTGACCTTCCCGATGCCGACGGTCGCCGCGGTCAACGGCCACGCGTTCGGCGCGGGCGCCATGCTGGCCACCTCCCACGACTTCCGGGTGATGCGCGGTGACCGCGGCTTCTGGTCGCTGCCCGAGGTGCACCTCGGCATGCCGTTCACCATCGGCATGAACGGCTTGCTGAAGGGTCGCCTGAGCAACCAGGTGTGCGTCCAGGCGATGACCACCGGCCACCGCTTCGGTGCGGACGAGGCCATCGCCGCCGGCATCGCCGACGCCAAGGCCGACGCCGACGAGGTGCTGCCCGCCGCGATCGCGCGCGCCGCCGCGCTGACCAGCCTGCGCAAGCCGATCACCCCGATCATCAAGACCGCGCTGCACGCCGAGACCCTCGCCGCGCTGGCCACCCCGGTCACCCCGGAGAACCTTCCCTTCGGCAACTGACCGCGCTCGCCGGTGCGCCGCTGTCGTGCACTGATGCAAGACTGGGGGTATGGCACCCTCGCGCACCGGCGAACTCACAGCCACCGCCTCCGACTCCGCGATTGTGGCGGCCTCGGACGAGCTGATCGGGCTCTCGCACGCGATTCACGCCGAACCCGAGCTGGCCTTCGCCGAAACGCGTAGCGTCGCGAAGGTCCTCGCGCCGCTGGTCGAGCGCGGATTCGCCGTTACCACGGGCGTCGCCGGGCTGCCGACGGCCTTTCGTGCCGTCTACGGCAGCGGCCCGCTCACCGTCGGCATCTGCGCCGAATACGACGCGCTGCCCGAGATCGGGCACGCCTGCGGGCACAACATCATCGCCGCGTCGGCCGTCGGCGCGGCCATCGGGCTGGCCGCGGTGGCCGACGCGCTCGGCCTGACCGTGGTCGTGCTCGGCACGCCCGCGGAGGAGAGCGGCGGCGGCAAGGTGCTCATGCTGGAAGCGGGCGCCTTCGACGACATCGCGATGGCGATGATGGTCCACCCGGGTCCCGGCGATATCGTCGGCGCGCGTTCGCTGGCGCTGGCCGACCTCGCCATCGTCTTCCACGGCCGTGAGGCGCATGCCAGCGCCGCGCCCGAACTGGGCCGCAACGCGGGCGACGCGGTGACCCTGACCCAGGTTGCCGTCGGCTTGCTACGCCAGCATCTGCGACCTGGTCAGCAGCTGCACGGTATAGTGTCCGACGGTGGCGTAGCCCCCAACATCGTGCCCGGACGTGCGGAGTTGCTGTACTACCTCCGCGCGGCCGATTCCGGCTCCCTCGACGACCTGATGCGCCGAGCGAAGGCGTGTTTCGAAGCGGGCGCCCTGGCGACCGGCTGCACCCACGACATACGGACGCTCGCGCCCACCTATACCGAGCTCACCCCCGATCCGGTTCTTTCCGCTGCCTACCGCGCGCAGATCACCGGATTGGGACGGACGCCGATCGCGCCCGAGCTCGAGGTGCTGCGGCCGCTCGGGAGCACCGACATGGGCAACGTCACCAACGTCATCCCCGGCATCCACCCGGTGATCGGCATCGATGCGGGCGGCGCGGCGACCCATCAGCCGGCGTTCGCCGCCGCCGCGGTGAACGCCTCGGCGGACCGGGCGGTGCTCGACGGCGCGCTGGCATTGGCACGTACCGCTGTCGCCGTGGCGGGCGATGAAGTACACAGGGACAGGTTGTTGCAACAGCTGATCGAACGACAGGAGGACATTCGGTGACCATTTCCGGCCATCCGGGCACCGCACGCGCAGGCTCCGACGCGCTATCGATGGGTGTGGGTACCCACTCGATGGCACGCGAGACCGCAGCGTGTCCGACCACGCCGGACACCGAACCAACTCTGATGTCGGGAACCGAGATCGTCGACGCATGGCTGGCCGAGCACACCGGTGACCTGGTGCAATGGCGCAGGCACATCCACGCCAACCCCGAGTTGTCCCGTGCCGAGTTCGCCACCACCGAGTTCGTGTCGGGCTGGCTCACCAAGGCCGGGCTGAGCTGGGAAGTACTGCCGGGCGGCACCGGCTTGATCTGCGACTTCGGCCCAACCGATCGTCCGCGCATCGCTCTGCGCGCCGATATGGACGCGCTGCCGATGCAGGAATTCACCGGCCTGACCTTCGCCTCGACCGTGCCCGGTGTGTCGCATGCCTGCGGGCACGACGCGCACACCACCGTGCTGCTCGGTGCCGGTCTCGCGCTCGCCGAGGCCGAGGACAAGCTGCCGGTGGGGGTGCGGCTGGTGTTCCAGCCCGCCGAGGAAGTGATGCCGGGCGGTGCGCTCGACGTGGTCGCGGCCGGTGGGATGACCGGGGTGGACCGGATCTTCGCGCTGCATTGCGATCCGCGCCTCGAGGTCGGCAAGGTCGGTTTGCGGACCGGCGCCATCACATCGGCGGCCGACACGGTCGAGTTGGTGCTCGATTCGCCCGGTGGGCATACCTCGCGGCCGCATCTGACCAGTGACCTGGTCTACGCGATCGGAACTGTCATCACGGGGTTGCCCGGGCTGCTGAGTCGACGCGTTGACCCGCGCACCAGCACCGTCATGGTCTGGGGTGCGGTGAGTGCGGGCAAGGCGCCCAATGCGATTCCGCAGACGGGCATGCTCACCGGCACGGTCCGCACCGGCGATCACGCCACCTGGCTGCTGCTGGAACCGCTGGTCCGCGAGATCGTCGACGGGTTACTCGCGCCGACCGGGGTGCGTTACCAGCTCAACTACAAGCGCGGTGTGCCGCCGGTGGTCAACGATCCGACCTCGGCCCTGATGTTCGAGGACGCGGTGCTGGCCATGGGCGAGGACGCCCTCGCCGACACACCGCAGTCCGGCGGTGGCGAGGACTTCTCCTGGTACCTGGAAGAGGCACCCGGCGCTATGGGCAGGTTGGGAGTTTGGTCGGGCGTCGGTGAGCAACTGGACCTGCATCAGCCGACGTTCGATATCGACGAGCGGGCTTTGGCTGTTGGTGTGCGGGCGTTGACGAACCTCATCCTGCAGGCTTAGGGGTTTGTGGTCCCGGGGCTTGTAGGGGTGCCTACGGGTTTTGGTGGTGCCAGGACGGTTGTAGGGCATAGCCACAGGGCTTGGTAGTGCCAGGACGGTTGTAGGGCATGGCCACAGGGTTTGGTAGTCCCAGGCAGGTTTGACGCTGTGTTTATTGGCGCGCTGGCGCGCGCGTGTCCGCGGCCCCAAGGGGCCGCCGGTTAGCGCTCGAGACTA